>CAVTGB010000033.1:0-25986 GCA_963734125.1 uncultured Alphaproteobacteria bacterium
CATGACGGCGGAGGCTCGTGCGAAGGAACCTCGCCAAGCGCCGCAGCCGCACGACGCAACAAGCTTGAGCGCTGCGGACGACCGTATTCGTCGAGCGATCGGCCGCCGCCGCAAGAAGGTGTGGTCCCGCGTATTCGGTTGGGCAGTCGCTGGATCAATGTCTTGTGGGCCATACCGCTGGTCGTTGTTCTCCTGATTATCGGGATTGCGGTCTGCCGCAGAAGTAGCCGCCAACGATGCCCGGCGTACAGGAATTCATCGCGCGCTACCCCGGCGGCACCCCGTCCTCGGCGGCGGTGTATTCGGGTTTCCCCTTGTGGCTGCGTTTGCTGCATTTCTTCAATTTCTTCTTGATGATGTTCATCATTCGGGCGGGTATCCAGATCCTCGCCGATCATCCGCGCCTTTACTGGCGGCGGGATTGCACCCCCGGCACGGACTGGTTCCGCTTTCAGCATGAGGTTCCGAAGATCGGGTATGGACGTCGAAAGACGATTCCGTGACCATCCCGAAATGGCTGGCATCCCGGGCGTTCGCCATTCGATCGGGCTCGCCCGCTGGTGGCATTTCACCTTCGATCTGTTATGGGTGCTCAACGGCGCGATTTTTTACGTGCTGCTGTTCGCGACCGATCAGTGGCACAGGCTGGTGCCGACCACCTGGGCGGTTTTCCCCAGCGCCCTCTCGACGGCGCTGCAGTACTTGTCGCTGCAGTTCCCTGCGGACCACAGCTGGACGAATTACAACAGCCTGCAACAACTTACGTATTTCGTCACGGTGTTCGTCGCCGCCCCGCTGGCGGTGGTCACCGGCTTGATGCAGAGCCCGGCGATCGCCAACCGGCTCGGCTGGTTCGCGAGGATCCTCAACCGCCAGGCGGCCCGGACGATCCACTTTGGCGTGCTGTGCTGGTTTCTGTTTTTCATCTTCGTCCATGTGACGCTGGTGTTCATCACCGGAGCGCGCCAGAACTTGAACTACATGTGGGCCGGGGTGAACGACGATTCCTGGAACGGCCTAGTGATCTGGGGGTGCGCGATGGTCGTGGTGATCGTGACGTGGTGGCTCGCCTCGCCCTTCACGATCAGGCATGCCCGCCTGGTTCAAAGGATCGGACAAACCGTGGTCGGCCCCCTGATGGCTGTCGGGGAATGGGGGGACCCGAAGACCCAGTACACCGGGCCGGAGATCTCGTCGTATTTCTGGCCTAATGGCACGTTGCCGAACTCCGCCGAGTTCGATGCGTTGATCGAAGGCGGCTTCGCGGACTACCGGCTCCGCGTCTACGGGCTGGTCGAGAACCCAAAGACGTTCTCGTATGCCGAACTGAAGGAGATGCCGAAACAGGATCAGATCACCGAGCATTTTTGCATTCAGGGATGGTCCGGCGTCGCCGAATGGGGCGGTGTTCCGATGCGCTACATCCTCGATATCGTAACGCCGACGGCCGAGGCCCGCTACGCGGTCTTCTATTCGCTCTCCGAAGGCTCGGCAGGCGGCGGCTATTACGACGTTCACAAGATCGCGAACATGCGCCATCAATTGACGATCCTCGCCTACGAAATGAACGGAGCGCCGCTCAGCGTGCTTCACGGCGCGCCGCTGCGGCTGCGCTGCGAGAACGAGCTGGGTTTCAAGATGGTCAAGTGGATCGCGGCGATCGAGTTCGTCCAGGATTTCGCTCACCTTGGCGCGGGCCAAGGCGGCTACAACGAAGATCACGAGTTCTATGGATATCGCATGCCGATCTGAGGCGGGTGCGTCGCGTTGAGCGCCACGGAGAATTTGAATGAATGCGGCGTCCCCTAGGATGACTCCGATCCTGAATTGGATAACGCATGGCATCAACACGCTGCGCGAATGGGGCAGCATGACCCCGGGCCACATCCAGTCCATAGGGTTACACCTAGTAAACTACCGGTGGCGCACTACAGCCATCGCGTCATGCCGGTGGCGTAGCACTTCTGGGCGACAGCGGCCGGATCGCCTTTCAGGGTCTCGAACCGTGTAGCGCCGTCGTCGCGCCAGAACCGCAGATCGAAGACGTTTTCACCGACGTGAAGATCTCTGATGGTGAGTTCCGGGAGCCACTCAGGCAGCGCGGGGTCGATGTAGAGCTTGCCGGCCGGCGCGTCGCGGGCAATGCGCGCTGCTTCCTCGACGAAGCCGTAGCGTCGGAAGCCCATGGCGATGAGGCCGTTGTCGTGAGGCCACACGGCGCCGTTCTGATAGGAAGCGGGATTATAGGAGGGGTTGTCGGTCGAAAGCGTCCGGATGCCCCAACCGCTCCACATGTCCAGCATCCGGCCGGACGCTTAAGCGGGCGTCTTCGCGGCGGTGCTGATGGCGCGGATCTGTTGGGCGGCATTCTTCAACTCGTCATCCGAGAGCCGCGCCGCAACTTCGTCTTCCTCGGCGAGTGCGAGGAGGCCGCGAAAGCGGAGCGGTCTCTCGAAAAACGCGAGAATCGCGTCGAGCGGCTGCAGCCCGTCTGCGACCGGAAGCGGTATTTGCGGCGCGAGACCAGGCCGGATGTGGTAGTGGGCGCCCAAACTAAACGGATCGAAGCGCAGCGCCTGCTCGCGCTGGCCGGCGACGGCAACGACGATCGAGGGGCGTACAATCTGATCGGGTTCCCGGTCGCGCAATCGCCGGTCGGGATGGAATAGGATCTCCAGCTGCGCCCCGGCGTCGATTTGATGCCAACCGTCCCGGTCCTCCGGCATTGCCTGCTGCATTCGTGGTCGCTCCATCGTACGCCCCTCTTTGCTGTGGATCGCGGCGCCGTGAGCGGAACTTAGGCGCCGACTGCGAATACCATACCCGGCATCCTCAAGGCTGAACATAAAAAGGGATGCTGACCCACTGCAGACCGCTCGGAACACCTAAACAAAGCGAGGTCGCGGGTTCGGTGCTCCAACTTCGGCGGACGCTTCTGTCCGGTCAGCCGACCCTTGTTCCAGAGAGCATCGTGCATAATCGCCTCCATCGAGCCGACCACGCACTCCTCAGCTCCCACCGATCAGCGGGCCGAGGAAAATCTATCCGAACGACAGGCCTCGGCGCCGCTTCAGACTTTCACCCCGGTCATTCCAACCTGCTGGGCCTACCCCATTAGGGTCCCGGCTCAGTACCGGAAGGCGGCGGTCGATCGCAATTAAGCGTCACGCCTCCCCGTCACCTCAATCCAGCAACCTCCGCGTAGGCCCTCAGCTCCCGCTCCACATCGTAACCGCTGGTCCCAAAGATGATGCCGGTGGCGCCGCGGGCCTCGAGCTGGGCGAGACGTTCGCGCAACTCCTCGCGAGTGCCTGTGAAGGTCGTCTGTTTGGCGGCGGATACGTCGACAAGCGCATCATGGCCGTTCGAAATGTCGAGGGAATGACCGCGGTGAATGGAGAGGTGGCGGATTTTCTCGTCCACATTTTCGACGCTGGCCAGCCACGCTTCGCCATTCGGCAGCGCTTTCACGCTTTCGGGATCGGTCGTGTACCTTAGGTGATAGGCGAGCGCGATGAGCGGCCTGACGGCGGTCGAGGCGCGCGGCGAGGTGACATCCTCGCCATCATCGAGGACCGTGCCGCTGGCCAGCACGAGGCAGGTCTCGAACCCTTCGGCCGGGCCGCCGAGGGAAATCAGGCCGTCGGTTATCTCTTTGGCGAGCGCGCGGGCCTTGGGGCCCTGGCCTGCCATATAGACCGGCACGATGATCGGACGGTCGGGCAACCAGCCGTCGAACGCGAGGATCTGGGCGAGACCGCCGTCGATGTCGGCAATCTCGCCCTTCAGCAATGCCTTAACCTGCATGATATGCGTGCGCATGCTCGCCAGGCTCAGGGGCTTCTTGCCCATCCCCGCACGCCCGGTGAAGCCGGTACCGAACCCGACCATCAGACGTCCCGGCGCAAGCTGCTCGAGCGTCGCGATGGCCGAGGCCTGTGCCATCGGATGGCGGTAGCTCGGGATCAGCACGGAGGGACCGAACTTGAGGCGCTTCGTCCTTTCGGCGATGCGGGCGAGCGTGACCCAGATGTCATGGCCGAAGGCGGGAATCTCGGGACACCAGACCGCGCGAAAGCCTAGGTCTTCGGCAAGACGCGCGTACTCGACGGTTTGGGGGCCGGGCGGCAGGCGAAAGTCATAGGTCAGCACGGGACGTATTCCTCACAGCGCAGTCATACCGCCGTCCACGAACAAGAGGGCGCCAGTGACGTAGGAGGCATCGTCGGAGGCCAAAAACAGGATCGCGGCAGCGACCTCCTCGGCCCTGCCCGGGCGCTTCAGCATCGTGCCTTGCGCGGCCTTGGCATTATACTGCTCGACGGTCTCGCCGGCCGCGGCGATGCGGCGCTGATGGAACGGCGTGAAGATCGGGCCAGGGCCGACGGCGTTCACCCGAATACCCTCCGGCGAGTGGTCGGCGGCGAGCGCCCGCGTCAAGCCCGCAACGGCGGCCTTGGTGGTGTCGTATTGCAGGTTGCCGCCGCCCGCGACGACAGAACGGACGGATGCGGTGTTGACGATGGCGCCGCCCTTGTTGCGGCGCATCAGCGGAACCGCCGCCTTGGCACAGAAGACATAGCTCATCAGGTTGACGTTGAGGATCTCGTTCCAGCTCGCCGCGCTGGCCTCCTCGACCTTCTCGTATTTGCGGATGCCGGCATTGTTGATGAGGATGTCGAGGCGCCCGAACTTCTGCGCGGCGCCGTTGACGAAGGCGAGGCATGCCGCCTCGGTGCCAACGTCAGCGTGCGTGAAGGCGATCCTCGCGCCGGCGGTCTCGAGCTCGGCCGCCACGCGCTCGCCGCGCTCGCCGTCCCGATCGCAGAATGCCACGCTCGCGCCCTCGGCGACGAAACGCCTGACCGTCGCCTCGCCGATCCCGGATGCCCCGCCCGTCACCGCCGCGACCTTGCTGTCGAGCCTTCCCATGTTGGCCACCTTTCATTGCATTGCGAAACGCGCATCCACAATACGTCGTATCCATCCGGCAGGCACCGCCTTGTTGGCTCGGGCCTGGATATCCGACCTTAACAGGCTGCGGAAGCTTCGGGCGTCCCTTTGGGACCTTTCGATGGGCTGACTCGCTCCGATTTGGGTCGAATTGAGCCGCTCCCGCAGAGCGGGCGCTCAGCCTCGGCGGCGGGAACTGGTTTTCATGTCCCTTTCGCTACGTTCGACACCACCCCATCGAACCGCTGGGGCCGGGTAGATTTCTGCCGTTGGCTCAGCGCACCGTGTCGAACACCGGGGCGAGGTCGCCGGGCGAAGAATTAATGACGCCCAACACCTCGGCGGTCGCGGTCTCTCGGGCCAAAGCCTCATCGAGTTTGGCTTTGGTTTTGGTGAGCTCACCCCGAAGATCGGCCATGTCGTCGCCAACCGACGCGGTCATGTCCTACTCCATCCCGCCTGCCCCGACGGCATGATACTTCCATCGGCTCCCGCTTCCACCCGTGAAGCAGTGTTGCCGCCAGGGTTGCAACCGGCTAGCCAACCGCGATCGGGCAGATAATCGTGTTCAGGACTTCCACAGGGCATAATCTTCGGCGCAAGGAACCGCCACGATGCATTTGCGGCTGAGAAGCCCATGTCGTTTCTGAAATCTCGCGAGAGGCTTGCCCCGCAGGGTATCGGGAAATCGATGCCGCGACGTGAGGACGCACGCCTCCTCACCGGAAGGGGACAGTACGCGAGCGATTTCAACCTGCCGGGCCAGGCCTACGCCTACCTCGTGCGCTCGCCCCACCCGCACGCGAAGATCGTGACCATGAATGTGGCACAGGCGATCGGTGGGGCAGGGGTCATCGCGGTGCTGACCGGCAGCGATGCCGCGGCCGATGGCTTAAAGCCGATTCCGCACAGCCCGGTGCCGACGAACCCGCACGAGGTGCCGCTGCGTAACCGCGACGGCTCCGGTTTCTTCATCGCACCACACCCGGTTCTCGCCCACGATGCCGTACGCTACGTCGGCGAAGCGGTCGCCATCGTTATCGCGGAAACGCTCACTGAGGCAATGGATGGCGCCGAGCGGGTCGAGGTGGTCTATGAGCCCGTTGCGGCTGTCTCGCGCTCGCTGGACGCGTTATCGCCGGAAGCGCCGCTCGTCTGGGATGAGCACGGCTCCAATCGGTGCATCGACTCCGAAGCGGGCGACAGGGCGGCCACGGAAGCCGCTTTCGCGCGGGCGGCGCATGTCGTGCGATTGGACACGACGATCAATCGCGTCACCGGCGTTCCGATGGAATTGCGGGCGGCGCTCGGCGTCTACGATGAGCCGGCCGCGCGCTTCATCGTGTACACCAGCGCCGGCGGCGGGGTCACCCGGCAGCGCGAAGACATTGCCGGAGCGCTCGGGGTCGCGAAAGACGCCGTGCGCGTCATCTCGGGCGACGTCGGCGGGAATTTCGGGATCCGCAACAGCACCTGCCCGGAGTTTATTTTGGTGGCCTGGGCGGCGAAACGCACGGGGCGGCCTGTCAAGTGGATTTGCGACCGCCGCGACGCGTTTCTGACCGATTTTCACGGCCGCGACCTCATCTCGGAAGCCGAGCTCGCGTTGGACGCGGAAGGCAATTTCCTCGCGCTGCGCGGGGTCAACACCAGTAATCTCGGGGCGAGCGCGATTTCCTTTGTTCCGCTCTCAAAGGGAATCGCGGTGTCGTCGAGCGTCTATCGCATCCCGACCGCCTATATGCGCGGCATCGGTGTCCTCACCAACACCACCCCAACCTCGGCGTATCGCAGTGCCGGGCGCCCAGAGGTCATGTTTGTCCTGGAGCGGATGATCGACATCGCCTGCCGGCGTCACGGGTTCGACCGGCTGGAATTGCGGCGGCGCAACCTCGTCTCGCCCGATGCGATGCCCTACCGCAATCCGTTGGGTCTCGTTTACGACAGCGGCGACTACCCGGCGTCGCTCCGGCGCGCCGCCGAGTTGGACGACTGGGCGGGCTTCGAGGCGCGCCGCGCGGACGCTCGCCGGCGCGGGCGCTATCGCGGCATCGGCGTGGCAAATTCGGTCGAGCTAAATACCGGCGCACCGCGCGAGCGGGCCGAGTTGACGATCGATCCGTCTGGCACCGTCGAATTGGTGCTTGGCACGATGTCGGCGGGCCAAGGCCATCAAACCAGCTTCGCCCAGATCGTCAGCGAATGGCTGGGGGTTGACCCCGAGCAGGTCAGGCTGGTCACCGGGGACACCGACCGGGTGCAGGCGGGCGGCGGCTCATCTTCGGCGCGATCGATGCGGCTGGGGGCGTGGGTGATGGCCAAGGCCGCCGATGAGATTGTCGAGAAAGGGCGCAGGATCGCCGCCGCGATGCTCGAGGTCGCCGAGGACGATGTGGAATTTGCCCGGCAACGCTTCCTCGTGAAGGGCACCGACCGCTCGGTCGGGCTCTTCGAGGCTGCCGCCGCTGCTCTTGGGGACGGCGTGCCGCCCGAACTTCGCGGACCGCTGATGGGGATCTGCGATCAGGTGATGAGCCTGCCCTCTTTCGCCTACACCTGTGCCATGTGCGAAGTGGAGGTCGACCCGGAGACCGGTATAGTCGTCATCGTCCGCTACACCTCGATCGACGATTGCGGCCGGGCGGTAAACCCGATGCTGATCCACGGCCAGAGCCACGGCGGCATCGCGCAAGGGATCGGCCAGGCGCTTTGGGAAGAATGCGTCTACGACCGCGACACTGCCCAGCTTCTGTCCGGCTCGCTGATGGATTACGCGATGCCGCGGGCCGACAGCCTTCCCTCGTTCCAGACCGAGATCAGCGAAGTCCCCTCGACGACCCACCCGCTCGGCATGCGGGGCGGGAGCGAGGGCGGCATCACGCCGGGGCTGGCGGTCGTCGCCAACGCAATCGTCGATGCGCTGGCCGAGCTCGGTGTAGAGCACATCGAGCTGCCGGCGACGCCCGAGCGCGTGTGGCGCGCGATCCGCGGTTTGCGCCAGTCGTAAGGCCTGGTCGACATTGCCGCGATCTTCGCGGTTCAATCTGCTTAATTACAGCCCGAAATGCCAGAGATCGGGAGTTGGGAGAGCTGCATGCAGGTCGGATATCTGGGCGTCGGCAACATGGGGCAGCCGATGGCGGAGAAGCTATTGGATGGCGGGCACAGCCTTGTCGTCTTCGACATCAACGAGCGGGCGATGGAACCCCTGCTGCTGCGCCAGGCGCGCCGCGCAGCCTCGCCCAAGGATGTCGGGGATCAGTGCGAGACCGTAATCGTGTCGCTGCCGACGCTTGCCGCGTTTCGGGCCGCGGTGTTGGGGCCCGACGGGCTTGCCGCCGGGCGGACGCTGAAGGTGCTCCTGAATACCTGCACCGTCGGTGTGGCGTTCCTGCACGAAGTCGAGGCGGCGCTGGCGCCGAACGGCGTTAGAATCGTCGATTGCCCGATTTCCGGCGGGCCGGCCGGCGCACGGGCGGGGACCTTGTCAGTAATGGTGTCGGGGGATCCCGCGGCCGTGGAGCACGTGCGGCCGCTGATTTCGCTGTGGGGGCAGACGCTGACCATCGCCGGCGACAAGCCGGGGGCGGCGCAGATCTTGAAGCTGACCAACAACATTCTTTTCGCGGTCTCGCTCGCAGCGACGTCCGAAGCCTTCGTGATGGGCGCCAAGGGCGGGCTCGATCCCGAGGTGATGGTGAACGCGATCAATGCCGGCAGCGGCCGCAACGGCGCGACCCTGACCGTAGTGCCGAATGCGGTGCTGGATCGCTCGTTCAGCTACGGCGCGGCGATGCATATCCTGATGAAGGATATCGACCTCGCCATCGCCCAGGGCGAGGAGTTGGGCGTTCCGATGTGGGTCTGTCAGGCGGCGCGGCTGGTCTATAAGCACGCGATGTTCGAGGGCGCGGCCAACGATGATCTGAGCACGCTCGTCCGTCATGTCGAGCGCGCGGCCGCCTTTGAGATGGCGAAAACGCGGTAGCCGGCTGAGAAGGATCGGCGCACGCATTCGCCCCGGTTTTGCAGGAATTTGACCCGGGCGGGGCGCGGCCTTAGCCTCAATCTGCCCCGATAGAGGAGGATGCCATGCCATCCGACTGCTGCGGTTTCGGACACGATGTCGCACCGCGCCATGGATTGTGGAGCATGGCGGCGACCCCGGTCGGTGCGCTGCTCGCCGGCGCTGGCGGACCGAGCGGGTCGACAGCCGCCGCACGGGCGGCCGAGACCGCTGCTGCCGCGCTCGACATCCTGCGGAAAGCCATCTCCGTCGATGTCCACACTCATGGCGGAAAAACCGGGATCACGTCGAAGGCGCCGCCGAACGACGATCTTGGCAATCACATGCGGACGGGTTCGCTCGCGGTCGCGTGCCTCGCCGACGTGCCGGACGGTCCGATCCTCGCCCGGAATGCGGAAGGCGCCCTCGCCGCGGTCCGCACGCCGGGGGCGGGCGAACTCTATCGCCATCATCTCGAACGCATCGCCTGGATGGACGAGTTGGTCGCGAGCCACGGCGTGCGCCGTGCCTTCTGCGCGGCCGATCTCGAGGCCGCGCACAAAGCCGGTCAGCCCGCAATCGTCGCGGATGTCGAGGGGCTCGACTTCCTCGAGGGCAAGCTCGAGCGGCTGGAGGAAGCGCATCAGCGGGGCATCCGGCACCTGCAGCTGGTGCACTACACGCCCAACGATATCGGCGACTTCCAGACCGGCGCCATCACCCATCGGGGTCTCACCCCGTTCGGAGCCGAGGTGATCGGCGCCTGTCACCGGCTCGGGTTTGTCTGCGACGTCGCACACGCCACCGAGGACATGGTGAAGCAAGCGGTCAAAATCGCGACCAAACCGCTGCTCTTGTCGCACACCGCGCTCGCCGGGTCGCGGGCGATGGGGCCAACGCCCTTGGAAGGGCGGCAGGTCACCCCCGATCACGCGCGGGCGATTGCCGCAACCGGAGGCTCGGTCGGCATCTGGCACTTCTTCTCGAGCCTCGACAAATACGTCGACGGACTTAAGGAGATGGCGGAGATCGTCGGGGTCGACCATGTCAGCATCGGCACCGACCAGCATGTGACGCCCGGAAGCGTGCAGGACTACACGCGATGGGTGCACCTCGTTGCGGCGATGCTGCGCGGCGGCTTCGCCCCCGAGGAGGCGGGCAAGATCGCCGGCGGCAACTATATGCGCATCTTTCGCGCCGCCGTCGGCTGACGCTTTTGCAGGGGAACGATCATCGCGATCGATCGAACTCAGGCCCAGCCTGACAAGGCTGCGGCAGGCGCGGCGCTCGCGGTACTCGATCGCTTTATGGCGGCACTGAATGCCGGCGACGAGCCGGCCTTGCTCGCGACGCTGCATTTCCCGCATTACCGGCTTGCCGGGGGCCGCATGCGGGTGTGGGAGCAGCCCGGCTCCTACCTCGGCGACTTTCGCGCCCGCGCCGGGGCGGACTGGCACCACAGCGGATGGGATTTTCGTAAGGTCATCGCTGCCGGGCCGGCGAAGGTGCACCTCGACGTGCAATTCACCCGCTATCGCGCCGACAATTCGGCGATCGGCTCGTTCCGCTCGTTGTGGATCGTCACCGAGGACGGCGGACGCTGGGCGGTGGCGGCGCGGTCGAGCTTCGCGGACTAAAGCGATATCCGATCAAGTGCGGTTCCCGACCGAGCCGACGCACTCGGCACGCGTCACCCCCACCCCGACCCGCCCCCATCGAGGGGCGGGAGCGCAAATAGGAGTGCCGACAGTGGCCGTCGCGTTTGGCAAGAGCAAGTTTCTCAGTTCGGCTTGGGGGCCGTTTCTCCGTCCTAGCCTAAGGATCGGAGTGCAGGTTCATTCCAAAACTCGGGAATATGTCATGCAACAGCCTGCCGCCCCAACTCAGTGCAAAAACCGACTTTCATACTCAGCTGCAGGAGCGGTAGTTTTCGCCACCGCCCCGGCATATGCAGATCAGCCGGCCAGTGCCTGAGCTAGAAACGGCAGGCTCATGTCCAGCCGATAATCGACACTGGTGTGGTTGTCGGGGAACTCCTCGTAGCGGTGCGCAATGCCAAGCTCATTCAGCCGACGCACGAGCCTACGGGCACCGTAAAGCAGATTGAACTGATCCTTCTCGCCGCAATCGATGTAGAGTGCCTTCAGGCTGCGGAGATTGTCCGCCTGAGTTTCGATCGCGACTACCGGGTCCTGGCGCAACCAGTTCGCCCAGCGTTCCTCGATAACCTCGCAGGTGTCGAACGTGACCGGCAGCCGGATCCCAAGAAACTGCGCGGGATCGGGATCGTAGCTGGCCGACATCGCCAGCGCGTTGACCACCTTGAAAGAACCCTCCGGATGCTTTTGGGCCGCTTCAAGCTGCTGCCACCAGCGCTCGATGGAGTTCCCAGCGCCGGCGAGTGCACGCAGGACTGCCGGCATGTCGGGCAGATAGCACAATTCGAAGCCCATATCGCCGGAATGACAGGCTGCGGCCGACCAGACATCGGCGTGGCGCAGCGCATGCGTAATCGCGCCATACCCGCCGGAGCTCTTGCCGAACACCCCGCGGCGCCCTTTACCGCCGCATCCGAAGCGTTGTTCGATTGCCGGCAGCATTTCGTGCAGCAGGAAGTCCTCCCAGGCACCCATCGAAGCTGAGTTGATGTATTGGTTGCCGCCGAGCCGGGTGAAGCAATCGGGAAAGGCGACTACGACAGGGGGCATGCGCTGTTCGCCGATCAGCCGGTCGAGCCGTTCCGGCAGGTTCTCGCGGAAGCCGGCCCAGTTCGTATGCGACAGGCCGCTGCCGGTGAACCCGACAAGATCCACAAGCAGCGGCAATCCTTGTCCGTCATGCCCGGCCGGCACGTAAACGTCGACGACGCGCGTCGGCGGATCGCCGAGCATATTACCCTTAAGGGCCTGGCTCTCGATAGCGAGTCGGCTGACGGAACCCAGCGCCCCGAAGAACCTACGCATGCACCCTACCCCTATCCTGGCTTCCGCTGATATTATTTAGCCGGCATCCACTATTACCGCGGCAGCCGTGCCCTGATCGCGGGGGCTTGCCAAGCCCATAACCGACGCTATCCCTCAAGGGCCTTTGCCGCATTCCTAATCTCTGGAAGAGAGACCTGCCATGCCAGACGATCCCTTCGTTGATGTCGCCGAGTTGCGTTCGCTCGGCCCGGTACGCTATCTCGATGCGCGTGATGAGGCGGCGTTTGATGCCGGTCATGCGCCCGGTGCGGTGCGTGTGCCGGTCGAGGAATGGGATGCCGCAGCCAAGGCGGCCGACACCGGTTTTGCCAAGACCGCTTACTGGGATGACGCTCTCGGGTCGCTCGGTGTCGATCGTTCGGCTATCGCCGTGGCCTATGATGGCGGCGGCATGACCAACGCCGCGCGGGTTTGGTTCGTCCTGCAGTATTTTGGCATCAAGGCGGTGATCCTGAATGGCGGCTGGCCTGTGTTTTCCTCAGCGGCCGGGCTGCCGGCGGGTGCCGGGCCCTCGAAGGGCGTTTTCCGGGCGCTCCCCGGCGCAGGGTCCGTTGGTTTGGTCGATCGGACGACCCTCAAGCGTCAACTTGGTGGCGACGCGCATGTGTTCGACACCCGTACGCGCGCAGAGTTTACTGGAGAGGACATGCGCAAGCGTACCCGCGGCGGGCATCTGCCGGGTGCCCGGCATCTATCGCATACCGATCTCTTGGACAATGGCATTGTTCGTCCGGCACCGGCTTTGCGAGCCATGCTGGAGCGGGTGGGGTTCGGCCCAGGCGATCACATCGTGACCCATTGCGAAGGGGGCGGGAGGGCGGCGCTGGCCGCAGCTGCGGCGGTGCGCGCCGGATTTGACGACGTGCGGGTATACTACCTCAGCTTCGCGGATTGGGCGCGCGATGAGAGTTGCCCGATCGTACGCGATTAGGCGAGCAAGAAGATCCGTGAGCCGGGACTTAACTCGACCGTCGCCCGCGAATGAGGAACGTCATCCCGCCACAATCAATGAAGAGCTGACGGGCACCACGTGCAACCGTGTCGGCAGCGATCGTGCCGCCTGGGCTGGGCCGTTTCTGGACTCGCTGTCATTCGAGGTGCCGGTTGGTGTGTTCCTTCGGTTTGTTGCTCCTCGGACTGTTTTTCCTCCCCGTGCTGGTGAGCGTTTGGCTACCGGACCCGCGCGGCGGCGTGCCATGGTATGAAGCGCGTCGCGACCCGACCGGCCTTGCTCCCGACCCGGCGGAAACCCAGGAGGCCGTTATTCAGGTGTTTACCGCACCTGCCGTCTCCTGGCGCGGGGTGTTTGCGGTCCACTCCTGGATAGCGGTAAAGCCAACCGAAGCGCAGCGGTATACTCGGTACGAGGTGGTCGGCTTTGGTGTGGCTAATGGCGCCCCCGCCGTGCGCATCGACCGGATGGGGCCTGACAATTACTGGTTCGGTGCCGAACCAAAGATCGTGCTCGATCGGCGCGGGGCGGGTGTGGATGCGATGATCGAAAAGATCCGCAACGCCGTCGGTACCTACCCCTATCCGCGAACGTATCGCGCTTGGCCCGGTCCTAACAGCAACACGTTTCTTGCACACATTGCACGACAACTGCCCGAGTTAGGCCTCGACCTGCCCTCGAACGCAGTGGGTAAGGATTTCTTGCCGGGAGGCGCATTGTTTGCCGCCGCGCCGAGCGGGTCAGGCTTTCAATTGTCGCTTTACGGCCTCGCCGGCGTACTGATCGCGGCCAAGGAGGGCTTCGAGTTGAACCTGCTCGGTCTCAGTATCGGCATCGATGCCGCCGCGCCTGCATTAAAACTACCGGCGATCGGACGGCTGGGAGTCAATCGCCGATAAGCACCGGTTGCTCCCGTTTGGTCGCTGCCGACCCCAAACGGAAGATGACGAGCAAGGTGAGGTCGACAGCGGTCATTGGCCTGGCTGCAGCGCTGCTACGCCCGCCCGGCAGGGCGCAAAGTGCATCAAATGCGCGAGCAAGCGGAGGCCGGCGCCGCGATCGAGGTGACCCGCGAGGCGGCGCGGCGCAATCGGCTTTAGTCCGGCTTAAATTCTCCTCCGTTTCCCCAAAGGCCCTCGGACTACACCCCTATTCTGCGGAACACATATAGTGAGAAGGTTGGGCGCGCGAGCGAGGGGGGATGGTGGCGAAGGCTCAAGCAGGGACAAGGAGCGGGCCGAGCACCGCCACCGTTCCCTCTCGTCGCCGACGAACGGGGGCGCGGCGGCTCACACGAAAGGCGTCAGTGATTCGGCGGGTGGCACGGGTGGTTTGGGTGTTCCCGCGTCATGCCGCACTTGCGCTCGCGGCCGGGCTTGTCTGCGGGGGGCTGGCCGCGCGTATCGGCGGCGGCATGATTTCGCCACCCTACGCCGCCATCTTGGGGACGCTCGTTGTTTATCCTGCGCTTGTCGCGGTCTGGCGGCTTTTGCCCCGACCCGGGAGGCGCAGACGATGACGACATTGCCTAGCGCCGAAGCACCGCCCAAACCGCCGCGTTCCCGTCCCGTCGCGGCGGCGGGCGGACGGGCGGACGGGCGGACAGACAGTGCGGCGCGTCGGGCGGCGTCGGTGCACAGCAGCGGATGCCCGGCGGCACTGCGGGCGGCGACGATGGAGGCGCGGCGGCAGTCCGGCGGATTCTAACGCTTATTCTTTGAGCGACCCCGGTCGATGACGACGGCGACGCACAACACGCCGGGTACGGCACCGTAGGCAACATCGACCAGATCGTGAAGCTCCTCCCCGGTCAGCTGGAACCGCGGATCGCCCAAAGAAGCTGGGCCGGCACCTGATCGTCAACCGCTCCCGGCGGTTCGGCAGGGGGCGGTGGCTTCGAGCGTGAAGCCGCTATCGGCGCTCAGCCCTATAAATGACTAGCTAGACGCGTCATCCCCGCCAACGGTGCCCCTAAAAGCGAAACCCCGGCAGGGGGGCTGGCCGGGGTTTCGGGGCTCCGTCTGGGGAGACGGAACTGGCGTGCACCGTCGACGTGGGGGAAGCAGACGGTGAGCGACTATTTTGAGGATGTTCACCTTTAAGTGCAACAGCTATTTCTCCAACTAACGATCAAATAGAGGTGATTGCCGGGTGCCGGAGTTTACCCGGCGACTTCAACTGTTCTCCAGGCATTTCAGCAAGTTGCCGGTCATTCCGGTGAAACCGCGGGGCCCGGGCGCATACCCGAGTGCGAGCAATCCCGATCTCCCGCGTCGTCGCGGAAATAGACCCGGTCGGCGGAAACGCTATCAACGATTCGCGCTTTGAGCGTCCGCCACGAAATGATTTCGATGATCGTAAGGTTTTGAACCGGGACGTTTCGGCGAGAGCGGTCGTCAACCGCTCTGCGGCTTGCGGGCGAGGATCACGCTGACATCGGGGATGAATTTGCGCATGGGTTCGCCGTCCCACTTCGAAACATAGCTCGGCACCGCAGCAACTTCGTTGACCAGACCCAACAATTCGTCGCGGTAGAACAAGCTCCCTTCGGCGAAGGTTACCCCCGGCATCTCGTGAACGAGTTCATGGATGAGGAGGACGCCACCCGGAGCTAGGCGGGCCCAGCAGGCGCGCAGGGTCTCAGCCGCGCGGTCGCGATTTCCCAGCCGCAGGCTTTGAAAAAAGGTGATCGCTTGGGGCGGAGACCCGCCGGGAACACCGGCATCCGAGAGTTCGTCCATCGAGCGGGTGAAGAAATTGATCGGTAGCGGCCGCGGCGAGCGCTGCGTCAGCCAGGGACCAAGGAGCTCGGTTTTCGCCCGATCGACATCGATCACCGCGACGTTCCACCCCTTCGCGGCCAGCTCCAATCCGAGAAATCCGTACCCGCCCCCAACATCGGCGATCGCCGGGTTCGCACCCCACCCGAGCCGGGCCGCTATCCGCTCCAGGACCAGCGAGTTGCGAGTGGCGCCGAGCATCGAATACATGAAGCTCTGCGGGGCTTCCTGGTCCGATCCTTGACGTCGGCAGATGTCGCGGAAGCCCTCATAAGAGCGGTGCAAGAGCGGATAGGCGGTGGGCAGGTTTTGGACGTGATGAGCCAGGTCCGGCGTAGTGGTCAGGCGGATCCACCGGGGACCGGCACCGCAGACCGCCCCTTCGGGCAGCCATTTGGTTACGGCATTCGCCACCGCACGGCCGCCGTTCGGCCCGCTCCCGACCCGTGCGACCAAAGCGGTGCGGATCTCTTTCTCTGCCAGCAAGGTCCCCAGCCAGGCTGCGGTGAAGGCGTTTGGCAAGATCCCCTGGGCGTGGTGCCGCACCACCAACAAGTCGGTCGGCGCCCCCAATGGTCCAAACGAGAACTTTGGATCCTCCGCACTGCCGCTGGCGCCTTCGAGATCCGCTGTCGCCCAGGGCGAGAGATGGATCTGATATTTGCTACCCTTCACGATGGCGCGGGTCTCGCGGTCGTCTTTGGCCGCTGCCCCACGCACCTGCACGATGGCGAGCCGTTCGATGCTCTCAAAGGCGCTCTGCGGCGAGCCCGCAAGGTCTCCGCTGATGAAGCCAGTCAATCGCCGGGCATAGCGAGAGAGTTTCATCGTCAACCGCCGAACTCCCCATTGGCCGATGGTTTTGGCTTCCCTGGCGCTGGGCCGCCGACGTCGTTGAAGTAGGCCAGAACAGCCGAAACCTTTGACTTGCGGCAGGTGACATGCGGCAGGGCGCCGATGATCACTGGCGCAGCGCCTGTTTTAGCCGCTAATTGCCCACCCGGGGTCGGCTTTTTGCCGGCGCTGCCGCGCTTTCCTCCTGTTCTTGCCGTCGGTGTGGTGCACAATGCCCGGGATCAGCGCTCTCCCACCCGAAGGCACCGCCCCCTGATGAATGACGCGCCGCACCCCGCGCTTTTGCCGGCCGGACTTTACGACCTCCTGCCGCCCGAGGCCGGGATCGAGGCCGAGGTGACGGCGCGGCTGATGGGCGTGCTGGGTGCGCATGGCTACGAGAGGGTCAAGCCGCCGCTCGTCGAGTTCGAGGAGACGCTGTTGTCCGAAGCCGGCGCCGCGATGGCCAGCGACACCTTCCGCACGATGGACCCCATCTCCCACCGCATGATCGGGGTGCGCGCCGACATGACCCCGCAGGTCGCGCGGATCGCCGCGACGCGGCTGTCGCACAAACCACGGCCATTGCGGCTGAGTTATGCCGGCCAGGTGCTCCGGGTCCGAGGGTCACAGATGCGGCCCGAGCGGCAGATCGGACAGGCCGGCGCCGAGTTGATCGGTGCCAGCGGGCCGGCTGCCGATGTCGAGGTGATCGCGGTCGCGGGCGAGGCGCTCGCCGCGCTCGGGGTGCCGCATCTCTCGGTCGACCTGACGTTGCCGACCCTGGTGCCGGCGATTGCCGAGGCCTTCGGCATCCAGGGCGAACGGGCGGCGGGTTTGCGCGCCGCGCTTGACCGGAAGGACATGGCGGCGGTGGCCAGCCTCGCGGGCGAGGCGGGGGAGTTGCTGGCCCGCCTCGTCGCCGCGGCCGGCGCCAGCGGTGCGACGCGTGCCGCGCTCGACCGGCTCGAGCTGCCGGAGCGGGCGCGCCTCGAGCGCGACCGGCTCGGCGCGGTCCTCGACGGGCTCGCCGCGACCATGCCCGTACTCAAGGTCACCGTCGACCCGGTGGAGAACCGCGGCTTCGAATACCACACCGGTATCAGCTTTACCTTTTTCGCGCGGGTCGGGCCCGCGCTGGGGCCGTTGGGCGAACTCGGCCGCGGCGGCCGCTATGAGGCCGGGGCGCCCTCGGCCCCCGAGCCGGCGACCGGGTTCACGCTCTACACCGACACGATCCTGCGCACCCTCGCCGCGCCGCCGCCGCGCCGCCGGGTGCTGGTGCCGCCCGACACCGACCCGGCCCGCGCCCATGCCTTGCGCGCCGAGGGGTGGATCACCGTCGCGGCCCTCTTACCGGCGCCGGATTGGCGCGAGGAGGCGCGCCGGCTTGACTGCGGCTACGTCTTTGAAAACGGCGCGCCGCACCCGCTCGCTGCCTAGGAGGACAGCATGGCCAATGTCGCCGTCGTCGGCGCCCAATGGGGCGATGAAGGCAAGGGTAAGATCGTCGACTGGCTGTCGGAACGCGCCGATGTCGTCGTGCGCTTTCAAGGCGGCCACAATGCCGGGCACACCCTCGTCGTCGGCAATGTCGAATACAAGCTGAGCCTCCTGCCGTCGGGCGTGGTGCGTTCCGACAAGCTGTCGATCATCGGCAACGGCGTCGTCGTCGACCCCTGGGCCCTCATCGCCGAAATCGATGTGATGCGCGAGAAGGGACTGGCGATCTCACCGGACACGCTGCGCCTCGCCGACAACGCCGCCTTGATCCTGCCGTCGCACGGCGCGCTCGACCGCACCCGCGAGGAGCGGCGCGGCGCCAAGCAGATCGGCACCACCGGGCGCGGCATCGGCCCGGCTTATGAGGACAAGGTCGGGCGCCGCGCGGTCAGGGTGTGCGACCTCGCCGACCCGCAGGCGCTCGAAGACCGGGTGGACGATTTGTTGCTGCACCATAACGCGCTATTGCGCGGGCTCGACGCGCCCGAATTCGACCGCACCGACCTCATCCGCCGGCTGCGCGAGATTGCGCCCAAGATCCTGCCCTTCGCCGCGCCAGTGTGGCGGCTGCTCGACGAGGCGCGCCGTGCCGGACGCCGCATCCTGTTCGAGGGGGCGCAGGGCGCGATGCTCGACGTCGATCACGGCACCTACCCTTACGTCACCTCGTCGAACACGGTGGCCGGCCAGGCCGCGGCGGGGTCGGGGATCGCGCCCTCGGCGATCGGCTTTGTCCTCGGCATCACCAAGGCCTACACGACGCGGGTCGGCGCCGGGCCGTTTCCCACCGAGCTGACTGACGCCATCGGCCAGACCTTGGGCGAGCGCGGCCGCGAGTTCGGCACCGTCACCGGCCGGCCGCGGCGCTGCGGCTGGTTCGACGCGGTGGCGGTGCGTCAGGCGATCAAGACCGCTGGGATCGACGGCATCGCGCTGACCAAGCTCGACGTCCTCGACGGGTTCGACGAGATCAGGATCTGCACCGCCTATCGCCGCGGCGGCGAGACCTACGACTACGTGCCCTCCGGGACCACGGCGCAGGCCGAAATCGCGCCGGTTTACGAGGTCGCCCAGGGCTGGCAGGAAAGCACGCGTGGTGCGCGCTCCTGGGCTCAGCTGCCGGCGACCGCGATCAAGTACATCCGCCGCCTCGAAGAACTGATCGGCGCCCCGGTCGCGATGCTGTCGACCAGTCCCGAGCGCGACGACACGGTGTTGGTGCGCGACCCGTTTGCCGATTGAGGGCGGGGACAAACTTTCCCGCCGCTCCCATATGTGGATAGAGCGCAAGGCGGCGTCTTGCTATCGTCGACGTCGGCGCGGGCTGAGGAGATAATTATGACCGGGTGCATCGTCGGGTGGGCGCATACCAGGTTCGGCAAGCATGATGGGCGCGACGTCGAATCCTTGATTGTCGAGGTGGCGCAGGGGGCGCTCGCCGACGCGGGGATCGCCGCCGCCGACATCGACCAGGTCTTTCTCGGCACGATGAACGGCGGCTTCGTCAAGCAGGAATTTCCAGCCTCGCTCGTGTTTCAGGCCGACCCGGCGTTCCGCTTCAAGCCGGCGACAAGGGTCGAGAACGCCTGCGCCACCGGTTCGGCGGCGATCCATATGGGGCTCAACACGATCGCTGCCCAGAAGGCCCGGCTCGTCCTCGTCGTCGGCGTCGAGAAGATGACCGAGGTCGGCGGCGCCGAGGTCAACGACCTCTTGTTGCGCGCCTCCTACCGCAAGGAGGAGGACCAGATCGAGGGGGGCTTTGCCGGGATCTTCGGCCAGATCGCCCAGAAATATTTCCAGCGCTATGGCGACCAGTCCGACGCGCTCGCGCGCATCGCTGCCAAAAACCACAAGAACGGCGTCGCCAACCCGCTGGCCCAGATGCGCCGCGACCTCGGCTATGAATTCTGCCGCACCGTTTCGGACAAGAACCCGATCGTCGCCGGACCGCTGAAACGCACCGATTGCTCGCTCGTGTCGGACGGCGCGGCGGCGGTCGTATTGGCCGACCTCCAAACGGCGCTGGCGATGCGCAAGGCGGTGGCGTTCCGCGCCGCCGAGCAGGTCAACGATTTCCTGCCGATGAGCCGGCGCGACATCCTCAAATTCGACGGCCCCGCGCTCGCCTGGAAGCGCGCGCTCGCCGCCGCGCGCCTCGGCCTCGATGACCTCGACCTGGTCGAGACGCATGACTGCTTCACGATCGCCGAACTGATCGAATACGAGGCGATGGGCCTCGCGCCGGAAGGCGAGGGCGCCCGCGCGATCCTCGAGGGCTGGACCGAGAAGGACGGCAGGTTGCCGGTCAACCCGTCGGGCGGGCTCAAATCCAAAGGCCATCCGGTGGGCGCGACCGGCGTCTCGATGCATGTCTTGGCCTCGATGCAGGTCACCGGCCAGGCCGGCGACATGCAGATCCCCGGCGCCCGGCTCGCCGGCATCATGAATATGGGGGGCGCCGCGGTCGCCAATTTCGTCAGCATCCTCGAACCGCTGCGCAGCTGACCGGTGCTTGCGCCGCAACCGGCGGCGCAAATTTCGCCATAGTCTTGCGCGATCTGCGCCCGTGGTCACCGCGGGGGGCTGGGGGTGGCGCAAATGCGGGACATCATCATCGCCCGGCGGGCGGTGCTGGCACTGGCCGTCGCGGCTTGTGTGGGCGTCGGGCCGATCCGCCCGGCCGCGGCGCGCTCGCCGGCTGAGCGCAAGCCGCAGCATCTGCGTCCCCTTGCGCGTTCCCGTCCCCGCGTGGTCGCGCTCGATCCCGGCCATGGCGGGGTCGATCCCGGCGCGATCAGTCCGCACGGGATCTACGAGAAGACGCTGACGCTGGCGACCGCGCGCGAGCTGGCGCGCCAGCTCGAGGCGACCGGCCGCTATCGCCCCGTCTTGACCCGGCGCGGCGACACCTTCGTCTCGTTGCGCGAGCGCGTAGCGCGGGCGCGGGCCGCCCGGGCCGAGCTGTTTCTCTCGCTCCACGCTGATGCGTTGCCGGACAACGCGATGCGCGGGCTCGCGGTCTACACCCTGTCGAACGAAGCCTCCGACCGGGTGACCGCGGCCCTGGCCGCCCGCGAGAACAAGGACGATTTCATCGCCGGGGTCCACCTGTCGCGCGAGCCGCGCCAGATCGGCGCGATCCTCCTCGATCTCGCGCGCACGCAAACCAACAATTCGTCGCTGACCCTGGCGCGGTTGATTGTCGAGGAGCTTGGCCGCACAGTAAAGCTCCTGGAGCGGCCGCACCGCGCCGCCGGATTTGCCGTGCTGACCGCGCCCGACATCCCCTCGGCGCTGGTTGAACTCGGGTGCCTCTCCAACCCCGCCGATGAACGACTGTTGCCGCAGCGCGCCTATCAGCAGCGTCTCGCCCACGGTCTGGCGCGCGCCATCGCCGATTATTTCGCCACCGCCTGAAGGCGCGCGGATATTCGGCGGAGCCCAACGTTTGTATCGGCGATGAAAAACCCGGCCAACGCCGGGAGTGCGCCGGGGGCCTGCCGATGTTATATGCTGTGCCAGGAACGGCGGCGCCGAAATTTCGCGGAGAAAGGGGCCGGTTAATCGTCCGGCCAGGAAGGTGGCGAGATGACCAATCCGCTGAGGACGCTTCAGGAATACGGGCAATCGGTGTGGCTCGATTTTGTCAGCCGCGAGTTGTTGAAGAGCGGCGAACTCGGCCGGCTGATCGAGGAGGACGGCCTCAGGGGCGTCACCTCGAACCCGTCGATCTTCGAGAAGGCGATCGGGCACGGCGACGATTATGACGAATTGATCGCGGCCGCAGAGGCGGCGGGCGATCTTGATCCCGGCGCCCTCTTCGAGGATCTGGCGATCCGCGACATCCAGGAGGGTGCCGACGCGCTCAATGTCGTCTACGAGCAGACCCAGCGCCGCGACGGCTATATCTCGATCGAGGTGTCGCCGTACCTCGCGATGCAGACCCACGAGACGATCGAGGAGGCGCGCCGGCTGTGGCACAACGTCGGGCGGCGCAACCTGATGGTCAAGGTTCCCGCGACCGGGCCGGGGCTCCCGGCGATCCGCACGCTGATCGGCGAGGGCATCAACGTCAACATCACGCTCCTATTCTCGCAGAAGGTCTATGCCGCGGTCGCCGACGCCTATATCGGCGGGCTCGAGGATCTCGTCGCCAAGGGCGGCGACCCGCATAAGGTGGCCAGCGTCGCGAGCTTTTTTGTCAGCCGCATCGACACCCTCGTTGACGAGGCGCTCGACAAGCGGATCGCCGCGGTCGCCGACTCGGCGGAAAAGGAGCGGCTGGCCAAGACTCAAGGGCAAGGTGGCGATCGCCAATGCCAAGCTCGCTTATCGGCTCTACCAGGAGCTCTTCACCAACGAGCGCTGGCAGCGCCTGGCGCAAAGCGGTGCGCAGACCCAGCGCCTCCTGTGGGCCAGCACCGGCACCAAGAACAAGGCCTACAGCGACGTCCTCTATGTCGAAGAACTGATCGGGCAGAACACCGTCAACACGATACCGCCGGCGACGATGGACGCCTTTCGCGAGCACGGAAAGCCGCGCGCCAGCCTCGAAGAGAATGTCGCCGGAGCCGAAGCGGTGATGGCCGCGCTCCCCGGCGCCGGCATCTCGATCGACGCGATTACCGCGCGGCTGGTCGAAGACGGGGTGCGCCTATTCGCCGACGCGGCCGACCAGCTGTACGCCTCGGTCCAGAAAAAGCGCCGCACGGTCCTCGGTAAGAAACTCAACGCCATGAGTTACAAGTTGCCCAAGGAGTTGGGCGACGCGGTCGACGCGGCGCTCGAAGAATGGCGCAGCGGCGGCAAGGTCCGGCGCCTGTGGGCGGGTGAGGCATCGCTGTGGACCGAGACCGACGAGGGCCAATGGCTCGGCTGGCTGACGATCGTCGATGGCCAATTGAAGGCGGCCGCCCATCTCGAGGCGTTTGCCGCCGAGGTCAAAGCGGCCGGGTTTACCGATATTTTGCTCCTCGGCATGGGCGGATCGAGCCTCGGCCCCGAGGTGCTGGCGCAAAGTTTTGGCAACCGGCCGGGGTTCCCGCGATTACAGATCGTCGAACTCGACCGACCCGGCGCAGATCCGGCGGATCGAAAGCTCGATCGACCTGAAGCGCACGCTGTTCATCGTCTCGAGCAAATCGGGGAGCACGCTCGAGCCCAACATCTTCAAGCAATATTTCTATGAGCGCGCCCAGGCGGCGGTGGGCGAGGCGGAGGCGGCGAAGCACTTCGTCGCGATCACCGATCCCGGCTCCTCGGTCGAGAAGATGGCGCGAGCGCAAGGGTTCCGCCGCGTCTTCCACGGCGTGCCGACGATCGGCGGGCGCTATTCGGTATTGTCGGATTTCGGCATGGTGCCGGGCGCGGCGATCGGCATCCAGACCAAGGATTTTCTTGAACGTACCGCCGAGATGGTGCGGTCCTGCACGGCGAGCGTGCCGCCGATCGAGAACCCTGGGGTCACCCTCGGCGCGATCCTCGGCGTCGCGGCACGCCACGGGCGCGACAAGCTGACGATCATCACCTCCCCCGGAATCGCCTCGCTCGGCGCCTGGCTCGAGCAGCTCCTAGCCGAATCTACAGGCAAACTCGGGCGCGGCATCGTCCCCCTCGACGCCGAACCGGTGGGCGCCCCGGCGGTTTACGGCTCGGACCGGGTGTTTGCCTATTTGCGGCTCCTCTCGGATCAGGATGACGGGCACGACAGGGAAGTGGCGGCGCTCGAAGCCGCCGGCCAGCCGGTGGTGCGCATCACCGTCGCGGAGGCGATCCAGCTCGGGCAGGAATTCTTCCGCTGGGAGATGGCAACCGCGGTCGCCGGCGCGATCCTCGGCATCGACCCCTTCGACCAGCCCGATGTCGAGGCCCAGAAGGTCAAGACCCGCGTGCTGACCACGGCTTACGAGAAATCGGGTGCGCTGCCACCGGAAGCGCCGTTCTGCACTACCGACGGAATCGCCCTCTTCGCCGATCCGGCAAACGCAGCGGCGCTCAAATCTGCGGGGACAACCCTCGCCGGCGTCCTCAAGGCACATCTCGGCCGGGCCGGAGCCGGCGATTACGTCGCGCTCCTCGCCTATATCGACCGCAATCCGGCCAATACGAAGGCCTTGCAGGCGATGCGCCGGGTGATCCGCGACCGGCTTCATACCGCGACTTGTCTCGGCTTCGGGCCCCGCTTTCTGCATTCGACCGGGCAGGTCTACAAGGGTGGCCCCAATAGTGGCGTCATTCTGCAGATCACCTGCGATGATGGCGCGGATCTTGCGGTGCCCGGCCAGGCCTATAGCTTTGGCGTCGTCAAGGCGGCGCAGGCGCGCGGCGATTTCGACGTCCTGGCCGAGCGCGGCCGGCGGCTCCTGCGCGTCCACCTGCCGGCTGATCTCGAGGTTGGGCTGAAGATGCTCGGCCGGGCCATCGAGCAAGCGCTGAAGTGAAGGACCTCATCGCGGATCACCGCCCGTGCGTCCTCCAAGACGCCCGCTGCGCGGGCTCCTCAGGATGAGGTAAGTCCATTAGTGCCACGCACAGTTTTCCCTCATCCTGAGGAGGCGTGCGCCGCACGCCGTCTCGAAGGACGCTCGGTGCCATTGCCAATGGGAGGGTTTCGATGCAGCTCGGGATGATCGGCCTTGGCCGGATGGGTGGCAATATCGTGCGGCGGCTGATGGGAGCCGGCCATCGCTGCGTCGTCTACGACAAGAGCGCGGCGGCGGTCAGCGGTCTGGCGGGTGAGGGGGCTGCACCGAGCCGGAACCTTGCCGATTTTGTCCGCCAGCTCGATAAGCCGCGCGCGGTCTGGGTCATGCTGCCGGCCGGCGCCATCACCCATGCCACGATCGTCGAATTGTCGGGGCTGCTCGAGCCTGGTGACATCCTGATCGACGGCGGCAACTCGAATTTCCAGGACGATGTCCGCCACGCCGAGATGTTGAACGGAAAGAAGATCCGCTATCTCGATGTCGGCACCAGCGGAGGCGTGTGGGGGCTGGAGCGCGGCTATTGCATGATGATCGGCGGCGACAAGGATGCCGCCCAGCATCTCGACCCGATCTTCGCTGCGCTGGCGCCGGGCCTGGGTTCGATCGAGCGGACGCCGGGGCGCGAGGGCCGCGACAAGCGGGTCGAGCAGGGCTACCTCTACTGTGGGCCGGCCGGCGCCGGGCATTTCGTCAAGATGGTGCATAACGGCATCGAGTACGGGCTGATGCAGGCGTATGCCGAGGGGTTCGACATCCTGCGCAACGTCAACTCGCCCGCGGTGCCGGAAAACCGGCGCTATAAGCTCGACCTCGCCGACATCGCAGAAGTGTGGCGGCGCGGCAGCGTGGTGTCGTCGTGGCTCCTCGACCTGACCGCGATCGCGCTCGCCGAAGACGTCGAGCTCAGCGAATTCTCCGGCTATGTCGAGGATTCGGGCGAGGGGCGCTGGACGATCCAGGCCGCGATCGAAGAGGCGGTGCCGGCCGATGTGCTGACCGCGGCGCTCTATACGCGGTTCCGTTCGCGCCAGGACCACACGTTTGCCGAAAAGATCCTGTCGGCGATGCGCAAACAGTTCGGCGGACACCAGGAGCCGCCGAAAGGCTGAAGCTGATGAACAGCGCGCACGACTCTTCCGCCGGCCGGCGCGGGCGCGGGCATCGAGCCCCGCCCTGTGCGATGGTGATCTTCGGTGCGAACGGCGACCTGACCAAGCGCCTCCTGATGCCCGGGCTGTACAATCTAGCCAAGGCGCGCCGGCTATCCGAGAACTTTGCGGTGATCGGCATCGACCGCTCCGAATGGTCGCACGAGAATTTTCGCGCGAACCTCGCCGAGGGGGTACGCAGCTTTGTCTCGGACACGGCGGCGGGGTCCGTCGCAGAGGAATTCGATGCCGACAGCTGGGACGTCATCGCCTCGCGGATGAGCCATATCGATGGCGACGCAACCAGCCCGGAGCTGTACCAACGCCTGGCCGAGGCG
>CAVTGB010000034.1:0-98100 GCA_963734125.1 uncultured Alphaproteobacteria bacterium
AGGCTATTGTCTTGAAGTTATTGTTTCTTCAAAATTGCGGATAATTTTGAATGATGATGGCCATAATAAGGAAAATTAGAACATTTTATGGTTAAATTCTTGTTCAAAATTAATACATTAATGTTCCATAATTTCATAATTTCATTTTGAACAAGAATATAACATAAAAAGTTAATTTTCCTCATCTTATCCTCAAAAAGGTTAACTTATCTTTATCTTTCCCGGGAAAGTGACACCTCTAGCACAGGGACGTCTGTCTGTGTTCTGTGTTTCAATAATTTTTTTCAGTTTTTCGTGGTTTTTCGCAAATAAATTTTTAAGACGAATTTTTAAATATATTTGTGCTGGAACCTAGTGACTTTGAGGCACTTTGAGGTGACGTTTATTGAAAACATGCAAAATTTTTCGAAAAATATCCGGCACGCCGCCATCCTTGAAAAAGCCGGGCTGTCGGGCCTGCGCGACGACCCGGCCATAGGCGAGTTCGGCAGCCCCTCGCACGGAAATGGTTCTGAACCGCGTGAACATCCCAGACCGGCGCAGCCAATGTGGCGCGGTGCTGGGCGTTGACAGGAGCCCACCCGCGGCTAAAGTCAAACCGAGACATGGTCCGAAGCCCACCCTGTTTCAACATAAGCGAAGGTAGTCAAACCGCGTGTACCCCAGCACCCTCCGAAAGATGCCACTCCTGGCTTTGGTAGCCATCGCACTCGCGGCGGAAAGCCTGGTGGCGTGCGTTCCCACTGTCGACCAGCGCGGGAATCTACCGGATTCCGACCAGCTCGCGCTGATCCATCCCGGCACCACCACCCGCCAGCAGGTGGCCAAGATCCTGGGGACGCCGTCGAGCACCGGGGTGTTTGACGACAAGAACTGGTATTACATCAGCCGCAAGACAGAGCAGGTGGCGTTCCTCGATCCGGATGTCCTGGACCAGCAGGTTTATGTCGTCAAATTCGATGACAAGGGCGTGGTCCAAGGTGTCGACCACAAGGATCTGAAAGACGGGCGCGAGATCGAGCCGGCCCCGGGCGCGACCCCGGCGCCGGGGCGCGAATTGACCTTCCTCGAACAGGTGCTCGGCAACCTCGGCCGCTTCACCGGCGGCGGGGACTCCAGCACCACCACCACCCCGCAGAAGAATATCCCCTACTAAGGCGCGACGCCGCAAGAACGAAGCTGGTGCGGGGCAGGGCGCGGGGTCCGTTCACCCGAGCGCGTAGAGATGTGCTCCGGCGCGGGCGCGGCGTGCCCGAGTTCCACCCGCTTCACCGCCGCGATCAGCTTCTCGTGGGTCGGCGCCGGGCGGCCGATTTCGCGGCCCTTCTCGAGGGAGATCGTCTATCCAGAGCGATCCGGTTCTGGCTATCGATAATCCTGTCGAGATAGGCAAACGCGTGCTGCTGCGACGACTGGTCGTGGATCGGTGTCAGCGCCGGCGTGACCGCGTCGATCCCGCGACTGGTGCTGAGAAAATCGCCGGCGGCATAAAAATTGTAGCCACTATCCAACCCCAGTCGGTGGTGGCTCATGGCGCCGCGCAGCCGAGGTGCTGGCGCATGATGAGCAAGATGTTCACATCTCGTTGATCTGCATCAACGATGGGTGAGCCTGAAACCGCTACAGCCAACCCGCTCGCGACGAAGGCTGGGTCCAATGTGGCGGCGGGGAAGGCACAAACGCGCGGCGCCGGCGAGCCGGGGTCCGCTCATCGGTCGGTACGTCTTGCTGCTGCAAGTCGTCGCCTCCTTTTCCTGGCTGGTTCCGCTGCTGCTGTTGGTCGTCGCCGGATGGCAGATATGGCAGCAGGAGCTGCATCTCTCCCACGCGCGGGCGCAGAGCGCGCTCGGGGTGCTCGCCGAGGAGGCGGGGAAGGTCTTCGAGGCGCAGGAGATGGCGCTGGATTGGATCGACGACCGGATCCGCGACCAAAGCTGGGACGAGATCGAGCGCTCGGCTGAGTTGCATGAATTCCTCGTCAACTTGGATAACAAATCCAACTACATCGACTCGATATGGCTATTTGACGCGAACGGCGACGTGCGGGCAACGACCCGCGCCTACCCGCTCCAACGCCGCATCAATGTGGCGGATCGCGATTATTTTCAGGCCGCCGAGCGCGAAGCATCCGGCATTCGCATCGGCATACCCGCCGCCGGTCGCATGACGGGCACCTTCGCCTTTCACGTGGCGCGCCGGCGCTCGCGGCCCGGTGGTGCATTCGACGGCGTCATCCTGCTGGCGCTCTCACCGAACTATTTCGAGAAGCATTTTCTCAGCATGGGCAATGAGGAAGCGCCGCGGGTGATGCTGATACGCTCCGACGGCGCCATTCTGGCCAGCAATCGCGGTCCGCCGCCGGGGAGCGTTCTGCCCCCTGACAATCCCTACCTCGAAAAGGCTCGTGAGAACCCTGAGCAGGCCGCCGTCTTCGAAGCCCGGCTCGGCGACATAGCGAGCATCGCCGGGATCAAGCAGCTGAACGGCTACCCGCTCTACGTCACCTACGCGGTCGACCTCAACGGCGTGCGCGCCGAGCTCTGGGACCACCTCGGGGTGTTCAGTCTGATCGCAATCTCATGTTCGTTGATCTTGTTTGTCGCCTCCTTCCATGCCGTTCGCATCGCCAAGAATGAGCAGCGTGCCCTGCGCGGATGGCAGGTCGAGGCCGAGCAACGCCAACGCATGGAGGCGCAGATGCGGCAGGCCTTCAAGATGGAGGCGCTCGGGCGGATGGCCGGCGGCATCGCGCACCATTTCAACAACCTGTTGCCGGCGATGTCGGGCCTTCTCGACCAGACGCTGGGCGAGGTGCCGCCGAACAGTTCCACCGCGCGGCGCGTCGAGCGGATGATCGATGCAGTCGCGCAGGGTCGCCAGCTGGTCCGTCAAATCCTGACCTTCAGCCGCCGCGAGATGCCGGACCGCGACCGACTGTCGATGACCGCGATCGTTGAACATGCTCTTGCGCTCGCCAGGGGGAGCCTCCCCCCAAACATCGCCGTCGAAACCGCCTGGCGATCGCGCGGCGCCATCCTCGGAGACAACGCGCAGCTCGAAGAGGCCGTCCTCAACCTTCTGTCGAATGCAGCACAAGCAATCGGCTCGCGCGGCGGCGGCCGCATCGCCTTGGCGGTCGAGGATCTTTCGGTCGACGAGCAATTGGCGCGCCGGCTGGGCGTGCGGGCGGGCGACTATGTCCGCGTGACCTGCCGCGACAACGGGGTGGGTATGCCGGCAGATGTTGCGGAGCGTGCCTTCGATCCGTTTTTCACGACAAAACCCGTCGGCGAGGGCACCGGGCTGGGGTTGGCGATCACGCACGGCATCGTCGCGAGCCATGATGGCGGCATCCAACTGGAGAGCGCGCCCGGCGCCGGCACGACCATTTCGATGTACCTGCCAATGGCAGCGGCGGCGAGCGAGGTCGTCGCTCAGGCCGAAGCGGCCTAGCCGGAGCCGCAGCATGCGCCTGATCCTTGCCGACGATCACAACCTCTTTCGCGAGGCGCTTTGCTACTACCTGCGGCAATGCGCCGAAGACATCGAGATCCTGGAGGCGGACGATCTCGACGGGGCCCTCGGGGCGGCGCGGCGCGGCAAGCCGGATCTCATCTTGCTCGACTTTGTCATGCCAGGGATGGATGGCGTCCAGGGGATCCGGCGCGCCAAGCGGGAATTTCCGAAGATTCCGGTGGTCATCCTGTCAGGGAATATCTCCCAGAGCGACATCGAGGCGGTGCTGCAGAGTGGCGCAGCCAGCGTGATTTCGAAGGAATTGAGCGGGGATACGCTTCGCGCCGCGCTCGGACGCATTCTCGCCGGAGAACGGATCGTTGCGGCACCGAGTTGGGAACACCCCCCAAGACCGGTCAAAAGCGCTGATGAGGAAGCGGCCGTCCCATTTGGGCTCACGCCCCGCGAGCTCGCGGCGGTGCGGCTGCTGCTGCGCGGGATGACTGACAAGGCGATCGCGCACGAACTCGGTATCGCCGCCGTCACCGTGCGGCTGCACCTCTATCATGCCTTCGAGAAGATGGGGGCTCGTAACCGGCTCGACGCGGTGCGGATTGCGCTACTGGCCGGCATCGCCAGCTGATTCCCGGCAACCTCGGATGTTCGCGCTGCCCCGGGCTGAAGTCCGACACAGCCGGGTGGGTCGGCTGTCGGCGGCGATTGTCGCGATCACCTTTTGCATGACCGGACCGTCATCTCGCAGCGCCGGCGCCGATGAACTATCGTTGTCGGCGGGGAGCGACTTCAGTAGTGGCAGCTATGGACTGGCGCAATCGACCAAGGTCCTGTCCAATACGCTATTGATCAAGTACGAGGCCGATCGCTGGAGTGTCGGCGTAACCCTTCCGTATCTTCGGACCGACGGACCGGGCAATGTCATCCCCGGCATCGGCGGCGTGGGCAACCTCGCCGCATCTGAGCCGGTTGTCCGCACCGGCGTTGGCGATGTGATCGCCGCGGCGAGCTATGATCCGGTATCCCTGCCGAAGAGCGGCACCTATATCACCGCCACCGGAAAGGTACGGTTCGGCACCGCGCCGGTCTCGCGTGGGCTTGGCACCGGCCAAAACAGCTATTACCTGCAGCTCGAAGCCATCCAACGGATCGTCGGCGATCTTGACGCGATTGCGAGCTTCGGCCGCCGCTTCGGAGGAGGGTCGCCGGATATCCCGCTGCGCAATGTTTGGTACGGCTCGATTGGAGCTAACTATAAGTTTTCCAAAGAATTCTCTGGTGGCGTGTCGTTCGACCGGCGTCAGCCTTTGTCGGGTACGAGCGGACCCGAGCGCGAAGTCACGCTTTACATGAAATACAGAATAACGCCGGATTGGAGCGTCAGGCCCTATATCGTCACGGGTTTTGCCACCGGCAGCCCGAGCATCGGCGGCGGATTGGTGCTCAAGCGGGCATTCTCACTTTAACGAGGGCCGACCAAGCGAGCCCGGCAGCTCGCGGAGGAGCTGCCGGACTGCCGCATTCGTGGCTGGCGAGGCGGTCGCCCTGGAGAGGTTCGAGACTAGCGGTGGAACCGCTCGGGCCGATCTGGTCGTTCCGGCCGGGCGACTCGCGCCACACTGTCGGCGCTGTGGTGCTCGGGCTTGTCGGGCTTGTCGACCGAGTCGGCCTTCTCCGTGGGGTCCGGCTTCTCCGATCGCTCAACCTCCGCCACTCGTACCAGGCTCACGGTGCCATTGCTGTGAGTCGAGGACACCGCAAAATTGACGGCCGAACGGGATGGCACTTGAGTGGCAGAGACCGCGAGGCCCGCGCTCGTCGAAAGCAGAGCCGCCGCAAACGGTATTGCGAGCATACGTGCGTAAGACATCTGGTACTCCCTCGCTACCACCGGCCTCGATCGAGACTATCTCGACCAAAGTGGCAAGTGGTTGTCGCGGAGAACTTATGAAGCCCGAATGCTCGACGATAGCTATCAAGAGCAATAGCTACGACTCTTGATAGCTATCAGTTTGTTGTATGTGCCGAGTGGGTTCGATCTGCGGCAATACAAACCCGTCGAGCAGGGCCTCCGGCTGGAAGCGCGAAACGCCCCAGCGGTCAATGCGACCCTCGGGCCGGTCCCCGATTGGCGATCCAGACCCCCCGCTGGTACTCGTGGCGGAAGTGACGGCGGACCGCTCGCCGCAACAACGGCGAGCCGGCCGTTGTCACGCCGAAGCTGGCGGAGAGGGAGGGATTCGAACCCTCGGTCCCCCGCAAGGAGGACAACGGTTTTCGAGACCGCCCCGTTCGACCGCTCCGGCACCTCTCCGACTGAGCGGGGGCAAGGACTTAGCACGGGCTCACGGCGAACATCAAGCGAACGAAAATAGAGAGCTGGCACGCGATTGGCACCGAAGGGCTGTCAGACCGGCCTTTGCCTGCAATGCCGCGCAGACGGACGTCATGGTAAACCGCGGGGGCAGTCAGGGGTGGCGCAGGCGCACCCCTCTCCCGCCACCCGAACTTGTTGCGCCTTCGTTGATGAACTCCACCCCGGCGGCCTCGAGCGCGGCCATTACTTTGGTCAGGCTCTCGATGACTCCGCGAACCGTCCCGTTGCTGGCTTCCATGCGCTGGATGGTCGGCAGCGACACGCCAGACGCTGCCGCCAGGGCTTTCTGGTCCATGCCCACGAGTACGCGAGCCGCCTTCATTTGCGCCGCAGTGAGCAAGATCCCTCTCCAACAGACGGTGGCGACACTCTCAGAGCCACTCGCTCATGATGACTTGAGACATCATACCTGATTTGCCGGTTCATGTGCCCAGCATCAAAATTGCCGTCTTGCGCCTGTCCGGGCATCGTCATGACGAACCGCGCTTCTCAAAGCCGGCCCAGCAGCCGCAGCAACCCGTCCAGGATCGTGTACGGATGGGGCGGACAGCCCGGGACGTACAGATCGACGGCGAGAAGATCCTCGATCCCGTCGCACACCTCCGGGTGACCCCGGAAGAGGCCGCCGGATATCGCGCAGGCGCCGGCGGCGATGACGAGCTTGGGCTCGGCGACGGCTTCGTAGGTTCGCAGCGTCGCCTCCTTCATGTTTGCGGTGAGCGGACCGGTGACGAGGATGCCGTCGGCATGCCGCGGCGAGGCGACGAATTCGATCCCGAAGCGGCTCGAATCGAAGACGACGTTGCCGAGCGCGTTGACCTCGACTTCGCAGCCGTTGCAGCCCCCGGCGCTGATCTGGCGCAGCCGCAGCGACCGCCCGAGCAGCCGCCGCAATTCGCGGCCCAGCGCATCGACGTGCAGCCGCGCGATCGCCGGTCACGACCAGCCCGGCGCGCTCCGAGGCGGCAAGCCGCCAGTCTTGCGTGAAGGTGATCGCATCCCCGGGGCAGGCGGCGGCGCACTCGCCGCAGAAGATGCAGCGCCCGAGATCGAGTTCGGGGCCGGCAGCGGACACCTGCAACGCATCGGTCGGACAGATGTCGACGCACCGGGCGCAGCCGTCGAGCGCATTTCTCGGGGTCGAGCACCGGCCGGCCGCGGAACAGCGCCGGCAGCGACGGGTCCTGCGCCGGATAATTCGCCGTGCGGTAGCCTTGCCGAGCGCGGGCAAGCAGCGCCTTGAACATGATGCTCGTTCTGCCGTCTCTACAGATCGTGCCCGCAATAGGACAGGTTGAAGCTCTTGTTGCACAGCGGGAAATCGGAGATCGCCTGGCCGCGCATCGCCATCGCCAGCCCGAACCAGTTGCGGAACGACGGATCGAGGATCTTGTACTGCGAGAACCGCCCCGCCGCGTCGGTCATGCCCGAGATGCACGATTTCGCCGCGCCAGCCTTCGACCAGCGACAGCGCGAGGCGGTTCGGGGCCAGCGCGCCGACCGGCGGTCATCGGCTCGCCCGCTCCCGGCTCGTCGAGCAGCTGGGCGAGGAAGGCGAGCGAGTTTTCGATCTCCTGCCAGCGCTGGAACGCGCGGGCGAAGACATCGCCGCTCTCGCCGACCGCGATCGGCCGGGTGGCGATCGGCGATAGGCCGGCGCCGGGAAAATCGCGGCGGCAATCGCGGTCGATCCCGCTCGCGCGCGCCGGCGGGCCGACGATGCCGAGATCGGCGGCCGCCTGCCGGCTCAGGATGCCGGTATTTTCGAACCGCGCCCTGACCGACGAGGATTTCCACAGCAGTTCGACCGCATTGCGCATGTCGCGCTCGGCGTCGCGCGAGACGCTGCTTCACCTCGCGGAGAACCTCGGCCCCCGGCTCGCGGGCGACGCCACCGGGCCGGATCCAGCCGCGGCCGAGCCGGCTGCCGCACAATAGGGCGGTCAGGTTCAAGCACGTCGCCGCGCAGCCGGCCGCAATAGGCGGCAGCCGGGAGAAAGCCGACGTCGCCCGCCAGCGCGCCGAGATCGCCGATATGGTTGGCGATGCGTTCGAGCTCCAGCGCGACGCTGCGCAGCGCCAGCGCCCGCGGCGAGCAGGCGGTGCCGGACAGCGCCTCGACCAGCTGGCAATAGGCGGTCGCATGGCCGGCGCTGGTATCGCCGGCGATCGTCTCGGCGAGGTGGACGCTGCGCTTGTCGGGCCCGCCGCGCAGCGCCGCTTCGACGCCGCGGTGCTGGTATCCGAGCGAGATTTCGAGATGGAGGACGCGCTCGCCGTGACAATTGAAGCGAAAATGCCCGGGCTCGATGATCCCGGCATGCACCGGGCCAACCGCGACTTCGTGGATTTCGGCCCCGGAAACCTGAAAGAAATCGACCTCCTCGATGGCCGGGCCGCCATGCGGAAAGCGCACCGGCTTGAGCCAGGGGTGACCCTCCGGGATGGACCCCCCATTGCTCGTGGATTTCGCGCTCGAAGTAATGCGCGGCGGGGCAATCGGGGGTCAGCGCCGGATAGCTGCCGGCGACATCGGTTGCGACGAGGCCGATCTCACCGCTGCAAATCGTCGGCGAGCGCCGCCAGCAGCCGCGTGCCCCCGGCGTCCTGCGACAGCCCGGCGAGGAGCAGGAGCCGCCAGCCATCGCCGATCGCCGACAGGACCGTCGCGGCGAAACGCGGTCGCCGTCGGCGACGGGGATCGCCGCGGTCGCCACCGGCACCGCATTGCCGGTCTTGACAAAGTCCGTCACAGCCGAGCCCCCAGCGCCGCGGCGGCGCTGCCGAGCGCGCCGGAGAACCACACCGGCATCCACAGGCCCAAGAACACCAGAAGGCCCATGGCCGAGGCGACAATGAGAATCCCGGGAGGATGCTCGCGATGCTGGCGCGCGCCACAGGCACCGGTGATTGCGGATCGCCGTAGGCCATGTCGATCAGATGCCGCAACGCCGACAGGAAAACGACGCTGCTCGCAGCAAGGAAGAGCGACCAGGACCAGCCACGCGCCGCCGCCCGCCGCGGCGCGCAAGCAGCTGGTATTCGCTCATGAAGACCGAGAACGGCGCGACGCCGATCAGCGCCAGGACGCTGCCGAGCAATGCGATCCCCCACAGCCGGTCGGCGCGCAAGGCGCCCGACAGCAGGTGCATGTCGTGACTGCCGGCCCGCTGGCCCAGCCGCCCGACCGCGAAAAATGCCAGCGACTTGCACACCGAGTGGTTGAGCGTGTGGAACAGCGCGGCGAAGGTGCCGAGCGGCCCGAGGCCGAAGCCGAGGGTGATGATGCCCAAATGCTCGACGCTGTGATAGGCGAGCAGGCGCTTGGCATCGCGCTGAAAGACGATGAAGCCGGCCGCCACCAGGATCGACAACGTCCCGAAGAAGATCAGCAGCCCGTCGGCGAAATCGCCGCCCAAGGCATGCCGCGCCGGCGGCACAAAGCGCATGATGCAGTAGAGCGCGGTGTTCAGCAGAAAGCCGGAGAACATCGCCGAAACCGGGGTCGGCGCCTGGCTGTGCGCATCGGGCAGCCAGGAGTGGATCGGCGCGAGCCCGGTCTTCGTGCCGTAGCCGACCAGAATGAAGATGAAGGCGAATTTCATCAGCGTCGGGTCGAGCTGCACGTCGGCCGAGGCCAGCTTGGTCCAGAACAAGGCATCGGCCTCGGACGCCGCCCGCGGATTGGATCGAGGCCGCGGCGAAGATCGTTCCGATGAAGGCAAAGGCGATCCCGACCGAGCAGATGATCAGGTACTTCCACATCGCCTCCAGCGACAGGCGGCTGGGATGCAGCGATATCAGGAAGGCGCTGAGCAGCGTCGTCGCCTCCATCCCGACCCACATGATGCCGAGGTTGTTGGACACCAGGACCAGCATCATCGCCGTGAGCGAGCCGAGCCACAGCGCGCCAAAGCGGCGCGCGACCGGGAGGGTGAAGCCGTGCTCGCCGGTTTCATTGGCGAAATACACGCCGGCGAAGACCGAGCTGAGCAGAAAGACCAGGACGAGGACGATCAGATAGAAGGCGGAGAAGGCGTCGATGTAAAACCACTCGATCCGCCGCGGTCACGAAGCCGTCGGCGAGGACGCTGGCCCAGATATTGGCCGCGAGCGCGAGTTCGATCGCCGAGACCGCGACGATCAGCCTGAGAACATGGCGCGGCCGCGGCAGCGCCAGACAGATCAATGCCCCCAGCACCGCCACCGCGAGCATCGCGAAGATCGAATAATCCGGAAACACCGCGGTCAGCCCTTCAGCGCATTGAGCTGATCGACATCCATCGACCCGAATTCCCGGTTGATGTGGAATATCGCGATCCCCATGACAAAGACCGCGACGAAGGCATCGAGCAGCACCCCCAATTCGACCAGCAGAGGCGTTGCAACAACCGTGATCACGCCGAAGACAAATATGCCGTTTTCGAGCATCAGATAGCCGATGACCTGCATCAGCGCGCTGCGGCGGCTGATGATCATGAAGAGGCCGATGGAGACGACGAAGATCGCCGTCTCCGAGCATCAGAAACGGGCGCGTGCGGCAGCGCCGGCTTCAGCTCGAGCGCGAGCCACACCGACACCCCCAGCGCGACGATCCCAAACAGGATCGACGCGACAAATCCGACAAACGGCTCGACCTCGCGCGGGTAGTTGGTGCGCGCCCGCAGCCGCAGCAGCACCGAGGGGAAGATCATCCCCTTCAGCGCGATGTTGCCGCCGGCCAGCAGCATCACGCGCAGGCCGAGCCCATCGTCATGGGTGATGAGCGGCACCAGGCCGAGGAGGATGCCCTGGAGCGACAGCCAGCGGATGCAGGCGCCGATGCGGCTCGTCCCGAGCAGCGCGAAGCAGCTCACCAGGCCGATCGCGTGGATGGTGGCGAGAGCGGCGGGCATCCGCGCTCAGACCAGAAGCACGATGAAGGCGACGACCGAGAGCGTCGCGGCGCCGACGATGAATTGCGGCACGCGCACGAGGCGATAGCGCGCCATCGCCGATTCGACCATGCCGATGACGACCGCCAGCGCCGCCATGCCGAGGAGGGCCGCCCCGCCATCGAGCCACAGACTGCCGCTGCGCACCGGTATGACGAGGCCGACAAAGAGCGCGCCGAGGATCCATAGTTTCAGCGCCGCGGCGTACTGGATGAGGCCGAGATCGGGGCCGCTGTGGTCGAGCACCATCACCTCGTGGATCATCGTCAGCTCGAGATGCGTCGTCGGATCGTCGACCGGGATCCGGGTGTTTTCGACGAGTGTCGAGGACGACGAGCGTCATCGCGACGAGAGCCAGCGCCGGGAGGGCGTGAGCCCAGGCGCCGAGGGTGATCGCGCCGTAGATGTCGCTCAGCGAAAGCCCGCCGGTCACCCGCACGAGAGTCGCCAGCGCGACCAGGAGCGCCGGTTCGGCCAAGGCGGCGAAGTGAACCTCGCGGCTCGCCCCCATGCCTTCGAAGCTCGACCCGGTATCGAGCGCGGCGAGCACGGTGACGAACCGGCCGAGCGCGAGGAGCCCGGCGAGCACGATCAGGTCGCCCGGGAAACTCACCACCGCCCCGACGCCGCCAAACGGCAGGATCAGGAGACTCGCGGCCAAGCGTCGCCAGGTTGACGACCGGCCCCAGGCGGAACAGCCAGCTCGTCACCTCGCCGTAGACCGCCCCGCGGCGCAGGCATTTGGCGACATCCCGATAGGGCTGGAGCAGCGGCGGGCCGCGCCTTCCGGCGACAATGGCCTTGGTCCGGTTGATGATTCCCATCAGGAGCGGCGCCAGCAGCAGCGCGCAGAGCGGCGAGAAGAACCAATGAGCGTGCGGCATGGCTCAGAGGCTGCCCCAGATCAGCAGCGCGACCAGCGTCGCCGCGACATAGAGGACGTAGACATGGGTGTGCCCGTGCTGAACGACATTCATCCGGCCGACCGACTGCGGCTGAACCAGCGAAAGCTCGGCGCGAACAGGAGCCGCAGGAACGGGTCGCCGCTGTCGCTCGACATAGGAGGCCGCCAGCGGGAAAGTAGCCGCTCGGCGGGACCAGGGTTTCGCGATTGCCGACGAAGAGACGAAACTGCGTCGTCAGCGGCTGGGCGAATGACGAGGCGGTGTACTGCATCCGGGGCGTCGGCTCGCAGAAAGCCGCAGCCCCAGACCGGCGCCCGCCGGACCCCGGCGCGGGCCAGGCGATGGGCGCGCAGCGGCCCACGCCAGCCCGGCGACGACGATCAGGACGGCAAAGACCGGCACGACCATCCTCAGCGAGGCGGCGACCGGCGCGAGCGATGCGCGCACCTCGGCCGCTGCCGAGCCCGCTCGCCCCGGCGACGACGCTCGCCAGCGACGACACGACCGCCGGCGCGGCGAGGCCGATCACCACGCACAACAGCGCCAGGACCGCCATCGCGGCGCACATCGGCCAGGCCGCTTCGTGCGCCTCGCCGCGCTTCATGGCTGCGCGCGGAGCCGAGAAAGACGATGCCGAACGCCTTGGCGAAGCAGGCAGCGGCCAGTCCGCTGATCAGCCCCATGGCGACGAGCGCGATCAATCCGGCCACCGCGATATTCACCGTCGGCTGAACGAGCCCGAGAAAGCCCGCATAGAAGAGCAGGAATTCGCTGACGAAACCGTTGAGCGGCGGCAGCCCGACGATCGCCGCCGCGCCGATCAGGAAGGTGGTTCCGGTCCACGGCATCCGCTTCAGGAGGCCGCCGAGTTCCTCGAGTTCGAGGCTGTGCGCGGCGTGCTGCACCGCACCGGCGCCGAGAAACAACAGCCCCTTGAAGATCGAGTGGTTGAGGACGTGGAGCAGACCGGCGGCAAAACCGATGACGGCAAGCGTGGTCATCCCGTGCGCCAGCCCGAGCACGCCCAGCCCGATGCCAAGCAGGATGATCCCGATGTTCTCGACGCTGTGATAGGCGAGAAGGCGCTTCAGATCGTGCTGCGCGAGGGCGAACAGAACCCCGAGCACGCCGCTCGACGCGCCGACGGCGATCAGCAGCCAGCCCCACCACGCCGGCGGCGGTGCCGAGCATCGTCAGGATGCGGACGAGACCGTAGATCCCGACCTTGATCATCGCCCCCGACATCAGCGCCGAGGCGTGGCTCGGCGCCACCGGATGGGCTTCGGGCAGCCAGACATGGGCGGGGACGATCCCGGCCTTCGACCCGAAGCCGATCAGCGCCAGCAGGAACACCCCGGACGACAGCGCCGGGTGGCCTTGCAGGGCCGCGGCGTACCCCGAGAAATCCGAGGTTCCGGCGAGCCCGCCGACCAGCGACGAACAGCACCAGGAGAAACGCCGTCCCCAGATGCGTTGCCGCCAGGTAGGTCCAGGCCGCGTGCCGCACGCTCGCCTGTCGATCGTCGAAAATGACGAGGAAGAACGGGGCTAGCGCCATGATCTCCCAGGCCAGGAGAAAGAGGAGGCCGTCGCGCGCGGTGATCACCAGAGCCATCGCCGCGGTCAGCAGATTGAGATGGAACCAGGTCGCCGCCGATCCCCGCCCGCCGTCGCCCCGGCCGCGCCGCAAGATAGCTGCGGCCGTAAATCCCGGTCACTACCGAGAGCCCGAAGACCGGGATGCAGGAAAAACGCCGACAGCGCGTCGATTTCGAGGTGTAGACCACCGCCCGGCATCGGCCAGGCACCCGACATCCCCTCGGCCGGTCCGGCCACGAGCACGCGTATCGATACGAGAAGCCCCAGAGCGGACCCGGAGATCGCTCCGATCTGGCCGGCCCGCTGAGCCGCACGCGGCCGTGCGCCGAGGACGACGGCGGCAAAGCCACCCAGGACCAACAGCACCGTCGCGACGATGAATTCGAGCATTTCTAGCCGCGCAAGCCCGTACCGGCCGGCTCAACACAATTTCGAAGGACGGCGAACCGAGGTGCGTCCGGGCCCACCTGCGTAGCCCATCGGTACCCTACCCAATTCGTATGGTCAATGCGTCCGTGGAGAAAAATCTGCAACCTGATCTTGATATATGATATGTCATATATCGATGATACATTACCATAGCTCATAGTCGATGAGTGCAGGGCTTGCAACCCGAATCGAGCAGCAAGCGCGGGGCCGGCTCTACAGCCCCGAACTCAACCCGGTCGAGGAGCTCTGGCACGAGCTGCCGCGGCACTTCCCCGCCAACCGCGTCATCGACACCCTCGACGACTTGATCGACGCCTGCTGCAAGGCTTGACCGCCGCCCTGCACAAGCCCGGTTTCAGCAAATCCGTCACCGGGTTCTCGTGGCTGCCACGATTTACTGCAAAATGACTTCGGAGTTAGGTGTCACCGTTTATTCTAACGCGCTTCGGTCCAGCTCTCGGAAAACGCCAAGGCGCAGGTGCTGAACGGGCGGCCTTCGCGCTCCAGCGGCCAGGGTGTGCCGGCGGCCTGGATGCCGTTCACGGCGAGGCGCGCGCCGAGCGCCGGGATGAGGAGCGTGCAGACGCCGTATTTGCGCCCGCCCTCGCCGGGGTTGGTGTGGATCAGCAAGGGATCGCCGATCTGGTACCAGGTGAGGGTGATCTCGGTGTCGTGCGACACCAGGCTCTCGGTCCAGAAATAGCGGGGGTCGCCGGACTTGGCGAATTCGGCGTCGATGACCGGGATCGCGGTGTCGGCGGTCTCGGCGTTGAGCATGCCCTGGACCGTGCCCTGCAGCCAGCGCGCCATCGCGATGTTGTCGGAATAGATCCGCGTCTGGTTGTCGGTCAATTCGCTCTTCAGATAGAGCACGTGCCCGGGCCCGGCCGGGCAGGTGATGATGCGCCAGAAGCTGGCGTTCGTCGTGACCGCCCCGCCGCTCTGGGCGCTGAGGCGGATGAACGGGTTTTCGCCGGTGAGGATGACGCGGTTGGGGTCAGCGGCCATGGGGGTGCCTCTCAGGGTTCGGAACGGCGTTGCGGTACGATGCTAGGCCATCGGGGGTCCCGGCGCCACCGGCGGCGATTGCAGCTTGCGAGGGCGCGGCATCGCGGTAAGGATGCCGCCCGCCGTGCGACCTAAGACGAGGAGCCCACGCCGATGACGATCGAACTGTGGACCTGGAACACGCCGAACGGCCGCAAGATCAGCGTCGCGCTCGAGGAAATGGGGCTGCGCCTATCGGGTAAAGCCGGTCAACATCGGCAAGGGCGAGCAGTTCGGCGCCGAGTTCCTGAAGATCAGCCCCAACAACCGGATCCCGGCGATCATCGACGAGCGAAGGGCCGGGCGGCAGGCCGATCAGCGTCTTCGAATCGGGCGCGATCCTCATCTATCTCGGCGAGAAGACCGGCAAGTTCTGGCCGAAGGGCGACATGCGGGCCCAGGTGCCGGTGCTCGAATGGCTGATGTGGCAGATGGGCGGGTTCGGCCCGATGCCGGGCCAGGTCCACCATTTCCTCCAGGTCAAGGACGAGGCTGACCGCCGCTATGGGCTCGAACGCTATTTGAAGGAAACCCACCGGCTTTACGGCGTCTTCGATAAGCGCCTGGGCCTGGTGCCGTATGCCGGCGGGAATAAGGTGTCGATCGCCGATTTCGCGATCCTCGGGTGGGCCTGGCGCCACGAGCGCCACCAAGTCGATCTCGCCCAATACCCCAACGTCAAGCGCTGGTACGAGACGATGATGGCGCGCCCGGGCACCAAGCGCGGCTTCGAGGTGGCGCTGAGCTAGTCTACGCGAAACGCACCTCGCGCGCGCTGTCCGAAGCTTCCTTGATGGCGTCGACCAGGCGGTGCAGCGCGACCGCGGTGGCGAAATTGGGCTGCTGGCCGTGGCCGTCGCGGATCGCCCTGGCAAAGACTGTGTACATCTGACCGACGTTGCTGGCTTCGCCCGACGGCGTCGTGGGCGCGGCGAGGGTGAAGCGCGCCGGCACCGCGATCGCCGCGAGCGTGTTGCCGCGCTCTGCCCCGTGAAGAACGATTTCGCCCAGCTGCGGCGAATCCGCGCCCGCGGCAACGAGCGTCCCCTCGCGGCCGTAGATCTCCATGCGATAGCCGCTGCCGGCGAACGGAATGGCACCGATATGGACTGACGCCACGGCGCCATTTAGCAACCGGCCGCTGATCAGAACATTGTCGGGCGCGGTAACGTCGAGGAGGGTCTGGGTGCCGGTGTCGAGCCACTGCTTGGCCTGCGTCGCCACCACGGCGCTCAGCCGCGCGAAGTCGCCGACGACAAAGCGCATCGCATCGACGGTGTGGCCGTTGGCGATCGTCAGCGTGTTGGCGCCGAGCGTGGCGTCGCGCTGCCAGGTGCGGTTCGAGGGACGCGCGAGGACCCCCTCGCGCATCAGGCTCACATGAACCGCCATCACCTCGCCCAAATACCCGGCCGCCACCAGCTCCTTCATGTGCATGACCGCGGGATTGACGCGCGCCTGGAGCCCGACCGCGGTGACGAGCCCGCGCGCGTCCGCGAGCGCCGCCAGTTCGACGGCCTCCGCGGTCGTGCGCCCGAGCGGCCATTCGCAATAGACGTGCTTGCCCGCTTCCAGCGCGGCCTTGGTCGGCGCGTAGTGCGACGGCACGCGCACGACGATGGCGACGGCGTCGATCTCGGGCGAGGCGATCATCTTGGCGTAATCGTCGAACGCCAGCCGGGCGCCATAAGCCTGGCGCGCCGCCTCGGCGCTGTCGGCGCGCGTGGTGCACACCGCGGTCAGCTCAACCTCCGAACTTGCCCGCACCGCCGGCAGGTGGGACCGCGACGACCAGGTCCCGGTGACGCTGGCGCCGACGAGGCCCAGCCGAAATCTTCTCCGCCATATCGCTCCCTCCTCGGAACTCCTCCCGGTGAACGGCTCAGCCGGGCTTGACCTTGGGCGCGAGAGTGCGCCTGATTACCTGCGGGGCCATTTTCAACCAGCGGCCAATCCGCGGCCTGGCGACCCGGCCGACCGCGCGAAATAAATCGGGATGCACCAGCGGTAACGGCTCGCCGGCCGCGGCGGCGAGGTCCGGGCGCGCCGCCAACGCCTCCGCATTGGCGAAGAGCATCAGGTTCTGCCGGTACCAGTAGGCGATCAACGGGTCGTTCCAGACCCGAGGTCGCAGCATGTCAAGGGCGCGATAGCCGCGCTCGGCAAAGAGCCCCGCCCAATAGCCGGGCCATTGCTCGTTGACGTGGTGGACGCCGCCCTGGCCGGGGATCGCCGCCGAGAACAGAACGACCGGCGCGAGCGCGGTCAGCTCGGCGACAAAATCGGCGGCTCGCTCGGCCGGCAGGTGCTCGGCGACTTCAAGGCTGAGGGCGAGATCAAAGCGGCGGCCGACCGCGAATGGCGCATCGAGACGGACGCGGCGGAACTGCGCGACCGGGATCTTGAGCGACCGCTCGTCGACCCAGGGCCCATCGAGCCCCAGGACGTCGGAGATGCCCGAGCGGCGTGCCGCCGCGAGCCAGCCGCCCTCGCTGCACCCGACATCGACGACGCTGGTCACGGCCAAGATTTCCAGCAGGATCGGCCAGATCCGCTCGGCCGACGCTTCGGCCGTTTCGTCTAGGGTGCGATAGAATTCGTCGCTGTAGGGTGGGGGTGCTGCTTGCATCATGTCTTGATCAGGTATGCGACCTTGCCGAACCAACTCTCATGCACCGCTTCCTTCGCTTGTCGCCCGGCGAGGAATTCGTGGAGCGCCCGCCGGCACCCCTCCCAGGTATAATAGTCATCGACGAGGACAAGGGCGCCGCTGATGAGCCCGTCCCAGAACCGCTCGAGGCACAGCCGCGTCAACTCGTACCAGTCGGCGTCGAGCCGCAGGATCGCAATCGGCGGGACATCTGCCGCGGGGAAGGTCGCTGAAAACAGGCCTTCATGGACATGAAGGCGCGGTGCCGGCAGGTTGACTCGCGCCATCACGCTGAGGAACTCCGCGGGCGTCGCCATGCAATTATCAAACTCCGGATCGCCGGCCGCGTTGGCCTGCCATCGCCGCGCAGCGTCGCCATCCTCGGCGGTCACCGCCGGCAGGCCGCCGAACGAATCGAAAAAATGGTAGTCGCGCTTGGGGCCGCCGATTGCCACCAGCCCGGCGGCCATGCCGCCCTTCCAGGTGCCGCACTCGACGATGCAGCCGGCGATCAGCGCGGCGTTCTCCAGAGCGCGGTCGGCGAGGTAGAGATTGGCCAGATAGGCCTCCCGCGGCACCATCGTGAACCGTCGAAACCGACGATATAGCCGATGATAGCGGATGAGACGAGGCAGGAGGCTGAGCCCGCGCTGCATTAGTGTCAGCGCCCGTTCGCCGGCACGCCGCGCGGCAGCATGGCCTCAATCACCGACAACACAGCCTCCGCCGCAAAATATCGCGCTTGCGGATGCCGAAGCCCCCTTGTAGGGGATTGCGGCACAACTCGGGCCACCCGCGGAGCCAGAGCATTTGAACGCCGCAGCCGCCGGAGCGGGCGTCAGCTACGTTATTACCGTATACAACAAGCGGGCGTATCTGCCTGCGGTGATCGCCGGGCTGGCGGCGCAGCGCGGGGATTTTGCCCGCGAATTCGTGTTCGTCAACGACGGGTCGACCGACGGTTCAGAGGACGAAGTTGCCCGGCTGACCGAGGGATGGCCCGAGGTTACGATCCTGCATCAAAGCAATCACGGGCTTTCTCACGCCACCAATCGCGGCATGAAAGCGGCACGCCATCCCTACATAAAGCTCGTCGATGCCGACGACGTGCTGATGCCCTATGCAACGCAAATCCTGCTCGACGGGCTGCTGCGCCATAAGGGGGCGGTGCTCGCCTATGGCAGCGGCGAAGTCTACACCTCGCCGCAGGAAGCGATGGCGCGATTGGAAGCAGCGCCGGGGGAAATCGCCGCGTCCTACCGGGTCGATGCGGCGCCGCTCGCCGGGCTCTTGCTGCATCATGTCCCGATCCCGAGCGGTTGCCTCTATTTGACGGCAGCAGTGCGCGCGGTCGGCTTTTGCGACCCCGAAATCTTCATCCAGGATTTCTCGCTCGCCTTGCGGCTGGCGACCGTGGGGTCTTTTGTCGCCGTCGACGCCGTCGTCGCCCTCGGCCCGGCGGTCGCCGAGGGCCGGCTCAATAACGACGGGCCGCAATGTCTGCACGACGCCAATCTGGCCATCGCCAACTTCCTGGAAACCCGCAGGCTCCCCCGCGCGTTGGTGTGGACGGCGGTCAAGCGTGCGACCACTCGCGCTTACCTCTGGGCGCGACGGCGCGAGGGGGCGGGACTGTTGTCGTATTGGACGTGGCTGCGGCTTTGCGGGCTGCTGCCGCTGCCGCATCTGGCGGTTGGGCTGGTGCGCCGCAGTTGCCGCGCGTTTACGCTGAGCCAGCCGGTGCGCCCCGGTACGCCATAGGGTTCGCGATGTTCGACGCGGAAGAGGCCTGGTTCGCCGCCCAGCTGAACGCGCTTCAGGCCGAAGAGGTATCGCCGTGCTGCAATATCGGCAGCGGCGCGGGCGATGGGCCACCGCGGCTGCGCCGCCTCTTAGAGGCTCGCGGCGTGAAAATGCTCAATGTCGACCAGAAAGAGGGAAGGGGCGTCGACATCTCGGCCGACATCTTTAGCGCGGAGGGCATTCGGCAGATCCGGGAGCTGCGGCCGCGTCTGTTGATCTGCATGAACATGATCGAGCACGTCCCGCGCTGTCGGGTCGTCGAACTGGCGCGGTTCTTCGACGATTGCCTGAGCGAAGGCGGATATCTGTTTATTTCTGCGCCAAAATCGCACCCCTATCACCTCGACCCGATCGACACGATGTACCGGACGGGTCCCTCGGAGCTGGCGCAGCTGTTCCCGGGGATGACGGTTGTGGGGCAAGCGGTCGTGCACGGTCCGACCTATTGGGAGGAGCTGCGGCAGATGAGCTGGTCCGATCATTGGCGAGTGGCGCGCCGATTATTAAAGCCGTTCCGTAAGCGCGAGCGCTGGAAGGCGGCGGCACATCGGTTCTTCTGGCTGTGGCGTCCGTACGAGGAGACCTGCCTCGTCCTGCAGAAGCCGTTCGGCCCGTTGCCGCAACGAAGCTGACCACACTCGAGCGAGGCTCACGCGGATGGCGATCCTGTTCCGCTCGACCGTGGCGGCGCAACAGCGCTGGCGGCCGCTGCTGACCGCCCTCATGCCCGGTCAGCGCCCTGCCAGCCGCGCCAGCGCCGCGCGGCGAAAGACCGGATAGTCGGCGCGCGCGTCGGCGAACACCTCCTCACAGGTGAAGCCACCCTTCCAGAACAGCCCGAGCCCGCTTTCCGCCTCGGTCAGTTTGCGGCCGATGTCGCGCCGCGTCAGGTATTGCCGGCGGTCTTCCGTCAGCGCCGCGGTTTTCGCGGTGAAGCGGAGGTGATCCCCCTCGACCTCGACAAACCATCGGTGATGGTAAAAGCCGACCTCCGGCACCCTTCCGCGCAACAACCCCAGTGCCGCCATCCGACCCTTGGCGAAGATCTCGCGCACCCGCGAGGGTGTCTCAATATAGCCCGCGCGGCCGACGCGGTTGATCTCGCGGCAGACGGCGAGCGGGTCCCGCACGTCTTCGAGCAGATGCGAGCAGACGACAAAATCGAAGAACTTGTCCGGGTGCGACAGCGGGGGAACGCAGACATCGGCAACCTGCCAAGTCGCTTCGGAAAATCGCTCCGCGTCCTCCGGATCGAGCGCCTCATGCGCACGCCGCGTCGCATAGGGATTGAGATCGATGACGTGGGTGGCGAGGTTGAACGGCTGATACCAGCCGCCGATGTCGAGCACCCGGGCGGCGGCCAGCGCGCATTCGCGCAATCGCGGCAGGTTGGAGCGCAAGATCATCGTCGCCGAGTAAACCACGGACACCGTTCGCGGCCCAGTCCTGCTGTAGCGTGATGGTTGACAGCGGCGGCGTTCGTCCCTCGACTAGCCCAACCACGAATGCGAGCGATATCGGCGCGCTGAGATGGCCATCCTCTTCCGTTCGACCCCGGCCGCGACGGCGCGCTGGCAAGCCTTGCTCGGTCGGGTCATGCCGGAGCACGAATTCCGCTTCTGGCCCGACATCGGCGACAAGTCGCAAATCGAGTACGCCTTGGTGTGGCAGCCTGATCCGGGGCTGCTCGCCTCGCTCCCCAATTTGAAGCTGATCGTCGGCCTCGGCGCCGGGGTCGACCATCTGCTGCGCGACCCTTTGCTGCCCAAAGCGGTGCCGATCGTCCGGCTGGTCGACCCGTACATGACGCAGGCGATGAGCGAATACGTCGCGCTCTCGGTGCTGCGGCTGCACCGCCAGGATCTCGACTACCTGGCGCAGCAGCGCGCGCGCCTTTGGGAGGAGCGCGAACAAAAGAACGCCGCCGAACGGCCGGTCGGCATCCTCGGCTTCGGTACGCTCGGTCAGGATGCCGGCGCGACGCTCCAGGCGCTCGGCTTTGAGGTCGCCGGCTGGAGCCGCGGCGCCAAGGCGGTTCCCGGCTTTGCCACCTTCGCGGGCGCCGCGGGGTTGGGCCCGTTCCTCGCCCGCAGCGACATCCTGGTGTGCCTGTTGCCGCTGACCCCCGAGACCGAGGGCATCCTCAACGCCGCGACCTTTGCCGCCCTGCCGCGCGGCGCGGAACTCGTCAACGCCGGGCGCGGCGGCCACCTCGTCGAAGCAGACCTGATCGCGGCGCTCGATGCGGGGCAGCTGTCGGGGGCGGTCCTCGATGTCGTCCGCCAGGAGCCGTTGCCGGCCGACCACCCGTTCTGGGCACATCCGCGCATCATCCTCACCCCGCATATTGCCGCCGAGACCCATCCGCCGACCGCGGCGGTGATCATCCGCGAGGCCATCGCCCGCTTCGAAGCCGGGCTGCCTCTCGCCAACCGGGTCGATCCGGCGCGCGGCTATTGAGCGCCGCCGGGAATGCACTCAGCGGGGCGCGCGGGTGCAGATGGCAAGCGTGCTGCCGCGCTCAATCCCACCACTAGGTAATTTCCGAGGCTAACGGAAATCCCTTGTCGGCTGTATGTTACCTAAACGTGAGCCAGTCAGGCGAAATAACCTAATCGTTGCAGGCTTTGCTTTTGCGGCGGTTTGTCTGACCGTGGTCACCGGCACTCCAGCCGCGCGAAAAAAAACGCGAACCGAGCACGTGACAACGACTTGGATGGCGCCATTTCGGGCGCGCGACGCAGGAGGCGAGCATGGCAACACAGACAGTTTTTTTGGCCAATCCGGCCGGAACCAAGGCGACGTACGTCGGAAACCCGCCCAACGACCGCTACATCATTTCCGATAACGACGGCAACGACACGATCACTCTCGGCAGCGGCGCCGATCAGCTCGGCCTCGGTAACGGCAATAACACGCTCACATTGGGCAACGGCAGCGACCAGATCGATCTCGGCGACGGCAACAACACGATGACCCTGGGCAACGGCGCCGATCAGATCATCACCGGCAACGGCGGCAACACGATCACCACCGGCACTGGCAACAGCCAGATCGTCGTCGGCGACGGCAATAACACGATCACCGTCGGCACCGGCAGCAACGCGGTTGTGCTCGGAGCCGGCCTCGATAGCGTGACCACCGGGGCCGGCCACAATGTCGTGGCGGTATCGGGCGCCACCGTCACCGGCGACACGCTGAAAGGCGCCCTGACCAGTGGCGATGGCACCACCAACCGGCTTGTGCTGTCAGACCACGGGACGATGAACCCGGTCAACGTCAGCGGGTTCGCGTCCTGGAAATTGGCGAGCGATGGGCCGAATGTTCTTACCCTGTCGATCGCGAACTTCGCCCGGCTTCCCGGCGGACGGATCACCATCAACGACGGCAATTCCGGCAATACCATCACCGCGTCGACGCTACCCCCGATGGACAAGATCGTGGTCCATGCCGGCGCTGGCGCCGATACGCTGAGGGGCGGCTCGGGCAACGATATCTTCTACGCCGGCGGCAAGACCACGATGACCGGCGGCCTCGGCGCCAACCAATTCACCTTCGCCCACATCGGCGCCAACAGGATCACCGATTTTGGAGCGAGCGCGAGCAACGAGATCGTGCTGCGCAATAGCGGGTTCAACCTCGGCGCCGACCAGGGGATGGGCACCGGCACGCCGCAGCATCTCGCCGCCAGCGTCTTTGTCGCCAATTCGACTGGAGCCTTCACCAACACGGGCCAGCGCTTTGCCTACAATACGACCACCGGGGCACTCTCCTATTCCGCCCACGGCAGCGGCTCGGCCGGCAGTCGCGTCGTTGTACTCGCCGGGCATCCGACCCTCGCCGCCGGGCTTGCCGGACACGTGTTCTTCACCGCCTAGCCCCACGGCCGCTGCGCAAGCTGTCGAGCAGCCCGCGCAGTCTCGCTTCGGCGCCCGCATCGGCTAGCGGGATCGCGAATTCGAGCGACGTCGCGAGGCCGGCGTAACGCGCCTTGAGTTTCGCGGCGATCTCGTCATAGCTGCCGATGACCGCATAGGTGTCGAGCATCGCGTCCTTGACGAGGCCCGGCATCTCCTCCCAGCGCTGGGCCCGCGCCAGCCCCTGCAGCGCCCGCGCGACCTCGCCATAGCCCTCGCTTTCAAAAGCGAGGAGATAGGCCGGGGTCGAGGCGTAAAACGCGACGCGCGCACGCACTTCGCTGATCCGCTCGGCGAGGCTCGTGCGGGTGTCGGCGGTGACGACCAGCGGCATCGCGCACAGCGTAAAGCGGGCGAGGTCGCGCCCGGCCTTCGCCGCGCCCCTCTTCGCCGCCGGCAGCATGGTTTCGGCGATGTAGCGGGGCGTCGCGATCGGGTGGGCGCGGATCCCGTCGGCGACCTCGCCCGCCACCTGGCACATATAGGGGTTGACCGCAGCGAGCTCGACCGGGATCTCCGGATGCTCGATTGGCGCCGGCGCGAACAGCGGCACCATCAGGCTGAGCTTGTAATGCTCGCTCGCGAAATCGAGCCTGGTGCCGTTCTGCCAGCACGCCCAGATCGCGCGCAACGCGCCGACATAGTCGCGCAGCCATGGTCCCGGCGCCGACCAGGCCATGCCGTAGCGCCGCTCGATATGCCCCTTGACCTGCGAGCCGAGGCCGAGGGTAAAGCGGCCATGCGACAGCTTTTGCAATGTCCAGGCGCTGAGCGCGGTCACCATCGGGCTCCGCGGAAAGGCGATCGCCACCGCGGTCGCCAGCCCGACCCGGCTGGTCGCCGCAGCCGCCAGCGCCATCACGATATAAGGGTCGTCCTTGGTTTCGGCGGCGAGGACGCCATCATAGCCGAGGGCTTCCGCACGCCGCGCATCGGCGGCGACCGCGGAGATATCGAGCGGCACCTCCGCGGCCCGCACTCCAGGATCGAGCCGACCAAGCGGCAGCAGCGTCTCGATTTTCACTGTCTAGCCGAACCGCCCGGCGATATGCGTATAGAGGGCGCGCAGGGTTTGGGCTTCGGCGCCTTCGGGGCGGCCGGGGCGGGTGCGGTTGTTCCAGGCCATGACGTCGAGATGCGCCCAGGGGATGCCGGGGCCGACGAATTCCTGGAGATAGAGCGCGGCGGTGATGGCGCCCCCCTGCGGCCCCTCCGAGACGTTGTTGAGGTCGGCGATCTTGCTGTCGAGGAGACGGCGATAGGGTCGCCATAGCGGCATCCGCCATAAGGGATCATCCTCGCCCTCCCCGGCGGCGGACAGCGCCGCCGCGAGCGGATCGTCGTTGCAGAAGAGGGCCGGCAATTCGGGGCCGAGCGCGACCCGCGCGGCGCCGGTCAGAGTGGCGATGTCGACGAGGAGGGCCGGGCTGTCGTTCGAGGCTTCGGCGAGCGCGTCGCAGAGGATGAGGCGGCCCTCGGCGTCGGTATTGCCGATCTCAACGGTCAGTCCCTTCCGGGTCTTGACGATGTCGCGCGGGCGCATCGCGTTGCCGGAGACCGAATTCTCGACCATCGGCAAAAGGACCCGCAGGCGCACCGGCAGACCCGCCATCATGATCGCCCGGGCGAGCCCCAGCATGATCGCCGCGCCGGCCATGTCCTTTTTCATGTTGAGCATGCCCGAGGCGGCCTTCAAATCGAGCCCGCCCGAATCGAAGCACACCCCCTTGCCGACGAGCGTCACCTTGGGCGCCGATTTGTCGCCCCAGGCGATGTCGACGAGGCGCGGCGCCCGCACGCTGGCGCGGCCGACGGCGTGGATCGTCGGATAGTTCTCGGCGAGGAGCGCATCCCCCGTGATCACCCGGCACTGAGCGCCGGCCTTCTCGGCGACTTCGACCGCGGCGGCGGCGAGCTCGGCCGGCCCCATATCCGAAGCTGGGGTATTGATAAGGTCGCGGGCGAGGAAGACTGCGCCGGCGAGCCCTTCGACCAGCGCGCGGTCGGCGCCCTTGGGCCACACCAGCCGCGCACCTTTCGGCTTTTGTCTGTCGCGATAGCGGGTGAACGCGTAGGTCCCGAGCGCCCAGCCGAGCGCCAAGCGGGTCGGGTCGCCGCCCTCCGGCGGTCCCTCGATCCGATAATGGCCTTCGGGCAGCGCGTCCGAGAGGCCGGCAAAGGCCCACATCGCCGCCTCACCCTCGGAGAGGCCGACCAGGACCCGGCCAAGTCCGCCTTTTGCATTGGGGATCAGCGCCAGCTTGCCCGCTTCGCCCTCGAACCCGGTCGCCGCGACCCAGTCGCGCTCCCCCGCCGGCGCCCGCTCGCGCCACGCCGCCAAACCGGCCTTTGACACCGCCACCAGCGGCACCGCGCCGGCGCCGTTATCGATCAGGGAGAATGGCATGCCACTACCCATGTACAGCTGATTTCGTGCAGGATGCCCAACGAGTCCGGATTTGGCTAGAGCATCCCTAGGCCGACGCGTTTGGCGAGGGCGGAATTGCGGAGGGCAGCTATGCAGGTCAAGGAGGCCGTTTCTCTCGCCAAACAATACGTTAGGGATGTGTTTGCTGAGGAGAAAATCGATAACCCTGGTTTAGAGGAAATAGAATTTGACGATAAAACGGGGATTTGGTCCGTGACAATCGGATTTTCTCGGCCTTGGGATGAAAAGGCAGGGCCCTTCGGGGCGCAGCTCGCCGCTCTTGGCCCAAGGCGCCGCGATTACAAGGTCGTGAAAATCGGCGATAGCGACAAACGCATGATATCAGTGAAAAACCGTGAAACGGTCCAGGGCTAGAAGGCCGGCGCTTCTGATTGATACGATGCTCCTGACCCTGTTTGTCGTCGGAACTGCGTCGTCAGAATACATTGAGAAGCACAAACGGCTAAGTCCCTATACTAGGACTGATTTCAAGCTGCTCGTCGATAATGTTGAGCGTGCGTCTGCTATAATCGTGACACCGAACACGCTTACTGAGGTTTCCAACTGGGCGAAGATGATTCGCGAGCCAGCGCAGTCTCATGTCGCAGCCACGCTGCAAGATGTCATTGGCATGTTCGACGAACGATACGTCACGAGCAAGGTAGCGGCGCTGGACACTGATTTCCCGCGTCTCTGGCTGACAGACTCGGGAATACTTCAAGAACTAGCCAACGGCCATGTTTTATTGACAAGCGATTCCGAGCTCTACGTCGCCGCGCTCCAACGCGGCTATCCCGCCATTAACTTCGAGTACCTCCGGCGACTGTAATTCATGCGATCATCACCCCGCCATCGACGACGATGGTTTGGCCGGTGATGAAGGCGCCGGCCTTGGAGGCGAGGAGGAGGGCGGCGCCGGCGATGTCCTCGGGTTGCCCGAGGCGGCGCAAGGGCGTCTCCGCTTCGCGCCGGGCGCGCCGCTCCGGGTCCTCATAAAGGGCGCGCGCGAAAGCGGTTTCGACGAGCCCTGGCGCGATGCAGTTGACCCGCACCCCCTCGGGCCCCCATTCGGCGGCGAGGCTGCGGCACAGCGCGATGTCGGCGGCCTTGGTGACCCCGTACATCGCGATGACGGTGGAGGATTTGAGCCCGCCGATCGAGCTGATGAAGATGATCGACCCCTCGCGCTTCGCCTTCATATCGGGGACGCAGAGCTTCGCGAGCCACAAATTGCTCAAGACGTTATTAGTCATCATCCGCTCGAACACCTGGTCGGTCAGGTCCTCGAGCTTGCCGTAATGCGGGTTGATCGCCGCGTTGCACACCAGGATGTCGACGCCGCCCCAGGCTTCCCGGGTCTTCGCGACCAGGTTTTCGATCTGCGCGTGATCGGAGATGCGGCAGGTGATGGCGATCGCCTCGCCCCCTTTGGTGCGGATCGCCGCCGCCACCTCCTCGCACGGCGCCTCGTTGCGCGACGAGATGACGACGCGCGCGCCTGCCTCGGCAAAGCCCTCGGCGATCGCCCGCCCGATGCCGCGCGAGGAGCCGGTGACGATCGCCACCTTGCCGGTAAGATCGAAGAGGTTCATGGCGCCGCTACATCCCCTCGCGCACCAGCGGGTTCGAAAGCGTGCCGATGCCGGTGATCTCGATTTCGCACAGATCGCCGTGCTTGAGATTCTGCGGGCTCCCTTCGGTGCCCATCCACACCACGTCCCCCGGATAGAGCGTGAGATATTGCGACATCCGGCTGATGAATTTGGCGACGCCGTGGATCATGTTGTTGGTGCGGAAATGGTCGGCGACCTTGCCGTTGACCCGCACGATCGTCTCGGCCGCGTCGAGGTCGAAATCGGTTTCGATCCACGGCCCCATCGGCTTGAAGGTGTCGGTGTTCTTGGCCCGCCACAGCGTGCGGTCGCCGCGCTGCCAGGTGCGCTCGCTCATGTCGTTGCCGATGGTCCAGCCGAGGACGCAGGAGAGCGCGTCCTTCTCGGAGATGTGCTTCGTCTGCTTGCCGATGACCGCGACCAGTTCGCCCTCGTATTGCACGAGGTCGCCCGCGTCCTTGGGGATGACGATGTTCTCGCCGTGCGCGATGAGGGCGTTATTGGCGCGGTAGCCGACATCGGCTTCCGGCGGGAGCTTGGGCTCTTCGCCGCGCTTTTTCGCCATCTCGGTCACGTGCTCGGCGTAGTTGAGCCCGGCCGCGTAGAACGTCTTGGGGATCACCGGCACGAGGAACTTGACCGCATTGAGCTTGCGCCGCGTTGCGGTCTTCTGATAGCCGGCGAAGGGATCGCCCTTCACTTCAATGACATCGGCCCCCTCGATGATGCCGTAGGCTTCGCGCCCATCCACCGCGTATCTGAGCCAGCGCATCGTGTCCTCCCTTTATTACGGTCTTGCGCAATCATAGCCGACCGCGCGAAGCCAGCAACGGCGGATCGCGATGCTGACGACAAGCGGGGACGCCGGCGGGGTTGTAGATCCCGGCGCAGGCCGGGATCCATCGGCCGGCGGTCTCAACCGGAGGCAAATGGGTCCCTGCCTGCGCAGGGACCCACAGTCACGCTAATTCACAAAGCGGTAGAGCTTGGCGGCGTTGTCGCAGACGATCTTTTTCTTCGTCGCCTCCGGCAGGTGGCCGAGCTCCTTCTGGATGTATTCCTGCGAATCCGGCCATATCCCGTCGGGGTGCGGGAAGTCCGACCCCCACATGATGTTGTCTTCGCCCAATTCCTCGATCAGCTTCACCCCGACGGGGTCGCTCTGATAGGTCGCGTAGCACTGGCGGTACCAGTAATCGCTCGGTTTCATCTTGAGGTCGAGCCCCTTGAACTGGTCCTCCCACTCGGCGTCCATGCGGTCGAGGATGTAGGGGATCCAGCCGGTGCCGGCTTCGCCGATCACCATCTTCATCTGCGGGCGGTGCTCGAGGACGCCGGCGAAGATGATCGACATCAACACATCGGCCATATGCATCTGAAAGTTCGAGATGCTGGCCGCCCGCGCCGCCAGCAGCGTTTTCCCGGTGAGCTTGGAAAAATCGCGCCGCGCCCCGCCGATCGTGTGGAAATGCACCGGGAGGCCACTCGCCGCGATGGCGTCCCACACCGGGTTCCACCATGGGTCCCAGAGCGCGGTCATGTCGTATTTGCGGGCGATTTCGAGGCCGCGCACATTGCCGCGCCGGGCGACCCGCTCGATCTCGGCGACCGCGGCCGCGGTGTCGTGATTGGGGATGCAGGCGAGCCCGGCGAAACGCTCGGGGTGGTGGCCGCAGAAATCGGCGAGCCAGTCATTGTAGATGCGCAGCATCGTGCCGGCGGCTTCGTCGTCGTTGAGCCGGCTGGTGGCGCCGAGTATCCCGTAAAGCACCTCGGCCTGGACCCCGTCGCGGTCCTGCTCCTTCAACCGCAGATCGGGGTCGGTCAGGCGGCGGATCCCCTTCTTTCCGTCGTCGTAGAGCCCGGTCGAGGCCATCCGGTCGGAGCGGTGGATCTTGCCCGGCTCATAAAGCCGGCCGGCCGAGCCCATCCCGTTCATCAGCCCGAACGAGGCGCCGTTCTTGGTGACCCATTCCTTGCCGCGCGGACCCTCGGTGACATAGGGCATCCTGTCCTTGTGCGCGGCCGGCGCGTTGGCGGTGAACAGATCGGGCGGCAGCCAGATCAGATCGACATGGCAATCGGCCGAGATGACATCGTATTTCATCGTGCTGCCCCTGATGTTGCGCCTTTGCTCACTCGCGGTCGCGCTAGATTAGCGTGCCGGACGGCTTGGTGGATATGCGGAATCCGCCGGTCCGTGAGCCGGTTGAGCTCACCACGCGGCAACTTCGAGGAAGGTGCTCTGATAGGTCGCGCCGTCGCCTAGATCGGTGTAGCGGTCCGAGCACAGGATGTTGACGGTGCCCGCGACCGTCTCGCCATCAGGGCGCTGGCCGGGCACCAATACGACGCCGGGCAGCACCTCGTCGCTCACCCGCAGCACGAGGCCGACCGCGCCGCGATCGTTGAAGAGGCGCACCTCGTCGCCGTCACTGAGGCCGCGCCGCGTCGCCTCTTCGGGATGCAGGATGCAGGCGGGCGGCCCCTCGCGGCGGCGCAGGAAGGCGACGCCCGAATAGGCGGTATGGCTCTGGAAATAGCCGGGCGCGGTCAACAGGCGCAAAGGCCAGCGCGCGGCGTCGCGCTCCTCCTCGGGGTCGGGCTGCCAATCCGGCATCGGCGCCAGGTCCTGCGCGGCGAGCTGCCCGGAATAGAATTCGAGCCGGCCCGAGGGCGTGCGAAATTCCTGTCCGCCCGCCGGCGCGAGGCGGATCGGCCGGCCGGCGCGCACTTCGTCCAGATCGAGCGCGGCGACCGGGCCCTTGGCGCCGCGAAACAATTCCGCCATCGCCTCGCGCGGCGACATTCTAAACACGTTGTCCGTCAACCCCATGCGCCGCGCCAATTCCTGCGCCAGGCGGAAATTGGACCAGGCCTCGCCCTGCGGCGCGACGGCAGCCGGCGCGTATTGCAGGTAATAGGTGCCATAGGCGCGGTAGAGATCCTCGCTTTCGAGGTAGGTCGCGGCCGGGAGCACGATATCGGCATAGCGCGCCGTCACCGACAGGAACGGGTCGTGGACCACGGTGAAGAGGTCCACGCGCATAAGCCCCTCTCGCACCTTGGCGGCATCGGGGCAGGTGACCGCCGGGTTGTTGGCGGCGATGAACAATCCGCGCAACGGCGGGTCGGTCATCGTGAGGAGCGCGTCCCCCAGCCGCAGGTGATTGACTTGGCGGGTCACCTCCGGCCCGGACGGCTTGCGCAAAGCGGCGTAATCGAGTTCGCACGAGGCGGCGGTCAAGAGGAGCGCGCCGCCGCCGCGCCTCCCATAGGCGCCCGTCACTCCGGGCAGCAAGGCCACCGCGCGCAACGCCTCGCCCCCTCGCGCCAGCCGCGTCATGCCCTCGCCGAGCCGGATGAACGAGCGCTTCGCCTCGCCATAGAGCCGGCCCAAGTCTTCGATCTCGGCCTCGGCGAGGCCGGTGATCGCGGCGACCCGATCGGGCGGGAAGCGCGGCAAGACCTCCGCCTCCAACCGCTCGAAGCCGAGCGTGCTCGCCTCAATGTAGTCGCGGTCGACGAGCCCGTCGCGGCTGAGGATGTGCATGACCCCCAGCGCCAGGGCGGCATCCGTGCCGATGCGGATTTGCAGGTAGCGGTCGGCGTTGACCGCGGTGCGGCTTCGGCGCGGGTCGATGACGACGAGCTTGACGCCGCGCCGCTGCGCGGCCTCGACCTTGGCCCAGAAATGGACGTTGGTGGCGACGAGGTCACAGCCCCACGAGACGATCAGATCGGATTCCTCGACCGCCTCCGGGGCGGCGCCGCCAATCGGCCCGACCGTCACATTCCACGCCTCCTCGCAGCAGGTGTCGCACACCGTGCCGGCGATAAGGCGGCTCGCACCCAACGCATGGAAGAGGCCGAGCACGAGGCCCCGGTTCAGCTGTCCCTGATGCGCGCTATAGGCATAGCCGAGCAAGGCCAAGGGGCCCGAACTCGGCGATGATCGAGCGCCAGCGCGCGGTAATCTCGTCGAGCGCCTCCTCCCAGCTGACCGGCGCGAAGCGGCCCTCGCCCTTCGCGCCCACTCGGCGCAAGGGCGTCGTCAGGCGCTCCGGCGAATGCACCATTTCGGCGTCGCGGTTGACCTTGGCGCAGGCGAAGCCGGCGGTGAACGGCTGGTCGGGGTCGCCCTTGATGCGCCGGACGCGGCCGCCCTCGACCTCGGCCAACAAGGAGCACATGTCGGGGCAATCATGCGCGCAGACGACGCGTACCGTTTTCATGCCCCGTTTTTGTCATTGCGAGCGCGGCGGCGCAATCTCGATCGAGGGTTCAGCGCGCGAAGGCCCGATCCCAGATCGCGTGGGTCCACGCTCCCTCGGGCTTGTTGCGGATCACCGGGTTGGCCGCCGACAGCAGCACCCGGGCGGTGCGCTCATAGGCTGCCGGCTCCAGATAGCCGAGACCGTGCTCTTTGTTGGCGACGAGTTTCGCGACTTCGCGCAGCATCCGCGCCGCCTGCCGCGGATCGGCGGCATCCCCGGCGCTGTGCTTGACCACGATGCCGACCGCCTCGGCCTGGTGCGCCGGTGCGGCGGCGTAGCGCCAGCCTGCAACCGAGGCGCGGACAAAGCGGGCCAGCCAATCGAGCTTCACGGGGTCGGCGATCATCGCCGGCAGCGCGTAAAGACCATCTTCGAGCGTCGCCACTCCCTCGTCGTCGTAGCGGAAGACCACCAGCTGCGACGGCTTCAGCCCGGCGTCGATCACCTGCCAATATTCGTTGTAGCTCATCGTCGAGATGCAGGCGGCGCGGCCCTCCACCAGCAACCTGACGCCGGCGTCCTGCCGCAACACCGTCACGGCGGGCTTGGTCCCTCCAGTGCTGAGCCCCAGCTTCGCCATCCAGGCGAGGAACGGATATTCGTTGCCGGCGAACCACACGCCGAGCGTCTTGCCCTTCAAATCAGCCGGGCGGCGCACCCCGCTGTCGCGGCGGCAGGTCAGTTGCAACCCGGAATGCTGGAAGATCTGCGCGATGTTGACTTCCGGCACACCCCGATCGCGCGCCACCAGCGCCGAAGCGAGCCAGTCGACCGCGACATCGGCGCCGCCCGCGGCGAGGACCTGCGAGGGGTTGATGTCCGGCCCACCCGGCTTGATCGTCACATCGAGCCCGGCGTCGCGGTAGAAGCCCTTGGCGGCGGCAACGTAATAGCCGGCGAACTGCGCATCCGGCAGCCATTTCAATTGCAATACCAGCGGATCGGCGGCGTCGGCCGGCGCCGCTCCGGCCAGGCACAAGGCGGTCAGCGCCGCCCACAGCACTCGTTGCATGGCTCCCCCCGTCGCCCAGGCATCGCCGCACAGGCAGAGGCCTTCCGGCCCCAGCATAGGCTGCCCATTCGACGAACGGAAAAGCGAGGCGCCAGCGGCGGATGACGGCTCGCCCGGCCACCCGGGTCAGCAAATTTTCTTTTCCGTACGTGAATATGTTCACAGTGGCGGCGCCGCCCGACGCCGTAAACTGTCCGCAATAAGGCCGCCACCCAAGCGCGGCCGGGAGGATCAGATGAAAGCGCTGTTCTGGACGGTCTCGCTGATGGCGGTTGTGCTGTTCGGGTTTGGTGGCGCGTTGAACCATCTCGCCACGTTATTCTGATCGCGACGCAAGGCTCACCCAACGCGCGGCAGCCATTCGCCGAGCCGGCGCGCCGCCTCGGCAATGTCCTCGCTCGAGCCGGCGAACGAGAGGCGGATCCAGCCGTCGCCATGGATCGGGTCGAAATCGCGCCCCGGGGTTGTCGCGACCCCGGTCTCGGCGAGCATGCGCCGGCAGAATTCCTGGCTGTCGCCGGTCAGCGCCGAGACGTCGACATAGAGGTAGAACGCACCCTCGGCCGGGGCGAAGCGGTTGAGCCCGGCCGCTTTGAGCGCGCCGATCAGCCGGTCGCGATTGGCGCGGTAGCGCGCGACGTGGGAGTCGAGTTCGGCCCGGCAGCCGAAGGCAGCGAGCGCGGCAAGCTGCGATAAGGCCGGGGGCGACACATAGAAATTCTGAGCCAGGCATTCGACCGAGCGGGCAAGCTCCGCCGGCACCACCATCCAACCGAGCCGCCAGCCGGTCATGCTGTAATATTTCGAGAACGAGTTGACGATGATCGCCTCGGGGCCGAAGGCGCGGGCGGTGGCAGGCGCCTCCTCATAGGTGATGCCGTGATAGATTTCGTCCGAGACCAGCCGGATGCCGCGCTCCCGGCACCAGCGGGCGAGGCGGGCGAGGTCGCGCTCGGGGATCATCGTGCCGGTGGGATTGGCCGGGCTGGCGATGATGAGGCCGGCGAGCTCCCCCGCCTGGCCCAGGAGTTCGGGATTTGGCTGGTAATGCGCATTCTCGCCGACTTCGATCAGCACCGGTTCGAGGCCGAGCGCGGAGAGGATGTTGCGATAGGCGGGATAGCCGGGGGCAGCGAGAGCGACCCGGTCTCCGGCTTCGAAAGCGGCGAGAAACGCCAATTGGAAGGCGGCCGACGAGCCGGTGGTAACGACGACCTCGCCGGGGTCGACCCCAACGCCGTATTGGTCAACGTAATGCCGGGCGATGGCTTCGCGCAGGGCCGGGATGCCGAGGGCGTCGGTATAGCCGACGCGATCGTTCGCCAGCGCCGCGCGCGCCGCGTCGAGCACCGCCCGTGGCGCCGGGGTGCCGGGTTGGCCGACTTCGAGATGAATGACCGATTGGCCGGCCGCTTCGCGCGCCGAGGCCTCGCGCAGCACATCCATCGCGATAAACGGCGGGACCAGCCCGCGCCGGGAGGGGGTCAGCGGCATCGCGTTCATGTTCGCATATTTGAGCGATGGCGTTACCAACTGAAAATCCGGATCAACCGAAAATCCGGACCAACCGAAAATCGGGACTCCCGGCGAACGCCGGGATCCACTTTTCAATGGCGTCGTCGCTGGATAAATGGGTCCCGGCCGGCGCCGATAGGGCTCTAAAACCGCCGCGGCTCGACCGCGGCGCCGGGTACCGTGCTCGCCTCGGCATTGGCGCCCGCCGGCGGGGAGTTAACCCATTGGCGGACTCGCTTCCGCCAAGTCGCCTTGGCCGCGACCGGCGTGTAGGGCGCCGGCGGCGCATCGCACCGTGCGGTCGCGAGCACCCGCCTTGCCTCCCGCTCTTCGATCCATCGCAACGGTATTGGTATTCGCATCGGATTGCTGCCCGGCGCCGTATTCGGCTCCCTCGGCAACATAGTGGAAAGGCCAACCGCCAGTTGTGAGTTAGTTCACATTCTCCCAAATATTTCGACAATCTTTCGGAACATCCGGTATTCCAATAAAGATGCAGAAAAACGTTAGTAACCAGCGGCCAGATCTATCCGGTGCGGCGTCGTTTTCACGACTAGCCGATTGCATGCAATGACTTACGCGCCGCTCGCGCCCTGATCACCCCTCCGCCGCCGGGTCGACGTCCTGTGCGCCGACCGTGCGGTAGCGGTATTCGTCGGGGACCGCGCGGCCGGTATCGGTAAAGGCGCGGCGCACCGCCTCGACATTGCTGCCGAGAATGCGGCGGCGGTTGTCGCGGATCCATGCGTTGGACTGGGCGAGCGGCGCACTCGACCCCTGGAAATGCGGCATCACATAGCGCGCGAAGAGTTCGTAGCTCTTCATCGTCTCTTCGCGATTAGCCCATTCGTGGGCGCGGAACATGACGCCGCCGAACCCGCCGTCGCTCGCCGCAAGGAGCCGCTCGATAACCCGGATCGCCGTGTCGGGCGAGCCGACCAGCGTCGTCAGCGCCTTCACCCCGTCGCGCACCGGGTCGGGCGAGGTCCCCGGCACGCGGCCGAGCGTCTCCTCGAAATAGGTCGTCGTTTCGTGGCGCTCGCCGGCCTTGACCTGGCGCAGCGCCTCCTCGTCGTCTTCGGCGATATGCATCCCGACGACGATCCGCCAATCCTTGCGGTTCATGGCTGTCCCGTGCTGGGCGGCGGTGTCCTCGGCGATCTTCCACTGGCTCGCCATCGCTTCGGGCCCGCCCGGGAGCCCGGCGCCGATCGAGAGGACGCCGAGCCCGTGCCGCCCGGCCGCGACCATGCCAAAGGGGGTGATCGTGCTGGCGACGGCGATGTGAAAGCGCGGGTCGGAATAGGGCGCGAGATGGAGGCGCGCCTCGCGCAATTCGAACCAGTCGGTCTGCATCGTCACCGGCTCCTCGCAGCGCAGCAGGCCGATGATCGCGTCGAGCGACTCTTCCATGCGGCGGCGCAGATGCACCGGCTCGATCCCCATCATGTAGGCGTCCGACGGCAAGCGCGCCCGGGCCGCAGCCGAGCATCACCCGGCCGCGCGTCATGTGGTCGAGCTGGACGAAACGCTGCGCCACCAGGAACGGGTGGTGATAGGGCAGGCTGGTCACCCCGGAGCCGAGCCTGATGTGGCGGGTGCGGCAGGCCGCCTCGGCGATGAAGATTTCGGGCGAGGCGATGACCTCCCAGCCGGCCGAATGGTGCTCGCCGATCCACGCCTCGTCATAGCCGAGCCAGTCGAGCCATTCGATCAGCTCCATGTCGCGCGCCATCGCCAGCGTCGGGTTCTCGCCAAGGCGATGAAACGGCGCGAGAAAAATGCCGAACTTCATGCCGCGCTGCGCCATCCGTCTATCCTCCAGCGGTTGCTCCCTCTATCCTGGCCCGATTGACGAGCGAACGCACGGGAGTTGACCGCCAAATGATCCAGGTTCTCGCCATCATCACCACCAAGCCGGGCAAGCGCGAGGAGGTGCTGGCCGCGTTCCGCGCCAACATGCCGGCGGTCCACGCCGAAGCCGGGTGCATCGAATACGGCTCCGGTGATCGACGCCGAGGGCGGCCCCGGCGCCAAGTTCGGTGCGGACACGTTTGTCGTCGTCGAGAAATGGGAAAGCCTCGACCATCTCGGCGCCCATGCCCGCTCGCCGCACATGGCCGCCTATGCCGCCAAGACCCGCGACCTCCTCGCCAACCGCGAAATCCACGTCTGTTCACCGGCGACATAAGGGCGCCTGCGATCGCATTCCATAGCCTGTCATACCGGCGAAAGCCGGTATCCATGGCGGAAGTGGCCCCCTCCCCGGGCTTGACCCGGGGATCCCCACGGGATGACAGGCGGAGTGATCGCGGGAACTTCAAAATCATAACACCAGCGCATTGTCCATTGAGGTTGAGTCGTCATTCCCGCGAAAGCGGAAACCCAGGGGCGGCGATCGCTCATCCCGCCGACACGGTTCTTGTCGTCCGCGCGCAGCCGACCCCTTGATGAAGAACAAACCGTGAATATAAATCCAAGGTCGGGCCGCACTGCTGAACCCTGACGAGGCCCGACAACATCACTGGTCGCCCGCTGTTGTCCCGCTGTGTCGCTGTTATCTCGCTGTTTGTTGTAAAAATGTCGCTGATATTTTGCTGTTATCCCGCTGTTCCGAGAAAATAATAATTTCAATATCTTGGGCGTTATTTTGTTTTCGTCGCGCTGGTGAGTGGGTCTGCGAACCCAAGGAACAAGACCGATGGTTCAAGCGATGTGCAGCACCGCCTTCCCGGTGAACTCGCGGTCGATGAGGCGCTGGGCGACCGGGCCGATCTCGCTCCACGAGGCTTCGACCGCGATCTGCGGCTTCAATTTTCCGGCGGCGATCAGCTCGGCCAGGAGCCCCAAGCCGATCGAGGCGCGCTCGACGCTCATCAGCTCATGGAACAGCGTCAGCCCATAAAGCCGGGCGCCGCCGGTGCCGAACAGGTTGCGGCTCTCGAAGGTCACGGTGCTCGCATCCGAGATGCCGAGCGTGACGCAGGTGCCGTTCGGCTGCAGCATGCCGAGCGCGGCGGAGAGCGCGGCGCCGCCGAGCGAATCGACGATCAGCCAGAACGGCCCGTCCGGCTGGGCGGCCAGGAGATCGCGGCCGAGGACGACCCGGCCGTCGCACCATGCCGCCACCGCCTCGCGATATTCGGGCCGGCGCACATGCCCCCACACCAGCGCCCCGGCGGCAACGCCGAGCTGGCAGGCCAGATGCCCGACCCCGCCCGAGGCGCCGTCAACGAGCACCTTTCGCCCCAACAGGAGCCCGCCCTGGCGCAGCGCGTGGAGCGCGGTCAACCCGGCGACCGGCAAAGTCGATGCCTGGGCATCGCTTACGCCGTCGGGCAGGGCGGCAACCGCGTGAGTGCGGCAATTGACCCGCTCGGCCCACGCCCCCGACGGCAGGATGCCGACGACGCGGGTCCCGGGTTTGGGGCCGCTGCCGTCGGCGGCGGCCACTTCAACGACGCCGGCGAAGTCCCAGCCCGGCCGCCACCCCGGCTCGGCCGCCTGCAGCGCGCGCCGCGTCTCGCCGCGGTTCAAGGAGATCGCGCTGACCCGGACGGCAACCTCGTCACGGTCGGGATCGCGCAACTCGACGGCGCGGACCGCCAGCCTCCCCGGCGTTGCGGGATCGACGACAACGGCACGGATCTGTTGCGGCATTGGCTTTCTCCTCGCGTGATCGGGCGCGCCGTCCCATTTTGTGCCGATGGGCCCGGCCGAGCAACGTAGGACAATTCGCCCCGTGCAGCAGTTCTCGATCTGGCTCTATCGCGCGCTCGGAACGGGCCTCGCGATCGCGTTTATGGAGTTGCTGGCGCGAACTTCCAACCAGCCATTGTCGCAGGTTCCGTTCGTGACCTCGATCGTGCTCACCCTGTCACTGCCGGACAGCGAGGCCGCCCAGCCCTATGCGGTCATCGCCGGTCATCTGCTATCGACCGCCGCCGGGTTTGCGGCGCTGTGGTGCCTCGGCGCCGGGATGACGGCGAGCGCGGTAGGCGTCGGGCTGGCGGCGTTGCTGATGATGGCGGCGCGAGCAGTCCACCCGCCGGCCGGGATCGATGCGTTCCTCGTGCCGCTTCTGGGATTGCCGGCCGGCTGGATCCTTAACCCCGTCCTGGTCGGCGCGGTGATGTTGGCGGCTTTCGGCAAATTGTGGTCACGCGGCGAAGGGTTGCTGCGGCGCGGTTTCGTTACCCGCAGCTGAGAAGCGGGCTCACCTTTGGTCCGCAACGACTTTCTCGCGCGTCACAATAACCTCGCCCGCGGCGGTCAACCGCACCAGGTTGATCGTATGCACGTAATCGGGCGAGCCCGAGTAATAGGCGGGGACTTCGCCGCTGCCGACCTGGGCGGCGCGGTCCCAATGGCCGAGCGCGAGGTAGTCGGCTTGCGTTCCGGCGATGTGGTCGTCGCTGATCAGCCACGACGGGCGCAACGGGTTAGCCCAAGTCTCGGGCGGCTCGTAATGCCCGTGGCCCATCGCGATATGCCAGCGGCTGGCGCGCGGCGGCGGGTCGCGCAGCGGCACCATGTCCATGTAGTCGCGGTGCGCGTTGCCCCAGAGTTCGAGGTCGAGATCGGGGAAGCGGACGGCGCGGTCATTGGTGATGCCGAGGATCGCGAGGTTGCCGATCTGGTCGAACCGGCCGCGCAGCCAGATCGAATCCGGGGTCGCCGGGTCGTGGTTGCCGGGCAGGATGACAATCGGCAGCCCGGCGTCGGCGAGGAGCTGTCCGGCGCGCTCGATCGTCGCGGTGGTCACCGCATGGTTGTCGAAGGTGTCGCCGGCGAGGAGCACGATGGCGGCGCCGTACGCGCGCGCCGCGGTCAGCACGTCGCGCAGCACGCCGGCGCCGTCGCCCTCGTGCAGCGCGGCGATGCGCTGATCGTCGACATGCAGATCGGAACTGTGGACGAGCCGCAATTCGCGTGTGGCGATGTAATCAGTCATCGGCGATCTATAGCCTCCGCCGACGGCGACGCGCAATGTGCCGAACCGTTCCCATCGCGCGGCCGCGGGCATGGATGATATGTATTATCGGCGGATCTGACCGGCTTCCTCCGCCACGCCACCGCAAAATCCTTCACGCAGGAGCCATGGCCGCCATTCCGCGCTATCGCCCGCATCGGAACCTGGTCATCTTCGCGGCCGGGTTTCGGCCGTTCTTTCTAGGCTCAGCTGTCTGGGCTGCCGTGGCGATCCCGCTATGGCTCGCGTTTTATCGGGGCGAGGCTGCCGCGCCGAGCCTCATGGCGCCGTTCATCTGGCATGCCCACGAGATGGTCTTCGGCTTTGCCGCCGCGACCGTCGCCGGTTTCCTTTTGACCGCGATCCCCGATTGGACCGGGCGGATGCCGCTGCAAGGGTGGCCCCTGGCAACGCTGGTGGCGCTGTGGGCGATCGGGAGGATCGCCTGTCTCTGGTCCGCTGATATCGGCGCGACTGTCGCCGCCCTCGCGGATCTGAGCTTTCCGGCCGCGTTTCTCGCAGTCGTCGGGCGCGAGATCGTTGCCGCGCGCAACTGGCGAAACCTCCCGATACTGGCGGCGTTGGCGCTGCTTCTCCTCGGTAATCTGCTGGTCCATCTCGATGCGCTGGGGCTCGCCGATAGCGCCGAACTCGGCAATCGCGTCGGGCTTGTTACGCTGTTGATGCTGATCTCGCTGGTCGGCGGGCGGATCATTCCGAGCTTTACGCACAACTGGCTGAAGAAGGCGCACCCGGCGATAAAGCCGCCGATCCCGGAGGGCTCGCTCGATCGCGCGGTGCTGGTCGTCACGGCGCTCGCGCTCGTCGCATGGGCGCTCGCGCCGGATGCCCCTATCAGCGCATGGGCGAATCTGGTTGCCGGCGGCGCCGTCCTCTTACGCCTGTCGCGCTGGCGCGGCCTCCGCACCCTGCGGGAGCCGCTCCTCGCGATCCTCCACCTTGGCTATGCCTGGCTCGCCCTCGGCCTTGTGTTGCTCGGGCTCAGCCGGCTTGTCGGGCTTTTGCCGGCAACCGCCGCGCTACACGCGCTGACCGTTGGCGCGGTCGGTACGATGACGCTGGCGGTGATGACCCGCGCCACGCTCGGCCACACCGGCAGGAGCCTCATCGCCGGTCCCGGCACCAAGCTGATCTATCTGTTGATCACGCTGGCGGCGGTTCTGCGCGTGCTGTCGCCGCTGGCTGGCGAGGCCGCAATCCTGCTGCTGTTGTTGGCCGGGACGGCATGGAGCGGCGCCTTTGGTCTGTTCGCCATTCTCTATGGGCGAGCGCTTACCCGGCCGCGCGTCGAAGGGGCCATCGCAACGGCGATTTGACCGCGGTCGCGCCCCGCGTCACGGAGTGTTGTCGGGATGGATTGGGGTATCGTGGCGCGCGCGGTCCACGTGCTGGCGGTCGTGGTGTGGATCGGTGGCGTCTGGCTGATTACGAGCGTGGTGCTGCCGGCCCTGCGGCAGCGTCCGCCGCAATACTGGCTCCGCGAATTCGAAGCGATCGAACAGCGCTTTGCCCCGCAAGTCCGCATCGCCCTCCTGATCGTCTTCCTAAGCGGGCTCTACATGATCGAGGAATACGATTTGTGGGACCGGTTCGCGCGCCCGGAATTCTGGTGGATGCATCTGATGGTCGGGGTGTGGGCGCTTTATGCGCTGATGCTCTTTGTCATCGAGCCGCTGGCGCTGCGCCGCGTCCTCCAGAGGCGCGCGACGACCGCCCCCGCCGCCACCTTGTCATTGATGCTGTGGTTCCACCGAGTGGTGCTGTTTCTCTCCCTGGCCGCGGTCTTCGGAGCCGTCGGCGGCGCGCACGGCCTGTTTTGAGCGCGATAATTACGTCCGCTCGAAATCGATCCGCTCGGTGACCGGGAGCCCGTAGAGGTGGCGGCGCAGGCAATCGAGGCCGAGTTCGACCGCGCCTAGGCGCACCCACTCGCGCCCGCCGAGGATCCGCGAGCGGCGCGATTGGGTCTCCCCTTCGGCGGCGATCCCGATACAGATCGTGCCGCCGAAATCGATCCGGTCCGGGCCGTCGTCGAGGTCGATCAAAACGGCGAGCGCGTGGCTGGCTCCGGTTTGCCGCCGCGCGGTTTCGGCGACAGCTTCTGCGGTTTCGCGGCTGATCTGCGGTCGATCGTGCGGCAGCCGGAACATGTCGGCAATCTCGCCGATGTCGCGCGCGACAAGGCCCCGCCGGAACACCTTCTCGGCGCCGGGCAGAGGCGCGATCCGCGCCGCCATCTGGCCGCCGGTGAAGGTTTCAACGAGGGCGAGCGAGCCGCCGCGGTCCCGCAGCGCCTTCAGGATCACCCCTTCGAGCGTGTCGTCGTCCTCGGCCATGATGAAATTGCCGAGGCGCTTCCTGACCTCGGCGACGACCGGCCCGAGCTTGCGCTCGATATCCGCGGCGTCAGCCCCGCGCACGGTCACCTTGGTCTCGATCTGCGGATAGTGCGCGCGAAAGCCGAGCTTGGCGCTGCCGTCGGGAACCAGATCCGCCACCCCGTCGAGCAGCGCGTCGACGTGAGATTCGCCCAGCCCATAGGTATGAAAGCGCTTGAGCTGGATTGCGGTCGGGGCGCCGCTGCGGGCGAGAAGGCGCGGGATGATCTGTTCTTCGAGCATGCGGCGCAATTCGCGCGGCACGCCCGGGGTGAAGAAAAACCGCGCCTTGCCGATATCGATCGCAAACCCGCACGCCGTCCCGATCGGGTTGTCGAGGATCTCGGCGGTCACCGGCAGCATCGCCTGCTTCCGGTTGTTGGGCGACATGACGCGGCTGCGCTTGGCGAAAAACGCCTCCATCGTCCCCAGCCATTCATCGTTGAGCGCGAGCTCAACCCCGGCGGCGCGCGCCGCGACCTCCTGCGACAGATCATCGACGGTCGGCCCGAGCCCGCCATTGACGATGACCGCATCGGCCCGGTCGCCCGCATGGAGGAACGCCGCCAAGAGCGTGTCGCGGTCGTCCCCCACCGTCGTCCCCCAGCGCACCGCCAGCCCGACATCCTCGAGCTTCTGCGCGATGTAGCCGAAATTGGTGTTGACGATTTTCCCGGTGAGGACTTCATCGCCCGTGCAGATGATCTCGATCAGCATGGTCGGCCTCACGCCATGAAGTTGAGTTTGAGGCCCGGCTCCGGCCACTCCATCGCGGCGAGCCGGCCCGAGGCGGAGAGGGTGATGTAGGCGGTCTTCAGATCGGGTCCGCCAAAGCAGATATTGGTCGGATAGACGTCGGGCACCTTGACCTGGCGCACCACCTGGCCCTTGGGCGAGATCACCGTGATGTAGCCGGTGACCAGGGTCGCGACGCAGATGTTGCCGCCGGCCTCGACCGCCAGGCTGTCAAAGCGCTGAAACCCCGGCAGCCCGCAAACGCAACGGCCGCCATAGGGCGCCGGGAACGGCTCGTGCTTCAACTTGCCGGGCGCCTCGATCTCCCAGGCGTAAACCCGCGAAGTCTCGGTGTCCGCGACATAAACGGTCTTTTCGTCCGGCGACAGGCCCACCCCGTTCGGCGTGATGATCGGGTAGACGAGTTCCGTGATGCGCGAGCCGTCCGGCAGCGCGTAATATAGCCCGCCATTGCCGCGATTGTGGGCAAAGCGCTTGCCCAGGTCGGTGAAGTAGAAACCGCCCTGCTTGTCGAACACGATGTCGTTGGGCGCCGACAGTTTGTGGCCCTGGCATTCGCTGTAGAGCGTGCGCGTGGCGCCGGTCCGGGGGTCGATGCGCTGGATGGTGCCGCCGTTATAGTCGGGCGTCGGGCCGGTCGACAGAAAGCTCGGGGTGGTCTCGTAAACCGCGCCGCCGTTGTTGCACACGTAGAGCGCGCCATCGGGGCCGGTCGCGACACCGTTCGGCCCCCCGCCGGCCTTGCCGATCTCGCTCTTCGACCCGTCGGGCATGACCCGGGTTACCGCGCCGCCGGCGATCTCGCCGACAATCACCGAGCCGTCCGCGATCGCCACCGGCCCTTCGGGGAACCGTAAACTGCTCGCCACGATCCGAATGTCGGCCATCCCGCTCTCCTCTTATCGCTATCCGGTAGTTCTGTCGCGAGAGGTGCCACGCCGTCAATGCGCGCGCCCGAAAAATCCGCCGCGCCATTGAAACCGGTGCCGATTCGCGCTACGTAACGCCTTGATCGTGTTTCGACGGCGGTTTGCCCTATTCCGGCCTGCTACCAAGCTACCCGAGAGTGCTTCCCAAAATTGGAATATGGTCCGGCCGGCTACGCAGCCGGTTGTGCGATCTCTTTAAAGGAAGCGAAGAATGTCTACGGGTACGGTAAAGTGGTTTAACGCGCAAAAGGGCTATGGTTTCATCCAGCCCGACGACGGGTCGAAGGATGTTTTTGTTCATATCTCCGCCGTCGAACGGTCGGGAATGGGCAATCTGCGGGAAGGCCAGAAGCTCAACTACGAGCTTGAGCGCGGCCAGCAGGGCAAGACCTCCGCGGTAAACCTCCGCGCGGAATAATTCCGACCTCGCCGCGCGCCGCCCGCTGCCCCGCACGATTTGGGGTACGCGGGTGGCGCCGGTTTTGCCGAGGAGAACATGGCCGAACACAAATTCACCATCGGCCAAGCCGTCCACTTTTCCCCCGATCGGCGGGACGACGGCTCGGCGCGCGGTCGCTACACGGTCGTGCGGCTGCTTCCCGAGGAGGGCAGCACCCCGCAATATCGCATCAAAAGCAAGACCGACGGGCACGAACGGGTGGTCCGGGAAACCCAACTGGAGCGGCGCACCGCCTAGCCGCTCTCTGTTGCTCCTGCGATCAAGAATTGACGGTGCGGATCAGCTCGACCCAGCGGTCGAGGACCGGCAGGGTCTTGTCGGCCCCTTCCGGCGGCAGGCCGGCGACGACGCGCGCCACCCCAAGGTCGCGCCAGCGCCTCAGTTGGTCGGCATCCGGCGCCGCGCCGAACATCGTGATCGGGGCGTCGGCGAGGCTGCGCCCAGCCTCGGCCAGCATCTGCTTATAAGCGGGGCAATACTCGTCGAACTTGCCGCCGCGGACGGTCGGGATCCAACCGTTGCCGTAGCGCACCGCGCGCCGTGCGGCATGCGGGAAGGCGCCGCCGACGATGACCGGCAGCGGCTTTTGCACCGGCTTGGGCCAGGCCATCATCGGCGGAAAGTCAATAATCTCGCCGTGATATTCCGGCTTCGGATCGGTCCAGATCGCACGCATCGCCTCGACCTGTTCGCGCATCCGCTTGAAGCGGGTCGCATAGACCGTGCCGTGATCCTCCATCTCGTCCTGGTTCCAGCCGCCACCAATGCCGAACAGAAAGCGCCCGCCTGAGACCTGGTCGAGCGACGCTGCGAGCTTGGCGGTCTGGATCGTATCGCGTTGGGTGACGAGGCAGACGCCGGTGCCGAGCTTTAGCGTCTTGGTCGCCGCCGCGGCGGCGGTCAGGCTGACGAACGGATCCATCGCGTCGTAATACATCTTGGGCAGTTCGCCGCCGCCCGGGAACGGCGTTTTGCGCGTCAGCGGAATGTGCGAGTGCTCGGGCGCCCATAGCGATTCGAACCCGCGCGCCCCGCATGCCCGCGCCAGATCGGCGATCGGCATCGAATAATCGGTGTGGAACATCACGGCGCCGAATTCCATCTCTGCGCTCCTGCTCTATTGATTTCGCCCAGCATACAACCGCGTCGGCGCCATCCTGTCCAGGCGGCGTTAGAACTGTGCCCGCACGAAGCCGCCGAGCGCTTCGACGAGGCGGGCGAGATCGGCCTGCAGACCCTCGAAGGCCGGCAGCTTGTCCAGGGTCTTCTGGTTCATATAGAGCGCGCGGTCGACCTCGATCTGCAGGCTGTGCCGCCTCTCGGCCGGGCGGCCGTGGCGGCGCACGATTTCGACGCCCTTGTAGCCCTCGTTGATACGCACGTCATAGCCAAGGCCGCGCAGAAAGCGCGCGACGAAATCGGTGAATTCGGGGGCGCAGGTGGTGCCGTCGCGGTCGCCCAGGACGAAATCGCCGTGCCGGTCGTCGGGGTGGGTGCCGTGCGACGGCATCGAATGGCAGTTGACATGCCACACCGCGCCGAATTCCTTATGGAGGCGCCCGCAAGTTTCCTCGAGCACGCGATGATAGGGGGTGTGATAGCGCTCGATCCTGGCGAGAATGTCGTCGGCGGGGAGCTTCTTGTCGTATATGGGCACGCCCGGTTGGGCATGGCGCCGCACGAGGCCCACCCGGGTCGCCGGCCGCGGCATCAGAAAGGCCGGCATCGGCCCCGCTACCATGCCTGGGTCGAGATCGTCCGGCGCCCGGTTGACATCGACATAGCTGCGCGGGAATAAGGCCGCGATCAGCGTCGCGCCATGGCCGGGCGCCGCCTCGAAGAGCTCGTCGACATAGCTATCCTCGGCGCGCCTGAGCACCGGCAACGGGCAGCAATAGAGGAAATCATGCGGGTAGAGCGCGCCGCTATGTGGCGAATCCGAGAACCAGCGGCAAAACCTCGCCCTTCGGGTCGCGGCGCCATAGCACACCCGGAATCTCGAAACCCGCTCCGACGCCGCGCATTCTGTCCACGCCCGCTCTTTAGCGCCACCCGACCGATCGCCGGCACCCGAGTGCATCAGCGCCGGGAGCCTCCCCGCAAGATTTTTTCATCGCATAGTGACGGCTCGGATGGAAGCGATAATGGGCGCGCCGGTTCAGCACCGGCCGATTCACCCGCAGTCAACCCAAGACCGTTTATCTACTACCGCGCCACCGGCACGAGGTGGGCGAGCATCATGAATTTAGCAGGGTCCTGCGGTTCGCCGTTGACCAGCACCTCGTAATGCACGTGCGGGCCGGTGGCGCGTCCGGTGCTGCCGAGGAACCCGATCTGGGTATGCGCCGCGACGTGCTGCCCGACCGAGACGGTCTGGCGATGGAGATGGGCGTAACGCGTCGAGATGCCGTTGCCGTGATCGATCTCGACGACCTTGCCGTAATCGTCGCGGTACCCGGAATAAGTCACCACGCCCGGCGCCGTCGCATAGACCGGCGTCATGTAGGGCGCGAGGAGGTCGATCCCGGTATGAAACGCCGAGTGGCCGTTCATCGGGTCGCCGCGCACGCCGAACGGGCTGCCGATCTGATAGCTGGTCAGCGGCGCCGAGACCGGCAGCACGTTGACCAGGCGGCTGAGCGCGGCGAGCTTATCCGCGCTCAGTGTGGCGTTGGGATACTTGCCGTGCGGCGCCGGGATGAAGGGGCCGCCTTCGCCGGTCCGAACCCCGTATTGGGCAAACAGATGTCCGACATCGACCCCGGCTGACGCAAGCACGCGCTCGAATTGCGCCATCCCGCCGCTGATTGCGCCGGCGGCAGCCGCGACCGGCTGCATCGGCATCACGCCGGCGGGCGGGGCCGCGGCAACACCAACTGGTGCGGCGACCGACCCGGACACGGCAGGTGGCGCCGCCGCGGACGGGGCCGAGGCCGGCGACGCCGGTACCGGCTGCGCCTCGCCGGACGGACGCGGTGACTGTCGCGGCGATTGCATCGAGGATTTTTGCTCGAGTTCGCTCATGCGGGCGCGCAACCGATCGCGCTCGCTGGCGGCCTTATCGCGATCGGCGGTGAGCTGCTGGACCTTTTTCTGCCACTGATCGAGACCGGCCTGCGCCTGCTGCTGGCGCGTCTGGCCTTCGTTCAAATCCGCAATGGCCTTGCTGAGCCGGGCCATCAGCGTGACGCGTTGGGCTTCGGCGAGGTGCAATTCGCGCTGCGCCTGTTCGAGCGCGTGCGTCAGCTGCGTGACCCGATCGGTCTTCGAGGATGCGCTCTGCTCGGATACCGCAAGCTGCTTTTGCGCCTCATCGCTCAACATCGAGATGCGGTTTTGCGCCATCGAGAGCGACTGGTTGGCGGCACCGAGCTCGTCGCGCAGGCGCGACAGCGCGTCCTGCAGATCGGCGTTGGCGCTTTCGGCGCGCATCGCCGCAGCCTCTTCGGCCGTGGCAATCTGCCCATAACGGGCATAGCCGATGCCAAAATAGACCGCCGCAGCCAGTCCGATCGCCGCCGTGGCGCTAAGCGCTGCCGCTTTCGGATGCCCGGTGATGAATTCGACCCCGCTTCCCGCGCGGCCCCTCAACCATTGCTTTTCGGGGAAGCTCAAACTCCCCCAGCGCAAAAGATCGGTCACCCCTATCCCCCCGCGCTTTATTGAGCCGTTGCTGTCGAGCCGAGTGCCCGACCAGGCTGCAAAGCAAAAATACGCGTGGCGCCGCCGCCGTATGCTTTTGAAAACCCCGGTCTGCGAAATCTCCAGACCGCTGCTTCCCCACCCCGCATAACCGGCGTGCGGCATCCCCCAAAACCACGGCAGCCTAGCGCCTCATTATCGGTCGTGCAACAGCAAATGACGGATTGCGCGATCGTCCGCTCTGTATATCCGACGATCCTCGCCCGCAGCGGCCATAAGATTCAGTCAAACCGATAATGCTGCAGCCAACATAAATGCCGTGCCGTTGTGCATCGATTGCCGCATTGCGCGCCACCGTACAAGTATATTGAGGCTGTACTGGCAGGGCTGCAACACCACCTGCGCCAGATTAGCGAATTCCAGCCGGGCCTGAAAGCGGCAGCGGCAATTGCGCAACATCGTCCGTTGTATATCGGCAACACCCGGTCTCATGCCGAGACCGCGAGCCCGGGCATCGCCGCGTGGTCCGGAGCGAATTGGGTACGGTAGTAATCGGCGAAGATGCCGTCGCGCCGCAGCAGCTCGGCGAAATTGCCCTGTTCGGCGATGGTGCCGTCCTTGAGCACGATGATGCGGTCGCATCCCCGCACCGTCGACAGCCGGTGCGCGATGATGAATGTCGTGCGCCCCCTCATCAGCGTCTCGATCGCCGCCATCACCAAGGCCTCGGTGGCGACGTCGAGCGCCGAGGTCGGCTCGTCGAGGATGAGGATCGGCGCGTCGCGCAACAGTGCGCGGGCGATCGTGATGCGCTGCTTCTCGCCTTCCGAGAGCAGCACCCCCCCTTCGCCCAGCAAGGTCTGGTAACCCTCCGGCAACCCGGCGATCGTCTCGTGGATGCGGGCGAGCCGCGCTGCCTCTTCGATAGCGGCGTGACCCGCGCCGGGTCGGCCATAGGCGATATTGTCGGCGACCGAAAGCGGAAAGATCAGCGGCGGCTGCAGCACCATCGCGATCTGGCTGCGCAGCGAGGTGAGCGAAAATTCGCGGATGTCGGTCCCGTCGATCGTGACCAGGCCGCGGTCGGGATCGAAGAACCGCGGCAACAGACCGAGGAGGGTCGATTTTCCCGCCCCGGTCGGTCCGACGACGGCGATTTTCGAACCGGCGGCGGCGGCGAATTCAATGTCGTTCAAGACCGGCGTTTCGGGCCGGTAGCGAAAGCTGACCCCCCGCCAGGCGATCGCGCCTCGCGCGCCTTCCGGGGGAAACTGGCGCGTGCCGCTTTTAAGGTCGGCCTCGGTTTCGAGAACCTCGAAGACCCGCGCCGCGCCGACGCGCGCCCCGGCAATCAGGCTCCAGCTCTGGGTGATCTGGTTGATCGGCGCGTAAAGCTGCGCCAGATAGGCGATGAACACGATCAACTGGCCGAGCGACAAGGTTCCCGCCATGACCGCCCGAGCGCCGGCGTAGACGACCAGCGCGGTGCCGAGCGCGATCACCAGATTGACCCCGCCCGAATAAAGCGTTTGCCAATTATAGAGGCGCAGAGCGGCGCGCAGGCTGTCGCGACTGGCGCCCATGAAGCGGCGGTGTTCCTCCTCCTCCTTGGTGAAGGCCTGGACGACCTTGATCGCCGCCATTCCCCATTGCACGAGCGAATAGACCCGGCTGTCGAGGTCGCGCACCTCGGTGGCGACGTCGACGATCTTCTTGTTGAAGATTGCGATCAGCCCGAAGAGGACGGGCACGATCGTCAGCGCCAGCACAGTTAAGAGCGGGTCCATCGGGAACAGGATGATCAGCATCCCGCCGAGCAGGATCGCCGCCGAGAGGATCGGCAGCAGCCCGTTCATCAGCATCGTTTGGACGGCAAAACTGTCCGCGGTGACCCGGTACATCAGATCGCCGACCCGCTGGCGGCCGTGATAGGCGAGCGACAATCGCTGCAGATGCGCATAAAGATCGCCGCGCAAATCGTTGACCATGCTCTGGCCGATCCGGATCGTCGTGTAGTTGTGCAGCAGGGTCAGCGCCCCGGCGCTGAAATGAACGACGACGATCGCGCCGCAGGCGAGGAGCAACAGGACGCCCGGCGGCAGCGACAGCAATTCCCGCAGCGGCCCACCGTTCGGCGGCGTCTTCCCGCCCAGCACATAGTCGATGACGATCTGTAAGGGCCAGGGCTTCAAGAGCTCGACCCCGGCGACCAGGAACACCTGCGCCAACGCCCAGGCGACCCGCCAGCGATGCGCTTTCAGATAGGGCAGGAACTTGGCGATCATCGGGGCATGCCCCGGCCGCGCCGCTTCACACCGTACGCGCCTCGCCGATCGGCAGCGCCGCGGCGCCAACCGGGTCGGCCGGGATCAATCCGGCCTGGGATGCCACCGCCTCGATGATCCGCTGCATGATTCGGCCGAATGTCACCAGACGCCAACCGATGACCCCGAAATTAGCGATCCCGATCGCGGAAAAGACCACTGCAGCGACCGGTGCGCCGAGGATCAGGCTGCCCGCGGCGAGCGCTGCATAAGAGCGCAGCAGCACCCGGGCGAGGCTGGACGAGCGCATGGCGCAGCGCACCCTGAGCAGGCGCTTGGCGCCGCCATGGTTCTCGCTGCACACCGTAACGAGGGCGCGGCTCCACAGGCCGCGGGCGATCTTGAGGTCCCATTTGCTCCAGCCGGTATCCGCCACGACGAAATATTTCTGCGGCAACAGCGAGCCCATCAGTCCGTCGAGCAGGATCTCCTTCTCGGCTGAAGATTCGTTCCAGTATGACAGAACGAAGGCGCGCGCCGACCAGTCGATGCGGGCTCGCTGTTCGACCGGAGCAAGGCGGATGTGGTCGTGCCCCTGCATCGTCTTGACGCGCCATTTGAGGCGTTCCCAGCCGCGCACCAGCGGCCCGAGATAAATCAGGAGGGCGACCAGCGCGCGCGCCTTGGGCCCGGAAAAGCGCGGGTCGATCGAGGCTTTCAGCGCCCCATTGATGCACATCGCCCAGGTTGCCAACAGCGGCACCGCGAGCAGCCACAGCCAGCCGCCGGCGGAAATGCCGATGAACGCGAGAACGAGCGCCGCCGTGCTCCACTCGAACGTCAGCGGCAGCAATGCGGTCAGTGACGAGGGCGGCTCGTACATCGTCTGAAAGAGGCCGCGCCCGAACACGCCCGAATAGATCACCGGGCTACGGGACAGCAAGAGCGCGGCCGAGAGGTCACCGTAGATCCGCCCCAGCCACTTGGCCTGACCAAACAGATTGAAGCGATAGGGATGCTTGGCATAGACGAGCGCCTCGGCCTTGCCGTAGCCCTTTTGCTGGTTGAGATAGGCGCGCACCGTGTTGCGGCGGAAATGCCAGACCACTGCGGCCGGGCTGAAGCCGATCGCGTGCCCGGCATCCTGGAAACGCCAGCAGATGTCGACATCGTCGCCGGCCGCGCGGTAGATCGGGTCGAAGCCGCCGAGCGCCAGTAAAACCTCGCGGCGGAACGCCATGTTGCAGCCGGCGATATGCTCGGCGACCTCGTCGCTGATCAAGACATGCGTCGGGCCGCCGGGCGACACCGCAACCGCGGCCGGAACGAGGCTATCTTCGGGGGGCGGAAAATTGGGTCCGCCGCAGGCGGCCAGATTGCCCGCCTCCATCCGGGCGGCAAGGTAGGTCAGCCAGTCGGGATCGGCGACGCAGTCGCTGTCGGTATAGGCGACGATCTCGCCGGCGGCCGCGTCGGCCCCGACATTGCGCGCGATGCTCAAGCCCTTGTTCGGCTGGCTGACGATGCGACAGAACGGAAAGCTCTCGGCGATTTCCAGCGTGCGGTCGGTCGACCCGTCATTGACGACGATGACCTCGTAATCGGGATAGTCGAGGGCTTCGAGCGAGGCGAGGCATGCCGCCATCGTGCGCTCGGCATTGTAGGCGCACACGACCACCGAGATCCGCGGGTAACGCGCGAGAGGCGGCGGCAGTGGCGCCGTGTAGCACCGCGCCACTTCGGCCAGGGCAGGTTTCGCCGTGCGGTCACGATCGACCAGGCCGAACGCCCAATCCTCGACGAGATGGCCGCCGGTGAACCACTCGTCGGTCCAGGCGAAGACGAAAGTGCCGGCGACCCCCGCCGAAAAGGCGGCGGGGACCTGCCAGGCGAGAATAGCGGACTGCTCCGCCTCGCCGGCGCGCAGCGAATTGATGCCGAACTCGGTCAAGACCAGGGGCTTGTCGAGCGCCAGATTGTGCAGCCGGGCGATGTAGCTGCGAAACGCGGCTTCGTCGTGGAGATAGACGTTGAAACACAGAAAATCGGTAAACTCGGTCGTCAGATACTCGGTCGACGGGAAATTGGCGTAGCTGACCAGCGCCCCCGGGTGCTCCTGGCGGACCAGATGCACCAGGCCTTTGAGGAAATCCCGCACCGCATCGGCGCCTTGCCAACGGATCATGTCGGGCGGGATTTCATTGCCTACCAGATAGGCAAAGACCGCCCGGTGACGACCGCAGGCGCGCACTCCGGCGACCACCGCCCTGCGGATCTCGGTCTTGATTTGGGCGTTGTCGAGAAAGGCGACATGCTGTGACCACGGCAGGCCGACGAGAACCTTGAGCCCCGCCTGGTCGGCGCTGTCGAGGAGCCAGACCGGCGGCACGGTGAAGACCCGCACGGTATTGATGCCGGCGCCGCGCATCAGCGCGAAATCGCGCTCGACCATCGCAGGCTCCGGAAACGGCGCCTGATGGCTGCCGGGGGGAAACGGGCCGTAGGTGACGCCCCGGAGGAAGTGCTTCACATCACCGGCAAAAAAGAATTTGCCGCTGACCCGAAGCCGATCGCCAACCGGCGGCGCGTATGGCAACAGCCCCTCCGGCGCTGGCGTCTCTGCGGCAACGCCGTCGCGGTCCACAATACTCATCTCGGCGGCAGTTCCCGGATTTGGCGGCCCGGCGACCTGTGGAAGGTCGGCGTTTTCTCGCGCAGTCGGTGAAATTATGTCCATTTCACATCCATACCAAGCAATCGGCGGACCACGGAACCGGCCTCGCGCTAATCCGGCACGCTCGCAGCCACCTCTCGGCGGCGGGTCTCCCAGGCGAGTGCGGTCGCGATGATCGTGTCGAGATCGGAGTGGCGCGGCTGCCACCCGAGGATCGAGCGGGCGAGCGCCGCATCGGCGACCAGCTCCGGCGGATCGCCCGGCCGCCGCGCCGCCTCGCGCCGCGGCACCGCCCGCCCGCCGATCCGCTCAACCGCGGCAATCACCTCGCGCACCGAATGGCCCTTTCCGGTCCCGAGGTTGAGCGCGGCGCTGGCACCGCCGGCGGCAAGATGGCCGAGCGCGCTCACATGGGCCTCGGCCAGATCGCTGACGTGGACGTAGTCGCGAATCGCAGTGCCGTCCCGGGTCGGATAATCGGTGCCGTAGATCTCGAGCGGTTCGCCGCGGCCGAGCGCAGCGCGCAGGACCAGCGGGATCAGATGGGTTTCCGGTTCGTGATCCTCGCCGATCTCACCATCGGGATCGGCCCCGGCGGCATTGAAGTAACGCAGCGCGGCATAGCGCATGCCGTAGGCGCCGGCGTACCAGTGGAGCGCCCGCTCGATCGCGAGCTTGGTGTCACCGTAGGGGTTGAGGGGCGCTTTGGCAGCGGTCTCGCGGATTGGCACCGCTTCGGGGATGCCATAGACCGTGCAGGTTGAGGAAAAGACAATCGTCTCAACTTTCATATCGCGCATTGCCCCGAGAAGCGCCAGACTGCCACCGAGGTTATTGCCATAATAGAGTTCGGGGTCGCCCACCGATTCCCCGACATAGGCAAAGGCCGCGAAATGCATCACGGCTGCGACGTGGTGCGCGCGCATTGCCGCGGCGAGCCGGTCGCGGTCGTGGAGATCGCCGGTGACGAGCGGGCCCCACCGCACCGCCGCCGGGTGGCCGCGCGACAGATTGTCGTAGACCACCGGGCGGTATCCGGCACCGGCGAGCGCCTTGCAGGCATGAGAGCCGACATAGCCGGCCCCGCCGGTGACGAGGATCGATTGCGACATCAGGCCATTACCGGTTACCGTTCGGTGGTGTGGGGATAACGCGGCATCCCGCCTCTCTCTTCCACGTCGCGCGGGGTGGGTCAGCGCGCCGCGCCGCAGGACGGCGGGAATAACGCCCTGGATGGCCCGTTCTGGGCGAGGTCGAGCGTCAGGATAACAGGGAGCGTGCGTCCATGCGCATAGCGATGATCGGGACAGGGTATGTCGGCCTGGTCTCTGGTGCGTGCTTTTCCGAATTCGGCGTGTCGGTCACCTGCGTCGATAAGGATGCCGGCAAGATTGCACGCCTCCGGCACGGCGAGATCCCGATCTTCGAGCCTGGCCTCGACCAGCTGGTTGCCAGCAATGCCGCAGCCGGGCGGCTCAATTTCACGACCGATCTCAACGCCGCGGTCAGCGGGGCCGACGCCGTGTTCATCGCGGTAGGGACGCCGTCACGGCGCGGCGACGGCCATGCCGATCTCAGCTATGTCTTCGCCGCCGCCACCGAGATCGCCGCGGCTCTGGCGCAAGGAGCGGGCGAACGCCCAGGGGATCGCACGGTCGTCGTAACAAAGTCGACAGTACCGGTCGGCACCGGTCGCCGGGTTGAGCGCATCCTCAAGAATGCGCTGCCGCCTGGCCGCTTCGATGTCGCCTCCAACCCGGAATTCCTGCGCGAAGGATCGGCTATCCAGGATTTCATGCGGCCCGACCGGGTGGTGATCGGGACCGAGAGCGATCACGCACGCACGGTCCTGGGGGCGCTCTACCGGCCGCTCTATCTGTTGGAAACGCCGATGGTCTTCACGTCGGTCGAGACCGCCGAACTGATCAAATACGCGGCCAATGCCTTTCTTGCGACCAAGATCACCTTCATCAACGAGATGGCGGACCTTTGCGAGGCGGTAGGCGCTGATGTTCAGGACATCGCCCGCGGCATCGGCCTCGACGGGCGCATCGGCCGCAAATTCCTGCATGCCGGCCCGGGTTTTGGCGGTTCGTGCTTTCCCAAGGATTGTCAGGCGCTGGTCCGGTCCGCCGAGCTTGCCGACACGCACCTCTCGATCGTCGAGACCGTCCTCGCCGTCAACGAAGCGCGCAAGCGCCGGATGGCCGATCGGATTGCGGCGGCGTGCGGCGGCAACGTGGCCGGCAAGACCCTGGCGGTGCTTGGGCTCACCTTCAAGCCCAATACCGACGACATGCGCGACAGCCCGAGCCTGGCGATATTGCCGGCGCTGCACGCCGCCGGGGCGAGGGTTCGCGCCTTCGATCCGGAGGGCATCGAAGAGGCGCGGAAGCTGATGCCCGAGTTCGACTATTGCGGCGATGCCTATGAAACGATGGCCGGGGCCGACGCGCTCGTTCTGATTACCGAGTGGAACGAGTTCCGCGCGCTCGATCTTGCCCGGGTTAAGTCGCTGTTGCGCCAGCCGCTCGTGATCGATCTGCGCAACATCTACGACCCCGACGAGATGGCCGCCGCCGGGTTCATCTATTACAGCATCGGCCGGCCGGGCAGCGAGCCAACCGCCGCAACCACGGCCGCTCTGCGGGTGATCGCCTGACCCGGTCCCGCGGGGCAAACCTCCGAGGAAATTCAGATGAGCACCGTTCTTAGACGAATTCTGGTCACCGGCGGCGCCGGATTCCTCGGCTCGCATCTCTGCGAGCGACTGCGTGCCGAGGGCCACGACGTGCTCTGCGTCGACAATTACTTTACCGGGCGCAAGGACAACATCGCTCACCTGCTCGGCAATTCGCTGTTCGAAGCGATGCGGCATGACGTGACCCACCCGCTGTTCGTCGAGGTCGACGAGATCTACAACCTGGCCTGCCCTGCATCACCCATCCATTACCAATTCGATCCGGTGCAGACGACCAAGACCAGCGTCATCGGCGCCATCAACATGCTCGGCCTCGCCAAGCGGGTGAAGGCCAAGATCCTGCAAACCTCGACCTCCGAGGTGTACGGCGACCCAACGGTGCACCCGCAGCCCGAAAGCTACCGCGGCAGCGTCAACCCGATCGGCCCCAGGGCCTGCTATGACGAGGGCAAGCGCTGCGCCGAGACGCTGTTTTTCGATTATCACCGGCAGCACAATGTGCGCATCAAGGTCGTGCGCATATTCAATACTTACGGTCCGCGCATGCACCCCAATGACGGCAGGGTGGTCTCGAACTTCATCGTGCAGGCGCTCAAGAACGAGCCGATCACGCTTTACGGCGACGGCAGCCAAACCCGCGCGTTCTGCTATGTCGACGACATGATCGAGGGCTTCGTGCGGATGATGGATGCCCCCGATGAGCTGATCGGGCCGGTCAACCTCGGCAATCCGGTGGAAACCACGGTCGCCGAGCTCGCCCGGCTGATCATCGAGCTGACCGGCGCGCGCTCCAGGATCGTGCACCGGCCGCTACCGGTCGACGATCCGATCCAGCGTTGCCCCGACATCTCCGCGGCGAGGAGGCTGCTCAAATGGCAGCCGCAAACCGCGCTGCGCCCCGGCCTGGAGCGCACGATCGCCTATTTCGAGAAGCTCCTTACCGAGCGCGGCGAGACGCCCAAGCGGACGGTGGCGGCGGCGTGAATGGCGCCCCGCTTAGGGACCCAACAGCGGGACGTGCGTCTGACAGCGGCCGCGGGCCTCGACCAGACGGCCGGGGGAAGCGCCGACACTCCTGTCCTGTAGCGGCTGATAGGACGTCGCACACATCTGATCAGCCAGGAGGCCGTTGAGGGCCGGGTCATTGGCGTTGAACTCGGCAAATTCGGGCGGCATATCGCCTGCCGGAACAAGCGCGCTGGTGCCGAAATCATCCTTGACCGGGATATAAGGCGTACAGCCCGCCATCAACGGCGACAGGATCACGAGGGTAAACAAGATCCGCATGGTACCATCCGAGGCTCGCCGAAGCCGCCGTAGTGTGCCGATAGGCGGGCAAGGACGCAACTACAGCGTTGCGGCGGGCTCCCGCCAGCTACACCACGCCCGCGTGCGCGGCTGCGTTGGCCGCGCAGGCGAAAATTCGTCAGCGGCGCTTGCCTGACCCGCCGCCGCCATGGCCGGCGCCACCCGCGCCCATGCGCACCGCCCCGCCGCCGCCGTGGCCAAACCCGCCGCCGTGACCGACGAACCCGCCGCCGTGGCTGAACCCGCGACTCGCGGCCATGTGCACCGCCCCACCACCGCAAATCGACCCGCGCGTGGGACCGGCAAATCCGAACCGCCCGCCGCCACGACGCCCGCCCCAGGCCGTGTGGCCGGACATCGTCGCGCGCGCCGCTGTGCCGCTTCTGTAGGCCGAGCGCCCCGACATCGCCGCGCGGGTCGCCGCGGCGTGGCCCCTTGAGGCCGAGCGCCCTGAAACCGCCGTGCGGGTTGCCGCGGTGCGGCCGGAGGCGGTGCGGCCTGAAACCGCCGTCGCGCGGGCCGCCGACGTGCGGGCCGAGGCCGCGACCGCACCGCGCGTGGCGGTGGTCCCGCCGCTGGCAACACGGGTCGTGGAGGCCGTGCCCCCGCGAGCGGCGCTGGTAGTGGCGGTCGAACGATGCGTCCAGACGCCGCCGGCGAAGCCCTCACGCCCGCCGGAGACCACGGTGAAGCTCGTGTTGTTGACGATGATGTTGCCGCCGCCCCAATTGAAATTCCACCAGCCCCACCACGGACGGTAATAGGCAATGTCGATACCGTACCCGAAGCCGATATAGAACCCGGGCGCGAACGCAAAGCCGACCGGCAATGGGAACAGGTAGGGTGGATAGTCCGGGTATAGCCAAGGACCGTAGATCGCCACCGGATTATAGACCGGCACAGTGACGACATCCGGGTTAGCTGGTGCAACGGTGATATAATTGGCTTTGTGTTCGACGATGCAGCCGCATTGCGGGCCGCTCCTGAAATTTCCCGCGTCGACCGCTTGCTGACGCAGCTTTTGAACCTCGTTCATCACGTCGCTCTGCTGCGCGACGAAGATGGCGCCGAGCTTCTGGGTCCACTCGATCCGGGTGTTCATCAGCTCGAGCACATGCGGGAACGGCACCAGCGCCTTGACGCTTGGGTCCCAATTCTGGTCTTGCAGCGCGTTGGCGAGAGCCTCGCCCTTCAACCGACGATGGGCCGGTTCAGCGACCCAGCGCGCCGCCTCGACGATCTCGACCGGATAGCTCGACGCCATCAGGATCTGGCCGAGCAGCTGGTCTGGATAGAGCGCGACCGGCGCCAACAGCTGGGCCAGTTCGGCCTCCGACGCGCGCGGGCCGGCCGTCGCCTCCGGTGTCGGCGCAGCCGCCTGCGCCGACGGTTCTGCGGCGGCCGGCGGGCTGGCCGGCGCTGCGGCGGAAGGCGCGGTTGCGGGTTCCGGAGCGGATTGCGGGGTAGCAGGCGCGGCTTGCGCTTGCGCGATTAGCTGGTGTGAGGCGGCCGACGAGTTGGCCGACGGGTGTGCTGCTAGCGCCGGTGAGGCCGGCTGCGCGTCACCGGGAGCGGCACCCAGCTGTGGCATGTCTTGGGCGAAAGACGTCACGTAGGACAGGCCGAGCGAGACGGTCACTCCAGCCGACAGCATCAGCCGACTGGGAAAATGAGCAAACTTCATCGCATGCCTCACGGAGCTTTCGTTTTATCAAACGGATTCCGCCACCCGAATTGGCGAACGCACCCGGGCGGGAAAGGTTGCAGCGATAGGAAATTATAGCGCGGCCTCCCGGGCAAAAATTCCCGCGAGGGAGGGTCATGGCCGCCGGTGCGCGAGGGCAGGCGCCATCCCTCCTACCCCTGCGCCGCCGGTTCGACAGTGCCGATCAGGATCGTGACATTGTCGACCGCGCCCCGCGCCAGCACGCGGTCGCACAACCGTTCAGCAGCGATGCGCGGCGACGCCGCAGCGATCTCGCGCGCGATTTCGGCGTCGCTGACCATGTTGGTCAGGCCATCGCTGCACAGCAGAAAACGATCACCGGCGAACAGCTTCTCGCGCAGGATGCCGAATTCGAGCCGGCCGGCGCCGATCGCCCGGGTAACGATGTGCGATTGCGGATGATGGGCGGCAGCTTCCACCGACAGCAGCCCGGCATCGACCAGCTCCTGCACACGGCTGTGATCGACCGTCAGCTGCTGAAGGGTGTTGTTGCGCCACCGATAAACCCGGCTGTCTCCGGCCCATAGCACAGCGAACTCGCGGGGGTCGGCGAGGAGGACGACGACCGTGCTGGCGATTACCGCGCCGGGGCCGAGCCGGGATGCCCGAAGGCGCAGCTCGCCATCGACCTCGCGCAACCGCGCGGCGGCGCCTTGGACGACGTCGCCGAACTCGCCCGCTGCTTTGAATTCACCGAGCGCGGCGACGATGCGGGCGCTGGCATAGTCGCCTTGTTCGTGGCCACCCATGCCGTCGGCCACCGCCCAAAGCCCAAGCCCGGGGCCGTGCTCGGGCCGGTCGAGAAAGGCGTCCTCATTGCGCCGGCGCACCAGGCCGACATGGGTCAGCCCGTGCGAGACGATATGAAGAGAACTCGGCCGGGCCCGCATCATGCCCCGCATCACGAGATCAACGGCACGCCGGCGCCGTTGAGCGCCTTTGTCTGGCGTTCGCCAAGCACCCTCTCGTCGAAATCGTCGATCAGCTCGTGGAACAGCCGGTGCCAGTTGACCTTGGCCTGCAAGTGCAGAAACACCGAGCCGAGGCCGACCGCGGCGCGGTCCATGAAGACAAAGGCGCGCGGTGGCGCGATGCCGCCCAAGCGGCGGATGTCGCGATGCACGCTGTCGACCAGCCCGCGGCTGTCGCCGCCGGTCGTCTTCTCCTGGATCATCCGCGCCCGGTCATCGAGCAGCGGCCCATAGACAAAGGCCGCCCAGCGGTTGAGGACGGCGATCATCTCGTGCGACAGCCCGGCGAAGCCCCAGCCGCGATAGGCCGCGACCGCCAGCTCCTGATCGTTGCGCTCCAACGCGTGATAAAGGTCGATGACGCCTTTGACAAAACTCGGCGGAAACACGCGGACGCAGCCGAAATCGAGCAAATTGACGGTACGGTCGGGCGCGACGGTGTAATTACCGAGATGCGGGTCGCCGTGGATGACACCATAAAAGTAGAATGGCACGTACCAGATCCGGAACATGCGCAACGCGACCCTGTTGCGCACCGCCAGCGGCGCCTTGGCAATCTCGAGGATCGGCTCGCCGTCGAGCCAGGTCATCGTCAACAGCCGTCGGGTCGACAATTCGGGCACCGGACGCGGCACGGCAACCCCGGGTTCGTCCTTCAGGATCTCGCGGTAGAGCCGCATATGCGCGGCCTCGCGCAGATAATCCAATTCCTCGCGCAGCCGGTCGGCGATCTCGGCGTGGATGTCGGCCGTTGAAACCGCACGGTCGTAGCGCTCGTAAAGGCCCATCGCCAGCTTCAGTTGGCGCAGATCGGCTTCGACGGCGGAGGCCATCTCGGGATATTGCAGCTTGCAGGCGAGCGGGGTTCCATCCAAGCCGACCGCGCGATGAACCTGGCCTAATGACGCGGCGCGCGCTGCCTCGTGCTCGAAGCTGGCGAAGCGACCCTGCCAATCCGGCCCCAATTCGCCCATCATGCGGCGGCGCGCGAATGGCCAGCCCATCGCCGGCGCGTTGGCCTGGAGCTGGATCAGCTCGCGGACATATTCCTCGGGGAGCGCATCGGGGATTGTGGCGAGGAGTTGGGCCACCTTCATCAGCGGCCCCTTGATGCCGCCGAGCGCGGCCTTGAGATCAGCGGCGTGGCGCTCGCGATCGATCGGCACCCCAAGATAGCGCTCGCCGGCAAGGCGCGCCGCCAGCCCCCCCATCGCGCCGCCAACCCGCGCATAGCGCCGCACGCGGCCGGCAAAGCTGTCATCGTCGCTCACGGCCTATCGGGACCTTCTCTCAAACAGACAAAAGGTGTTCGCCACACTATGCCCCGGCGGCGCGGCCCCAAGGGAGGATTTGTCGGGGGCAGCTTCCGGCACACCCGGGGAGTGTCACGTCCGACGGTTAGCGGCGAGCGGCCGGCGCGCGAGTATGAGGGAGGTGCCGGGAACGAACTCGGTCATCGGTTTGCCGTCGAGGACCGAGAGAAAACTGGGCGCGGCGGCATTTTCGGTGATCAGGCGCAGCAACTCCTCCTGTTCGAACAAACGCTGGTCGTTGGCACGTTCGCCCGGAGTGCCGTGGACCAGCTCATGGATGACCAGAGCTCCGCCCGGTGAGAGAGCGTCCCAGCAGGCGCGCAGGATATCCCCGACACGGTCGCGCTGGGCCATCAAGAGGCTGTGGAAAAAGGTGATCGCGTGCGGCGCCGGACCGCCGGGGACACCGCCTTCGGGGATCTCGTCCATCGACTGCGTCAGCAACTCGAGCGGCAGCGGGCGCGGCGAGCGCCCCGCCAGCCAGCGCCCGATCACCTCGACCCTGAACGGATCCCTGTCGATCGCCGCGACGTTCCATCCCTTGGCGGCCAGCTCCAACCCGAGAAAGCCGCAGCCGCCGCCGATATCGACCAACGTCGGGTTCCGACCCCATCCGAGCTGGGTGGCCATCTGCTCCAAGAGCAGCGAGTTCCGGGTCGTGCCCAACATCGAATACATGAAACTGCGGGAGGCGACCCCTTCCCAGCCCTTTTCGGAGAACTTCTCGCGGAACCCCTCATAAGCGCGGTGCAGGAACGGGTAGGAGGTCGGTAAAGAGGCGACGCAATCGGCCAAATCGTCGGTGCGGTCGAGACGGATCCAGCGCGCATTGTCCCTGTGCACGGCCGCCGCGGACAAAATCTTGCACAGCCTTTCAGCCATCCCATTGTCGTCTCGCTCGATCAGAGCGGCCGCGGTCTCGCGCTCGGCCAGCAATGTCCCAAGCCATGCCGCGGTAAAGGCGTTGACGAAAACCGCGCCGACGTAGCATCGCACCAGCAAGAGGTCGACCGGCTCGCTCAGCGGTCCGAACATGAACTTCGGGTCGGCGGCGCTGCCGCTCGCCTTGGCGATGTCGCTTGCCCAAACCGCGAGATGGATCTGCCGCTGGTCGCCGATCCACTCGGCCGGCGCGGCCGGCACCGCGGCCTTACCCTCGGGCGGGTCCGGCGGCGGCTGAACAACCGCAATCAGCTTGGCGGCATCCGACCAGTCAGGTTCGATGCGCAGGTCCGTGCGGCAGGCGGTGACCCATTTCCCGTCGAGAGTGCGCCGGTGCACGGCCCACAGATGAACGTCGCCCGGCGGCAGGGTGACGCCCAGCATCGCCAGGTCGACCACGCGCGCGCGGCCGAGCTTCAGCCGGAAATAGACACGGCCCCGATTGGTCCGGGCTTCGACGACAATATCCACCGGCTCTCCGGTATCCTCGCCCAGAAACTGGCAGCGCAGGCGCGGGCTGGGACCGGTCAAGGAGCCGCTGGCGGGCACGGTGACCGCCGGACCGGAGTGATCAAACTCGAGCGGCCCCTCGGGCGACACCTCGCCCCATCGATTGACCGGACCGATCACCGCCACCGGGTCGTCGGCGCCGGAACGATAATCCGTGGACGGCCTGTCACCGGTTGTGGTGGCAGCCGATTTTTGTCCGCCGCCCGGCGCCTCGAACATGCGCCGCACAAGCCCCGTCAATCGCCGAGTGATGTCGGATGTGCTCATTGCAAGCGGGCCCTCACCCGCACCGATCGCTGCCCGAAGCAATCAGGTGGTATCCGCGCCGGGGTTGCAATCCAGCCATTGGCGCGGCGCGGGCTAGTCTGACTCTCAAAAATTTTTCGGTCACGAAACTATCAGCCCGATGCTTCCAATTCGTCGATGAAGCCGCTGATGACGCCGAGGCCTTTGGACCAGAAGGCGGGGTCGGCGGCGTCGAGCCCGAACGGGGCCAGGAGTTCCTTGTGGCGCAAGGTGCCGCCGGCGCGCAACAGGGCGAGATAGCGCTCCGCGAAGCCCAGATGGGCGCCCTCATAGGCCGCGTAGAGCGAGTTCACCAGGCAATCACCAAAGGCATAGGCATAGACATAGAACGGCGAATGGACGAAGTGCGGGATGTAGGCCCAGTAATAGCGGTAGGCATCCTCGAGGCGCAATGCCGGGCCGAGGCTGTCGCGCTGGACCTCGAGCCAGATCTCGCAGATCCGCTCGGCGGTCAGCTCAAACTCGCGCCGCTCGTCATGGATTCGGGTCTCGAAGGTCACAAAGGCGATCTGGCGGATGACGGTGTTGAGCATGTCCTCGACCTTGCCGGCGAGCATGACGCGACGGCGGCCGGGGTCGCTCTCGCGCGCGAGGAGGGCGCGGAAGGTCAGCATCTCGCCGAAGACCGAAGCGGTCTCGGCCAGCGTCAACGGTGTGTCGGCCATCAGCTGGCCTTGCGCGCCGGCCAGCATCTGATGGACACCGTGGCCCAGCTCATGCGCCAGCGTCATCACATCGCGCGTGCGGCCCTGGTAGTTGAGCAAAAGATACGGGTGGGCGCCCGGCACGGTCGGGTGGGCGAAAGCACCCGGCGCCTTGCCCGGGCGCACCGGCGCATCGATCCAGCGCGCATCGAAGAAGCGCTCGCCGATCGCGGCCATCTCCGACGAGAAGGCGCGGTAGGCGGAAACCACAGTCGATTGCGCCTCCTCCCACGGGATGGCGCGGTCATCCTCGTCGGGCAGCGGCGCGTTGCGGTCCCAGAACGGCAATGCATCGACCCCGAACCAGCGCGCCTTCAGCCGGTAATAGCGATGCGACAAGCTGGGGTAGCTGGCGCGCACCGCCGCGATCAGCGCGTCGACCACCTCGTCCTCGACGAAGTTCGACAGGTTGCGCGCCGAGATCGGCCGCGGGAAATGGCGCCAACGGTCCTCGACCTCCTTGTCCTTGGCGAGCGTGTTGGTGATCAGCGCAAAGAGGCGGCCGTTGCGGCCGAGCACCTCGCCAATTCCCAGCGCCGCCTCGTGCCGGACCGCGCCGTCGGGGTCGGAGAGGAGGTGCATCGCCTCGGGCTCGGTCAGGTCCCGGCCGCGAAAGGGAAAGCGCAGTTCGGCAATCGTCTCGTCGAAGAGCCGGGTCCAGGCGGCGCGCCCGGCAACCGATTTTTCGAGCAGCAGCTTTTCCAGATCGTCCGAGAGTTGGTGGGGACGCTGCGCCCGCAGATCGCGCAGCCACGGGCGATAGCGCGCCAGCGCCGGGTCGGCCGTCTTGACGTCGAGATCAGCCTCTTCCAGCCGGTTGATGTCGAGGGTGAAGAACAACAGATCGCTCGAGACCGCGGTGATCCGCTCATGCATGGTCTGGAAGAAGCGGGCGATCTCTGGGTCGGCGGTATTGCCGGCCCGCATCAATTCGGCATAGCTCATGATCCGGCCGGCCAGTTCCTGCAGCCGTTCGTACTCGGCCACGCTATGCCCGAGTTCGCCGCCCGACAATTCGCCCACTCGGCCCTGATAGCGCCCCCGGAACGCCGCGGCCGCCGCCGCGAGATCGGAGAGATCGCGGCTCAGCTCGGGGCTGTCGCGGCCGGGGTAGAGGTCGGCGAGGTCCCATTCGGGCAAGTCGCCGATGTTCCTCGGCCCACTCCCTGCATTTTCGGCGACATCGTGTGTTGCACTCATCTGATCCTCGCGCCGGTTGCGGCTACGCCTCCGCGATCAGCCGTTTCACATATTCGGGCACGGTTTGAGCGAGCGGGCCGCGGATGCGCTCGTCGAACGGTTCGGCGCCGGGCGCCGGATCGCGGCCGAATTCGCCGGTGAACTCCACCGTATGGGCACCGGCGCGGCGCGCCTCGGCGAGAAAACTCTGCGTCGGCTCGCTGCCGCCGGCCGCACCGATCGCCAGGAACAGCGCGGCATCGGCCAGCGCCTCGAAGACGCTGGCAAGGTGCAGCGGTTCCTCGCCGACCCACACCATATGCGGGCGCAGATGCCCCGGGTTGCCGCAGATCGGGCAACCGCTCTCCTCGGTGATGTCGTCGTAGCACTCGGAGAGCTCGGTGCAGATCGTGCACCGCGCCTTCAGCAATTCGCCATGCATGTGAAGGACCGCCGTGGAGCCGGCACGCTCGTGCAGATCGTCGATGTTGCCGGTGACGATCAGCAATTCGTGCGGGCGCACCGCCTCGATGACGGCCAGCCCCTCATAGGCGGCGTTGGGCTTTGTCTCCGCCAGCTGACGCCGGCGCCGATTATAGAACTCCCGCACGCCCGCCGGGTCGCGGGCGAAGCCTTCGCAGGTCACGAGGTCTTCGAGGCGCAGCCCGGCCGGCATGGCATCGGCAGCGAACGGCGCAAACCCGGCTTCACGCGCCAAGCCCGCCCCGGTGAAAGCGACGATCTCGGGCCCTTGTGCCCAGGGTGTGCGCACCGCTGTTACGGCCGGTCAGGCCAGTCAGTTCAGCGGGTAGGGCGGGTAGGGCGGACGCCAATAGGGCGGCGGCATGCCGTAGGGCGGCGGCGGCACCATCGCCAGATGAGTGGGCGCGCGCACCGGGACACTCGGGTAGGAACCCGGAGGCTTGGGGACGATCGCGCCGTAATGCAGTTCGACCGGGCGCGCCGCGGCCCGACGATCGTGATCAAGCGCCGCTTCGGCCAAACGGCGGGTGGGGCTTTGGACGAGATGTTTCGGCGCGGAACGACGCTCGGCCGTCGCTGGGGCCGTCACGTGGCCCGGGCGCGCGGCGCCCGGCGCTAATGGCATCGATCGTGACGTCGCAGCGGCGGCCTCTCGCTTCGGTCGCACGGCGGCGGGCGCCGATGGCTTCGAGGGTGGCGTCGCAGCAGTGGCATTTCGCTTCGGGCGCGCGGCGGCGGGTGGTGGTGGCGCCGCCGTTGGCACGACGTGGGGCGTCGCAGCGGCATGCGGCGGCGATGCAGCCGGTGGTATCGCCGGATCGGTCGAGATCGAGGGAGGGGTCGCGGTAGCGAGTTGTGTCGGGGTCGCCGGCGCGTGCGCCGCGCTCATGCTCGGCAGCCCTGGCGGCACCGGCAGGGCGGCAGCGAGGAGCGTGCCGACGCCTGCGATCGCGGCGGCGGGAAGAAACCACAAGCCGAATTTCATGTCTCGCCTCGCTGAGCCTTTAGGCCCCGATGAAATGAGCGATAGGAGAGCCTACAACGGTCGCCCGGTTTCGCGAAACGCGCCAGGACCCGAGAATATTCCCGCACCATTCGGGCAAAACCAAGGCGCGATCGGCGCGACCTCGCCGCGGTCACTCCCGGAATTCCGGCACCCGGTAATAAACCCAGACGAGGTTGGCCGCCATCACCGCGGCGGTCAACAGGAACACCCAGCGCAATCCGAACGAGGCGGCGATCGCGCCGCCCATCAGCGGCCCCAACGAATTCCCCATGAACATGGCAGACGAGGTCAGGCCATAGACCGCACCGCGGTCGGCGCGGGAAACCTGGCGACCGACCAGCGCGTTCGCGGTCGGCAACAGCCCGCCGATGAAGAGCCCCACCCCGAAGCGTTCGGCGGTGAAGACCAGGTAATTGTGGGTGAAGGCCTGCGGCAGCGTCATCAGCGTGCCGCCGGCAAGGCAGATCAACAAGACGCGGCGATACCCGATCCGGTCGCTGCGGTTGCCGAGAAACGGCGCCGAAATGACATTGGCGAGGCCGGTGATCGAAAACGCGATGCCGGCCAAGGTCGCAATATTCGGCGCCGCGCCGACCATCTCCTTGACATAGAGGGTCACAATCGGTTGCACGGTGCGGACCCCGAACTGCGCCATCAATAAGACGAAGAACAGCGCGAGGAGAGCCGGCGTCGTGACGAGAGCGACAAAGCCGGCCACGGTCGAGCGGTGGCCGACGCCTCTCGCCGGGCGGGTGAATTCCTCACGCACGGTGAACCAGGTCAGCGCCATCGTCAGAAAGATCATCGCGGCGGTGATGTAGAACGGTATGCGATAGCTGCCGGTGAGGTCGGCGAGAATGCCGCCGATCATCGGACCGATCAGCGAGCCGACGAGCTGACCGGTATAGAGCCAGCCCAAGGAATAGCCGAGCCGCCCTTCCGGCACCTGGCTGGCGACGAGCGAAATCGCGGCACTGGAAAACCCGGCGAACACGCCCATCAGCGCCCGGCAGCCAAAGAACTGCCAGACATTGCCGGAGGCGCCCATCAGCGCGGTGAAGAGGCCGATCGCCAGGCTCGATCGCATCAACATCAATTTGCGGCCGTGCCGGTCGGCGAGCTGTCCCCACAAGGGCGAAGCAAAGGCCGCGACGAACGAGGTGGTGCCGTTGAGGACGCCGGCCCAGATGTCGATCGCGGTATCGCTCCGGACGCCGAGCACCGGCAGAAACAACGGCAGGATCGGCGTCAGCATCGAATTGGCCACCGTCATCACAAACTGGATGCCGACCATCGCCCACAGCGTGTATTGCCAATGCGGCGCCGCGCCGCCGCCCGTCGCCTCGATTGCGGCAGGTTGGGCCTCCGGTGGTGTCGCGCCGATGCCCGGTTCGGCCATCGGCCTCAGCGACCGAACCGGAGGCGGCTCACGGCTTGAACACCATGAAGTAGAGGTTGGCGAGCGGGATCACGGTCGCGAGGATGCCCCAGATCATCCAGCGCCGGCCGTGACGCCAGTAGCTTTCAGGGATCGCGCCGCCGACGGCAAAGCCGCGGGCCTGGCGGGCCTGGGCGATCTGCGTCGGGATCAGGACGAGCACCCAGATCAGCCCCGATGCAACAAACAGCGACTGGCCCCAGATGAGCCACGTCTGGGTCAGATCGAGTTCGCCGACATAGGCCATGCCGTAGGCCCCGACCAGGATCAGCACGACGCCGCCGGCGGTGAACGCCCAGTCAGTTTGGGTCACCAGCCGCTGGGCGTAGGCAATCACCTGCGGTTCGCCGGTGCGGTCCGCCGCCACCTTCCACAACGCGGTCACGATGATGTTGCCGAGAAACAGCACCACGCCGAACAAGTGGATGACCTTGAAGGCATTGTAGGACATCGCCGCGGCTCCCCAGCCCGTCTGACGGGCGGCGCCATTGTAATGCGCGACCCGTCCCGGCATCATCCCCCCGCCGGCAGGAGGGCAGACAATGAAATTCGGCATCTTCTACGAGCTGCAATTACCACGCCCATGGCAGGAGGGCGGCGAACTTGCGCTCTACCGCAACGCGCTCGACCAGGTCGAGCTGGCCGACCGGCTCGGCTACGATTACGCGTGGGAAGTCGAGCATCATTTCCTCGAGGAGTATTCGCACTCGCCGGCGCCCGAGGTGTTTCTCGGCGCGGCCTCGCAGCGCACCAAGCAGATCCGCCTGTGTCACGGGATCATGCAATTGACGACGACCCACCCGGCGCGCTGCGCCGAGCGCATCGCCGCGTTGGATCTGGTCAGCGGCGGGCGGGTCGAGTTCGGCACCGGGGAGAGTCGCCAGCATCACCGAACTGCAGCCGTTCGGCGTCGCCTTCGAGGAAAAGCGGGCGATCTGGGAAGAGGCGATCCGGGCGATCATCCCGATGTTCAAGGATGGCGGCTCAGAACACCACGGCAAGTATTTCGACATGCCGCTGCGCAACGTCGTGCCAAAGCCGGTGCAGAAGCCGCACCCGCCGCTGTGGTGCGCCTGCTCGCAGCTCGAGACGATCGAGATGGCCGGGCGCCGCGGGCTCGGCGCGCTCGCCTTCCAGTTCCTCTCGGCCGATGCCGCGCACGCCTGGGTCCACGCCTACTACAACGCGATCACCAAGCGGCTCGACAAGCTCGCCGATTACATGATCAACCCGAACCTCGCGCTGACCAGCTATTTCATGTGCGCCGAGACTGACGAAGAGGCGCGCCGCCGCGCCGACGGCATCCCGTTCTTCCAATTCGCGTTGCGTTTTTATGGGCAAAGCGTCAACCGCGAGCGGCCGGCACCGGGCACAGTCAATCTGTGGGACGAGTACGAAAAGTGGAAACGCGCCAACCCGGAGGCGCTGGCCCGCGCGCTGGCGGGCGGCCTCATCGGATCACCGGCGACATTGCGGCGTAAGTTGCAGCGGTTCGAAACCTCGCACATCGATTCGGTCATCCTGTTGAACCAAGCCGGCAAGAACACCCACGAGCATATCTGCGAGAGCCTCGAACTGTTCGCCCGCGAGGTGATGCCCGAGTTCCACGCCCGCATCCCCGAGCAGGAGGAATGGAAGCAGAAGGTGCTGGCGGGCGAAACTCTGCTCGAGGAGATCGACACCCAGCCGTTCCGCGACCGCTACGGCCCCAATTCAGTGCAGCTCGCCCCGGCGCAGGCCGCCGAATAGGGCGAGCGAACTGCGTCGCAAAATCGGCAGGACAAAATCGGCAAGACAAAATCGGTGAGGCTGCCTTAAGGTGACTCCACGGCCGCCGCACGCGGTCGCGCGAACTCGTGAGCGGCTAAACCGCCGCGCCGACGCGTGCATTCGGGAGGGAACGGTATGCTGGCCCTGCTGGAACAACAGCAGAAATTGACGAGAAACCAGTGGCTGATTGCCGGCGCGGCGACGCTCGGCGACATGCTCGATTTTTTCGACTTCTTCCTGATCAGCTTCGTGCTGGGCTTTGTTGTCAAGAACTGGCACCTGACCTTCGGGCAGTCGGGCGCGATCCTGCTCGCCTCCGGCATTACGGCGCCATTCGGCTCCTTGTTCTACGGTTGGCTCGCCGACAAGGTCGGGCGCCGCACCGCGCTGGTTGCCGCCGTACTCAATGTCTCCCTGGCGACCGGCGCGATGGCGCTGACCCCGACAGGGGCGTGGATGTACCTGGTTTTCTGCCGGTTATTCGTCGGGTTCGGGGTGACCGGGCTCTATTCGGTCGACATCACGCTGATGCAGGAATTCTCGCCGTCGCACAAGCGTGGCTGGTTTACCGGGCTGACGACGACGATGCTGCCGGCAGGATCGCTGCTCGCCGCCCTCCTCGGCTACTACGCCGAACCCTATATCGGCTGGCGCGGCATGGTCACGGTCGGGCTCCTGCCGGCGTTTCTCTGCCTCTACATCCGGGCGTTCGTGCCGGAATCACCGCTCTACCTGTTGCGCAAGGGGCGGCTCGAAGACGCGCGCAAGGCGCTTGCCTGGGCGCTGATGATCGATCCGGCGAAGATCGAATTGCCGACCATTGTGCCGGAGGCGGACAAGACCCGCTGGATCGAGCTGTTCAAGTACCCCCGCAGCATTGTCGCCGGCTGCCTGACCGGGCTCACCCAGACCGGTGGCGTCGCCCTGGCGCTGTGGCAGGTAACGCTGTTCGTCATGGTGCTCGGCATCAGTGCGGGCGAAGCCTCCAAGCTGTCCATCTTTGTCGCGGTGTCGGCGATCGCTGGAAGGTTCTTCTGCTCGTGGATCTCGGACGCCTGGGGCCGCCGCGCATCCGGCGTCCTCAGCTGCGTGGTCTCCGCCGTACTGACGTTCCTGGCCGGCTACTGGCATGGCGTCTACATCGGCGGCGTGTCGATGTTCTTTGTCATGATCCTGCTGCAGAGTTTTCTCGCCAGCGGCAACTACTCGATCGTCGGGCCGTACATGGGCGAGATGTGGCCGTCGCGGCTGCGCGGCAGCGGCATGGGTCTGGTTTACGGTGTCGGCAACCTCGGCAAGTTCATTGGTCCACTCGGGCTGGCGCTGGTCGCCGGTTCCAACAATTTCGTCAGCCCGCAGGCAACGATGGACGCCTTGGTTCCGGGGTTTGCTTATTTCGCGTACTGGTATCTGATCGGCGCCTTCGCCTTCTGGTTTATCGGTACCGAGACGCGGCGCCGCACGATCGACGAGATCGACGCCGAGATGGCGGCGATGAGTGCGAGAACCCCGCAGATCATCACCGCCGTCGCCGGCATCGTCGCCGGGTGCGTCGCGGTCGGGGTGCAGCCGTTCATGCCGATCCCGGTGTTCATCGGCGTCGGGATGGCGGTGATCGCGCCGGCAGTCGGCGGCATCATCCTCTTGGCCTCGGCGATCTTCATTATCGCGGTGTTCGGCCTGACCTTGTCGGGCCTGACCGGGATCCTCGGCGTCTTGACGGTGATCCTGTCGACGGTCGCCGGCATCTCGGCGCTGGTCAGCGCATTCAGCCAGCCGACCGCTGAAGCCCAGCCGGCAGTTGGGGTCGGCGATTAGTTAGCGGCGCGCAGCCGCCCTCCTTCCGCGCGATCGGCCGGGCCAAACGCCCGGCCGATTTGTTCGCCCCTGCGCGCCCGGTTGTAATTGGCGGGGTTCAGGTTGGGAGCTCGGCGAGCGCCCGATCGATGTCGGCCGAACTCAGCTCCCAGGAATTGTCGAGCTCTGCGACGACGCTCTGCATGAACCGCTCGTAGAGCGAGAGCGCACGCGCATCATCGCCCAGATGGTCGGCCAAGAGCGCGAGCGCGAGCTGCGCCGGCCCCGCGCCCTCATAGGTCCATTCGAACCCGGTCGTCGAGAGCAGCTTCAGATCGTGGCGCGGATCGAGCGGCTTGCCGTCGACCGTTACCACCGCGCCATCGAGGCTGCGCCCGCCGCGGTAGAGCTTCACGGCTCAGCCCTTCCCCCTCTTCAACCTCTAACCGCCTGCGGGTCGTTGAAGCTGGCAACCCCGGTGCCGCGATAGAGGATCTGCGCACTGCGTTCGGCGATGCGCCGGTGCAGCGCCAGCATCTCCGGCGCCATTTCGCTGTGGGGGTGGGGCTCGTGCGCGAAATGATGAAAGTGGTCGGTGCCGCGCACCAGGGTTGCACTGTCCTCGCCGTCGAGCTGGCGGATATGCGTCGGGATGTAGCGGATCGCAAAGCCGATGCGGCGATCCGCCGACGGATTGGGCGCCGAGCCGTGCACGAGGCGCACGTGATGGAGTGACATCTCGCCGGGCTTGAGGATCAGCGGCACCGCCTCGCCCTCGTCGACCTCGACGGCGACTTCCTGGCCGCGGGTCAACAGGTTGTGGCGGTCGAAGGTGTCGCGGTGCGCGATCTGGTCGAATTTGTGGCTGCCCGGGATTACCGCCATCGCGCCGTTCTCGATAGTGCTCGGGGTGAGGGCCACCCATGCGGTCGCCACTTCGGGCGCCGACAAGCCCCAATAGGTCGAATCCTGGTGCCACGAGACAAACGAGGGGCTTACCGCCTCCTTGATGAAGAAGTTGCTGGTCCAGCACAAAAGGTCGGGGCCGAGCACGTCCTCGATCGCGTCGAGGAGCCGCGGATGGCGGACAAGGTCGGCAAGAAACGGGAAAAGTAGGTGCGACTTATGGCGCAGATCGCCGCGCAACGGCCCACCCGTGCGCGCCTCGACCGCTTCCAAATTGGCGCGCATCGCTACCGCCTCGCCCTCGTCCATGATGCGGATCGGCGCGAGGTACCCTTGCTCCTGGTATTGCGCGATCTGCGCTTCGCTCAACAGTTTCGGCATGGCGTCTCTCCGGCGCAACGCGCGCGCTGCCGGGACCGAAGCGGTCCGCGGCGCGATCAGTGGATCTCGTCCTGCTCCTTGTAGGCCTGGCGCAGCCGCTCGATCGAGAAGCCGGGCTGCTTCGAGGCTTCGATGATGACCCGCTCGCGGCGCGCCAGGAGATCGACCGCAGCAGGAATCTTGGCGACCGCGTCGGCCGGGATCACGACCGCGCCGTGGCGGTCGGCGTGGATGATGTCGTTGGCCGAGACGACCATGCCGGCGACCGTGACCGTGCCGCCGAAGTCGACGAGATGGACATAGGCATGGCTCGGCATCACCGAGCCGGCGAGGACAAAGAAACCCGGCGACATCGCGTCGAGGTCGCGCACCGAGCCGTCGGTGATGACGCCGACGCAGCCGAGCCCGGCATGCACATGGGTCTGTACCTCGCCCCAGAACGCGCCGAACCCGGTATCGGGTGCGTCAATGTCCTGGAGCACCGAGATGCTGGGCAGCGGCGCGGAGCCGACGTGCTCGTAATAACCGAGGCGAATGCGGTTGGCGGCTTCGCGGTCGCGCGGATGGGGTTCGCGCGAACGGATCAGCCCGGTGCGGGCAAATCCGACGACCGGTTTCAGCTCGGGAAACGGCGCCACCAGCGGCCGCCGGGTGAAGCCGATCGTCCGGCGCGCCGGCGCCACGATCTCGAGCGCGTTACAGATGGTCGGCGTATCAAAGGCGCGCAGGGCTTCCAGGCTCTTGGCATCGGGATGGTCGGGCATTGGGGGCGCTCCGCAGGGGATGAGATCGGTCGCATGGCTTATGGGCAATAAAGCCGCCCCGCAAGGGCTTTTCCGCGGCGCACCTTTCCCGCATGATCGCCGGGGACCAACCCGATGGCGGCGCCTCGATTCCGGTGCGTAACTTCCCGCAGTTCGGCCATATCCGGCGCCCGGATTTCCGGCTCGCTGAGGGGGTCGACCACCTCAACCATGGCGGCTATGGCGCGACGCCGCGCGTCGTGCTCGACGCGGCGCAAGGGTGGCGGCTCCAGATGGAGGCGGACCCCAGCACGTTCTTTCGCCGCGACCTAGTCGGTCTCCTGCGGCGGGTCGCCGACCGGGTTGCCGGTTTTTTGGGGGGGCGGGGCGAGGACTGGGCGCTTGTCGAGAATGCGACCTCCGGGCTCAACGCGATCATCGCTTCGCTGGTGCTGGCCCCGGATGACGAGATTTTGTGCCTGTCGCAGGTCTATGGCGCGATCGGCAACGCGCTCTCCTACCATGCCGCGCGCTCGGGCGCGCGGGTGGTCGAGGTCGCCGTGCCGGTGCCGTTCACCGACCCCGCACCGCTCCTGGAGGCAATCTCCGCCGCGATCGGCCCGCGGACGCGGCTCGCCGTGTTCGACCACATCACGTCGGCCGGAGCGGTGGTCCTGCCGATCCGCGAGATGGCGGCGCTCTGCCATGCGCAGGGCGTGCCGGTCGCGGTCGACGGCGCTCATGCACCCGGCCAGATTGCGCTCGACGTGGCCGGGCTCGGCGTCGATTGGTATGTCGGTAATCTGCATAAATGGGCGTTCGCGGCGAAAGGCACCGCGGTCATCTGGTGCGCGCCCGAGCGCCAGGGGAGGCTGCATCCAACCGCGATCTCGCACGGCCTCGGCCAGGGCTTTGCCGCCGAGTTCGACTATACCGGCACCCGCGACAATTCGGCCTGGCTCGCGGTTCCCGCGGCGCTCGACTATATCGAGGCGTTGGGCGCCGACGCGATCCGCGCCTATAATGCGGCGCTCGCGTGCGAGGCCGGGGTGATGCTGGCCGAAGCGTGGGGCAGCGAGGCGGCGGCCGCGCCGGAATTTTGCGCGTCGATGGTCTCGGTGAGGCTTCCCGGCGGCACCGCGGTTGACCGCGACGCGGCACACCGCCTCGCCGCTTGGCTCACCGAAAAACACGCCGTTACCACCGCTGTCATGGCACTCGACGGCGCCCTCTGGGTCCGTGTTTCGGCGCAAATCTATAACGAGATCGGCGATTACGCGCGCCTCGCCGCAATCGGCAAGACCCTCGGGGTCTAGATCTTGTCCGATCCCGATCGCTCAGCCATCATGGCCGGGCAGACTGTCGCCCCAAGCCGACAGGAGCGAAGGGAGGTCGCCGTGCCCAGTTACGTCATGCTCGCAAATTGGACCGACCAGGGCGCCCGGCAGGTCAAGGATTCGCCAAAGCGGCTGGCCGCCGCCAAAAAGGCGCTCGTCGAAATGGGCGGCGAATTCAAGACGCTCTACATGACGATGGGCGACTTTGACCTGATCGTCATCTACGAGGCGCCGGACGACGCGGTGGCGGCGCGCTTTACCCTCTTGCTCGCGCAGATGGGAGCGGTGCGGACGCGCACCCTGAAGGCGTTTCCCGAGGCCGCCTACCGCGAGATCATCAACTCGCTCGGCTGACGGGGCGGGAGGGCCGGATGACCCCGAAGACCCACCGATTGCGCGAACTCCTGGCCGGCAGCGAATTTCTCTACATGCCGTCAGCGGCGACTCCGCTCGAAGGCCGGCTGGCCGAGGCGATGGGAACCCCGCTGGTTTATACCGGCGGCTATGTCAGCGGCGCCTCGCGCGCGATCAGCGAGCCGTTGTTGACGATGGACGAGCAGGTGCGGATCGCCGGCGAGGTCGCGCGCGCGATCGCCGTGCCGCTCGTCGCCGATGCCGGCGCCGGCTTTGGCGAGCCGCTGCATACGATGCGTACGGTGCGCGAGTTCGCCGCCGCCGGGATCGCCGGGATCCATATCGAGGACCAGCTATACCCGAAGCGGGCGCATTATCACGCCTATCAGGTGCACGCGATCCCGCGCGCCGAATTTGTCGCAAAAATCAAGTATGCCTGCCTGCAACGCGCCGAGACCGATCCGGATTTCGTGATCATCGCGCGCTCTGATACGTGCCGCGAGTTCGGCCTCGACGAGGCGATCGGGCGGGTCAATGACGCAGCCGAGGTCGGCGCCGATCTGGGCCTCATATTCCCGCGCAATCCCGAGGAGGCCGCGGCGGCGCCACGGCTGGCAAAGGTGCCGCTCGTCTGGGTGCAGAGCCGCGGCAATCGCGACGGGCGCCCGATCCTGCCGCTCGGGGACTTGCGGGCGATGGGTTATCGCGGCTGCATCGACGCCCAGATCCTCATCGGCGTCGCGCTCGATGCGATGAAGCGGGCGCTCGCCGAGATCATGGCGACCGGCAGCCACACGGGCCTCAGCACCGGTGAATTCGTGGCGTTGCGCAAGGAAATCGAGGATCTGATCGGGCTCGACGCCTATTACCGGATCGAGGCCGAGACGGTCGAGCCAGGCAGCCGGCCAGCCTGAGTATTCCTTTTAAAACCGCATGCCCGGCGAAAGCTGGTCACGCCCGAGGATCCCTCAGCATCGACTGCTCCTGGGCGCTCGCATGGTCAGGTGGCGGCTTGCTTCAACACCATGTCTGCCGCCTTTTCGCCAATCATGATCGATGGCGCGTTGGTATTGCCCGAGGTCAGTGTCGGCATGATCGAGGCATCGGCCACCCGCAGTCCCTGGATGCCGATGACGCGAAGCTGCGCGTCGACGACAGCCATCGGATCGGAGCCCATCTTGCAGGTCCCGACCGGGTGATAGGTGGTTTCCGCCGCGCGTTTGATCCAGTCCAGTATTTCGTCGTCGGTTGTTCGGTCGGCGCCGGGGGCGACTTCGGTTACTTGAAACGGGGCCATTGCCGGTGCGGTCATGATGGCGCGGGCGATGCGCACGGCGCGCACGGTCAATTCCGCATCGGGGGCCGCCGACAAAAAGTTGAAATTGATCGCCGGCGCCCGGCGCGGGTCGGCCGCGGTGATGTGGATGTGACCCTTGCTTTCCGGGCGCATCGGGTGGGCGTACAAGGTGACGCCGGACTGCCGGGAGATCCGCGGGCCCTTGGGGCCAGGGTCGGTCAGCATCGGGATCAACCCGAGCATCAGGTCGGGCGCTTCCAGGCCCTCGCGCGAGCGGACAAAGGCGCGCAGCGGCGCTCCCGCCATCGCCAGCATACCCTTCCTGAAGAACGCGTAACGCAACGCCTGCTGGACGAGACCGAGGCCGCGTCCACGGTCGTTGAAGGTGATGCCTCGCTTGCCGATCAACCAGCGCGTGCGAGGGACGTAGTGGTCGCGCAGGTTCTCGCCGACGCCGGGCAGCGCGTGACGCACCTCGATCCCGAGAGTGCGCAGGCGCTCGGGCTGGCCGATGCCGGACAACTCCAGGAGTTGCGGCGAGTTGATCGTGCCGCCGCTGACCACGACCTCGCGCGCCGCCGCGGCCTCGCGTAACTCGCCGCCCACGGAATAGCGGACGCCGGTGCAGCGCTTGCCGTCGAGGACGAGGGCCTCGGTCAATGCGCCGGTCTGGATGCGCAGGTTCTGGCGGTTGCGGATCGGATCGAGGTAGCAGCGCGCCGTGCTCATCCGGCGCCCGCCGGCGATCGTCGTCTGGCTCATCGCGATGCCTTCTTGGCTCGCGCCGTTGTAATCCGGGTTGTGCGGGATCCCGACTTCGCCCGCGGCCTTGATCATTGTGGCGAAGATCGGATCGCGCGGCTCCGGGTTGGTGACGCGCAAGGGGCCACTGCGGCCGCGCAACGCCTCATCGCCACCCCCGGCATAACTTTCCATGCGCTTGAAGAAGGGGAGGACGTCCTGGTAGCTCCAGCCCTGGTTGCCCAGCTGCGCCCAGGTGTCGAAGTCCTGCGCCTGGCCGCGCACGAAGACCATTCCGTTGATCGAGCTCGAGCCGCCGAGCAGTTTGCCGCGCGGCACCGGGAGTGCGCGGCCGTTGGTGCTGGCCTCGGGCTCGGAAGAATAGAGCCAGTTGGCCGCGGGATTCTTGATCAGCCGGGCCATGCCGACCGGGATCGCCGACCAGGGGTGACTGGCCGCCCCCGCTTCCAGGAGCAGCACCGTGTTGCGCGGGTCCGCCGAAAGCCGGTGCGCCACCGCCGCCCCGGCCGAGCCGGCGCCGACAACGATGTAGTCATAGGTATCCATGTCACGCATGCTCCCGCCAATCGCCGCCAATTCTAATACACTGGCTTGCCCCGGAGTCGATCGGCGGTATGTTGGCCTCGGGGAGTGGGGAGACCGGCATGAACGATCCCGTCGATGTGCTGATCATTGGCGCCGGCGCGTCCGGCGCGGCCGTGGCGTGGAGCCTCGCCGAAACGAAGATGCACATCCTTTGCCTCGAACAGGGCGGTTGGATGAACCCGGCGACCTACCCGAGCACCGGCCGCGACTGGGAGGCGCGCGCCTTCGCCGACTATTCCCCCAGCCCCAACATCCGCGCCCGGCCCGAAGACTACCCGATCAACGACGACAATTCGCCGATCAAGGTGGTCAACTTCAATGGCGTCGGCGGCGGCACCATAATGTACACGGCGCACTTCCCACGCCTGCATCCTTCCGATTTCCGCGTGAAGAGCCTCGATGGCGTCGCTGAAGATTGGCCGATCGATTACGACACGCTGGCCCCGTTCTTCGAGGAGAACGACCGGATGATGGGGGTCTCCGGCCTCGCCGGCGATCCCGGCGTGCCGCCGCGAAACCCGCCGATGCCCCCACTACCGCTCGGCCGCTCCGGTCCCCTTTTGGGAGCGGCGATGAACCGGCTGGGCTGGCATTGGTGGCCCTCCGATACCACGGTCGCCACCGTCGATTACGAGGGGCGCGCACGCTGCATCAATCTCGGCCATTGCACGCCAGCTTGTGCGCAAGGGTCGAAAGCGAGCACCGACATCACCTACTGGCCGGTGGCGCGGCGGGCCGGGGTCGAACTGCGCACCCACTGCCGGGTGCGCGAGATCACCACCAACGAAGACGGCATGGCCGCCGGCGTCGTCTATTACGATGAGAATGGAGTTGAGCAATTTCAGGCCGCCGAGGTCGTGGTGCTCGCCTGCAACGGGGTGGGGACGCCGCGGTTGTTGCTGAATTCCGCATCCGGACGGTTCCCCAACGGGCTCGCCAACTCGAGCGGCCTCGTCGGCAAAAACCTGATGTTCCACCCCTATGCCCAGGTCTACGGCTATGTCGATGCGGCAACCGACAGCAACCGCGCGCCTCCGACCTGCCTGTGGAGCAAGGAGTTCTACGAAACCGACCGGGCGCGCGGCTTTGTCCGCGGCTACACGTTCCAGTTCGGGCGCGGCGTCGGTCCGGTCGCCGAGGCCGTCGCCAGCGAAGCCAAGGGGATCCTACCCTGGGGCACGGGCCATCATGCCGCCTTCCGCCGTCTCAACGGCCACCGCCTCGGCCTCTCGGCGATCTGCGAGGATCTGCCGGAGGAGCATAATCGCGTCACCCTCGATCCCGTCCTGAAGGACACCAGCGGCATCCCGGCGCCGCGGATCGACTACCGGATCGGCGACAACACCGCTCGGATGATGGAGCACGGCATCGCCCGCGCGAAAGACATCCTCGCCGCGGCGGGGGCGAGCGAGATTTGCGTCAACAGCCCCATTCTCTACGGCGGGTGGCACCTCCTTGGGACCGCCCGAATGGGTCTCGACCCCGCTCGCTCGGTCGTCAACGAATGGGGCCGGTCGCACGATGTGAAGAACCTCTTCATCGTCGACGGCAGCGTGTTCGTCACCTCCGGCGGGGTCAACCCGACCTCCACCATCCAGGCTCTGGCGCTCTACATCGCCGATCAGATGAAAGAGCGCCTCGCGAACTTGTTCGATTGAGACAGGCGATGTCGACAGACGCCCCACTCACCCAAGTCGAGCGCGACGATCTTCGCGCCATCTGTGGCATCATCATCCCGGCGAGCGCCGAATTCGATGTGCCCGGCGCCGATGATCCCGCGATCCAGGCCGACATCGTGGCGACGCTGGGCCGCGACGCGGGCCATGTGCGCGACGCGCTCGATCAGCTTGGCGCCCTTGCCGGGCAGCCGTTTGCCGGTCTCGATCCGGCTCGGCGAGAGGCGGTGGCCATGGAGCTGCGCGCGGCGGGCGGGGCGGCGGTGGCGACGCTGACCCGGGTGGTCCTGCAATGCTATTACCGCGACGATCGCGTCGTGCGGTCACTCGGATTGGAGCCGCGGCCGCCCTATCCGAAGGGGCACGTGCTCGAGGAGGGTGACTGGTCGCTCCTCGACCCGGTCCGGGCGCGGCCGCCGATGTGGCGGCGCGCGTAACGCGCGTCGATCAGTGCACCGCCGGGAAGCCGGCAACGGGAATGCCCGACAGGCCCGGACGCCGCGCGTTCAGCAATCGGCGTGCGTCGTCCAAGCGGTCGGCGCCGAGATAGGCCTTCGCCAGCGTAAGCACCACTAGGTCGAGCTGGGCGCGGCTGCCGCCAATGCGCTCCAGCTCGCCGGCGATCGGCTGAAGCGCCTCGATCGCGGCGGCGAAATCGCGCCGTTCGAATGCGGCGAAGGCGTGCGACACCGCCGGAACGCAGGGGCCGGATGGGTAACGACCCTGACGCGCGAGCGCGTCCATCTGCCGTACGCGCGTCTCCAACGCCGCGTCATCGCCAGCCACAGCCTGCGCGAGCGCAATGTGCATGTCGGAAAACGCCACACCGGCGCGCGGGAACGCGCCATTTGCGAAATCATTCATCATCCGCCATGCGCCGGCGTCCCGCGGGTGCCCGGCGAGCTCCCAGCGCCACAGAAAGGAAACCCCATCGTTGAGCTTGCCGCGCGGCGGCCCGCTGTGAACATCGGGCGCGAAGGCGTCGTCGAACAGCCGGAGCGCCGCCGCCGCATCGCCGGCCTCGATCTCGCCGAGCGCGAGGTGCCAGCTCAAGTGACTATAGAGTGAGCCGCTCCGCGGATAGGTGGGAAGCCACGATTTGAGAAACCCGCGCGCCGCGGGTGCATTGCCCTCCTCATAAGAGAGATGGGCGCGGGCATGCGCCGCCCACGGGTTTTTCGGGTTCTGCGCGAGCGATCGGTCAATCTTCGGGCGGGCGGCATCGCGCTCACCATTCTCCGAAAACGCCATGCCGTGATGGGCCGTAAACCACCAATCGTCGCCGTAGTGCGGGGCAAGCCTGTTCAGGAGGTCCAGCAAACGACGTTTCTGCCCGGCGCGGCCGGAACTGCCGATGAGGCCGTTGGTGAACGCGGTGGTGCCGAGTACCAGGGCGTCGCGCGGCCAGGCATCGAGATGCGCCGGCAATGCGGAGAGTGCCGCTTCGGCGTCGCCCACCACCAGCAAGCCGAAAAATGCGATATGGCTGGTCTCCCGCGCGGAGAGACCGGGGCTGAGAGAATTGGCAGCCGCCATCGACGCGCGCGCCGCCGCCGCGTCCCCGCGTTCGAAGAGTAATTGCGCCTTTGCGGCATGGGCGAGGGCAAAACCGGGATCTTCGGCGACGGCGCGATCGAATGCCTCGATCGCGCCGGGGTACATGGTCAGCTTTGCCGCACAGCCCTCGACATAGGCGTCCCGCGCGGCGGACGAGGCGGTGGACAACGGAAGTTCGTATCGGTCGGTCAGCATGCCCGGCGGCATCAGGGATCCTCATCGCGAAATTCGCCGCAAACGATACGATCCGCCGTGGTGCGTGGGGAAGAGGCTGTGCGGGGAAAACCCGCTCCGCTCAGGCGATTGCGGTCATGTTCTTTGTGCTATTCGAGCGTTGATCATTTGCGACTTTGTTGGTCGATGGGGTTTGCAGGATTTCCCGCAGCCGGTCGAGGGAATGCTCCTCGGAGAAATGGTGGGCGGCCAGTCGGGCGCCCTCCAGGCTGGCCTCGTCGTTGGCGGCGGAATCGGTGTGGAGGCGCTCGATCCGCTCGGCCAACCCTGTGGGGTCGTCACTGACCAATTGCGGTGATGATCTCCTCGACCATGCCATCGGCAAAGTATTCCTGCTCCGGGTCGCCCGACCCAAGGCCGGTGACCGGGTTCGCATTACCGGGCAGCTGATCGACGCGGTCACCGGCGCGCATCTGTGGGCCGACCGCTTCGATGGCTCGATGGCAGACGTGTTCGACCTCCAAGACAAGGTGGCATCGAGCGCCGCGATCAGAGCCGGCTACAGCGCAAAAACGGCCGAAGTGCAGAGTTGTCGATCGACCTTGAGGGTCGAGGGTTTCTTGTGACCGGCGCCCTCGGCTAGATAGAGATCGATCAACTCACCGAAGGTCAGCGCGTCGCGCTCTTGCTGTCGCGGGATCGCGGCCGGCGGAGACTTCGGCGAGCAGCCGCTTCGCTTCGATCCGCGCCGCCGTCTCCGGAATCCACGGCGAGCCGTGCTTGCCGATCGTCAGCCGCCGCTTCGGCGCACCGCGGCCCGAGCCGGCGCGGTAATCGACCGCATAGATTTCGCGCCGGCCGGGGTGACGAGGAGCACGAAGCCCTTAACCTCGGTGTCGCGGACGAGGTAGGTAGCCACCCGCGGCCCGACACCATCGAGAGCACGCTTGGTGATCTTGCCTGCATCGAGCAATCTCCATCGCGCCATGAAACGTCCCGCCCTTGGCACGCTGCGCTTCCCTGTTAAATTGCGGCATTCCCTGTTCTGAGGGAATTCCCGCGACCGCCGCCGACCGCCGCCGTGGCAGGCGGCGCGCGCCAGAAGAGGAAACGCAAAGCAAATGCCGATGCGCTCGCTGCTGTTTGTTCCGGCCGATAGCGGGCGCAAGCTCGCGCGCGCTCTCGAATCGGGCGCCGATGCGCTGATCCTCGATCTCGAGGATTCGGTGGCGGTGGCGAACCGCCCGACCGCGCGCCGGCAGGCCCGCGAGTTCCTCGCCGCGCATGGGAGGGAACGCATCCGCCGCTACGTGCGGATCAACCCGCTGGCGAGTGGGCTCGCTCTCGACGATCTCGCCGCCACGGTTGCCGGCCGCCCCGACGGCATCCTGTTGCCGAAATGCCTGCCCGAGGACGTCCGCACCGCCGATCATTACCTCTCGGCCTTCGAGGCGGCGTGCGGCGCACCGGTCGGCGCCATCCGCGTCATCGCGATCGCCACCGAGACGCCGGCCGCGGTCTTTGCGCTCGGCGATTACGCCGGAGTGTCGCCGCGGCTCGAAGCGATCACCTGGGGTGCGGAGGATCTGTCGGCGGTGATCGGCGGCAGCAACCGCACGATCGAGGGCGAATATGACGGCCCCTACCGGCTGGCTCGCTCGCTGTGCCTGTTGGCGGCGGCCGCGGCCGGGGTCATCGCAATCGACACGATCTACACCGATTTCCGGGACGAAGCTGGCCTCACGGCGGAATGCCTGGCCGCGCGGCGCTCAGGCTTCGCCGCCAAGATGGCGATCCATCCGGCCCAGCTCGCCCCGATCAACGAGGCTTTCTCTGTCAGCCCGGCCGAGCGCGAATGGGCCGAGCGCGTCATCGCCGCTTTTGCCGCCAATCCTGACGCCGGCACCCTCGCCCTCGACGGCAAGATGATCGACAAGCCCCACCTCGTGCTGGCCCGGCGCCTTTTGGGGCTGAGTCCGGGCTAATTCTCGATCGATTTCTCTTGACAGCTTGCTCAACCCGGGGAGCGCAGCGATGGAGTTCCACGACATTCTCTATGAAAAGGAGCGCGGGGTAGCGACCATCACGATCAACCGCCCTGATGTCCTCAACGCGTTTCGCGCCGAAACCGTCGAAGAGATGCTGGAGGCGATGCGCGATGCCGAGGGCGACCGCGAGATCGGCGTCGTCGTCCTCGCCGGTGCAGGAAACCGCGCGTTTTGCGCTGGCGGCGACAATTCCGCGCGCGCCGGTGGTGGCGAACGCGACGGCGGCTATGGCGGGCGCGGCCTCGTCGGGCTGCCGATCGAGGAACTGCACAGCGCAATCCGCGACAGCAGGAAACCGGTCATCGCCAAGGTGCAAGGCTATGCGATCGGCGGCGGCAACGTGCTCGCGACCGTGTGCGACCTGACGATCGCCTCCGAGAAGGCGGTGTTCGGCCAGGTCGGCCCGCGCGTCGGCTCGGTCGACCCGGGCTGGGGCACCGCCTATCTTTCGCGCCTGGTGGGCGAGAAGCGGGCGCGCGAGATCTGGTTTTTGTGCCGGCGCTACACCGCCGCCGAAGCCTTCCAGATGGGCCTCGTCAACAAGGTCGTGCCGGAGGGCGAGCTCGATAGCGAGGTTGCGGCATGGTGCCAGGAGATCCTGGCCTTGAGCCCGACCGCGATCGCCATCGCCAAGCGCTCGTTCAACGCCGACAGCGAGAACATCCGCGGCATCGGTGCGCTCGGCTTCGAATCGCTGGCGCTCTACTACAACACCGATGAGGCAAAGGAAGGCACGACCGCCTTCCTCGAAAAGCGCCGCCCCGATTTCCGCGCCAAACGGTCAAAATGAATGCAATTCTGTAAGATGGGTTGAGCGGCGCGAAACCCATCGGCGCCGCCCGAAACCGCGATGGGTTTCACATTCGCCCAACCGATCCCACTTTGGGGAAACCATGACCGACAACCCGTTCTTTGAACCCTGGGATACGCCGTTCGAGCTGCCGCCGTTCGAGCGGATCCAACCGTCGCATTTCCCGCCGGCCTTTGATCGCGGCATGGCCGAGCAGGTGGCCGAGATCGCGACGATCGCCGGCAACCCCGCGGCGCCCGATTTCGCCAACACGATCGAGGCCCTGGAGCGCAGCGGCAGGCTGTTGCGCCGGGTCAGCCGGGTCTTCCACAACCTCGATTCGAGCGCGACCAATGACGCGCTGCAGGCGATCGATCGCGATTACGCGCCAAAGCTCGCCGCGCATCAGATGCAGATCGCGCTCGATCCCGGCCTTTTTACCCGGACTGATCGGCTCTACCGCGACCGCGACGGCATGGCGCTTACGCCTGAACAGCGCCGGCTCCTCGAGCGCCACCATCTGCGCCTCTTGCGCAGCGGCGCGCGGCTCGATCCCCATGAGAAGGCGCGAATGTCGGCGATCTCTCAGCGCCTCGCGACGCTCCATACGCATTTCGGCCAGAACGTGCTGCACGACGAAGACGAATGGTACCTCGCGCTCGACGAGAGCGAGCTCGACGGGCTGCCCGATTTCGCCCGCGCCGCCGCCGCGACCGCCGCCCGCGAACGCGGTCTCGACGGGCGCTACGCGATCACGCTGGCGCGCGCTTCCGTCGAACCCTTCCTCGCGTTTTCGGCGCGCCGCGAATTGCGCCAGCTTGCCTACGAAGCGTGGGCGGCGCGCGGCACGCACAAGGGCCCGCATGACAACGCGCTGCTGATCGCCGAGATCATGGCGCTGCGTGCCGAGCAGGCCCGGCTCCTCGGCTATGAGAACTATGCCGCCTATCGGCTCGACGACACGATGGCAAAAACCCCGGAGGCCGCCGCTCACTTGTTGCGCCAGGTGTGGGAGCCGGCCAAGCACAGGGCGGCTGAGGAACGCGCCGACCTTGCCGCCGCGGCGCTCGCCGACGGGCTCAATGAGCCCATCGCCCCGTGGGACTGGCGCTATTACGCCGAAAAGGTCCGGCAGCAGCGCTACGACCTCGATGAGGCCGCGGTGAAACCGTATTTCGTCCTCGACAACATCGTTGCCGCCGCCTTCGACACGGCCGGGCGCCTCTTCGGCCTCCGCTTTGTCGAGCGGGCGGACTGCACGAGCTATCACCCCGATGTCCGCGCCTATGAGGTGCGCGACCAAGCCGGCCGGGCGGTCGGCCTCTTCCTCCACGACAATTTCGCCCGGCCCGGCAAGCGCTCGGGCGCCTGGATGAGCAGCTACCGCGAGCAGGAGGCGCTCGATGGCGAAGTGTTGCCGATCATCGTCAACAACAACAATTTCTCGAAGGGCGACCCGACGCTGTTGAGCTTCGACGACGCCAAGACCCTCTTCCACGAGTTCGGCCACGGGCTGCACGGGCTCCTCTCGCGCGTACGCTATCCCTCGCAATCGGGGACGGCGGTGCGCCGCGATTTTGTCGAGTTTCCGAGCCAAGTCTTCGAGCACTGGCTGGCGGTGCCGGAAACGCTGCGCCGCTACGCCCGCCATTACCGCACCGGCGAGCCCCTGCCCGAAACGCTGCTCGAGCGCCTCCTCGCCGCGCGCAACTTCAACCAGGGCTTCGCCACGGTCGAATACGCGGCCTGCGCCATGCTCGATCTCGACCTCCACGAGCGCCCCGACCCCGCGGGGCTCGACATCGCCCAGGTCGAACAGGAATTCCTCACCCGAATCGGCATGCCGCCGGAGATCGGCCTCAGGCATCGCCCGGCGCATTTCCAGCACCTCTTCGCCGGCAGCGGCTATGCGGCGGGCTATTACGCCTATCTGTGGGCCGAGGTGCTCGACGCCGACGGGTTCGCCGCTTTCGCCGAGGCCAAGGATCCCTTCGACCCCGCGCTCGCTGCCCGCCTCAAGAGGGTCTACAGCGCCGGCGACACCGAAGACCCGATGACGCTCTACCGCGCCTTCCGCGGCCGCGAGCCGGAAATCGCCCCCCTCCTCGCCCAGCGCGGCCTGGCCGCGTAGCGCCTCGCGGAGCCGCTGGTCGATGCCGCTGCCCTGCCTCTTTCACCCGGCGGTCGCCGCCTGGTTCGCGAAGAGCTTCGCCGCGCCGACCGAGGCGCAGGCCGAGGCCTGGCCGGCGATCAAGGAGGGCCGCCATGTCCTCATTGCGGCGCCGACCGGATCGGGGAAGACGCTGGCGGCGTTTCTCGCGGCGATCGACGGGCTGGTGCGCCAAGGCCTCGAGAGCGGGCTCCCGGACCAAACCCAAATCATCTACGTGTCGCCGCTGAAGGCGCTGTCAAACGACATCCAGCGCAATCTCGAACGCCCGCTCTGCGGCATCCGCGAGGAGTTGGCGGCGCTGGGCCTCCCGGATGTGGCGATCCGCACCTGGGTGCGCACCGGCGACACGCCCGCGGGCGAGCGCATCGCGATGCGCCGCTTGTCGCCGCACATCCTCGTCACTACGCCCGAATCGCTCTACATCCTGCTCGGCTCGGAATCGGGCCGGCAGATGCTGGCGCCGGCCCGCACGATCATCGTCGACGAGATCCACGCGGTCGCGTCCAACAAGCGCGGCTCGCATCTCGCCGTCTCGCTCGAGCGCCTCGACGCGCTGTGCGGGCGCCCCTTATTGCGCATCGGCCTCTCGGCGACGCAAAAGCCGATCGAGAGGGTGGCGCGCTTCCTCACCGGCGCCGGCGCCCCGGGCGATTGCACGATCGTCGATTCGGGCCACCGCCGGCGCCGCGACCTCGCGCTCGAACTGCCCTCGTCGCCCCTCGAATCGGTGATGTCGGGCGAGGTCTGGGAAGAGGTCTACGACCGGCTCGCCCAATTGACGCTCGCGCACCGCACGACGCTCATTTTCGTCAACACCCGCCGCATGGCCGAGCGCGCGACCCGCGAGCTTTCGACCCGGCTCGGCGACAACAACATCGCCGCCCATCACGGCAGTCTCGCCAAGGAGCGCCGGCTCGACGCCGAGCAGCGGCTGAAGGCGGGGGCCCTCAAAGCGCTGGTGGCGACTGCCTCATTGGAACTCGGCATCGACATCGGCGAGGTTGACCTTGTTTGCCAGCTCGGCTCGCCGCGCTCGATCGCCGCCTTCCTGCAACGGGTCGGGCGCTCCGGCCACGCGGTCGACGGGACGCCCAAGGGCCGCCTCTTCCCGTTGTCGCGCGACGAACTCGTCGAATGCGCCGCGCTCCTCGACAGCGTCCGGCGGGGCGAACTCGACCGCGTCACGATCCCCGAACAGCCGCGCGATGTGCTGGCCCAGCAGATCGTCGCCGAAGTCGCCGCGCAGGAATGGGGCGAGGACGCCCTGTACGCTCTCTTCCGCCGCGCCTGGCCCTATCGCGAACTGCCGCGAAAGGACTTCACTGCTGCCGTCCATATGCTTGCCGACGGCTACAGCACCCGGCGCGGCCGGCGTGGCGCCCTCGTTCATCATGACGCGGTCAACGGCATGCTGCGCGGCCGGCGCGGCGCCCGGCTGACCGCGTTAACCTCGGGCGGCACGATCCCCGACACCGCCGACTATCAGGTCGTGCTCGAGCCGGAAAACCAGGTGATCGGCACGGTCAACGAGGATTTCGCGGTCGAGAGCCTGGCCGGCGACGTCTTCCAGCTCGGCAACACCGCCTACCGCATCCGCCGGGTCGAGCGCGGCACGATGCGGGTTGAGGACGCCGCGGGCCAGCCCCCCAACATCCCGTTCTGGCTCGGCGAAGCCCCCGGCCGCACCGACGAACTATCACAATCGGTCTCGCGCCTGCGCGCCGAATTCGCCGCGCGGTTGAGCCCCTCTCCCGCATTGCGGGAGAGGGTGGCGAGCCCGCAGGGCGAGCCGGGTGAGGGCGGGGCTGCCGCGGCGCTTGATCGCCCCCTCACCCCAACCCTCTCCCCCGATGGGGGAGAGGGGGTCCTGGGATGGTTGATCGACGAGGTCGCCCTTGGCGACGCAGCTTCCCGCCAGCTCGTCGATTATCTCGCCGCTGCTCACGCCGCGCTCGGGGTATTGCCGACCCAGGACACCATCATCTTCGAGCGTTTTTTCGATGCGGTCGGGGGCATGCAGCTGGTCATCCACTCGCCCTATGGCAGCCGGCTCAACCGCGCCTGGGGCCTCGCCTTGCGCAAGCGCTTTTGCCGCAAGTTCAATTTCGAGCTGCAGGCGGCGGCGACCGAGGACAACATCGTCCTGTCGCTGACGACGGCGCACAGCTTCGAGCTCGCCGAGGTCGCCCACTATCTCCATCCGGCAACCGTCCGCGATGTCCTCGTCCAGGCATTGCTCGACGCGCCGATGTTCATGACGCGGTGGCGTTGGGTCGCCGGGGTTGCGCTCGCGCTCCCCCGCTTTCGCGGCGGCAAGAAGGTGCCGGCGCCGCTCGCCCGCATGGACGCCGAGGATCTGATCGCCGCGATCTTCCCCGACCAGCTCGCCTGCGCCGAGAATTTGGCCGGCGCGCGTGAGATCCCGAACCATCCGCTGGTCGGTCAGACGATCGCCGATTGCCTAACCGAGGTGATGGATGTCGCGGGGCTGGAGCGGCTCCTCGAACGGCTCCACTCGGGCGACATCCAAGTCGTCGCGCGCGATCTGACCGAACCTTCGCCGCTGGCGCTCGAAGTCCTCTCGGCGCGGCCCTATGCCTATCTCGACGATGCGCCGTTGGAAGAGCGCCGCACCCAGGCGGTGATGGCGCGGCGCTGGCTCGCGCCGGAAGACGCCGCCGAGCTTGGCCGCCTCGACGCCGCGGCGATCGAGCGGGTGTGCGGCGAAGCCTGGCCCGAGGCGATCAACCGCGACGAACTGCACGACGCTCTCGCCTGGCTCGGCTTCCTCACCCACGAGGAAGCCGCCGCCGGGCCGGGCTGGAGCGAACTTCTTGTGGAACTGGCGCAAGAAAGGCGGGCGACGCGGCTGTATCTTACAGAGTTCCCGGCGAAGGCCGGGACCCATCGTTCGGCTGCGGAAACTACCGCGGGGATGGATCCCGGCCTTCGCCGAGATCGGGAGTTTTCTGCAGGGGCAGCGATATGGGTCGCGGCCGAGCGGTTGCCGCAATTGGTCGCGCTGTGGCCCAAGCCCCGGCTCGATCCGCCGATCGCCGCCCCGGCCAGCCACGCGGCCCGCGAGTGGGCGCAAGAAGAGGCGCTCGTCGAGATCCTGCGCGGCCGGCTCGAAGGTCTCGGTCCAGTAACCGAGGCCACCCTTGCCGCTCCGCTCGGTCTCTCGCCCGACGGCGTCGCCCAAGCGCTGATGACCTTGCAGGGCGAAGGCTTCGCGCTACGCGGTCGCTTCACGCCGGGCGCCACCGCCGAGGAATGGTGCGAGCGCCGGCTCCTCGCGCGCATCCACCGCTATACGCTGGGCCGGCTGCGCGCCGAGATCGAACCGGTGGCGGCGAGGGACTTCCTGCGCTTTCTCGCCGACTGGCAGCGCACGACCGAGAAGACCCGCATGGAGGGTCCGGATGCGCTCGCTGCCGTCCTCGGCCAGCTCGAAGGGTTCGAGGCGCCGGCCGGCGCCTGGGAGACCGAGATTCTGCCCGCTCGGGTCAGCGAATACGATCCCGCCTGGCTTGACGACCATTGCCTCGCCGGCCGCATCGCCTGGACCCGGCTGCGCCCGCGCCAGCTGCGGCCGGAACCGGGCGAGCGTGCCGAGCGCCCCGAGCGTGCCGTCAGCCCGGTGCGCTCGACCCCGATCACCTTGCTGGCGCGCCGCCACGCGCCGCTGTGGGCCTTGCTGTCGCCGGAGCCCGACCTCGCCCAGGCGAGCCCGCGCGCCCAGGCGATCGCCGGATTTATCGCCGACAACGGCGCCTCGTTTTTCGACGAGATCGTCGATGCTACCAGGCTGTTGCGGCCGCAGGCCGAGGAGGGGCTGGCCGAACTGGTGGCGCTGGGCCTCATTAATTCCGACAGCTTCGCCGGCTTGCGCGCGCTGTTGATGCCGGCCGACCGCCGTCGCGGCGAGGGCCGAGGGGGCCGGGCGCGCGGACGCCGCGCTCTCTTCGGCATGGAGGATTCCGGCCGCTGGGCCTTGGCGCGCCGCGCCCGGCCGCCCCAAAGTGGCGCGCAGGATGCCGCCGAGGCGGCGGAGCATTTGGCGCGCAGCTTGTTGCGCCGCTACGGGATCGTCTTCTGGCGCATGCTCGAGCGCGAAGCCCCTTGGCTCCCGCCGTGGCGCGACCTTTTGCGCGTCTATCGCCGGCTCGAAGCGCGGGGCGAGATCCGCGGCGGCCGCTTTGTCGCGGGGTTTTCCGGCGAGCAATTCGCGCTTCCCGAGGCGGTCGGGTTGTTGCGCGAGGTTCGCCGCAAGCCAGCGTCGGGCGAGTTTGTGTCACTGTCCGGCGCCGACCCGCTCAACCTCGTCGGCATTCTCACCCCCGGCGCCAGGCTCGCCGCGCTGACCTCCAACCGCGTCTTGTACAAGGACGGCCTGCCGGTCGCGCTCCTCGCCGGGGGCGACGTGCACTTCCTCGAAGAATTCGACGCGGCGACCCAATGGCAGGCCAGAAAGAGCCTGTTGCGCGGGGCGGTGCCGGCGTCGCTGATCGCGCTCGCCTGACCGCCCTATCCTTATCCACAGCGGCAGGCGCCGTTTAGAAACTTTTTACATCCGATTGCGATGGTATGTGCCTCTGACGTCAGCGCGAGCCACTGATGCTGCACCTCGATTGGCGATTTTTTCCGGTCTTCGACTCGATCGATGCGACGGCGGCCTATGGCGGGGCCTACGCGGCCGGTCTGGTGGCGCTGTCGGTAATCGTCGCCACCCTGGCGGCCTTTGTCGCGCTGTCGACATCGGCCCGGATCGTCGCCGCCCGGTCGCGCGGCGCCCGGTGGGCCTGGACCTGCGCCGGGGCGACGGCGATGGGCGGCGGCATTTGGGGGATGCATTTCATCGGCATGCTCGCCTTTACGCTGCCGTGCGGCGTCGGCTACGACGGGGTCGGCACGGTGGCCTCGATGATCCCCGGCATCCTGGCGAGCGGGGTCGCGCTGCGGGTGATCAGCGACCGGACAGAACCGGGGTTCAACCGTCTGGCGGTCGGCGCCGTCTTGATGGGGGCCGGCATCGGCCTGATGCACTATTCCGGGATGGCGGCGATGCGGCCGGAGGCCTTGCTGCGCTATGATCCGTGGCTCGTCCTGGTATCGATCGTGGTCGCGGTCGGATTGGCCTTCGTCTCGCTCAGCATTCGCTTTCGCCTGCGCGGGCTGAGTTCATCGGGCGTCCTCGCGACGATGGCCGCCGCTCCGGTCATGGGGTTCGCGGTTGCCGGCATGCACTACACCGCGATGCAGGCGTCGATCTTCTTTCCCCAGGCGGATGCGCCACTCGCGAACATGGCGATGTCGCCGATGGTCCTGGCGGCGTTGATCGCGGTCTTCATCGTCCTGATCATGGTGATCACTCTCGTCGCGACCTTTGCCGGGCGCCAAGTGGAGCTGGCGCAGAGCCTGGAAGTAGAGGTGGCGCGCGGCAAGGTGCTGGAGAACGAGGCCGAAAGCGGGCGTCGCCAGGCAGAGGCGGCAAACCGCGCCAAATCGCAGTTCCTGGCGACGATGAGCCACGAGATCCGCACACCGATGAACGGGGTGCTGGGAACGGCAAACCTGCTCGCGCGCGACCCCGCTCAACGAGCGCCAGACCCAACTGGTCGCAGAACCTCGTGCGATCCGGTCAGGCGCTGCTCGGCATCATCAACGACATCCTCGACCTCTCGAAGATCGAAGCCGGGCGGCTCGAGCTGGCGACGGTCGATTTCGATCCGCGCGAGCTGGTTGCCGAGGTGACCGATCTGTTTTGCGAGCGCTGCACCAGCAAGGGGCTGGAATTCGTCTATTTCGTCGCCGAGGACGTGCCGCGGCGGCTGACCGGCGACCCGGCCAGGCTGCGGCAGGTGCTGATCAACCTGGTCGGCAATGCGATGAAATTCACCGAGCGGGGCGAGAGTCCTGATCGAGTTGTCGCTGGTCGAAATCGGGCCACAGTCGATCACCCTCCTGTGGCTCGGTCAGCGATACCGGCATCGGCATCGATGCCGACCAGCAGACCCGGATTTTCGAACTCCTTTCACCAGGCCGATGCGTCGATGACGCGCTCGCGCGGCGGCACCGGGCTCGGGCTGTCGATCGTCAGGGAACTCGTGCATCTGATGGGCGGCGACATCGGCGTCGAGAGCGAGGTCGGGCACGGCTCCCGGTTCTGGTTCACGCGTGCCGCTGGCTCGCTCGGCCACAGACTGGCGGCGCTGCCGGCGATCGGCGCGCGATCGAGCATGCGCTGCGCGTGCTCGTCGTCGACAGCAATGCCGTCAGCGCGGAGATCATGTCTCGGTACTTCTCGAGCTGGGGCATCGATGCGGTGATGCACGGCACCGCCGCCGAGGGCGAGGTCGCCTGGCGGGAGGCGATGCGATCGGAGCGGCGGTTCGATGTGGCGATCATCGACGTCAAGGGGCTCGGCTGCGACGGGATGAAGCTCGCGCGCAAGATGCGGGCCGAACAGAACGGCGCCCGCACCGAGGTGGTGCTGTTGATCGCCCTTGACGGCTCGATTGCCGATGCCAGCCTCGAAAGCGTCGGGGCGTTCGCGCTGCTGACCAAGCCGCCGCGGCCGTCGGTGTTGTTCGATTGCCTGGCGTCGATCGCCTCGGGCGCCCGCGAGAACGGCGTCGCGTCGTTCTACGTGCGAAAGAGCGGCCGCCAGCCGCAGATCGCTTTCGACGCGCACATCCTGGTCGTCGAGGACAATGCGATAAACCGGGACGTGGCCACCGGCATCCTCGAGAATATGGGCTGTTCGGTCGTCACCGCGCCCAATGGCCGGTCGGCGGTCCAGCTCTGCGCACAGCGAGCCGTTCGATCTGATCCTGATGGATTGCGAAATGCCGGTGATGAACGGCTTCGATGCGACGAAGCGCATTCGCGAGATCGAGAATGCCACGGCGGGCCACGGTCACACCGATCCGCCGCGTCCGCGCGTGCCGATCGTCGCGCTCACCGCGCATGCTCTGGTCGAAGTCCGCGAGCGCTGTCTCGAAGCCGGCATGGATGATTTCCTGGTGAAGCCCTACGACGAGCAGCAAATGGTCGACATGCTCGGGCGCTGGCTGGCCCCGCGCGCGATGACCGCGCCGCCCGGCGAGACGGTCGCTGCCGCGCCAGGACCGCCGCCGCCAGCCCTCTCGGACACCACGCTCGACATGGTCGCGATCGACAAAATTCGCGCCATCGCCGCCAAGCGGGGGACCTCGCTGTTCGACGACATCGTCACCCAATTCGCCGCGCTTTCGCCTACTGCGATCGCGACGTTGCGCGAGAAGACCGGCGAGGGCGACCGGGAAGCGGTCTGGCAGGCCGCGCATGCCTTGCGCTCGAGCGCGGCGGCGGTCGGCGCCTGCCGGGTGTCGCAGCGTTGTGCGGAAATTGAAGCAATGGCTCGCGACCACCAGATCTTGCCGAGCGAGGCGGTTCTCACCGGGCTCGACGCCGACCTGGCGGCCGCGACCCGAGACCTGCGCGCGCTGAGCGAGATCGATAGCCGCGTGGCGTGAAATCCGGTCGCCGAGCGAACACATCGCCGGATTGTCGTCGTGGCGAACGCGTTGGAGCCGTTGATGGATGATACGAGCCTGAGCCTGAGCCTCAGCCCGGCCGCGCGGATCCTCGTCGTCGAGGACGATCCGGTGGTGCGCTCGCTGACCCGCGCCACGCTGGAGAACGACAACTTCGCGGTGATCGAGGCGGTCGATGGGGTCGAAGGGTGCCAACTCTACGAAGAGCACCACCCGGATCTGCTCCTCGTCGACGTCGTCATGCCGCGCATGGACGGCTACCAGCTGTGCCGGGAATTGCGCAGCCGTCCCGCCTCGGCCTATGTGCCGATCGTCGTCGCCACCAGCCTCGACGACGTGCCCTCGATTGCCCGCGCCTATGATGCCGGGAGCCACCGACTTCATCCCCAAACCGCTCAATTGGCTGGTTCTCAATCACCGCGTCCGCTACATCCTGCGCGCGAGCCGGGCATTCGAGGAGCTCCGCCGCAATCAGGAGCGCCTGATCGCCGCCAAGGATGCGGCCGAAGCCGCCAGCCGGGCGAAATCGGAATTCCTCGCCAATATGAGCCACGAGCTGCGCACGCCTCTCAACGCGATCATCGGGTTCTCGGGGATGATGAGCGACCGGATGTTTGGGCCGCTTCACGAGAAATACGCCGAATATGCCGGCGTGATCGGCGATAGCGGCCGCCACTTGCTGGCGATCATCAACGATATCCTCGACCTCGCCCGCGACGACGCGAACCGTCTGACCGTCGCCGAGGAGGAGGTTGAGATCGCTCGGATTGTCGATCTGAGCTCCCGAATTGTTCAGGAATTGGCATGCAAGGCGGGGGTCGATTTCAGGACCGAGTCGGAGCATGTCTTGCCGAAGGTGGTCGGCGACACGGCCAAGCTGACGCAGATCCTCGTCAATCTTTTATCGAACGCGATCAAGTTCACCCCCGCGGGCGGCGAAGTCCGTCTCAAGGTCACCCGCAACCCCGAGGGAGGCCTCTTGTTCCGGGTGGTGGACACCGGCATCGGGATGTCGGCCGAGCAGATCCCGATTGCGCTCTCGCCGTTCGGGCAGATCGACAGCGGGCTCAACCGCAAATACGACGGTGTCGGCCTCGGACTGCCGCTGACCAAGCGCCTCATTGAACTGCACGAGGGCACGATTGCAATCGCCAGCGAACCGGGCCGCGGGACAACGGTGGAGTTTCACCTGCCCAAAGAGCGCGTTGCTGCGTCGGCTGTGCGCTAGCCTCATAGCGGCTCGCAGCGGTCATTCGCCGGCCGCCTGGCGCCGGCATTTCCCGGGAACCTCGCGCGCGCCTTCGGTGCCGAACCGCGATGCCTTCCCGCCCCGCGCGTCAGCCGTTAAGATCGCCTCGGCACGACATGCCATCAGCGGATTAACGGAGAAAGTCTCATGGCCGTCTCACTCTACACCGCCTCGGTTCCGGTATTTCTGCAGCTGCTCGGAGGCCTGAAGACCGTACTGACGAAGGCCGAGGAGCACGCCACTGCGCAGAAATGGGACACGGGCGTCGTGCTCAATCTGCGCTTCTATCCCGACATGTTCACGATGGAGCGCCAGGTGCGGCAGGTCTGCAACCATGCGCTCGGCGCCGGCCGGGTCGCCGGGGTCGATCTGCCGAGCCTGCCGGACCAGGACAACAGCTTCGCCGAGATGCAGACGCGCATCGACAAGACCGTCGCCTTCTTGAAGGGTCTGCGTCCCAACCAGCTTGACGGCAAGGACGATAGCGACGTCACCGTGACGATCGGCGGCCAGCCGCGCACGATGAAGGCGCAGAACTACCTCCTGCATTTTGCCATGTTGCAGGTCGGGTTCCACTCGACCACCGCCTACGACATCCTGCGCGGAGTCGGCGTCAACATCGGCAAGCGCGACTATCTGGGCGCGATGCCGTCGTAAGCTCGGCGGGATCTGCCACCCCCTCTTTCCCTCTCCGCCCCCGGGGGCGGAGAGGGAGTGAAGTGTGGATGGCGCGATCGCCACGCCGCGCCTACATAACTGCCATGAGCGTCGTCGTCCGTTTTGCCCCGTCGCCGACCGGGTTCCTCCATATCGGCGGCGCCCGCACCGCGCTCTTCAACTGGCTGTTCGCGCGCCACCACCAGCTACATGGCGACGGCGGTAAATTCTATCTGCGGATTGAGGATACCGATCGCCTGCGCTCAACCCCTGAAGCGGTCGCCGCGATCATCGACGGCCTCGCCTGGCTCGGCCTCGCATGGGATGGCGAGATCGTCCATCAGGCCGCGCGCGCGGCACGCCACGCCGAGGCTGCCCGGCAACTCCTCGCCGCCGGTCGCGCCTATCACTGCTATTGCACCCCCGCCGAACTCGAGGCGATGCGCGAAGAGGCGCGCGCTGAAAAGCGCTCGGTGCGTATCGACAGCCCATGGCGCGACCGCGATCCCGCCGAGGCGCCGCCCGGCATTGCACCAGTCATCCGCCTGAAGTCGCCGCACGAGGGCGCGACGGTGATCCACGACCTGGTGCAGGGCGAGGTCAGCGTCGGCAACCAGGAACTCGACGATTTGATCATCCTGCGCTCCGACGGCACCCCGACCTACAATTTGTCGGTCGTCGTCGACGACCACGACATGGGCATCACCCATGTCATCCGCGGCGGCGAGCATTTCCGCAATGCATTCCGCCAGACGCAGATCTACCGCGCGCTCGATTGGCCGCTGCCCCAGTTCGCCCACGTCCCGCTGATTCACGGGTCGGACGGCAGCAAATTGTCAAAGCGCCACGGGGCGCTCGGGATCGAGGTCTATCGCGAGATGGGCTACCTCCCCGAGGCGCTGCGCAACTATCTGCTGCGGCTCGGCTGGAGCCACGGCGACGACGAGATCATCACGACCGAGGAGGCGATCCTGTGGTTCGATCTTGCCGGCATCGGGCGGGCTCCGGCGCAGTTCGATTTCGCCAAGCTCGACAGCATCAATGCCCACTACATCCGAGAGGCCGGGGATGCACGCCTGGTCGCGCTGGCGGCCGAACGGCTGGAAGGTGAATTCGCGCGGCCGCTCGGCGAGACCGAGCGGGCGCGCCTGCTGGCGGCGATGCCGGGTCTGAAGCCGCGCGCCAAGACTATCGTCGAACTCGCCGAAAATGCCCGTTTTTATGTCGCACCGAGGCCGATCGTGCCGGCCACTGATGCGGTGAAGGCGCTGAGCGGAGAAGCACGTCAAACTCTCCGCGCCCTCGCTGGCGATCTCACCCAGGTCGAGTGGCAGAGCGTGGCGCTGGAAGCGACGTTGCGCGATTTCGCCGGCGCTCACGGCATCAAGCTCGGCGCCGTGGCGCAGCCGTTGCGCGCTGCCCTGACGGGCTCCCTCGCCTCACCCGGCATCTTCGAGGTGATGGAGGTACTGGGGCGCGAAGAGAGCTTGGCGCGCATCGCCGATGCCGCGAGCGGGGCGTCCGGATAGGCGCGATCGGAACCGGCACGCCGTGCCGATCACCAACCGGATCCTCAAGGCGTTCCGCGAGCTCGCCGCGCGCGAAGGGACCCCGGTGTACGCGGCCGAGGGGGCGCCAGCCGGGGAGTGACGTACCGCCTGGTCCAGAGCCGCCGCGTCTTCGACGGCAAGGCCCTGGGACTCCGGCTCGACGAGGTGGAAGCGCCGAGCGGCGCGTGCGTTGTCTTCGAGATGGTCGAGCACCGAGGCGCCGTCGCGATCGTTCCGGTGACGTCGGACGGGCAGGTGCTGCTGGTCCGGCAGTACCGGCTGCCCGTCGGTCGCGAGATGCTGGAGGTGCCGGCCGGGACGATCGAGCCCGGGGAGGCGCCGGACGTGTGCGCGCGGCGGGAGCTGGCCGAGGAGGTCGGGCAGGCCGCGGCGCGCTGGGATCACCTGCTGTCGTTCTATCCGTCTCCCGGCATCCTGACCGAAGTTCTGTACGTGTATCTCGCGCGCGAGCTGACCCTGCGGCCCGTGCCCCGCGAGGAAGAGGACCTTCGCGTCGAGCCGACGCCGCTCGCCGCCGTCCGCCGCCGCATCGCCTCCGGGGAGATCTGCGACGCGAAGTCGATCATCGGCCTCTACGCCGCGTGCGAGCGGCTCGGGCTCGACGCGGTAAGCGCTCGAGCGCGCGGACCGACGCGTGTATGCCGCCGTTTAATCGCGTCGTCGTGATCGTGCTCGACAGCTGCGGCGTCGGCGAGGCCCCCGACGCCGAGCGATACGGCGATTTGGGCGCGAGCACGCTGCCGCACGTCGCCCGCGCCTGCGGGGGCCTGCGCCTGCCGGTGATGGGGCGCCTCGGATTGGGGCGCATCGCCCCAATCGACGGCGTGCCGCCCGACCCCGCGGCGGCCGGGGGTGCGAGACTTCTCGGCTCTCAGGTCCGCCTCTTCGGCCGCCTCACGTGCTGATGCCATATTGGTTGCTGAGTCTCTGATAGCGCGCTGAACTTGCGCCATATCGCGCTGTATTGACGAACTCATTCGCATCATGAGGCGTTCAAATGCCTGAGCGTCTGACTCCAGCCTCGACGAAAGCATTTGATAAACCGCGCGCCTGATCGGAAGTCGCACCGAACGCCTCTCGCAGTGCGTCAAATCTCTCGACTGCTTCTGCTTGCTGTTCTAGGAAACGAGCGAAAGATTCTCCGGCTTGAGTAATTGATTGAGCTACTCTGCCGAACGCCACGCCCACGATGCCGGAAATATCGCCTTGTGTGGCGGCTTGCAAGATGTCGCCGAACATCTTGACACCGGTCGCGCGCAGAGCTTCTATTTGCTCTTGCGCTTGACTTGTGTCAGCCTCAATTGGAAATTTTACGCCGTCTACCATTTTGCTTACCCCGATCCTTGGGAGAAATACTGTTTGAAGTTGTTCATCGCTGCGGTGATGTCATCTTCGAGGTGTAATCGCTTGCCGACGGTGACACTTTCGATGCCGAAGTATTTCGGCTCTCGGTCGGCGACCGAAAACAGAAGTGGTCTGCCACCGTTTAGGCGGGGGTACTTCGATGAAACCAAGTCGCCGAACTCAGAAGCTTTGATCCCGGCTGCGTCCGTGCCGCTGATCGGAATCCAGAGAAGAGGATTGCCGTGTATCTCGCCGCCAGTTTCATAGACCGCTGCCGGTTGATCGAGGCATAGATAGAGGCGCATCGATCCGAGTGCGCCCGCGCTTTCGTCGGTGTCATCAATGTGGAGGGCGCTCGGTCGAGCGTCCGAGACCCGCCTGAACCATATCCTTGGTGGCTTCTTCGAGTGCGAATCATGCTGCCATCCGCATCGCCGTCGTGAGGCTCTTGTCAAGTGTCTCAGATATCTGTTGGATAGTCCTGAGCCATGTTCTTATGGATCGCCCCCGATACTGAAGCCCACGTCACGTCCCCTCTGTCCAGCTTGCGATCTGCTTTTCTTATCGCCTCTTTGTCGCCGTTCACGCCGAGGTTCACAGCGATAGTCATCAAAGCAGCATCCGCTTCCTTTTCGCGCGCCTGGAGGAAAAGGAACGCGTTTATTTGTCGGGGGGTGTAGTCCCAGGCGCGGTGATGTCCACTGTTAAGGAGTCGACTGACACCGTAGGCG
>CAVTGB010000035.1:0-99080 GCA_963734125.1 uncultured Alphaproteobacteria bacterium
AGCTCGCCGCGCTGGCTGAGGGTGCGCGGATCGCGAGCCGGGAATTGTGGCAGAAGGCAGCGTGGGTTCCCCCCTCACCGGATTTCCGACCGGCGGGTTATGCCCCCAAAGAGACCTTGCCGACGCGATCGGGGAACGACGCAGGTGGCCTTCCCATTTTGCCCGGCCTGTGATGCCCATGCGCTCGAAGCAAATCATTTATTATTACTGCAAATCATTTATTATTACTGATGGATCCACGTACTGGCACCAATGGGGTCAGCCCTATCCCGATTTTTGGGGGAGCGCCAGCCTCATCCAGGTGATCGATCAGCGTCCCCATGCGCCGCATCGCGACTGCCGCATTCGCGCAAATTTCCGATATTTCGTCGTAGGCCAAGATAAAGCGGCGGGCGGGCAATTCGCTTATCAGGTAAAAAGCGCCGATCATAGCGAAACGCGTCGCCCGGCCCGGACGGAAGGTGGCGAAGAGCAAGCCCCCCACCAAGTTGAGGTGGATGCAACCGAGTTCTTCGACCGCAAAGGTAATAGAGCCCGCGTAATCGCGGCGGCTACCGAACAGGACGGCTAGAGTGCGAGGGTCGGTGGGCCAAGCTCGACCCTCCCAATCGATCACTGCTGTCATTCCAGGGTTCCCCGTTCCGATCGCAGAGTTTTTTGATTATAGTCTGGCGTGCCTCGCGCCGCCCCCCATCGTCGGGCGAACGGAGCCGGCAGGCTCCCCTCTTTCGCGGACTCCGCTACCAATTGATACTGGTGAGGATACGGGGAGAATCTCCTCAGCAAGGTCGAGATGCACGAAATTGAGCACCGTCGATCGCTACGGAAGCCAAATCGCTATAGAAACCTACATCCCTGCCATCCGTTGGCAGACCGATATGATCAATAATGCGGTGAGGGCCAAATCACTGATGAGGCCACGACCATGAACGCGCGCGATGCGGCACCAGAGAATGACACCTCGCTGTTGCGGAAAACCGGTATCAGCGTCGCCAGCCACATGCCTTGGGGCGCACATCTTTGCATTTTCTATGAAACCCCCGCAGATTTGCTTGCCATCTGCATTGACTATTTCGAGGCCGGATTGCAGAGCAACAAGTTCCTGCGTTTGGGCGGTTTCCGATCCGATCACGATTGACGAGGCATTATCGGCGCTGCGGGCTGGCATTAACAAATTCAACCAGCATCTCGCCGCCGGACAGATCCAGAATTCTCTCTGGCAACGAGTGGTACCTGGAGGGTAGTGAGTTCGATGCGCAGCGAATTACCGGCGGGTGGTGGGCGAAGCTCGATGACGCATTGGCGCGCGGCTTCGACGGACTGAGGGTCAGTGGTAACGCGTTCTGGATTGCAAGCAATCATTGGAAGGAGTTTTGCGAATACGAGCAGGAGCTCGATCGCTCTCTCGCCGATCGGAAAATGATCGTTGCGTGCACCTACCCGCTCGGCTCCAGCCGGGGCGTGGACGTACTGGACGTGGCACGGGCGCATCAATGTACGATGGCCCTGCGAAACGGCGATTGGGAGTTCCTTGAGACCCCGGAACTCAAGCAGGCGAAGCGGGAAATCAGAAAGCTGAACGGCGCCGCTGGATTTCCTGCTAAAGTCCTCGCCGGGGCGTCCTCCGTTGACTCCGCGCGAGCGCGCCGTGCTGGCTCACATCGTCGAGAGGGGCTTCCAGCAAGGAGGTCGCCCGAGCGCTGAATATCGCCCCGCGCACCGTCGAATTTCATCGCGCCAACATCCTGCGCAAGCTCGGCGCTGAAATACTTTCGAACTGGTGCAGCGGGTGCTCGACGAATCCAGGACCCGTTCGGGTCCAGCCTGACGGAACAAGGCGGTGATGCTGGCATCGTGCCCGAGGCCACCACCGGCGGGGATCAGCGGCCCGCGTGCGGACGGAGCCGACCATCCGCTGGCGCGCGGTCATGAACGGCCGCTTCGGATCGACTTAACCGGTTCGATTGCGGTCCCGCGGACGGCCGAAATCGGCGCAAAAGCGCCGTCGCGTGCGCGCGTGAGGGAGATCCGGCTTGCGGCGCAGCTCGCGCCGCCAACCGCGCCCACATCGGCGCTGAATTGCCGCATTCGTAGAGTATGCTTGCTGACGGTCCGGATTGTCGCCGGATTGAGTTCGACTCGGGGTGGGAATCACTTGATCTTGGTCTGATACGTCAGGTGGGGAGATCGCGTCAGTATTAAACCGTGGGTTGGGCCCGGGCCGGATGGGGACAAGGATGAAATTCGGGTATTTCACGCTCTCGGTGGCCGTAGTCGATAATCGGCGCGGCGCCAACGAGTTCATTGCCGACATCCTCGACGAGGCGTTGTATGCCGAGGCGGTGGGGCTGCATTCGGCGGGATCGGCGAACATCACTTCTCGACATTGGGCGTCCTCTCCTGCCCCGATCTCGCGCTGGCGCAGGTCGCGGCGCGGACCCGCCACATCCGCCTCGCGCCGGCGGTGACGGTGTTGCCGCTGCACCATCCGATCCGGGTCGCGGAGCAATGGGCGACGCTCGATCTGCTCTCCGAGGGCCGCGTCGATTTCGCCGCCGGGCGCGGTTATGACCGGCGCGAATATGCGCCGTTCCATGTGTCGTTCGAGGATAACCAGGCGATTTTCGAAGAAGGGATGGAGGTCGTGCGCCGGTTATGGGCGGCGGACGGGCCGATCTCGCACCACGGCGCGCATTACCGGTTCGACGATGTGGCAATCACGCCCAAGCCGGTGCAGCGGCCAATCCCTACTTACGTCGCCTCGTTCTCGCGGCCCTCGATCGAGCTGGCGGCACGGCTCGGCTGCAACCTCATTGTCGCCCCGTTTGCCGCGGCGATGACCTTTGGCGGGCTGCGCCAAGTGAAGGACCTCTATGACGAGACCTGCGCCCGCCACGGCAAACCCGCCGGGCGCCTGATGTGCAGCTATTTCCTGCATTTCGCCGATACGCCCGCGGAAGAGGCGGCGGCCCGCGCCCGGCAGATCCGCTATTACAAGGAATGCGTCATCGCCGCCTTCCCGGGCGACCCCAAGACGGCGCCGCCGAGCTACCGCTATTTCATCGAGATCGTCGACCGGCTGACCAAGGTGCGGCCGGAACATCTCGGCGAGAATTCGGTGCTGCTCGGCTCGCCCACGCAGATCATCGACAGCCTGAAAAAGGTCGAGGCCGCCGGGGTCGCCGAGGTCATCCTCTACGTCAATGTCGGGCTGAAGCCGCACGCCCAGGTCAAGCACGAGATGGCGCGCTTCATGGCCGAGGTCGCGCCGGCCTTTGCCGGCAAGGGCGGCTGAGGGCCGGCGTCAGGGGCGCGGGTGGAGGCCGGCGGCGAGGCTGAAACGAATCAGTTCGGAAAGGCTCCGCGCGCCCATCTTGTCCATGACGTGAGCGCGGTGGATTTCGACCGTGCGCGGGCTGATCGCCAGATCGTAGGCGATCGATTTGTTGGGAAGGCCGGCGAGGAGCCCCTCCAGCACCTCGCGTTCGCGCGGCGAGAGGGTGGCGAGCCGCCCCGCCGCGCTCGCCGCCGCCTGATCATCCTCGCCCGTTGCCGCCAAACGCGCCAGACCCGCCTCGATGCCGGCGAGGATCGCCTCGGCAGCGAACGGCTTTTCGATAAAGTCGATCGCGCCCGCTTTCATCGCCTCGACCGCGAGCGGTACTTCGCCATGGCCGGTGATGACGATCAGCGGGAAGTTGAACGCCCGCGCGGTCAACAGCCGCTGCAATTCGAGCCCGTCCATCTCGGGCATGCGGATGTCGGCGATGAGGCACCCGGGCCGCAGGCTCGGGGCGGCGGCGAGAAACTCGCGGGCGAGGGCAAAGCTGCGCACGGTGTAGGATTTGGCTTCGAGCAGCGCGGAGAGCGACTCGCGCACCGCCTCATCGTCGTCGACGACATAGACCAGGTTATCATTGGCCACCGGCGGCCTCCCGTTCCGCTCCCTCCGCGGACGACAGCGGCAGCGTCAACCGGAACACCGTCCCGCCGGACGGGTTGGGCGCGGCGGCGAGGCGTCCGTGATGGGATTCGACGATCTCGCGGCAGATCGAGAGGCCGAGCCCCATGCCGGTCTTCTTGGTGGTGACAAAGGGCTGGAACAGCCGGTCGGCGATGTCGCGGGCGATCCCCGGCCCGCTATCGGCGACCCTGACTTCGGCGAGGCTTTCGCCGGCGATCCAGCGCGTCGCGACGGCGAGCTCGCGCCGCTCGACCGCCTCCATCGCCTCGACGGCGTTGCGCACGAGGTTGAGCACGACCTGCTGGATCTGCACCCCGTCGACGAGAACCGGCGAAAGGTTGCGATCGAGATCGAGGCTGACGTGGACCCCCGACTGCCGGGCGCCGACGAGGGCCAGCGCGAGCGCCTCCTCGACCAGCCGGTTGAGGCTCTCGGCGCGGCGCTCGGTCTCGCCCTTGCTGACGAACTGGCGCAGGTTGCGAATGACCTCGCCGGCGCGCTCAGCTTGCGCCACCGCCCGCGCCATGAGGCCGCTCACCCGCTCGGCCGATTGCGGGTCGCTCTGCAGCAGATGACGCGCGGCTTCGAGATAGTTCATCACCGCGGTCAGCGGCTGGTTGAGCTCGTGCGCGAGGGTCGAGGCCATCTGGCCCATGACGCTGAGGCGCGAGGCATGCAGCAGCTCGGCCTGAAGGTCCTGGATGCGGCGTCCCGCCGCGTCCCGATCGGTGAGGTCGTGAATGATCCCGACGAAGATCGTCTCGCCCTCGACCTCGGTCTCGCCGACCGCCAGCGACATCGGGAAGATCGAACCGTCCTTGCGCCGGCCGGAGACATCGCGGCCAATGCCGATGATCTTCTTCGCCCCGGTGCGCAGATAGTTGGCGATATAGGAATCATGTTCGCCGGCATAGGGCTCCGGCATCAGGACCTTGACGTTGCGGCCGACGAGCTCGGCCGCATTGTAGCCGAAGATCCGTTCGGTCGCCTGGTTGACGGAGCGGATCGCGCCGGCATCGTCGATCACAACGATCGGGTCGAGCGCCGCCTCGACGACGGCGCGGAACAAGAGGTCGGGCCGCTCTGCCTTGGTACGGGCCATCGGGCTCACACTCGCATCACTTGCGCCAACCCCTTGCGTTTCCCGATGGCCGAGTCTACCCGTCGGGCGCGATCATCCGAAGAGGGAAGGCCATGCCGGTACGCATCTATCATAACCCGCGCTGCAACACCTCGCGCAACACTCTCGCTTTGTTGCGGGAAAAGGGGATCGAGCCCGAGATCGTCGAATACCTGAAGACTCCCTACACCGCCGCTCAGCTGAAGACCCTGCTCGGCCAGCTCAACATGCCGGCCAAGGCGCTGGTGCGCAAAAAGGAAGCCGCCGCCGCCGGGATCGATCCCGCCAAGCTTTCGGAGGAAGCGCTGATCGCGGCGATGGTCCGGAACCCGATTCTGGTCGAGCGGCCGATCGTCGTCTCCGGCGGGAAGGCCGCGCTTGGCCGCCCGCCGGAAAAGGTGCTGGCGGTGATTTGATGTAAGCTATTGCTCTGCGTCCTTCGAGACGCCCGCGCAGAGCGCCGTCTCGAAGGACGCGCGACCGGTCAAAATTCTGAAGCTCGGGCGAACGCTTCCCAGCCCTTGCGGCGCAGATCGCAGGCCGGGCAGGCTGCGCAGCCATAGCCCCAATCGTGGCGATGGCTGCGGTCGCCGGCGTAGCAGCTGTGGGTTTCCTCGCGGATCAGCTCGACGAGCATCGCCCCGCCCAGCTTCCGGGCGAGCGCCCAGGTCGCGGCCTTGTCGCGCCACATCAACGGCGTGTGGATGACAAAGCGCTGATCCAGACCGAGCGTGAGGGTCGCCTGCAGCGCCTTCAGCGTGTCGTCGCGGCAATCGGGATAGCCCGAATAATCGGTCTCGCACATGCCGCCGACAAGATGCTTTAGCCCGCGGCGATAGCCGGTCGCGGCGGCGAACGTAAAGAACAACAGGTTGCGCCCGGGAACAAAGGTGTTGGGGAGGCCGCTCGCGCCGAGGCGGATCGCGCTGTCGCGGGTCAGCGCGGTGTCGCTGATCCGGCCGAGCACATTGAGATCGATCAGATGATCGGGGCCGAGCTTCTCGCCCCAATGCGGGAATTCGGCGCGCAGCCGGGCGGTGATCCGCTCGCGGCAGTCGAGTTCGACCCGGTGGCGCTGGCCGTAATCAAAGCCGATCGTCTCGACCGAAGTGAATCGAGCGAGCGCCCAGACGAGGCAGGTCGCCGAATCCTGCCCGCCGGAAAACAACACGAGCGCCCCCTCGGGCGGAGTGATTTGGCTGGTCTGGCTCATGGGGCCAGCACATAAGCGCGTTGCATGCGGCGATCAACAAACCCTTGTTCTAGCGTCATTGCGAGCGCACCGAAGCAATCTCCTTCGGCACCGGCTGATCCGCCGCGGATTGCCTCGTCGCTCCGCTCCTCGCGATGACAGCCATGGGCTTATTGGTATAGTGCCGTGCCGATCCCACGGAGGCGACATGACCAGCCTTAACGCGAACCCCTATCTCGCGCTCGGCGTGCGCCCGTTCATCAATTGCTGCAGCGTGCGCACGATGCATGGCGGCAGTTTGATGCTGCCCGAGGTCAAGGCGGCGATGGATGCCGCCGCCCGCCAGTTCGTCAACCTCGACGAATTGATGGAAGCGGCCGGCCGGCGCATCGCCCAATTGACCCAGGCCGAATGGGGGATCGTAACCTGCGGCAGCGCGGCGGCGGTGGCGCTCGGCACCGCGGCCTGCGTCGCCGGCAACGATCCGGCGCGGATGCTGCGGCTGCCCGCTACGGACGGCATGGTCAACCGCGTCATCATCCCGACAAAGCAGCGCTTTGCCTATGACCAGTCGGTCCGAATGATCGGCTGTCCGATCGTCGAGATCGACACCCGCGAGGAACTCGACCGCGCACTCCTGGAGCCGGTTGCGCTGATCGTGCTGCTCGGCAAGCAGGAGCACCTCTCGGGTGTGCGGCTCGAGGAGATCGCGTCGGTCGCCCGGCCGCGCGGCATCCCGATCATGGTCGACGCGGCCTCCGAGCATATCGAGCGGCCGAGCCCGTGGCTCGCGCGCGGCGCCGACCTCGTGATCTATAGCGGCGGCAAGTTTCTGCGCGGGCCGCAGACCAGCGGCCTCCTCCTCGGCAACAAACGTCTGGTCGAAGCAGCGTGGCGCAACGGCTCGCCGCACCAGGCGCTGGGCCGGCCGATGAAGGTGTCGAAGGAGGACATCATCGGCGTCGTCACCGCGCTCGAATACTGGTTCGAGAGACGCGACCCCGCTGCCGAGCGGCGGAAATGGTACGACGATTGCGCGATCCTCGCTGCTCGCCTGGCCTCGTTCGACGGGGTGCGCGGCGAGGTCATCGAACCCGAAGGGGTCGACCGCGTGCCTCGCCTCCGCATCGTCTGGGAGCGGGACCGCTTCCCGCTCGACGGGTTGGCGCTGCGCCAGGCGATGCTCGACGGCGAACCGCGGGTCATGCTCGACGACAACAGCGCGACGACAGATTCGATCGCCGTCGACCCCTTTCAATTGCAGCCCGGCGAAGCCGCGCTGGTCGGCGATGCGGTCATTGCGGTGCTGCGCGCGTCATTGACCAACCAGCCGCGCCCGCCGCTCGCCGCGGTGCCGGAGGTCGCCGGCGAGTGGGAGTTGCGGGTCGACTTTCTGCAGGGCGCGCGCACCCACCGCCTCGCGCTCCGGCAGGAGGGTCGCGCCTTCGCCGGCGAGCAGCGCTCGGCCCAATTCGAGAGTTCGGTCGACGGACTGCTCGACGCCGATCGGGTGTCGTTCAGCTTCGGCACCCGCTATGAGGCTAGCAACCTGTCCTATCGCTTCGAGGGCACGGTCGGGGATGGCGCGATGGCCGGCACCGTCGCGCTCGGCGCCGCCAGCGACCAGAATGCCGGCATCGTCAACCAGAGCCAGTTCGGCGCCGGACGCTGGCAGGCCCGCCGCATCGTGTGAAACGAAGGACCGGAAGCGTCCGGCCATCATTCCTTAACCGAGACGATGCAATCTGGGGGTACCTCGCACGAGAAGCCGCGGCAGGGGGAGGGGAAATGAACGCACTGGTCGGTCGTGGCATCGCCACGGTGGCTGCAATCCTGATCTATGGCTGGGTCAATTTCCTGGTCTCTCCGGTAGGCACCATCCTCTCGGGGGACGCCGCGGTCAGGCAGCTGCAGAACAGCGATGTCGCGTACGTTACCTCGATCTGGGGGATGCGGTTCTTCGGCAACCTCGGCCTCCCCTTCATTCTTTTGCTGGCCGTGGTGGCGGCAATCTGGTGGCTGCCGGCGAGGCGCTGGCTGACCGCGATCCGCGGCGCCGCGGTACTGTTGGCGCTGACCGCAGCCGCGCCCCATGCGTGGGCCTATTACGACAAGAACGATTACACCGAGGCGATCTACATCCTGCCGAACCAATCGGCCTTCGTCATCCCCGACGCCGGGGCGAACAAGGACACGCAGGCACAGTTCATGTCGCTCGATTACCTGAAGGCGAACAAGGTCGCCGCCAAACGCGTCGTCATCCCCCACGTCAAGCTGAGCGGTTCGGGGTCGTGGTCGGATTTTTATGTTCCCTCGGCGCGCGTCATCATCGTCGATCGCACGCCCTACAACCGCGAATGGGTGACCGCGGCCAACCGCGGCACCTCCAACCGCAACGAGGGGATGCCGTGCCAGAGCTCGGAGGGGCTCAACATCACCGCCGGGATTTCGATCGGCGTCTCGGTGCGCGAGGAAGACGCGGCGCGCTACCTCTATTATTTCGGAACCGTGCCGCCCAAGGGGAACCCCTCCGACCCGGCCGTCATCTTCACTTCGGTCTATAACGCCCGCAGCGTCGCCGACGTCATGGACCGGGTCGGCCGCGGCGAGGTCTTGAGCCTGGTATGCCGCGAGATCAGCGCCCGCGCCCTCAACGACGACAACAAGGATGCCGGCGCCATCATCAAGAACGTCACCGCGGGCATGACGGCGTTTCTCAGCGAGCGCGGCATCACCCTCGACTATCTCGGCTGGGCCGATACCTTCACGTTCGATCCGGCCGTGCAACGGGCGATCAACGACAAGTTTACCGCCGACACCGTCGGTCCGGTTTTGAACACGCTCCAAGACCTGGCGAACGTCCGGATCAAGGAAGGCCTGGGCCAAGGTTTGGCGACCAGGGGATTGCCGGCGAACCTGATCGCGATACCCTCCGATCTATTGGATTTTACCACCCTCCTCGGCGCCAAGTCCGGCGCAACCCCGGCGCCGCACGCAGGCCCGGGAAAATGATCGCCTCCCGCTGAAGCGACAGATCACGCTGCGGCGGCGCGCCGGTCGGCCGATTGCCTTGCCCGATCGGCATAGAACGAGGCGTTCTGCCGGCCTTCGGTACACTCGCGGGCAAAGCGGATCATGTGGTGGGCGACAAGCGCGGCGGCGATCAGCTCGCCCACCATACGAGCGCGCAACAGCGGGAGCGCGAAGCTCCAGAAGGTGCGGCGGTAATCGCCATAAATCCCGACCTTGAAGAGGATCCTGGTCAGGATCACGGCGGCGCGGCGCAGGTTCCGGGCGTTGAGCCGGGCGCGGGTCAGCGGCGGCCGAATGCGGTTCGGATAGGTATGCCTTGCGTTCCAGGCCAACCGCTCGAACAGCGCTTCGGGAGCATAGGCGTGGCGGATCGCGGCTCGCCAACTGGCGAGCACCTCGTCATAGGGACGGGCGAAAACGACGTTCGATTCGCGCTCGCCCGTCGAGACTGAGCCGGCCGGAAGCGGCCAGCCGCTCCCATAGCGGCGTCTTCGGCAGCGCCTGCAGCAGGTTGATCGTCAGCACCGGGATGTGCGAAGCGTCGATAAAGTCGATGAGGTTGGCGCCGGTTGCGGGTGTGTCGGTGTCGAGCCCGAGGATGATCCCCGAGACGACTTCGATACCGTAGCTGTTGATCGTCGCCACCGCGTCGAGGAGCGGCATCACCCGGTTGTGCGACTTTCTGCATGGCGTCGAGCGCGGCCAGCTCCGGCGTCTCGATGCCGCAGAACACCGCGTAGAAATGTGCCTCGCGCATCATCGCGAGGATATCGGGACATTGCGCGATGTTGAGCGTCGCCTCGCACGAGAGCTGCACCGGATAGCCGCGCCGCTTTTGCCAGGCGATCAGATGCGGCAGGAGCGCGCGCGCCGCCTTTTTGTTGCCGATGAAATTGTCGTCGACAAAATAGACCGAGCCGCTGATGCCGGCGGCGAGCATCGCGTCGAGTTCGGCGAGGACCTGTTCGCGGCTGCTTGAGACGCGGCTGGCGGCCGTAGAGCGCCGGAATGTCGCAGAACTCGCAGCGGTAGGGGCAGCCGCTCGAAAACTGGATGCTGCCGAGAAAATACCGCCGGCCCTCGATCAGGTGGTAGGCGGGGACCGGAAAATCGGCGAGCGGCAGGCGCTCAGTCGGTCGTGAAGCGGCGCTGTGCCGGCGGCGGGCGCGACATCCTCGTCGAGCGCCGCGATCAAGCGCGTCGGTCGCATCGCCGATCTCGCCCAGATGCAGGTAATCGAATTGCGGATACTCCTCCGGGCAGGCGGACACGCACGGACCGCCGAGGACGCTCGCCTTGCCCGGCGGCGCGGGCGCGCACGGCGATCGCGATGATCTCGGCTCTGCTGGACATGCATGCCGCTGACGAAGACCGCATCGGCCCAGGCGAAATCGTCCGGCGTCGCCGGGCGGACGTTCTCGTCGACGAGGCGGACCTGCCATTCGTCGGAAGATAGGCGGCGACGACGAGGATGCCTTGCGGCGGCATGAAGGCGCGCACCCCGTCGATCAGCGGATAGGCGTGCTGAAAGGTGCCGAAGGACGGCGCGTAGCGCGGAAAGACGCAGAGGATGCGCCTGCAATGGCGCACGCGAACCCGGCTTTTCATGCGCGGCACACACCTGTCATGATCGGCAACCGCCTAAACGCGATCTTAGCGCGAGTGTTCCGGCGCTGCTGAAGGAGAAACCGATGAGCCGTCTCTTCGGGCCGATGCGTCAGGTGGGGATCGTCGTGCGCGATATCGATAAGGCGATGCGCCATTGGGTCGAGGTCTGCGGCGTCGGCCCGTGGTTCTACGCCGAGCAGCTGCCGATGGACGAGTTCCGCTACAAGGGCCGAGCCTACGACATCAAGGTCTCGATCGCGCTCGCCAATTCGGGGGAGGTGCAGCTCGAATTGATCCAGCAGCGCTGCGATTCCCCGAGCCTCTACCGCGATTTCCTCGGCGCCGGCCACGAGGGGATGCAGCACTGGTCGAGCTGGCCGGAGAATTACCACGAGATCCGCGAGCGGGCGCTGCGGACCGGCTGGCAGATCGGCCAGGAGGGCGACACCCCGCGCGGCCCGTTCATCTATTTCCTCAACGAAGGCCACCCCGGCACGGTCGTCGAGATGGCCGAGGCGACGCCGACTCGGATGCGCATCTTCGACCAGGTGCGCGAGGCCGCCCTCACCTGGGACGGCAACGACCCGATCCGGATGAACTGGCCGCAGGGGTAGGCAAACCGCGCCCGACATCGTTCGACCGCCCACCGGTTGATCTGGGTCAATGCGGCGCGGCGGGCGGACGCCCAGCCTTGGCCCAGTTCTAGCTGGGAGGTGCTCCAATGCGCGCCGTAGATGTGATGACAACGAATGTAATTACCACCGGTCCCGATACCTCGGTCCAGGCGGTGGCGACGTTGCTTTCCGAACGCGGGATCAGCGGCGTTCCGGTGGTCGATGCCGGCGGACGGGTGATCGGCATCGTCAGCGAGGGCGACCTCTTGCACCGCGCCGAAACCGGGACCGAGCGGCGCACCGAGCGCCGGCGCGCGCGCTGGCTCGATTCGCTCGCCACCGATCAGGTTCTGGCCCGCGATTACGTCAAATCGCACGGCCGCACGGTCAAAGACGTCATGACAACGGACGTCATCTCGGTCGCGGAGACAACCCCGCTCGCCGATGTCGCCGACCTCCTGGAGACGAAGCGAATCAAGCGCGTACCGGTGCTGCGCGACGGCAAGCTCGTCGGCATCGTCAGCCGGGCCAACATCGTGCGGGCCTTCGCCGCAACAAAGACGATGACCGCGCCCGATGGCGATTCGGACGACCGCAGCATTCGCCACAAACTCTTGACCGAGCTGCAGGGACAGGAGTGGGCCAGGGTTTGGGCGGCGGACATCGTGGTCAAGGACGGCGTCGCCCACCTCTGGCTCTCCGACGACCAATCCCCCGAAGAGCGCCAGGCCCTGCGCGTTGCCGCCGAGAACACCGCAGGGGTGCGGGGCGTCGAAGAGCACATCGTCCCGGCCGCGGTGGTGCCGGCGTTCTAGCCCGGCTCAGGCGCCGCCGCGCCGGCCGATATCGCGCCGACAGAAGCCTTCGGGCCAGTCGATGCGGTCGACGGCGCGGTAGGCGCGCTCGCGGGCAAGTGTCAGGTCGGCGCCGCGCGCGGTGACGCCGAGGACGCGGCCGCCATCAGCGAGGAGGCGCGTGCCGTCGCTCCGCGTGCCGGCGTGGAAGATCTTGATGTCGGGATCGCTCGCCGCCCGGTCGAGGCCGCGGATCTCGCTGCCGCGCTGCGGATCGTCGGGGTAGCCCTTGGCCGCCATCACGACGCAGAGCGCCGCCTCGTTGTACCAGCGCAGATCGACGTCTTTGAGGTTGCCGTCGCGACTGGCGATGAGGGCCGGGAGGAGGTCGCTCTTCAGGCGCATCATCAGCGCCTGTGTCTCGGGATCGCCGAAGCGGACATTGTATTCGAGGAGCTTGGGCCCCTCCGCGGTCAGCATCAGCCCGGCATAGAGGACGCCCTTGAACGGGCGGCCGTCGCGGCCCATCGCCCGCACCGTCGGCAGGATGATGCGCTCCATGACTTGGCCCTCGATGGCCGGCGTCACCGCCACCGCCGGCGAATAGGCGCCCATCCCGCCGGTGTTGGGGCCGGTATCGCCGTCGCCGACGCGCTTGTGATCCTGCGCGGCGGCGAGCGGCAGCGCATTGGCGCCATCGACGAGGGCAAAAAAGCTCGCCTCTTCGCCCTCCAGGTACTCCTCGACGACGATCTCGGCGCCGGCCGCGCCAAAACGGCCCCCGGCCAGCGCCGCGTCGGCCGCCGCGTTGGCTTCGGCGACGGTGGCGGCGACGGTGACGCCCTTGCCGGCGGCGAGCCCGTCGGCCTTGACGACGATCGGCGCGCCCTCGGCGGCGATGTAAGCCTTCGCCGCGGCGGCGTCGGAAAATCGGCGATAGCGCGCGGTCGGGATGCCTTCGCGGGCGCACAGATCCTTCATGAAGCCCTTCGAGCCTTCGAGCGCGGCGGCGGCACGGCTCGGTCCGAACGCGGCGATCCCCTCACCTTCGAGCGCATCGACAAGACCGCCGACGAGCGGCGCCTCGGGGCCAATGACGACAAAATCAATCTCGGCGCGGCGACAGAAGGCGATGATGCCCGCGGTGTCGCCCGGGCGCAGCGCGACGCATTCCGCCTCCTCGGCGATGCCGGCGTTGCCCGGCGCGCAGTAGAGGCGATCGGCCAGGGGCGACGCGGCGATCGACCAGCACAGCGCGTGCTCGCGCCCGCCCGAGCCGATGACCAGGACTCTCATATTCGCACCTGCATCGCGCTTGTCTCCCGGCTCGGCTAAGATGGCGCGATGAACGATCTGCCGCTCGTAGCTGCGCCCGCGCCCACTCCTGGGTCGAACCTGCCGGAGTATAGCGTCTCCGAATTGTCGTTGGCACTGAAGCGCTCGATCGAGGACGGCTTCGGCCAGGTCCGTGTGCGCGGCGAGATCTCCGGTTGGAAGCGCGTCGCCTCGGGGCATTGCTATTTCGCGCTCAAGGATGCCGAGGCGGTGCTCGACGCGGTGTGCTGGCGTTTGACGGCGGCGCGCCTCGACCTCAAACCCGAGGGCGGGATGGAGGTGGTGTGCAGCGGCCGCCTGACGACCTATCCCGGCCGCTCGAAATACCAACTGATCGTCGAGACCATCGAGCTGGCCGGGATCGGCGCCCTCCTGAAGCTTCTTGAGGAGCGCCGCCAGCGCCTCGCCGCCGAGGGCCTGTTTGCGGCCGAGCGCAAGCAGAAACCGCCCTACCTGCCCGAAATCATCGGCATCGTCACCTCGCCCACCGGGGCGGTCATTCGCGACATCCTGCATCGCCTCGCCGACCGCTTTCCGCGCCATGTGCTGATCTGGCCGGTCGTGGTGCAGGGCGAGGGCGCGGCGGCGCAGATCGCCGCGGCGATCGACGGGTTCAACCGCATCGCACCCGGAGGACCGGTTCCCCGCCCCGAACTGATCATCGTCGCGCGCGGCGGCGGCAGCCTCGAAGATCTGATGGCGTTCAACGAGGAGATCGTCGTACGCGCGGCCGCAGCCTCCGCGATCCCGCTGATCTCGGCGGTTGGCCACGAGACCGATACGACCCTCATTGACTATGCGAGCGACCTGCGCGCCCCGACCCCGACCGCGGCGGCCGAGATGGCGGTGCCGGTGCGGCTCGACCTCATCGCCGATGTCGCCGGCGTGTCGGCGCGCCTCTCCGGCTCTCTCGCGCGGCTCTTCAGCGAGCGCCGGCTGCATCTCCTAGGGCTCGCGCGCGGCCTCCCCGACCCGCAGGACCTCATCGGCGCCGCGGTGCAGCGCCTCGACGACCGCAGCGAGCGGCTGCGCCTGGCGGTCGGGGGGCGGTTGGCGGCCGCGCGGCAGCGCCTCGATCTGGCCGCCTCCGGTCTGCGTCCGACTACGCTCGCCGCCGATATCGGCCGGGCGCGCGACCGCCTGGGCGAGGTCGAGCGGAGGCTCGGCGTCGCGATCAATCGCGTTCTCGAGAATAAGCGCGTCGCCACCGATAATTTCGCCGGCCGACTCGCTACGCATTCGGAACGCCACGAGAGCCTGCTCGCACGCGGCTATGTCGTGGTGCGCGAGCTTGCCCCCACAAAGGCGGGGGGCGCCGAGCGGGTTGTCACCGATGCCGCAAAGGTCAGGGCCGGCGCGGTGTTGGAGCTTGAATTCTACGACGGCAAGGTCGGCGTCGTCGCCGGCGGCTCGCGCCGGCCGGTACGCCGCTCGGTGCCGCCGGTCGGACAGGGCCAGTTGTTTTGAGGGAGACGCCAATCATGCGACCTTCCGGACGCGCCACCGCGGCGATGCGGCCGGTCAGCCTCGAACCGGGCACCGCCAAATACGCCGAGGGCTCGTGCCTGGCGCGGTTCGGCGATACCCATGTCTTGTGCACCGCGAGCCTCGAAGAACGGGTGCCGCCGTTTTTGCGCAATACCGGGCGCGGCTGGGTCACCGCGGAATACGGCATGCTGCCGCGCTCGACCCATACCCGCACCGACCGCGAGGCGGCGCGCGGCCGACAAAGCGGGCGCACCCAGGAAATCCAGCGCCTCATCGGCCGCAGCCTGCGCGCGATCACCGATTTGGGCGGGCTTGGCGAACGCCAGATCCGCGTCGATTGCGATGTCCTGCAGGCCGACGGGGGGACGCGCACCGCCGCGATCACCGGCAGCTATGTCGCGCTCTACCAGGCGCTGACGAAACTGTGCACGGCCGGCCAGTTGGCAAAGATGCCGCTCACCGACAGCGTCGCGGCGATCTCGTGCGGCATCTTCGAGGGGATCGCCGTCCTCGACCTCGACTATGCAGAGGATTCGCAGGCCGAGGCCGACGCCAATTTCGTGCTGACCGGATCGGGCGGGTTTGTCGAAATCCAGGCGACCGCCGAGGGGGCGCCGTTCGACGAGACCAGGTTTGGCGAGATGCTGGCGCTCGCCCGCCTCGGCGTCGCCGAATTGACGCGCGCCCAGCGCGCCGCGCTCGGCCTCGCCTGAGCGATGGCGCTCCATCTTGATCGCCGGGAGCGGCTGGTCATCGCCAGCCACAATAAGGGCAAGCTCGCCGAGATCGCCGCGCTCTTGGCGCCCTTTGGGGTCGAGACGGTCGGCGCCGCCGCGCTCGGCCTCCCCGAGCCCGAGGAGACCGGTTCGAGCTTTGAAGAAAACGCCGAACTGAAGGCGCGCCTCGCCGCCGAATCCTCTGGCCTCGCCGCGCTCGCCGACGATTTCGGGGCTCGTCGTCCCGGCGCTCGGCGGCGCGCCGGGCATCCATTCGGCGCGCTGGGCCGGGCCGGATAAGGATTTCCAAACCGCGATGGCGCGGGTCGAGCGCGAATTGGGCGGGAGCGACCGCCGCGCCCATTTCGTCGCGGTCCTGGCGCTCGCCTCCCCCGGTGGCACGGTGACGATGTGGCGCGGCGAAGCATACGGAAGGCTGGTTTGGCCGCCGCGCGGCGACAACGGCTTCGGCTACGACCCGATGTTCGTCCCCGACGGTTATGAACTTACCTTTGGCGAGATGGACGAGAGCCTGAAGCACCAGATCAGCCACCGCGCCCGCGCCTTCGCCAAGCTGGTGGCGGCATGCTTTTGATTCAGAAGACCCTCACCCGGCCGCCGCAATTGCGGCGGCCACCCTCTCCCGCAATGCGGGCGAGGGTTTCGGGCATCGCCGCGCCTCAACCGAACTCCCTCGCCCCCACCGGGGGAGAGGGTTGGGGTGAGGGGCATCCGCCCTGGAGCCGCTCGCCGTCTACATCCACTGGCCGTTCTGCCGGTCGAAATGCCCGTATTGCGACTTCAACAGCCATGTCCGGGAGGGGGTTGACGCGGCGCGCTGGACTGCCGCCCTCCTCACCGATCTCGAGCGCCAGGCCGCGCTCGCACGAGATCGCACCGTTACCTCGATCTTCTTTGGCGGCGGCACGCCGTCGTTGATGCCCCCCGAGACGGCGGCGGCGCTGATCGGGCGAGTGAACGCGCTGTGGCCGGTCGCGCCCGACCTCGAAGTGACGCTGGAGGCCAACCCCAATTCGGCCGAGGCCGCGCGCTTCGCCGGGTTTGCCGACGCGGGGGTCAACCGGTTGTCGCTCGGCATCCAGTCGCTCGATCCGCAGGCGCTGCGCTTCCTCGGCCGCGGCCACGACCGCAACGAGGCGATCGCGGCGATCGGCCTCGCCCACAACACCTTCACGCGGTATTCGTTCGACCTGATCTACGCCCGGCCCGGCCAGAGCCTCGCCGGGTGGGAAGCGGAGCTCGACGAGGCGCTGAGCCTTGCGGGCGACCATCTCTCGCTCTATCAGCTGACGATCGAGCCCGGCACCGCCTTTGGCAACCGGGCGGCCCGCGGCGAAGTGCTCGCCGCCGGCGAGGATGACGCGGCGGCGCTGTTCGAGGCGACGCATGTTCGGCTCGCCGCGGCCGGATTGCCGGCGTATGAGATTTCCAACCACGCAAGGCCCGGCGCCGAATGCCGCCACAACCTCGCCTATTGGCGGTACGACGATTATCTCGGCATCGGACCCGGCGCGCACGGCCGGGTGACGCGGGCCGGCACCAAGATCGCGACCCGCCAGGCTCGCGCGCCGGAAGCCTGGCTCGCCGCGATCGAGGAGCGCGGCACGGCACTCGACGAACAAACCCCGATAGCCCGCGCGGAAGCGATCGGCGAGATGCTGATGATGGGATTGCGCCTCACCGAGGGCGTCGCGCGCCACCGCCTCGAAACCTTGGCCGAGACGACGATCGAAGACTTGTTTTGTGACGCGCTGCCACCGCTGATCGACGGCGGGTTCCTGACGCTCGATCGAGACCGCCTCGCCGCCACCCAAGCCGGACGCCAGCGGCTCAACGCAGTGCTTGGCGCGCTGCTTGCCTAAATGCGACGGGTTTCCCCGGCGGCCGCTGGGGAACGCCGATCAATAGGCGAAATCCTGGAAATTCTGCGGCGCCGGGCTGACCGTGACATTGCCCTGAGGCTCGAGTTCGAGGACCGCGAGGCCGCGCTGCACCAGCCCTTGCGGGGTGAAGCGGAAGAGGCCATCGACCCCGCTGAACCCGCGCGGGTTGAGGATCGCCTCGCGCGAGAACGGGTCGGCGGCGCTCTCCCCCAAGACCGCGGCGAGCGCGGCGGCATCGAAAGCGAGCGAGGCGAGCCGCGGCGCCGGACGGCCATAGGTCTTCTGGAATCGGCTTTCGAACTCGCGGCGCGGCTCGGGAGGCGAGGCGGCAAACCAGCCGCCATCGAGCGCCGGCTCGCCGGCAATCGAGGGATCGTCCCACAGCCCGCTGCCGAGAAGATGGACCTGCGCCGGATCGAGCCCGGCCGCCTGCAGCTGGTGCGCGATCTGTTTGAGCCGCGCCCCGCCCTCGGGCAGCAACAGCGCATCGAACGGCGCGCCCGCCGGCGACTGCTGCCCAGCGCCCTCGCCCTGCGACAACAGATGCTGGATCGACGCGGTGGGATCGGCCGCCCGCGGATCGAGGTACTCGGTCTTGACGACCGAGCCGCCGCTGGCGCTCACCGCCTCGCGCAGCGCATCGGCCATCAGATGGCCATAGGGCGAGTTGGGCGCCAGCGCGGCGAACCGGCCGAGCCCCTTGTCACGCGCGAACGAGACCTCGCGCACGACCTCCTGGCGCGGCAGGAAACCCATCAGGAAGACATTGTCGCCGGCCAGCTGGGTGGCGGTCGAGAACGCGATGACGTTAATCTTTGCGTCGCGCGCAACCGGCTTCACGGCCTCGACTTCGGCGGCCAGGAGCGGCCCGAGGATCAGCTGCGCGCCGCCGGCTATGGCCGATTTGGCGGCGCTGCCGGCGCCCTCCGCGGTGCCGGCAGTGTCGCGCGGGATCAGCGTCAACTGCTCGCTGCTGGTGGTGAAGAGGGCAAGCTGCGCGGCCTCCAGCATCGCCTTGCCGAGATCGGCGTTGGCGCCCGAGAGGGGTACGAGCAGCGCCACCTTGACCGGGCCCGCGGTCGACGGCGACGGGCCTCCCGGCGGCAGCGGGCGCCCGGCCACAGAGGATGATTGCGGCGGGCCCGCCGGTGCCGGTACCATCCGCCCGCCCCCGCAGGCGCTCAGCGCAAAGAGCAAGCCGAAAGCAAGCACGGTTGAGGCGAACCGCAGAACACGCCAGTCGAGCACGTAGGGCCTCCGGCAAGGGTGCGACTGCCGGCGCCGACCCTAACCATCGCCCCCCGTCAAGTAAACCCGCAGCGGGTCTATCCGGGCGTTCAACCTCGCCGCACTCAGCGGGCGCTGAACCGGTCTCGCCCGACGCTGCCACCGAGATTGCTGCCGGCAATCCTCGGGTCTGCGAATGGACCCCCGGGCACGCGCTGGCTGCCGGCCTCCATCTCGTCGCGACGCCAATCGGCAATCTCGGCGATATTACGTTGCGCGCGCTGTGGGTACTGCGCAGCGTCGACCGCATCTTGTGCGAGGACACCAGGGTCACCGCGCGCCTCCTCGCCCGCTACGGCATCGACAAGCCGCTCCTGCCCTATCACGACCACAACGCCGACCGGGTTCGCCCCGCCATCATCGAGGCGCTGCACCGCGGCGAAAGGCTGGCGCTTGTCACCGATGCCGGGACCCCGTTGGTTTCCGACCCCGGCTTCAAGCTGGTGCGCGCCGCGCTCGAGGCGGCGCTGCCGGTGACCGCGGCGCCCGGCCCGTCGGCGGCGCTGAGCGCGCTCGTTCTCTCGGGGCTGCCGCCCGACATCTTTCTGTTCGCCGGGTTCCTGCCGTCGCGCTCGCCGGCGCGGCGGCGCGCTCTGGCGAATTGGCGTGATCTGGCGGCGACGCTGATCTTCTTCGAGGGGCGCTCGCGCCTCGCCGCCTCACTCGCCGACATTGCCGAGATCCTCGGCGAACGCAACGCCGCGGTCGCCCGCGAGCTGACCAAGCTGCATGAGGAAATCCGCCGCGGGCGCCTCGGCGCCCTGGCCGAGCATTATCGCAGCGCCGGCGCCCCGCGCGGCGAAGTGGTGATCATCGTCGGGCCGCCGGACGCGGCCACACCCGCCACCGCATCCGACCTCGATCAGCGGCTGCGCACGCTCTTGGTCGGGCACAGCCTGCGCGATGCCGTGGCGCGGCTGGCCGCCGATACCGGCATCGCCCGGCGCACGCTTTACGAGCGCGCGCTCGAGTTGCAGGAGGGCGATCGATCGCGATGAGAGGTGCGCCCGGCGACCGGTCGAAGCGCCAGCGGGCCCGGCGACGCGGCGCCTTTGCCGAACTTCTGTGCCGTTGGCATTTGCGGCTGCGCGGCTGGCGGATCGTCGCCTGCGACTGGCGCTGCCCATCGGGCGAAATCGACATCCTGGCCCGCCGCGGCGGCGTCCTCGCGATCATCGAAGTGAAGTCGCGGCGCGATCTCGCCAGCGCCGCCCAGTCGGTGCTGCCGCGCCAGCGCCGCCGCATCGCCCGCGCCGCCACCGCCTTTCTGGTGATGCGGCCGGATCTTGCGGAGTTGGTGTTGCGATTCGACGTGATGCTGGTCGCGCCGCCGCGCGCGCCCAGGCATCTGCCGGACGCCTGGCGCATCGAGAGCTGAGCCCGCCCGCCGCCTGCCCCGCCCGACGCCGCCGCCGCCGAATGCCAAGCCCTTGATGCTGCGGAAGGTTCGCCGGCGCCGCTGGGTGAGGTCGAAACCGGGTGGCGAATCGTCCCGAAGTGTGGCGCCCGCGGCTCTCGCCCACTCTTGGCGCGGTTCCGCGAAAATCCCACAATGCGGCGACACTGTTGCCTGGGGGGATCATGGCACGGCTTCACTCCATTACGGTTCTGGCCCGTGTGGCAGCGCTGGCGATCGCGCTCCCATTGACGCTCGGCGGCTGCGTTGGAGCGCTCGTTGTCGGCGGCCTGGGGATCGCCGCCGGTGGCGGCTATGCCGCGGCGCAGGAACGCGGCGTCAACGGCTCGGTCGATGATTTTACGGTCAAGAGCAATATCGAGACCGGGCTGATGCAAGCGCAGCTGGAGGTCGACGGAGGGATCGAGGCTACCGTCTACGACGGCCGCGTGCTGTTGACCGGACGGGTTCCGAGCCAGGCGACAAAAGTCGCCGCCGAGCAGGTCGCCGGCAAGATCCAGGGCGTCCGCGCGCTTTACAACGAGATCGAGGTGGCGCCGTCCGAAGGGGTCTGGGACGACGCCAACGACGCCAGGATCACCGCGCAGTTGCGCTCGCAACTCGTCTTCGATCCCGATGTCCGGTCGATCAACTATACGATCGATACGACGAACGGATCGGTATACCTGATCGGCTCGGCGCGCTCGCAGGCCGAGCTTGACCGCGCCAACCAGATCGCGCGCTATGTGCCGGGCGTCAAGCGGGTGGTCTCCTATGTCGAGATCCGCGGCGGCGCGCCGGTCGCGGCGATGCCGGCGCCGCCCGTATCGGCAGGCCCGGGACCGACGGGTCCGAGTGCGGCGCCGCAGGGTTCGATCGAGGTGCAGAAGCTGTAATGTCCCGCCGCTGAGATGAGCGAACTGCCAGACGCCTTCGATCCGGAAGAATGCGCGCGCTATCTGCGCGAACTCGCCGCATTGCCCCCGCAGATCCTGCCGATCGCCGAGGCGGCGCTGGCGCTTGCCTCCTACGAGCGGCCGCGCGTCGGCCTGCTTCGCTACCGCCAGCACCTCCAGACGATCGCCCGCGATGTCGGCCGGCACAGCGGCGCCGCGGGCGACCTCGCGGCGCGCGCCCGGCGCTCAACGAGATCATCCTCCTCAAATACGGCTATAGCGGCGACGAACTGACCTATGACGATCTGCAGAACGCCAATCTGATGCGGGTCGTCGATCGCCGCAAAGGCCTGCCGGTGGCGCTCGGCATCCTTTACCTGCACGCGGCGCGGGCGCAGGGATGGGACAGTGTCGGCCTCGGCTTTCCCGGACATTTCCTGGTGCGGCTGACCGATGGCGCCGAGCGGCTGATCCTCGACCCGTTTCACGGCGGCCGGGTGTGTGACGCGGTGGCTTTGCGCGAACTCTTGAAGGCGATGGCGGGCCAGGAGGTCGAGCTGGCGCCCGAACACTACGCCCCGGTCGCCGACCGCGACGTGCTGCTGCGCCTGCAGAACAATGTGAAATCGCGGCTGCTGCAGGCCGGCCGGCATGAACAGGCGCTGCGCGTCGTCGAGACGATGTTGCTGTTGGCGCCCGATCTGGCCGAGCTTTGGCACGAGGCGGGGCTCCTCAACGCGCGGCTCGGCAACTGCGCGCCGGGGCGAACGCGCTCGAACAGTTCATCCTCCGCGCCCCCGAAGGCAGCGCGCGCCACCAGGCCGCCGCGATCCTTCAGCAGCTCAAGTCGAAGCTGAACTGAAGCCATTCAGAAGAGGCGGGCGAAGAAGCGCGCGGCGGCGAGCGGCCTGGCGGCCGGCGCTGTTTGATCGGCTGGGCGGGAATGGTAGCTTCCCACCAGCTGCGCCACAAAGAATTTGGAGAATATCGATGGACGTCGTCGAAACCGAGGACCACGGACAGATCCTTGTGGTGCGGATGAACCGGCCCGAGCGGCTGAATGCGCTCAGCCAGGAAATGCGCACGCGCCTCGCCGAAACCTGGACCGAATTCCGCCGCAGCGACCGTTTCGAAGTGGCGATATTTACCGGAGCGGGGCGCGGCTTCTGCGCCGGCGAAGACATGAAAGAATCGCTGGCGCGCGGCACGCCCGGCGGCAGCCGCCCGGCGATCCCCGACCCGTTCATGACCGGGGACCTCGAAAAGCCGGTGATCGCGGCGGTCAACGGGTTTGCGATGGGCGGCGGCTTCATGCTGGTCGAGCGCTGCGACCTGCGGTGCGCGGTGAAGGGCGCGGTGTTCGAGGTCTCCGAAGCCAAGCGTTGGCTGGTCGGCGGCTACAATCACGGGCACATCGCCAATCTGCCCTATCCGATCGCGATGGAGATGGCGCTGGGCTTTCGTTTCACCGCCGAGCGGTTTTACGAGCTCGGCTTCCTCAACCGGCTGGTCGAGCCCGACCAGTTGATCCCGGCGGCCCTGGCGATGGGCGAACATCTGCTGACGCTGCCGCCGGCCTCGCGGGTCAACACGGTACACATGATGCGGCAGATGCGTCCGCGGCCGGCGCCGGAGATGGGGCGGCTGGCGGCGGCGCTGCACGAACACGGCGCCAAGAGCGACCTGATTGAGTCGCGCGCCGCGTTTGCCGAGAGGCGGCGGCCCAATTTCAAGGGCTGGGACGACCCGGCCGACCGCTACCGGCTGCCGAGCCTCGACACGGCGAAAGGCTGAGCACCTTGCCGACGATCGTCTTCACGCGCCAGTTGCAGCGCTTCCTCGAGGCGCCGAGCGCCACCGTCGAAGGTGCGACGCTGTGTGACGCGCTGGCCGCGGTGTTCGCCTCGCGCCCGGCGCTGCGCGGCTATGTGCTCGACGATCAGGGGGCGCTGCGCCGCCACGTCGCGGTCTACGTCAACGGCCGACCGGCGAGGGATCGCGTGCGGCTGGGCGATCAGTCGGCCCCGACGACGAGATTTACGTGTTCCAGGCGCTGTCCGGCGGCTGACGGAGGCGGGGATGTCAGACGTGCTCCATGTCGGGACCCGCAAGGGTCTATTCGAACTCGCGCGCCGTGACGGCGGGTGGGACATCGTCGATGCGCATTTTCTCGGCGATCCGGTGTCGGCGGTGCTGGCCGAGGCCGACGGCACGGTTTTGGCCGCGCTCGATCTCGGTCATTTCGGCGCCAAGCTGTGGCGGCGCGATCCGAATTCCAGAACCGGGGCTGGGGCGTGGCGCGAGACGGCGGTCCCGGTGTTTCCGCCGAAGCCGGCGGACGACCAAGACGACCCCCATCCCTGGTCGCTCGGCAGGATCTGGGCGCTCGAAGCGGGCGGCGTCGCCGGGCGTCTGTGGGCGGGCACAATGCCGGGCGGATTGTTCCGCTCCGATGACGGCGGCGCGTCCTGGGTGCTGAACGAGGCGCTGTGGCGGATGCCCGAGCGGCGGCAGTGGATGGGCGTCGCCGGCGGCGAGCAGCCCGGAATCAATTCGGTGCTGGTCGACCCGCGCAACCCGGCCGATATCCGCATCGGCGTGTCGACCGCGGGAATGTGGGCGAGCAGCGATGACGGCGCCTCGTGGCGCAACATCAACCACGGGATGTACAACGAATACCTGCCGCCGGAGCTGCGCGGCGACCCGATCGCGCAGGACATCCACCGGCTGGCGCACTGTGCGGCCCATCCCGACATCGTATGGTGCCAGCACCATAACGGCGTCTTCCGGTCAGAGGATGGCGGCGCCAATTGGCATGAGTTGACCGCGATCCGCCCGGCGAAATTCGGCTTTGCCGTCGCCGCCCATCCGCGCGACCCCGATACTGCTTGGTTCGTGCCGGCGACCAAGGACGAGCGGCGCATCCCGGTCGACGCCAGGGTGGTCGTTGCGCGCACCTGCGACGGCGGCCGCAGCTTTACCGTGCTGAACCGGGGTCTGCCGCAACGCCACGCCTACGATCTGGTGTGGCGCCACGCGCTCGCGGTCGACGACAGCGGCGAGCGTCTCGCCTTCGGCTCGACCAGCGGCGGGCTGTGGATCTCGGAGGATGGCGGCGACAGCTGGACGATGCTCGACGCGCGGTTGCCGCCGATCGCGGTGGTGCGCTTTGCGTCGGCGGTTGGTTGACAGGACACGACAAGACTGGCGGCGGGTTTGCGTCGGGAGGTATTGTAGGCGATCGAGACAGCCGCCAGGGGAGACCCGATCATGCCAGCCGATATCGCCGACGAGGCGCTCGACTTTCTGCTGCGGCGCGCCGGCCTCGACTTGGCCGACGCGGAAAAGGCCGAGCTGAAAGAGGTCTATGCCAACATCGTCCGGATGGCCGAGCGCGTGCGCCAGCCGCGTGGCCGGATGGCCGAGCTAGCGCATGTCTTCAACTTCACCGAGGATGATGTGGCATGAGCGGCGCCATCCCGACGATCGCCGAGGCGGCGCGCCTGATCGCCGCCCGCCAGCTATCCCCGGTCGAATTGACCCGGGCCTGCTTTGAGCGCGTGCACGCGCTCAACAACCGGCTGCACGCCTTTGTCCATCTGACCGAGGAGCGTGCGCTGGCCGAGGCGCGCGCGGCCGAGGCGGCGATCATGACCGGCGCCCCCAAGGGCAAGCTGCACGGCATCCCGATCGGCCTCAAGGACATCGTCGACACCAAGGGGATCCCGACGACCTGCGGCTCGAAAATCCTGCAGGACAATATCCCCGATAGCGACGCCACCTGCGCCGAGCTCCTTGCCGCCGCCGGCACCGTTCTCATCGGCAAGACACAGACACATGAATTCGCCGATGGCGGCCCCTCGTTCGATCTGCCGCGGCCGCCGGCGCGCAATCCCTGGGACACCGGGCATTTCACCGCCGGCAGCAGCAGCGGCACCGGGGCCGGAATCGCCGGCGCGCTCATCCTCGGCGGCATCGGCACCGACACCGGCGGCTCGATCCGGGGGCCCGCCGCGCTGTGCGGGATCGCCGGGTTGAAGCCAACCTATGGCCTCGTCAGCCGCGCCGGCGTCGCCCCGGCCGCGTTCAGCCTCGACCATATCGGCCCGATGGCGTGGACCGCCGAGGACTGCGCGCTGATGCTGCAGGTCTTGGCCGGCCATGACCCGCGCGACCCGGCGAGCGCGGATCGGCCCGCCCCCGACTACACCCAAGCACTCGGGCGCGGGATCAAGGGCACGCGGATCGGCGTCGTCCATCATTTTCACGAGGTCGATTACAAGGTGTCGGAGGGCGTCCGCGCCGGGATCGACGCGGCGATCGCCACGTTCCGCGGGCTCGGCGCGGAGATCCGCGAGGTTCAGCTCTCGCCGCTGCAGGATTGGGGCGCCTGCGGCTCGTTGATCTCGATGACCGAGCGGGCCGCCGCTTACGAAGAATGGGCGCGAACCCGGCTGCGCGATTTCAGCGAGCGGGTGCAGCGCCGGCTGATGCTCGGCGCGCTCGTGTCCGGGGTCGATTATGTCCAGGCGGTGCGCCGGCGCCGCGAATTGCGCGCCGAACTCCATGCCGCGATGGCCGGGCTCGACATCGTCTTGACCGCGTCGCAGACCGGCGAAGCCCCGAAGATCGACGAGGTGCCGGCCTGGGACAGCTTTGCCGCGCCGAGCTTTACCATTCCGTTCAACGTCGCCGGCTACCCGGCGATCACGGTGTGCGCCGGGTTCGGCGCCGGCGGGTTGCCGGTCGCAATCCAGCTGGTCGGCAAGCCCTTTGCCGAAGCGACCGTACTGCACGTCGCCGACGCATTTGAAAAAGCGACGCCGTTCCGCGACGCGCGGCCCGCCCTGGCCTGAGCCGGCAGCGCCCCCGCCCGGTCCAGCCGATCGACGGGAGGTCGCTGAGCATGGCCTCCGACCCGGCGGCGGCCCGCGCCGGCGCGGTTCTCGACATCGATCTCGCCGGAATTGTCGAAAACTGGCGGCTGCTCGCGCGGCAGGCCGACCCGGCGCTGTGCGCCGCCGTCGTCAAGGCGAACGGCTATGGCCTGGGCGCGGTGCCGGTGGCGCGCGCACTCCTGGCCGCCGGGTGCCGGATGTTTTTCGTCGCGACCCTCGACGAAGGCATCGCCCTGCGGGCGGGATTGGGCGGGGCGCCGGAGATCGCCGTCTTCAACGGTCCCTTGCCGGGAACGGCCGCAGACTTCACCGCGCATGCGCTGATCCCGGTGCTGAACGAGCCCGGCCAGATCGCAGAATGGGCTGCGTTGGCACTCTGCGTCCTTCGAGACGCGCCCCTCCCCGGGCAGGCTGCCGCCATCCTCCATGTCGACACCGGGATGGCGCGGCTTGGCCTCGACGCGTGCGAATTCGCGGCCGTCGTCGCGAACCCGCCGCCCTTCGCCTGGCGCGCAGTGATCAGCCACACTGCCTGCGCCGACCGTCCCGACCACCCGCTCAACGAACGCCAGCGCGCCCGATTCGCCGCCGCGGCTGCGCAACTGCCGGGGGTGCCGGCGGGCCTTGCCGCATCCTCGGGGATCTTTCTCGGGCCGTCCTATCATTTCGACCTGGTGCGCCCGGGCGCCGCCCTCTTTGGCATCAACCCGGTTCCCGGCCGCCCCAATCCGCTGCGCCAAATCGTCCGGCTGCGCGCCAAAATCGTGCAGGTCCGCCAAATTGACAGGGGTCAGTCGGTTGGCTACGGTGCCGCCCATGTCATGAAGACTCCGGGCCGCGCCGCGACGGTGGCGGTCGGCTACGGCGATGGCTGGCTGCGCTCGCTGAGCCATCGCGGCTGCGGCTATCTCGCCGGTGCGCGCGTTCCCCTGCTTGGCCGGGTCTCGATGGATCTTGTCACATTCGACGTATCGGCGGTGGCTCCGGAGCTGGCGCACCCCGGTGCGATGATCGAGCTTTTGGGCGCCCAATATGGGGTGGATGACGCGGCGGCCGATGCCGGAACGATCGGCTACGAGATCCTCTGCGCGCTCGGTTCGCGCTATCACCGCGTCTATCGCGAATCCTCCGCGATACCCTTCCCGGAATGATCGCCTTTCTTGCGTCGATCGGCGCGGCCTTTCTCGCCTTTCTCGCCGCGGCCGGACGGCTGGCGATGTTCGCCGGACAGGCGCTCGGCACCGGGCTGACCCCGCCCTATTACCCCCGCATGATCCTGCGACAGATCGTCTATGTCGGCTATTTTTCGCTGCCGGTCGTGGGGCTGACCGCGCTCTTCACCGGGATGGTCTTGGCGCTGCAATCCTACACCGGGTTTGCCCGCTTCAACGCCGAGGGTGCGATCGCGACGGTGGTCGTCTTGTCGGTGACGCGCGAACTGGGGCCGGTCATTGCCGGGCTGATGGTGGCCGGGAGGGTCGGGGCCGCGATGGCGGCCGAGATCGGGACGATGCGCGTCACCGACCAGATCGACGCGCTCTCGACACTGTCGACCGACCCCTTGCGCTATCTGGTGCTGCCGCGGTTGCTCGCCGGGCTCCTGACCCTGCCCGCGCTCGTCTTCGTCGCCGACATCATCGGCGTCTTTGGCGGCTTTCTCGTCGGCACCTACAAGCTCAATTTCAACCCGGCAACCTTTCTGACCCAGACCGAGCAGTATCTGGCAACAATGGACGTCGTCTCCGGACTGGTAAAAGCCGCCGTGTTCGGCTTCATTGTCGCGCTGATGGGCTGCTATCAGGGCTATTATTCGCAGGGCGGCGCCGAGGGGGTGGGCCAGGCGACAACCCACGCGGTGGTGTCGGCCTCGATCCTGATCCTCTTGTCGGATTATTTCCTGACCCAGGCATTTTTCACGTGATGAGCGGCGCCAGCGCCCCGGTCCCGAAGATCTCAGTCAGCGGACTGGAAAAATCCTTCGGCGAGAAGCGCGTGCTCGACGGGGTCATGATCGATGTCGCCGCCGGCGAGAGCCTCGTCATCATCGGCGGCTCGGGCACCGGGAAGTCGGTCCTGATCAAGTGCATCCTCGGGTTGATGCGCCCCGAAGCCGGGTCGATTCGCATCGACGGCGAGGAAACGACGGGCATCGGCCGCACCGCGCGCGAAACGCTGATGCGCCGCTTTGGCATGCTGTTCCAGGGCAGCGCGCTATTCGATTCGCTGCGCGTATGGGAGAATGTCGCATTCGGGCTGATCCAGGGGCGCGGCATGGCGCGCCAACAGGCGCACGAGATCGCGTTGACAAAGCTGGCCGCGGTCGGGCTCGGGCCCGAAATCGGCGACCTCAGCCCCTCCGAGCTGTCGGGCGGGATGCAGAAGCGGGTGGCGCTCGCCCGCGCGGTTGCGGCCGAGCCGGAGATCCTGTTTTTCGACGAGCCGACGACCGGGCTCGACCCGATCATGGCCGATGTCATCAACCGGCTGATCGTCGATCTGGTGCGCGGCCTCGGCGTCACCGCGATCTCGATCACCCATGACATGACGAGCGCGCGCAAGATTGCCGACCGCATCGCGATGCTGCACAAGGGAGGGATCATCTGGCAGGGGGCGACGGCCGAGATCGATAAGACCGACAACCCCTTTGTCGACCAGTTCGTCCACGGCCGCGCCGAGGGGCCGATCGAGATGGAGGTGCGCGCGGCATGAAGACCCAGGCGCGCTACGTCTGCCAGCAATGTGGCGCGGCGGCTCCCCGATGGGCCGGACGGTGCGAGGCCTGCGGCGCCTGGAACAGCATGGTCGAGGAGGTGGCGCGCGCCATCCCACCGAAGGGGCTCGGCGCCAAAGGCCCGACCGGACGCGGGCAGCGGCTCGACTTTGTAGCGTTGCGCGGCGAAACCGCCGGACCGCCGCGCCTCTTGACCGGGATCGCCGAGTTCGACCGGGTGTGCGGCGGCGGGCTGGTGGCGGGCTCGACGATCCTGGTTGGCGGCGATCCGGGGATCGGCAAATCGACGCTGCTGCTGCAAGCCGCCGCCCGCCTTGCCGTCGGCGGGACCGAGGCTGCCTACATCACCGGCGAAGAAGCGATCGACCAGGTACGGCTGCGCGCCGAGCGGCTCGGCGTTGCCGACACCCCGGTGCGTCTCGCCGCGGCGGCGAGCGTGCGCGACATCATGGCCGCGCTCGACGACAAAGGGGCACCCGATTTCGTCGTGATCGATTCGATCCAGACGATGTACCTCGACACGCTCGACAGCGCGCCGGGCACGGTCAGCCAGGTGCGCGGCGCCGCCCAGGAGCTGATCGGGCTGGCCAAGCGCCGCGGCCTCATCGTCGTCCTCGTCGGCCATGTCACCAAGGAGGGGCTGATCGCGGGGCCCCGCGTCTTGGAGCACACGGTCGATACCGTGCTCTATTTCGAGGGCGAGCGCGGCCACCAGTTCCGCATCCTGCGCGCGGTCAAGAACCGCTTTGGCGCAACCGACGAGATCGGCGTCTTCGAGATGAGCGACCGTGGCCTCGTCGAGGTGCCGAACCCGTCGGCGCTGTTCCTGGCAGACCGCGCGACTGCCGACACCGAACCGGACGACGACGGCGGCAAAAGCGCCGGCGCGGCGGTCTTCGCCGGGATCGAGGGGACCCGCCCTGTGCTCGTAGAGGTGCAAGCGCTGGTCGCGCCCTCGCTGCTCGGTACGCCGCGGCGCGCCGTTGTCGGCTGGGATGCGACGCGCCTCGCCATGATCACCGCGGTACTCGATGCGCGCTGCGGCCTCTCGGTCGGCGCCAACGACATCTATCTCAATATCGCCGGCGGTTTGCGTATCGTCGAGCCGGCCGCCGATCTGGCGGTCGCGGCGGCGCTCGTCTCGGCGCTGACCGAGACGCCGGTCCCGGCCGACACCGTCGTCTTTGGGGAGATTGGCCTCTCGGGCCGGGTGCGCCCGGTCGCCCATGCCGAGGCGCGCCTCAAGGAAGCGGCAAAGCTCGGTTTCGCCGAGGCCTGGGTCCCGCTCCGCCCAGCCGGGAGCAGCGCCGGACGCAGCACCCACCCCACCCGGACCAACGACGGCTTGACGATGGTGCCGATCGGACATCTGAGCGAACTGGTGGCGCGGCTGGCCGCGGCGCCGCACGGTGCTCCCCGCCGGGTCCCGCCGCCCGGCTCGCGCCGGCTCGCGACGGCGCCCTAGGGGTTAATGATGAACCCGCTCGACATCGGGGTCATCGGGATCGTCGCATTGTCGGCGCTGTTCGCCTTCGCGCGCGGCTTTGTCCGCGAAGCCTTGTCGATCATCGCCTGGGTTGGCGCGGCCGCGATCACGCTCTACGGATTCAATTGGGTCCACGCACAAATCGAGCCGCGGGTACACGACAAGCTGCTCTCGCAGGTGATCGCTGGGTTTGGCCTCTTCGTCGCCAGCATCATCGCCCTGACGATCCTGACCGGCATGTTCGCGAACATGGTGCGGGGGGCCGGACTTTCGCCGATCGACCGGACCTTGGGTTTCATCTTCGGCCTGGCGCGCGGCGCGTTTCTTGTCTGCTTCGCCTACCTCCTACTGGATTTCAGCGGCATCCAGCCGAGCGACCGGCCGGTATGGATCCGCGAGGCGAAAAGCGAGCCCTACCTGCACCAAGGCGCCGAAGCGTTGCGCGGATTTCTGCCCGAATCGCTGAAGGCCAAAGGCGCCACTGCTGCCGAGGAATTGCTGCGAACCGTTGATCCAAATGCCGCGCAGAAAGCCGAGGCCGATCGGGCGATGCGCGCTCTGACGAACCCGGCCCCGCCGGCGCCGCCGACCACCGATTCGGCGCCGGCGCCAAACTATCCGCAGGGCGACAAGCGCGAGCTCGACCGGCTCATCGGCACCCAGCATTGAGGGGTATGGCGCGCTCCCTCTGCGCCCCCGGGGTGTGCCGGCGGGCTCCTGCCCTCGCAATGGGCAGGGCGGCGTCATATATTCGTCATGGCCGGGATGGCCGGATCGAGGGAGGCGGATGGCCGAAGACCACTTCCACGAGGAATGCGGCGTTTTCGGGGTTTATGGCCATCCCGACGCGGCGGCTCTGACCGCGCTCGGGCTGCACGCCCTGCAGCATCGCGGCCAGGAATCGGCCGGCATCGTCGCCTATGACGGCGAGCAGTTCAGCGCCCATCGCGGTCCGGGTCTCGTCAGCGACAATTTCAGCTCGAAGGACGTGATCGCCCGGCTGCCGGGCGCGATGGCGATCGGCCATGTGCGCTATGCGACGACGGGCGAAGTGGCGACGCGCAACATCCAGCCGCTGTTCGCCGATTTCGAATTCGGCGGGCTGGCGCTCTGCCACAACGGCAACCTGACCAACTCCTACCATCTGCGCCGCCAACTGGTGCGGCGCGGCAGCCTGTTTCAGTCGACGAGCGACACCGAGGTCATCGTCCACCTGATCGCGACGAGCCTAAAGGATACCGTCGTCGAGCGCCTGACCGACGGATTGCGCCAAGTCGAGGGGGCATATTCCCTGGTTGCGCTGTCTCAGGATTCGGTGATCGGGCTGCGCGATCCGTTAGGGGTGCGCCCGCTCGTCCTCGGCCGGCTCGGCGACGCGTGGATCCTCGCCTCGGAGACCTGCGCCCTCGACATCATCGGTGCCGAGTTCGTCCGCGATGTCGAACCCGGCGAGATCGTCATCATCGGCGTCGGTGGGGTACGAAGCGTGCACCCGTTCGACAATGTGCCAAAGCGGTTCTGCGTCTTCGAGTACATCTATTTCGCGCGGCCCGACAGCGTGCTCGAAGGCGACAGCGTCTATGACGCCAGGAAGCGCATCGGCCGCGAGCTGGCGCGCGAAGCGCCGGTCGATGCCGATATCGTCGTGCCGGTGCCCGATTCGGGCGTGCCGGCGGCCTTGGGGTATGCCGCCGAATCGGGGCTGCCGTTCGAATTGGGGATCATCCGCAACCATTATGTCGGGCGCACCTTTATCGAGCCTACCGACCAGATACGCCATCTGGGGGTGCGCTTGAAGCACAACGCCAACCGCGCCGACCTCAAGGGGAAGCGTGTGATCCTGGTCGACGATTCGATCGTCCGCGGCACCACGTCGACAAAGATCGTCGAGATGATCCGCCACGCCGGTGCGCGCGAAGTACACATGCGGGTCTCCAGCCCGCCGACGCGCTATTCGTGCTTCTACGGGATTGCGACGCCATCGCGCGATCAGCTTCTCGCCGCCCGCTTCGACGTTGACCAGATGGCCGAATTCATCGGCGTCGACAGCCTCGCCTTCCTCTCGATCGACGGCCTCTACCGGGCGATGGGCATGGCGCGCCGCGACCCGCTAGCGCCGCGCTTTTGCGATGCGTGCTTTACCGGCGACTATCCGATCCGGCCGGCCGACGCCGACAATGGCAAGGTCTCCGTCCAGCTCTCGCTGTTGACCGAAAACGCGTGAGTGTTCTCCCGCCGAAGCAGGAGCAGTACCTACACCGCTTTTTCGAAATAACCCTCGTCCTCAAGGCGGTTTTCGCCGGCGGTGAGATGCTTGCGGCGCTGGGCGCTTTTCTCGTCAACCCACGCTTTCTGTCATGGCTCATCGGGACGATTACGCACGCGGAACTGACGGAAGACCCGCGCGACTTTGTTGCTAATTACATTGTTCAGTGGGCGCAGAACCTGTCGGTGAGCACCCAGCGCTTCATGGCTTTGTATCTGCTGAGCCATGGAGCCATCAAACTGTGGCTGATCGTTGGTCTGCTGCGAGAACAGCTATGGTACTATCCAGTCGCGCTCACCGTCTTCGGGCTGTTCGTCACCTACCAGGTCTACCGGTTCAGTTTTACTCATTCCTTTTGGTTGATGCTGATAACGGGGGTGGATGTCGTCGTAATCGGGTTGACCTGGCATGAGGACAAATATTTACGTCGTCGCAGAACGTCGGCACCATGAAACCGGCGCCTAGCTCAGCCGCGATTGCCACCGGCCGGCTCGCCGGCAGGATTGCGTTGATTACCGGAGCTTCGCGCGGCATCGGCGCCGCAATCGCCCGGCTCTTTGCCGGCGAAGGGGCGCATGTCGTGCTCGCGGCGCGTACCGTCGGCGGCCTCGAGGAGGTTGACGACCAAATCCGGGCGGCCGGCGGCAGCGCCACCTTGGTGCCGTTCGATCTGCGCGAGTTCATCAAGATCGACGAACTGGCCGCCGCCATCTATGAGCGCTATGGCCGGCTCGACATCCTCGTCGGCAATGCCGCCGAATTCGGCGTGTTCTCGCCGGCCGGCCATATCGACCCGAAGCTCTGGAGCGAGATCATCGAATTGAACCTGACCGCCAACTGGCGGCTCATCCGGGCGATGGATCCGCTGTTGCGCGCCGCCCCCTCGGGCCGGGCGATCTTTGTCACCAGCCGGCTGGCGCGGGACGCCCTCCCCTATTACGGCCCTTACGCGGTCGCCAAGGCCGGCCTGGAAACCCTGGTGCGGATCTATGCCGGCGAAATCGTCCGCACCGGGGTGCGCGCCAACCTGATCGACCCCGGCGTTGTGCGCACCCGGCTGCGCGCCACGATCTTCCCGGGCGAGAACCCGGCGGACCTGCCGGGCCCGGAGAGCGTCGCGCAAGCCTTCCTCGAACTCGCCGTGCCCGAATGCACCCGCAACGGCGAAATCGTCACCGTGACGCCCGAAGTAATCGCTTCCTACCTCGGCGCATAGGGGTTTTCGCCCTTGCGCAGCATCAGGCGAATGGGGGTGCCGGGGAGCGCCAGATCCTCGCGCAGCGCGTTGACCAGGTAGCGCCGGTAGGATTCCGGGAGCTCGCCCGGTTGCGAGGCAAACAGGGCAAAGGATGGCGGTCTCGTATTGACCTGGGTGATGTAGCGCAGCCGCAAGCGCCGCCCGGCCGCCAGCGGCGGCGGGTGATGCTCCTGGATCCTTGCCAGCCAGCGGTTTAGCGCGGCGGTCGGCACCCGCCGGTTCCATACCGCATCGGCGGCGAACACCGCCTTCATCAGGGCATTGATCCCGTAACCGGTGAGCCCTGAAACCGCGACGAGCGCAACCCCGCGCAGTTGCGGCAACGCGTCGTCAACCCGCTCGCGCAACCGCGCCTGCGTCGCCTTGGGCTCCCTCACCAGATCCCATTTATCGGCGGCCAGCACGAGCGAGCGGCCTTCCTCGGCGACCATGTTGGCGATCGTCAGGTCCTGGCGCTCCAGGGGCTCCAGCGCGTCGCTGACCAGGATGACGGTTTCGGCAAAGCGCACGGCGCGCCGCGTGTCGGCGACCGAGAGCCGCTCGAGCCGCGCCTCGATCCGCGCCCGGCGGCGCATCCCGGCGGTATCGATCAGCCGGATCGGTCGCCCGGCCCACGACCACTCGACCGCAATCGCGTCCCGGGTGATGCCGGGCTCGGGGCCGGTCAGCACCCGGTCCTCACCGAGGAGACGGTTGACCAGCGTCGACTTTCCGACATTGGGCCGCCCGACAACGGCGAGCTGCAGCGGCTTTTCCGCGGGGGTTTCGGGCAGACCGGCGGCGGTGTCGGTCTCCGCGGGGGTGGCGAACGGCAAAAGGCGTTCGTAGAGCTCGCCAAGACCCTCGCCGTGTCGGGCCGAGATCGCCACCGGGTCGCCGAGCCCGAGCTCGTAGGCCTCACCCAATTCGCCCAGCGCGGTGCGGGTTTCGGCCTTGTTGGCGACGAGGACGACCGGTTTTCCGGTGCGCTGCAGCCAGCGGGCAAAATGGCGGTCCTGCGGCGTCACCCCCTCGCGCGCATCGATGACGAGGAGCGCGACATCGGCTTCGTCGAGCGAGCGCTCGGTCTGTACCCGGATCCGGCCGGCGAGGGTCTCGGGCGGCGCTTCTTCGAGCCCGGCAGTGTCGATCAGCCGGAAGGCGAGATCGGCGATATGCCCTGCCCCCTCGCGGCGGTCGCGGGTCACCCCGGGTAGATCATCGACGAGCGCAAGCTGGCGGCCGACGAGCCGGTTGAACAGTGTCGACTTGCCGACATTGGGACGCCCGAGGATCGCGATGGTGAAAGACATTGTCCCGAAACCACCAATCCAGCCGCCTGGAGGGATGCCCGCTGACGCGGGTGTGACGCGGGGCGGGCGACTAACGATAGGCGGACAGATCGGCGTCGTCGTTCAGCAAGTAAAGGACGTTGTTGGCGATAACCGGGGGCAGGTATCCGGCGGACATGTCCTGCTGGCCAACCACCTCGCCGGTCGCCGCCGATATCGAAACCGCTTGGCCCTGCGAGGACAGCACAATCAGGCGATTGCCGCCGAGCACCGGGCCGGCCCACACGATCGGGTCAGATTTTTCCTTCTCGTCCTCATAGCGCTGCAGCTGGTGTACCCACCGCACCTTGCCGGCGTCGCGCGTCAGACAGACCAGTTCGTTGTCGTTGGCCAGCACGAAAACATATTCGCCCGCGACCCACGGGCTGTGGCTGCTGGCGATGTCCTGTTCCCACACCCGGTCCCCGGTGCGCAGATCGATCGCCGCCATCCGCGCGCTATGGCTGACGGCGAAAACCCTGCCGCGATCAATGACCGGGCGGCCGCGTATATCGGCGAGCCCGGCCACCGCGTTGGCGCTCCGGGTCGCGGCCAGATTGTCCGACCACAAGGCGCGGCCATTCTCGACGCGCAGCGCGAAGAGCTCCCCCGAGCTATAGGGAGCAAGCACGATTTCACCCTCGACCGCCGGGCTGGCGCCACCGAGGAGTCCCGCGGTCTCGGGAATGCCGTTTTGCGACCACAGATGCTTGCCGTCCTCGACCGCCAGGGCATTCAGCTCGTTGTCGACGGTTACGGCGAAGATGCGGCCGTCCGCCACGGTTGGCGGCGCGTGAACGGGTGAACTCACGCTTTTGCGCCAGATCACCTTGCCGTCGGCCGGGTCGAGCGCCAGCACCTCGGCATAGCCGGTGGCGACGTAAACGCGGTCTTTCCACCACGCCGGTCCGCCGCCAAAGGCGTTACCGCGCTGGTCCTCGGGTTTGAGGTCGACCTGCCAGATGCGGTTGCCTGTGCCGGCATCGAGGGCGCTGAGCTGGACGCCGCCATCCATCGCGAAGACCCGGCCGCCGGCGATGACCGGCTGCGACATCACCTTGGTATAACGCGAGGAGCCGTCGCCGATGTTCGTGTTCCAGGCGCGCGCGAGTTGTGCGGGGAGCGCGGGGTGACCCATCGTATGGGCAGGGTTGCCGCCCGGTTCCGGCCAGTCCGCGTTGACTGCGGGCGGCGGGAGGGTGACGGGAGTGGCGGCGAGCTTGGGGTCCGGCTCGACGCCGCCGCCGATCCCCAGCACCGAAATCCGCTCGCCGGGCAGCGGCTGTTTGCGGTCCTTGAAGAGGCCGCATCCGGCGGCGCCAAACGACAACAGCAGCGCGGCGAAATCGCGTCGGTTGATTGCCAACGGAGGCTGCCTAGGATTTCAGCGCGGCGGCCATCTCGGCGGCTCGGGCGCGCAGCCCCGGCGGCGCCGCGAGGTCGTCGGCGAGCTCTTTGTAGATCGCCAGGGCGCCGCCGCGGTCGCCCGCTTTGAGCTTTGCCGCGGCGGTCAGGTCGAGGGCGCTGGCGCGCCACGGATTGTCCGCCGCGGTCAGCGGCTTCAGGCGCTCGATCGCGGCCGACGCATCGCCGTCCGCAAGCCCCTCACTGACCGACAACAACACCGCCAGACCGCGGAATTCGGGTTCGATGCCGGAGGAGCCGGCGAGCTTGTCATAGGCGGCCACCGCCGCCTTCCTGTCGCCGCTTTTGCCCAACAGCTCGGCTTCCTCGAAGGCGGCCAGCACACTGTAGCCGCCGCCCTCACCGGCCAATTGGGCAAAAACCTTCGCCGCCTCGCCGTCCTTGCCCGCGCGGGCCAGAGCCAGCGCACTCGAATAGCGCTGCCCCTGGGCCTGGCGCTCGGACGCCTCGTGGTCGCGCCAGGCGACGACCCCCCCGGCGATGAGGATCGCCAGCACCGCGACGGCGATCACGTATTTCCCGTAAAGCTGCCATAGCTTCAACAGGTTGTCGCGACGCAGCTCGTCCTCGATTTCGCGGAAAATATCGCTCACGCACGCCCCAACGCCGCCGGGTCAAGAGTGGGCACCATATCCGCTCGGCCGCAGCGAGGCAAACCGCGCCGCCGCGAACCGGGGGCAGCAAGGTGGGGCAACCGGTCGCACCGTCGCCACGCCCCGGGGCGGCCGCGCAGCCGTCAGACGGCTGGACGCTGCGGCGGAAATCGGCAAAATGACAGAAGGATGACAACAGACGGTCGGCGATGACCCTCAACAATGCGACGGTGCTGCCTCTGCGGGATAATCGCCGCCAGCGCCATCCCCTCTATTTCACCCGCTCCGAGCTGAACCAGCTCCTGGGGCTGTACAGCCGCAACGTTGCCCGCGGGATCTGGCGCGATTACGCGATCGACCATCGCGACGGTCAGGCGCTGTTTTCGGTGTTCCGCCATACCCACGAGCGCGCCGCCTATACGATCGTCAAATCGCTCGGCCCGATCCCGTCGCCCGCCCAGCCCGAGTTCACCGTCATGAGCGGCCGCCAGCGTCTGCGCGCGGCAGGGAGCCTCACAGACGCTCTCTATTATTTCCGCTCCAAGCTTGCGGCGGTCCCGAGCGGACCGGTCAAGGGTGACAACGGCGCCGCGATAGTCCGCTAGTCACCAAAGCGGCGGACGGCCGGCTCTTCAAGCCCGGGTGGTCAGCCGCGCCAGGTCGAAATTGTAGATGCGCGCGGTGTTGCCGCCGACGATCTTGGCTTGTTCGTCATCCGGCACGCCCGCCAGGATCTCCGCCAGGATCTTGTGCGATTGGGGAAAGGTCAACTCGCTGTGCGGATAGTCCGAGCCCCACATCATGTTGTCGACGCCAATAATTTCGCGCAGACGAATGCCGACGGCGTCCTCCTGGAAACTCAGGACGACGTTGCGGCGGAAGAAGTCGCTCGGGCGCATGCCGTCCCGAAACCGGTAGAACGCCTCGTCGTGGCGCTCGCGGTAGGTGTAGTCCATCGTCGAGATGAGGTGGGGCGCCCAGGACAGCTCGAACTCGACGATCGCCACTCTGAGGCGCGGATGACGCTCGAAGACGCCGGAGAAGATGAGGTCGCACAAGGATAGCGCCGGATAGAAGGCCTTGGTCGCGCGGCTGCTGGCATCGCGCAGCGTCGGCTCGCCCACCCCGCGAATCTTGCCCTGGCGCCGCGTTGCCGTGTGCAGGCTTAACGGCAGGCCGAGCTCCGCGGCGGCAGCCCAGAACTTCTCATATCCGGGCCCGTCATAGCGGCGGTCCTCGGGTGGATACTCGGTGATCATCGCGCCGCAGAGGCCGAGGCGGGCGGCGCGCTCCAACTCCCTCACCCCGTCGGCGACGTCGTCGAGGTTGATCATCGCGATGCCCTTTAACCGGGCAGGATCGGCGCGGCAGAACTCGGCGAGCCAGTCGTTATAGGCGCGAAAGATCGCGGACATCAGCTTCGTGTCCGCCACCTTGAAGTAAAACAGCCCCTGGCTCGGATAAAGGACTTCGCCGGCCACTCCATCGAGCGCCATGTCCGCGAGGTGCTGCTCGGGGTCGTACCCGCCGCGGAGCACGTCCTCGAAGCGCCCGCGGGCGGTGATCGTCTCGGGAGCCTCGAACCGCGCGCCGGCGTTCGAGATGAGGCCGATCCCGGACAGCACCTGATCCTTCTCGACGATGATGTGGTCGGCGCCGTCGATCCGCTCGATCCGCGGTGCCCGATCGCGGAACGCCCGGTCGATGCGGGTCTGCCACAGATCGGGCGGTTCGAACACATGCGAATCGGACGAGAGAATGAGGGGCAACATCGCCATCGCCTTTCCGACTTAATCAGTCTGCACCAGCTTTGGCGACCGGCCAAACGGCTAGGTCGCCGCAATCAAGTGTCGAGCGCGCCGAGGTATTCAAGGGCGGCGGCGACGCCACCGGCGCGGTGCGGGATGCCGGTGCGGTCGAGGCCCATCTCGACCCCGCACAGCGTGCCGCACAGCATCAGATCGTTGAAATGGCCGAGATGGCCGATGCGAAAGATCTTGCCTCGGAGGCGGCCGAGCCCGGTGCCGAGCGACATGTCGAACGCCTCGAGGATGATCTCGCGCAGCCGATCGGCATCATGGCCCTCGGGCACCATGACCGCGGTCAAGGAGCTCGAATAGTCGCGCGGATCGGCGCACAGAACCTCGAGCCCCCAGGCCTTGACGGCGCGCCGGGTCGCCTCGGCGTGGCGCGTATGGCGGCGGAAAACGGCCGGCAGCCCCTCTTCGTCGACGAGCATCCTCAGCGCCTCGCGCAGTCCATAGAGGAGGTTGGTCGCCGGCGTATAGGGGAAGAACCCGGTGGTCCCGGTCTCGCTCATCGCCTGCCAGTCCCAGTAGGAGCGCGTGAGCTTTGCGGTTTTGCCCGCCGCCATCGCCTTAGCGGAAACGGCGTTGAAGCCGAGCCCGGGCGGCAGCATCAACCCTTTCTGCGAACCCGCCACCGTCACGTCGACCCCCCATTCGTCGTGCCGGTAATCGATGGAGGCGAGGGATGAGATCGTATCGACCATCAGAAGCGCCGGATGGCGCGCCGCGTCGATCGCCGCGCGGATCTCCGGAATGCGGCTGATGACCCCGGTCGAAGTTTCGTTGTGGACGACGCAGACCGCCTTCAGCCGATGCTCGGGGTCCCGGGCGAGCCGGTCGGCGACTTGCGCCGGGTCGACACCGTGCCGCCAGTCGCCGGGGACGAACTCGATATCGAGCCCGAGCCGCGTCGCCATCTGCCGCCACAGGCTGGCGAAGTGACCGGTCTCGAACATCAGCACCTTGTCGCCCGGCGACAACGTGTTGACGAGCGCGGCTTCCCAGGCCCCGGTACCCGATGAGGGATAGACGACGACCGTGCCGGCGGTCTGGAAAACCCGCCGCATTCCGGCGACGATCTCCTTGCCGAGCTCGGCGAATTCGGGGCCGCGGTGATCGATCGTCGGCATCGCGATCGCCTGCAGCACGCGGTCGGGCACATTGGTCGGGCCGGGGATCTGCAGGAAATGGCGACCGGTATGGCCGGGCGTCTGGTTTTTCATCGCATGAACTCGCAGCGCAGGATGGGCGGGGGCGCAGTGTGGCGGGGAACGGCGCTGCCGACAATGGCCCGCGCACGCCGCCCATTGCTGATTATCGGTCGCAATGACATGGATCAAGGTGGCCGTCCAGGCGTTGGCCGACGTTGCAATTTGTGCGTCGGCGCGATCACCGGCGGGCAGCGCCGAACCGGGGGCGGGTCCCAGCGACACGATAACGGAGGATGATGACGTGAACAGCATCAGCAAGCGCACGGCACCGGCTATTGCGGGCGCCGGGAGCCTTCTCGTCCTTGTTCTGGTATCGGCCGGGCTATTGGTCGGGGCCCCTGGACCTGCCCGCGCCAGCGGGTCGCCGGCCGGCGGGTTGCTGGCTCAGGCCGCTCCGGCCCCGCCCGCGCCTGCCGCGGCGACCCCGGCGCCGCAAACGCAGGGTCCGCTCGTGCGCGTCGAAGCCCGGATAACCGAGCTTCACAAGGAGTTTCAGATCACCCCCGCACAGGAACCACTGTTCAAGGCCTACGCCGATGTGCTGCGCAGCAACGCGCAAACGATGGACGCTCTCTTTCAGGAACGGGCGAAGAGCACTGACACCAGCGCGATCGGCGAGCTGCGCTGGTATTCGCGGCTGACCACGGCGCATGGCGACGCTCTGGGCAAACTCGTCCCGGTGTTCGACGCGCTCTACCAGAGCATGTCGGACCCGCAGAAAAAGGCCGCCGACAAGGTCTTCGCGCAGCTCCGGCAGCGACGGCAGCCGCGCGAGGCGCACTAAGGGCACGGTGTTCCCGGCGATTACCGCGCCGCCTCGTAAGGACGCGATCAAGCCGATGTCAGAGCGGCCGATCGGTCCGAGCCGCCCGGCCGGTTGGCGCGCGCACGGCGAAAGCGGCGAATGCTTCTCGGTGGAGCGCTGCTCCAGGAGGCCATGATGGTACAGGTCAAAATTCTTCCGCGAACCGTTCTCTTGCTCGGCAGCCTCGCTCTCGTTGTCGCCGCTTCCGCGATAAGCCAGCGCGCATCTGCGCAATACGCCTATCAATGCCCGGCCGGATACTACTACGTGGCGGGATACGGCTGCGCGCCCCTGTCTTATTACTATGGTTCGCCCGGTTACATTTACCCCGATACGGGTTTTGGCTTCTTCTATGGTGGCGGATGGGGCGGCGGATACCGCGGCGGCGGATGGGGCGGCGGATACCGTGGCGGCAGTGGGCACGGTGGCGGCGGTGGGCACGGTGGTGGCGGGCGCGGCGGTGGCGGGCGCCATCGCTGACCCGACCAGTGTTCAGGGGCGCGGCGGCACCTCGATCGGGGCGCAGTTGCGCCGCCCCGACATCAGGCAGTCTTCGAGGTTGGCTTTATTTCTGAGCTCGCGGACCAGGATCACCCCGGCGATCGCCAGGACGAGGATCACGATAAATCCCATCAGCGCCGCCGTCCGGCGCGCCGCGTCGTCATTGTCGTCTGAGCCGCGCTCATCCATGGTATTCGCCCGGGCCCGGCAGGCGCTCCGCCGGCGCCGCGCCGAGTGTACCGTGCCGCGGCGGATTTACGACGGTGTTGCCGGCTCCACCACCCCGCGCCCGTTGACCCGCGTCGCACTTTCGCTGGCGGCGCATCGGCGCTAGGGTCGGGCGATGCCGCCCAGCGCGGAGGCCGCCGTGCCCGACCCTCTGTCCTTGTCCGCCCGCGATGCCGCGCGGGAGATCGCCGCCGGAAGGCTCAGCGCCGAGGCGCTCGTCAGCGCCTGTCTCGAGCGCATCGCCGCGCGCGAGCCGGTCGTCGGCGCCTGGCATTATCTCGACCGCGAGGCGGCGCTCGATGCCGCCCGTCGTTGTGACGCCTCCGAGCCGAAGGGGCCGCTGCACGGCATCCCGATCGCGGTCAAGGACCTGATCGACACCTCAGACATGCCGACCGGCTATGGCTCGGCAATCTACGAGGGCCACCGCCCGGCGGCAGACGCGGCCTGCGTCGCATTGGCGCGGGCGGCCGGGGCGATCGTTCTCGGCAAGACGGTCACCACCGAATTTGCCTGCTTTACGGCGGGCAGGACCGCCAATCCACGTAACCTGGCGCATACCCCGGGCGGGTCGTCGAGTGGATCGGCCGCCGCGGTCGCCGACTTGATGGTGCCGCTGGCGCTCGGCACGCAGACCGCCGGATCGGTGATCCGCCCCGCGTCGTACTGCGGCGTCGTCGGTTTCAAGCCGAGCTTCGGGCTCATTCCGCGCGCCGGGGTGAAACCGCTCGCCGACAGCCTCGACACGGTGGGCACGATGGCGAGGAACGTCGCCGACGCCGCGTTTTTTGCCGGGGTGCTCGCCGGCCGCTCCGCGCTGCGCGAGATTGCGATGCCCGATTCCCCACCGCGCTTCGGCTTTTACCGGACGCCGATGTGGGAGGAAGCGGAACCGGCCACCGTGGCAGCGCTCGACCATGCCCGCGTTGCCTTGGAACGCGCCGGCGCCCGCCTCGCCGAGATCGCCGTCGCCCCCGAGCACCGCGGGCTGACCGCCGCGCAGGACACCATCATGGGGTTTGAGCTGGTGCGCGGGCTCGCCTTTGAGCGCTTGCAGCACAGCGCCGAATTGTCGCCGCGGCTCGCCCAGCTGCTCGATAGTGGGATGAGCGTCGGCGCCGACACTTATGACGCTGCGTGCGCCGAGACCGCGGCGGCAAGGCAGCGGCTCGACGGGTTTTTCGGGCCGTGCGAGGCGATGCTGGCGCCGGCCGCACCGGGCGAGGCGCCAGAGGGCCTCGGCTATACCGGCAACCCGGTGTTCAGCCGGATGTGGACCCTGCTCGGGGTGCCCTGCGTCACCCTGCCTGCGATCTGGGGGAAAAGCGGGCTGCCGACCGGGATCCAGCTGATCGGCCGGCCCGGACGGGATGCGCAGCTGATGGCGGCCGCGTTGTTCGTAGAACGCGCGTTGGCCGAGGCGGCATGACCGGGCGCAGCGCCGCGCTCGTGCTGACCTTCACGGCAACACTCGCCGGCTGCGGCGCGCTCGATCCCTACGCGGCCGCGCCCCGGGCGGCGCAGCCCGGGGCGCCCACGGGTCCGCGGGTGGCGATCTGCTACAATCCGCTCGAAACCTCGCTCGCCGAGGTAGAGACGCAGGCACAGCAGGAGTGCAGCGCCAATACGCTTGCCAAACAAGTCGACACCGATTGGTACCTGCAAAGCTGCCCGCTGCTGCTCCCGACCCACGCCACCTTCGTCTGCGCGGCGGCGAAGTAGCCTGACCCGCCACCGCGCCGCCGCGCGACACACTGCGCAATGCGGATCGGCGTGCCATATGGTATCGTTGATATTCTCTTGTGGCGACGGCACCCAGATGGACTTCGACAATTTCTTCAAGGCGCGCGTGGATGCGCTCCACGCCGAGGGGCGCTATCGGGTCTTTGCCGATCTGGAGCGGCGTTGCGGCCAGTTCCCTCGTGCCTTCGATCATCGCATCGGCGCCGAGGTCACGGTGTGGTGCTCGAACGACTACCTTGGCATGGGCCAGCACCCCGTGGTGCTGGAGGCAATCGCGGCAGAGCTGCGCCGCTCCGGGGCCGGGGCCGGAGGCACCCGCAACATCTCGGGCACTGCCCACGCGCATGTCCTCCTTGAGCGCGAGCTGGCCGTCCTGCACGGGCGCGAGGCCGCGCTCATTTTCACCTCAGGTTACGTCGCCAACGACGCGGCGCTGTCGACCCTGGCCGGCAGCATGCCCGGTATGGTCGTCTTGTCGGATGCGATGAACCACGCCTCGATGATCGCCGGCATCCGCAACAGCCGTGCCGAGCGCCTGATCTTCCGGCATAACGACACCGGGCATCTGGCCGAAATTCTCGCCGGTTTGCCGGCGGATCGGCCGAAACTCGTGTGTTTCGAGTCGGTCTATTCGATGGACGGCGACATCGCACCGATCGGGGCGATGTGCGACGTCGCCGAGCGCTACGGCGCGATGACCTATCTCGACGAGGTCCATGCGGTCGGGCTCTACGGCGCGCATGGCGGCGGCATCGCCGAGCGCGACGGCGTGGCGCACCGCCTGACCATCATCCAGGGGACGCTCGCCAAAGCCTTCGGGGTCATGGGCGGCTATATCGCCGGCTCGGCGCTGATGGTCGATTTCCTGCGCGGCCATGCTCCGGGGTTCATCTTCACCAGCGCGCTGCCGCCAATGCTCGCGGCCGGCGCGCTCGCCGCCGTGCGCCACCTCAGAGAGAGCCAATCCGAGCGCAGCGCGCATCAGGAGCGGGTTGCGAGCGTGAAGCGCCGGCTGACCGAAGCCGGGCTGCCGATCATGGCGAACGACAGCCACATTGTGCCGGTCATGGTGGGCGACGCCGCACTGTGCCGGACCGCGTCTGATCTCCTCCTGCGCCAGCACCAGATCTACGTGCAGCCGATCAACTACCCGACCGTGCCGCGCGGTACCGAGCGGCTGCGCCTGACGCCGACGCCCCTGCACAGCGACGCCGATATCGAGGCGCTGGTCGCCGCGCTCCGCGAGGTTTGGGAGAGCCTCACCCTGCGCAAGGTGGCGTAACCCGTTCCAGCATCGCCACGTAGTGGTCGAGGCTCGCCGCCAGCCGCGCGCTCATAAAGCGCTGATAGGGCTTCGGGTCGCTCCGCAGTTGCTTGGCTTGCAGCGCGTCGATATAGGCCGCGCGATGTTTCGGACCGATGACAGCCGGGGGGTAGCCGGCCCGTATCAAAATGAGGTTCATTAGGAGCCGGGCGGTTCGGCCGTTGCCATCGCTGAAAGGATGGATCGCAACGAGCCGCGCGTGAGCTGCAAAGGCGGTCTCGGGCCCGGCCGCTGCGCCGGCGAGCCACGCTGCGAGATCGCCCATCAAGGCCGGGATTTCGGCCGGCGTCGGCAGCACCAAGGGCGACCCGGCGATCGCCTGCTGGTGCCGGCTATAGCGCCCGGCCTCCTCGGGATCGACGCGCGCCTGGACAAGCCGGTGGATCTCACGGATGTCGATTTCGCGCACCCTCTCGCCAGCCGCGGCAAGCGCGCGGACAAAGTGCAGCGCATCCCGGTGGCCGAGTGCCTCGAGGTGATCCTTGAGCGGCTTTCCGCCGATCGTAATGCCTTTTTCAAGGACGATCGCGGTCTCGCTGCGGGTCAGCGTGTTACCCTCGATAGCGTTCGAGCTATAGGTCAGCTCGACGTCGTACCAGGCCGCCAGGGCATCGAGGCTTTGCGGGTTCAACGGCCGCAGCCGATCGAGCCGCGCCTTCAGTTCGCGCAGCCGCTCGCCGGCGCCGCGCGTCATCGCGCCCGGCTGCGGGCGGGGAAGGTCACCCGTTCCTCGATCCCTGCCGGATCCTCGTGGATGATGACCTCGGCATGCGGGAAGGCACTGGTCAACAGCGCCTCGACGGCGTCGGAAACCTCGTGTGCGCGCAACAGGTTCATCTCGCCGTCCATCTCGATATGGAGCTGGATGAACGCGGTCGGGCCGGCGATCCGGGTGCGGATGTCGTGGACCGCGGCGACTTCGGGATGGCTCTCGGCGATCGCGCGAATGCGCGCGCGCTCGGGGTCGGGCAGCTCGCGGTCCATCAGCTGGGTCAACGAGAGGCGCGCGATCTTGACGGCGTTGTAGATGATCCACAACCCGACCGCGCCGCCGAAGATGGGGTCGAGGAGCGGGAATGAAAACGTGTGGCCGATCACCAGCGTCGCGATCACGCTGAGATTAAGAATGATGTCGCCGCGGTAATGCAGTTCGTCGGCGCCGATTGCCAAGGATCCGGTGCGGCGGACGACATGCCGCTGATAGGCGACAAGCCCGATCGTCACGACGATCGAAAACACCATAACCGCGATCCCGGCCGGCGGATTGGCGACCGGTTCGGGCGAGACCAGGCGGCGGATCGCCTCGGCCATCAAGAGGACCGCGCTGCCGATCAGAAAGGCGGACTGGCCGAGCGCCGCCAAGGGTTCCGCCTTGCCGTGGCCGAAACGGTGCTCGCGATCGGCCGGCGTCGCGGCGTGCCGGATGGCGAAGAAATTGACCAGCGAGGCGGCGGCGTCCACCAGCGAGTCGACAAGGCTCGCCAACAGCGCGACCGACCCCGTCCCGATCCAGGCGAGGAATTTGGCGACGATCAGCACCACGGCGACCGCCAGCGAGGCGGAGGTCGCGCGCAAGCGCAGGCGTTGTGCCGCCGCGGGCGCGATTATGGGGTGGTCGGTCATGGAAACAGGCGCTCCTTGCGCCATGCCTTGCCCTCGGTCAAGGGGCCCTCGCGGACAAACACGACCCGATCATGCAGCCGAAACGGCCGCTCCTGCCAGAACTCGATCCGTTCGGGGCTAACCCGAAACCCGGACCAGCTCGCCGGCCGTGGCACGGCCGGCCGCTCCGCGTATTGCCGGGTGAAATCGAGGAAGCGCTGTTCGAGCGCCGCGCGGCTTTCGAGCAGGCGCGACTGCTCGGAGGCCCAGGCGCCGATCTGGCTGTCGCGCGGCCGCGTTCTGAAATAGGCATCGGCATCGTCCGCGCCGACGAGCGCGACGGTGCCCTCGATGCGGATCTGCCGGGCGATCGACTTCCAGTGCATGCACAGTGCCGCGTGCGGGTTAATAAACAGCTCGGTGGCCTTGCGGCTTTCCAGATTGGTGTAGAAGACAAAACCGTTGGCGTCCGCGCCCTTGAGCAAGACCGCGCGCAGCGACGGCAGCCCGCCCGTCGTCGCGGTGGCGAGCATTATCGTCTCGGCGAGCGGCTCCTTTGTTGCCGCGAGCGCGAACCACCGCGCAAACGGCGCGAAGGGTTCCTCCTCGGCGATGTCGTCGGTCATCCTGCGCAGGCCTCCGTGGCGCTTCCCTACTCCGACCCGATGCCGTCGGCAACCGCCCTCACCGGCGGATTACCGGCCGGCACCGCCGCCGGGGCGTTGATCTCGGCCACCAGCACCGCCAGCGTCACCCGCATCGCCGCGGCCTCCGCCTTGACGATCCGCTCCATCGCCGGCGCGACCTGCACCTGCCACGGCGCCAGCGGCCGAGCGCGCCAGCTGCCGGCAAGCGGCAGGCCGAGCGCGAGATAGAGGTCGTGCAGCGTGGCGGTCTCCGGGCTCCACCCCAGCACCCAGTCCCCGGATTGGGTTGGCGCGGTAAATCCGGCGCGCGCGAGACGTTGAAGATGCTCGTCGACGACCGAGGTGGCGACCCCAAGCTCATTTGCCAGCGACGAGATGCTACAGCTTGCGCCGCGCCGCTGTGCCCGTGCCAGGATGGCGATCAGAGCGAGGCTGAAGCCAAGCCGCACCCCGCCGCTGGTGAGCTGGGTCAGCCGTTCGTCGATCCGCCAGGTCGGCAGATTTGCCGCCACCACAGCGCCGAGCAGCACCGCGAGCCATGACACGTACATCCATAACAGGAAAATCGGGATGGCGGCGAGTGCGCCATAGACGGTCTGGTAGGACGACATCGCGCCGATGTAGATCCCGAAGCCGATTTTGAGGATCTCGATCGCGATCGCCGCCACCGTCGCGCCAACGGCGCCATCACGCCAACGCACGGCGCAATTGGGGATGATGCAGTAAAGCAGCGTGCAGGCGATCAGCTCCAACAGCCACGGCACGAAGCGCACGAGGAAATGCGGCCAGAAGCTGGCGAATAGGGCAAGCGCCTGCGGATCGAGGCCGGCGCGGCGGGCGGCGGTATCGAGATAGGTCGACAGCGTGAGGCTCATGCCCACAAGGAGCGGCCCGAGCGTAATCAGCGTCCAGTAGGCGACGATCCGCTGGCTCCAGGGCCGCGGCATCGTCACCCGCCACAGCGCATTCAGCTGATCCTCGACCGTCACCAAGAGGAGAACGCCGGTTCCGGCGATGCCGACGATGCCGATCGCCGTGGTCTGGGCCGCCAACTCGGCAAAATACTGGAACCACCACGCCGCCTGCTCGCTGATCTGCGGCACGAAATTGCGGAAGACGAGCGACAGCAGCTCCTGCCGCACCGCGGCGAAATTGGGGAACGCCGAGAGGATGCCAAGGGCAATGACCCCGAGCGGCACCAGCGACACCAGCGTCGTATAGCTGAGTGCGCCCGACGCCGCAAAGCAGCCGTCGCGACTGAAGCGATGCAACGCATATCGGCAGAAGGTACGCGTCGCCGCGAGCTTTTCCTGCAGCATGCTGGTGCCGGCATTGCTGCCGACCGGAGCACCGCCCCGCGTAGCGCGGTCGTGGGCTTGCTGCATGTCGTCCCTATACGACCGATTTCGCCTGCTTCACAAGCGCCGCGGGCGCGATCTCGCCGATTGCCGACGCGGGGAGCCCCGAGAGGTGCCACGAACCGCTGGAAGGGTAAACGCTTCCGCCTCCTACCCGTCCGGCGTCCGGATCCGCCCGCCGGCGCCGCTCCCACTCGCCGGAACGGTCGTAATCCGCTCGACAATTCGGTGAAGATTACGGGATGCCGGAAATTCAAACCACCGGGAGGAGCGCGCCCGGCGCCGGCGTTGACACTGCCCCCCGCCCCCGTTACCAACGGCGGCAACGCCAGAACAAGGGAGGACGAATCCACTTGCCGCCGCTTCTCGAAGTAAGGGATCTGCACACCGAGTTCCGCACCGGTGCAGGGATCGTGCGGGCGGTGGACGGCGTCTCCTATACCGTCGATCCCGGCGAAACGGTCGCGATCGTCGGGGAAAGCGGGTCGGGCAAATCTGTCGGGAGCGCTGTCGCTCCTGCGCCTTATCCCGAACCCGCCCGGGCGGATCACCCACGGGCAGATCCTCTTTGCCGGCCGCGATCTGATGGGGCTGTCGGAGGAGGAGATGCGCCAGGTGCGGGGTGGCGACATCGGTATGGTGTTCCAGGAACCGATGACCTCGCTCAATCCCGTCCTGACGATCGGGCGCCAGATCACCGAGACGATCGAGCAGCATCGCGGCGCCGACGCCGCGGCGGCACAGCGCCGGGCGATCGAGCTTCTGGGCCTGGTCGGCATCGCCGACGCCGAGCGCCGCCTCAAGCAATACCCGCATCAGCTCTCGGGCGGCATGCGCCAGCGCATCATGATCGCGATCGCGCTGGCCTGCGACCCCAAGCTGATCATCGCCGACGAGCCGACGACCGCGCTCGACGTGACGATCCAGGCGCAGATCCTCGAGTTGATGCAGCAATTGACCCGCCGGCTCGGCGTCGCGCTGATCATCATCACCCACAATCTCGGGGTCGTCGCCCGCTACGCCGCCCGCGTCAACGTGATGTATGCCGGCCGCATCGTCGAAAGCGGCAGCGCCACGGCGCTCTACCACGACCCGCACCATCCCTACACGATGGCGCTGTTGCACTCGGTGCCGCGGCTCGACCGCCCGCGCCAGGCCCGGCTCGACCCGATCGAGGGCCAGCCGCCCGACCTGACCCGGCTCGACCGCGGCTGCAGCGTTCCGGCCGCGCTGCCGCTTTGCCGTCGAACACTGCGCCACCGCGCCGCCGCCGCTCGCTGCCGGCCGGCGCGCCGGGCCAGCTCGCGGCGTGCTACCGCAGCAACGATCTGGGCACGGTCGCAGGCGAGGCGGCATGACCGCGACGGCCGGCGAAGCGGCGCCGCTCTTGCAGGTACGCGGCCTCAAGATGCACTTCCCGGTCACCGAGGGGATGATCGCGCGCCGCCATATCGGCGATGTGAAGGCGGTCGACGGCGTCGACTTCACGATCCGCCGCGGCGAGACCCTGGGCCTCGTCGGCGAAAGCGGCTGCGGCAAGACGACGATGGGCCGCTGCATTCTGCGTCTCGAAAAGCCGACTGCGGGCGAAATCCTCTATGACGGCGTCGACATCGCCAAGCTCGGCCGCCGGCAGCTGGTGGCGCTGCGGCGCCGCATCCAGGTGATCTTCCAGGACCCCTACAGCTCACTCAACCCGCGCCAGAAGGTCGGCTCGATCATCGCCGAGCCGATGCGGGTGCACGGCGTCGAGCCCGACGCCACCCGCCGCACCGCCCGGGTGCGCGAACTGTTGTCGCTGTGCGGCCTCAATCCCAATTTTGCCGATCGCTACCCGCACGAGATGTCGGGCGGCCAGCGCCAGCGGGTCGGCATCGCGCGCGCGCTCGCGCTCAACCCCGAATTCATCGTCTGCGACGAGGCGGTCTCGGCGCTCGATGTGTCGATCCAGGCCCAGATCATCAATCTGCTCGAGGATCTGCGCGACAAGTTCAACCTGACCTATCTGTTCATCGCGCACGATCTGTCGGTGGTTCGGCATTTGTGCCAGCGCGTCGCCGTCATGTATCTCGGCCGGGTCGTCGAACTGGCCCAGTGCGACGAATTGTTCGACAACCCGCTGCATCCCTACACCTGCGCCTTGCTCGCCGCGGTGCCGGTGCCCGACCCGACGGTCGAGGCGAAGCGCGCGTTTCAGCCGGTCATTGGCGAGGTGCCGAGCCCGATCAACCCGCCGCCCGGCTGCGTCTTTCACCCGCGCTGCCCGCTCGCGGTCGCGCAGTGCCACGAGGTCCGCCCGGAACTGCGCGAATTGCGCCCGAGCCATTGGGTCGCCTGCAGCGTGGTGCAGTAGCGCCGACGAGCGGGTTGGAGAGGCCGCAGCCGATTTAAAGTCATGCGCGCATCCGCCGGGGGAAACACCGTGGACTTCGCCTACCGACTCGCCCTCGCGGCGATCCTCGCCATCGTCGCGCTTACCCTGCCCGCAACCGCCGAGGAAACGCCCAAGCGCGGCGGCACGCTGACCTACATGATCCCGGCCGATGCGCCGCCGAGCTTCGACGGCCATCGCGAAAGCACCTATGCGACGGTGCATGCGGTGGCGCCGTTCTACAGCGTCCTGATCCGGGTCAATCCCGACAACCCGTCCTCGACCACCGATCTCGTCTGCGATCTGTGCACCGCAGATGCCGACAGCCGACCGACGACGGGCCGGACCTACACCTTCAAGATCCGCGAGGGCGTCAAGTGGCATGACGGCTCGCCCCTCACCGCCGCCGATGTGGCGGCGAGCTTCAACGAGATCATCTTTCCGCCCGACCGGGGTCCTGAGCGCGCGCGTCAGCAACTACGTCGATGGTCGACAAGGTCGAGGCGCCCGATCCGACGACCGTCGTCTTCCATCTCAAGTTCGCGACCGGCGCGTTTCTGACCGCGCTCGCCGATCCCGTTCAACTGGATCTACCAGAAGGCGATCCTCGACAAGGACCCGCACTGGTACGAGAAGAACGTGATGGGCTCGGGTCCCGTTCAAATTCGCCGGGTACGAGACCGGCCAGTCGATCAAGGGGGTGCGCAATCCCGATTATTATCACAAGGGGCTGCCCTATCTCGACGGCTTCACCGGGATCTTTGCCGCCAAGCAGGCGGTACGGGTCGACGCGATCCGCAGCGACCGCGCCGCGATCGAGTTTCGCGGCATGCCGCCGTCGGCGCGCGACGAGCTGGTCAGGCGCTCGGCGACAAGATCACCGTGCAGGAAGGCGATTGGGACTGTCGCCAGCGCGGTGACGCCCAATCACCAGAGAAAGCCGTTCGACGATGTCAGGGTCCGCCGCGCTCTGACCCTGGCGATCGACCGCTGGGGCGGCGCCCCGGGCCTCTCCAAGATCGCCATCGTGCAGACGGTCGGCGGCATCGTCTTTCCCGGCTCGCCGTTGGCGGCGACCAAGGCGGAGCTGGAAGCAGATGGCCGGGTATTGGCCCGACATCGAAAAGTCGCGGGCCGAGGCCAGGCGGCTGCTCAAGGAAGCGGGGGCCGAAGGGATCTCCTTCGAACTGCTCAACCGCAATGTCGACCAGCCCTACAAATACGTCGCCACCTGGCTGATCGACCAGTGGAGCAAGATCGGGCTGCACGTGACGCAGCGGGTCGTGCCGACCGGCCCCTGGTTCGACGCGATGCGCAACGGCGATTTCGATGTCGTCGTCGAAGCCCCGGGCTACGGCATCGTCAACCCGCCGCTCGATGTGCAGAAAGTCCTGCCCGCCTCGGTCGATGCCGAGAATTACGGCCATTACGAGGACCCGACCGAGGTCGAGCTCTACGACAGCCATGCTGCACGAGACCGATCCGGCGCAAGCAGCGCGCCCTGATGCGCCGGTTCGAGACCTACGTGCTCGACGACCAGGCGCACGAGATCTGGGCGTTGTGGTGGCACCGGATCGTGCCCGTACCGCTCCTACGTGAAGGGCTTCAAGATCGCCCCGACCCATTTCATCAATCAGGATCTGGCGACGGATCTGGCTCGACAAATAGCGGGCCGGCGAGAACGAAGACGAGACGGTGAACAGGGGGAAGAGATGCGCTTGCGGTTCTTGGCATGGCGAGCCTTGCCGCGCTCGTCGCTGGCGCCTGCCGGCCGCGGCCGCGCGAGACGCCGAAACACGGCGGCACCCTTACTTACGTGATCCCGGCGGACGCGCCGCCGAGCTTCGACGCGCATCGCGAGACCACCTTCGCGACGATGCATTCGGCGGCGCCGTTCTACAGCGTGCTGATCCGGGTCAATCCGGACGAACCCGTCCTCGACCACCGATTTCGTCTGCGATCTGTGCACCGCGATGCCGACAGCCGACCGACGACGGCAAGACCTACACCTTCAAGATCCGCGAGGGGGTCAAGTTCCACGACGGCTCGCCGCTGACCGCGGCCGACGTGGCGGCGAGCTGGAACGCAGATCATCTTCCCGCCCGAAGGGCGTGCTGAGCCCGCGCGAGAGCCACTACATGATGGTCGACAAGGTCGAGGCGCCCGATCCGACGACCGTCGTCTTCCATCTGAAATTCGCCACCAACGCGTTCCTGCCGGCGCTCGCCGACCCCTTCAGCTTCATCTACCAGAAGGCGATCCTCGACAAGGATCCGCACTGGTACGAAAAGAACATCCTCGGGCTCGGGCCCGTTCAAGTTCGCCGAGCTACGAGATCGGCCAGTCGATCAAGGGGGTGCGCAACCCCGACTATTATCACAAGGGGCTGCCCTATCTCGACGGCTTCACCGGCGATCTATGCCGACAAGCAGGCGGTGCGGGTCGACGCGCATCCGCAGCGACCGCGCGGCGATCGAGTTCCGCGGCTTTCCGCCGACGGTCCGCGACGAGCTGGTCGGCGCGCTCGGCGACAAGATCGCGGTGCAGAACAGCGACTGGAATTGCGGCAGCTTTCGTCGAACCCAACCACAAGAAAAAACCGTTCGACGATGTCCGCGTGCGCCGCGCGCTGACGCTGGCGATCGACCGCTGGCATGGCGCGCCGGCGCTGGCCAAGATCGCCAATGTGCACACGGTCGGCGGCATCGTCTTTCCCGGGCTCGCCGCTGGCGGCGACCAAGGAGGAGCTGCAGCAGATCGCCGGGTTCTGGCCCGACATCGAGAAATCGCGCGCCGAGGCGCAGCCGTCTGCTTGAAGGAGGCGGGGGCCGAGGGGCTCAGCTTCGAGCTGTTGAACCGCAATGTCGACCAGCCCTACAAGTATAACGGCACCTGGGTGATCGACGAGTGGAGCAAGATCGGGCTCCACGTCACCCAGCGCGTCGTGCCGACCGGCCCCTGGTTCGAAGCGATGCGCAGCGGCAATTTCGACGTCGTGCGTCGACCGGCAATTGCCAGAGCGTGGTCAACCCGCTGCTCGACGTGCAACGCTATCTGCCGCATCGGTCTACGCCGCCAACTACGGCCAGTTCGAGGACCAGCCGGAGATCGATCTCTACGACAAGATGCTGCGCGAGACCGACTTCGACCAAGCAGCGGGCGCTGATGCGCGAGTTCGAGAAACACGTGCTCGATACCAGGCGCACGAGATCTTTCTGTTGTGGTGGTACCGGATCGTCCCCTATCGCTCCTATGTGAAGGGCTGGAAGATCAGCCCGAGCCATTACCTCAACCAGGATCTGGCGACGATCTGGCTCGACAAATAGCGCGACCGCGAACCAGCCGAGCGAGCCGCGATATGGGACGGAAAGCGATGAGCATTGCAGCGTTGCGGTTCGCCGCCGCCGGCTTGTCGCGGTGGCGCTGGTCGTGCCGGCCGCGGCCGACGAGACGCCGAAGCACGGCGGCATCCTGACCTATATGATCCCGGCCGATGCGCCGCCGAGCTTCGACGGGCATCGCGAGGAGACCTACGCGACGATCCATTCGGTCGCGCCGTTCTACAGCGTCCTGATCCGGGCCGATCCGATGAACCCGGGCGACAGCACCGATTTCGTCTGCGATCTGTGCACCGAGATGCCGAAGCCGACCGACGACGGCAAGACCTACACCTTCAAGATCCGCGAGGGCGTCAAGTTCCACGACGGCTCGCCGCTGACCGCCGCCGACGTCGCGGCGAGCTGGAACAAGATCATCTTTCCGCCGCCAGGGCGTGCTGAGCGCCCGCCAGAGCAATTTCGTGCATGGTCGACAAGGTCGAGGCGCCCGATCCCGACCACCGTCGTCTTCCATCTGAAATTCGCCACCGACGCGTTCCTGCCGGCGCTCGCCGACCCCTACGCCTTGATCTACCAGAAGACGCATGCTCGACAAGGATCCCCACTGGTACGAGAAGAACATCATCGGCTCCGGCCCGTTCAAGTTCGTCAGCTACGAGACCGGCCAGTCGATCAAGGGCGAACGCAACCCGGATTACTACCACCAAGGGCTGCCCTATCTCGACGGGTTTAACGGGCATCTTTGCCGACAAGCAGGTCGATCCGGGTCGAGGCGATCCGCAGCGACCGCGCGGCGATCGAGTTCCGCGGCTTTCCGCCGACGGTGCGCGACGAGCTGAAGCGGGCGCTCGGCGACAAGATCACGGTGCAGGACGAGCGACTGGAACTGCGGCGGCATGATCACGCCCGAACCACAAGCAGCAAACCGTTCGACGACGTGCGCGTGCGCCGCGCCCTGACCTTGGCGATCGACCGCTGGGGCAGCGCGCCGGAGCTGGCCAAGATCGCGATCGTGCACACCGTCGGCGGCCTCGTCTTTCCCGGCTCGCCGCTGGCCGCCACGCAAGGAGGAACTGCAGCAGATCGCCGGCTACTGGCCCGACATCGAAAAGTCGCGGGCCGAGGCGCGGCGGCTGCTGAAGGAGGCCGGCGCCGAAGGGCTGAGCTTCGAGCTGCTCAACCGCACTGTCGACCAGCCCTACAAATATTACGGCATCTGGGTCATCGACCAGTGGAGCAAGATCGGCCTCCACGTCACCCAGAGGGTGCTGCCGACCGGGCCCTGGTTCGAGGCGATGCGCGACGGCAATTTCGATGTCGTCCATCGAGGGCAACTGCCAGAACGTCGTCAATCCGCTCGCCGATGTCGCCAAATACCTGCCGCATACGGTCTCGTCGTCGAACTACGGCAACTTCGAGGACCAGCAGGAGGTCGACATCTACGACAAGATGCTGCGCGAGACCGACAAGGCGCAAGCAGCGGGCGCTGATGCGCGAGTTCGAAAATACGTGCTCGACGACCAGGCGCATGCGATCTACCTGCTGTGGTGGCAGCGGATCGTGCCGTACCGCTCCTATGTCAAGGGCTGGAAGATCGGCCCGAGCCATTACGTCAATCAGGATCTGGGGACGATCTGGCTCGACAAATAGCCGCCGATTTGCCGGCGGCGGGGGAGGAACCGCGATGCGAAAGCGGTTTGCCGTTATTCGCAGCTGCTCTGGGCGCAGTTCTCGTGATGGCGGCGTCTGCCGCCTTCGCGCAGACCCCGAAGCGCGGCGGCACGCTGACCTACATGATCCCGGCGGACGCGCCGCCGAGCTTCGACGGCCATCGCGAGGGCACCTTCGCGACGCTGCACGCCACCGCCCCGTTCTACAGCGTCCTGATCCGGATCAACCCGGACAACCCGGCATCGACCACTGATTTCGTCTGCGATCTGTGCACCGAGATGCCGACGCCGACCGACGAGGACACGACCTACACCTTCAAGCTCCGCGACGGCGTCAAGTTCCACGACGGTTCGCCGCTGACCGCGGCCGATGTGAAGGCGAGCTGGGAGCACATCATCAATCCGCCCGAAGGCGTCCTCAGCGTGCGCAAGAGCTGGTACAGGATGGTCGACACGGTCGACGGCGCCGGACCCGACGACCGTCGTATTCCATCTGAAATTCGCGACCAACGCCTTCCTGCCGGCGCTCGCCGACCCGTTCACCTTCATCTACCAGAAGGCAAATGCTCGACCAGGACCCGCACTGGTACGAGAAGAACATCCTGGGCTCGGGTCCCGTTCAAATTCGTCTCCTACGAGACCGGCCAGTCGATCAGCGGCGTGCGCAATCCCGATTATTACCACCCGGGACTGCCCTACCTCGACGGCTTCACCGGCATCTTTGCGCGCCAAGCAGGCGACGCGGGTCGACGCGATCCGCAGCGACCGCGCCGCGATGGAGTTCCGCGGCCTGCCGCCCTCGGCCCGCGACGAGCTGAAATCGGCGCTCGGCGACAAGATCACCGTGCAGAAGAGCGACTGGAACTGCGGCAGCCTGGTGTACATCAACCACAAGAAGAAGCCGTTCGACGATGCCCGCGTGCGCCGCGCCCTGACGCTGGCGATCGATCGCTGGCGCGGCGCGCAGGCGCTCTCCAAGATCGCCAACGTCCGCACCGTCGGCGGCATCGTCTTTCCCGGGTCACCGCTCGCCGCGACCAAGGCCGAGCTCGAAGAGATGGCCGGCTATTGGCCCGACATCGAAAAATCGCGGACCGAGGCTAAGCGCCTGTTGAAGGAGGCGGGGGCCGAGGGGCTGAGCTTCGAGCTGCTGCACTCGCGGCGTCGATCAGCCGTACAAAACCGTCGGCACCTGGCTCGTCGACGAATGGAGCAAGGTCGGGCTCAAGGTCACGCAGAAGGTGGTGCCGACCGGCCCCTTCATCGAGGCGCAGCGCAGCGGCAGTTACGAGGTGGTTTCGGGCGCCAATTGCCATGGCGTCGTCAATCCGTTGCTCGACGTCCAGCCCTATCTGCCCGGCTCCTACTACACCGGCAATTACGAATTTTTCGAGGACCCGCAGGAGGTCGCGCTCTATCAGAAGACGCTGCGTGAGACCGACCCCGCCCGCGAGCGCGGCCTCGATGCGGGCGTTCGAGAAATATGTGCTCGACGACAGACGCACGCGCTCTACCTGCTGTGGTGGAACCGGATCATCCCCTACCGGTCCTACGTCAAGGGCTGGAAGATCAGCCCGAGCCATTACATCAACCAGGATTTGGCGACGATATGGCTCGACAAATGAGGCCGGCGGGGTGGCTCGCCCGCTCCAGTTAGACCGCCGCTTCAGCATCATCGCGGGGCGGCTCGCGACGGTTTGCCTGGCCAGCCCGCGGGTCACACCTTTTTGTCGTTGCGAGGCGCACCGCAAGGACGCAATCTCGCCCTGAAGCGACCGATTAAACCCGGGCGGCGCGGCAGGGCATGTATCGCTACATCATCAGTCGGATATTGCTGGTTTTCCCGACGCTCGCCGGCGCCGCGACACTGGTTTTCGCCTTGATGCGTCTCGTTCCGGGCGACATCTGCCTGGTGCGCCTCGGCGGCGAGGGCAACAGCTTCACCACCCAGGCGCTCGCCAGCTGCCATGCCGAGATCGGCATCGATCGGCCGTGGATCGTGCAATACCTCGATTTCCTGTGGGGGATGGCGCGCTTCGATTTCGGGATTTCGATGTGGTCGGGGAAGCCGGTCATCGTCGAGATCGCCACTCGCTTTCCGATTTCCTTGGAAGTCGCGGTGATGGCAACGATCATCGCAGTCACGATCGCGATCCCGCTCGGCACGATATCGGCGCTGAAGCAGAACAGCTGGATCGACCTCGTGGTCCGCTCCTTCTCGATCGCCGGACTGGCGACGCCCGCCTTCTGGCTCGGCATCGTATCGATCCTGCTCGTGCTCGATCTGACCCAGGCGATTTCCGGCCACCCCTGGATGCCGCCCATTGACTATGTCCCCTTGTGGCAGGACCCGATCCGCAATCTGTCGATCGTGATGCTCCCGGCGCTGACGATCGGCTATCGCTATGCCGCCGTCTCGATGCGCATGACCCGCTCGGCGATGCTCGAAGTGCTGCGCGAGGACTATATCCGCACCGCGCGCGCCAAAGGGCTGATCAACCGCATCGTGATCAACCGGCATGCGCTGAAAAACGCACTGCTGCCGGTGGTCACGGTGATCGGCCTCGAGTTCGCGTTTCTGATCGGCGGCCTGGTCGTCACCGAGCAGGTGTTCAACCTGAACGGCATCGGCCGCCTGATGGTGCTTTCGGTGCAAAACCAGGATTACACCATGACCCAGGCGCTGGTGATGCTGGTCGTTACGATCGCCATCCTCAGCAACCTTGTGGTCGATCTGCTTTATGCCTGGCTCGACCCGCGGATCCGTCTGGGATGAGAGGCTGAGCCATGGCCGTTCTCGAACCGACCCCGACCGGTATCGCCGCCCTCGCCGACGACGGCAGCCTCGCGCCGCGCGGCATCTTCGCGGTCTCCTGGAGCTTTCTCCAACGCCAACCGGTCGGCGCGATCGGCATGGTGCTGGTCGCGATCTTCGGTCTCGCCGGCCTCTTTGCCGATTGGATCGCCCCCTACAGCCCGACCGCCAACGACTTTGCCGCGATGACCGAGGTCGCCGAGCTGGGCGCACTGGCTCGGCACCGACCAGCTCGGGCGCGATCTCCTGTCGCGCATCCTGTTCGGCGCGCGCACCGCGTTCATCGTCGGCTTGAGCTCGGCCCTGGTCGGCGGCCTCTCTGGCCTGGTGATCGGGGTTGCCAGCGCCTATTTCGGCGGCAAGTTCGATCTGTGGCTGCAGCGCCTCCTCGACATCGTCATGTCGTTCCCGCTGATCATCATGGCGCTCGCCATCGTCTCGATCTTCGGCACCGGGGTCCAGAATGTCATCATCGCGATCACGATCCCCGGGATCCCGCGTTGCGCGCGGGTGGTGCGCTCCTCCGCGCTGGCGATCCGCGAGGTACCCTATATCGACGCCGCGCGCGCCCTCGGCTTCAGCCACACCCGGATCATCCTGCGCCATATGATCCCCAACGTGATGGGCCCGTTCCTCGTCATCATCACCGCCTGGGTCGGGCAGGCGATCCTCGCCGAGGCGGCGCTCAGCTATCTCGGGCTCGGCGTCCAGGAGCCGGTGCCGGCCTGGGGGCTGATGCTGCAGGGCGGCGCCGAGGAATACGCGACGACGGCGCCGTGGATCGCCATCTTTCCGGGCCTGGCGATTATGCTGACGGTATTCGGCATCAACCTGTTCGGCGATTCGCTGCGCGATGTGCTCGACCCCAAGATGCGCGACCGCTGAGCCAGCTTAAACGAGGTCATAGAATGCTTGAAGTCGAACATGCGGCCGATCTGAAAGCCTATGAAGGCAAGGAGATCGGGGTCAGCGACTGGTATACGGTGACCCAGGAGCAGATCGACAAATTCGCCGATGCGACCGGCGATCATCAATGGATCCACGTCGATGTCGAGCGCGCCAAGCGCGAGATGCCGGGCGGCAAGACAATCGCTCATGGCTGGCTGACGCTGTCCTTGGTGCCGCGCCTCGCTTCGAGCCTCTACCGGGTCAAGCACCGCTCGCGCGGCCTCAATTACGGCGCCAACCGGGTGCGCTTTACCGGGATGGTGCCGGCTGGCTCGCGGATTCGGCTGCGCCTCACGATCAAGTCGGTCGAGGCGGTGGATGGCGGCGGAACGCGGATCACCTCCGACGGGACGATGGAGGTCGAAGGCGGCGCCCGCCCGGTCCTCATCGCCGAGACGATCGGCGTCAGCTACGAGTGAGGCGCGCTTGCTGCGGCTAGACGCGGTCCCGACCAAGTTCCACCCGCTCACCCCCTCCCAAACCCTCCCCCATCAAGGGGGAGGGCCTTTATCAGCACGCCTATTTTTACTCCCGCCCCCTCGATGGGGGCGGGTCGGGGTGGGGTGATGCGTGCCGAGTGCGTCGACTCGGTCGGGAACCGCTCTAGCCCCGGCGCGGTTCGCGGCTGAGGCCGCGGGCCTCAAGGGCGGCGAGGTAAGCGGCCCAGCGCTTATCGTGCTCGACCCCAAGCTGATAGAAATAATCCCAGGAATAGATCCCGGTATCGTGCAGATCGTCGAACTTGATCCGGACCGCGTAATTGCCGACCGGTTCGAGATCGAGGATGCCAATTTCGGCGCGTTCGGCGATGATGATCTTCTCACCCGGCCCGTGCCCCTGGACCTCGGCAGAAGGGCTTTCGACCCGCAGATATTCGGCCGGGAGGCTGAAATGCTTGCCATCGTCAAACTCGATGTCGAGCCGTTTCTCGGCGCGCTTCAAACGCAGCTCGACCGGCCAGGGTCCGCTTTGCCTCATGGCTGCGGCGGCAACTTCGGCGCGGGTTGGGCGGCGGGTTCCTCTGAGCGCAACGGCCGCGCCTCGTCGACCAGCATGATCGGAATTCCGTCGCGGATCGGATAGGCGAGCCCGGCTTCCTCGCTGATCAGCTCCTGCGCTGCGCGGTCATAGCGCAGCGGCCCCTTGGTCAGCGGGCAGACCAGGATCTCGAGGAGTTTCGGGTCGATCTCCGAAGCGTCGTCCATCGCTATTCCCCGGTGGCCGCAACAAGTCCCCGTCAGTGGCGCGTGCCGCCGCTTTCCTCGGTCGTCGGCTCGATCGCCGCCATTTCCACCAGCGTCGTCAGCAATCGCGCCCGCTCGTCGGGATCCGGGGCTTCGAGCAGCGCCTGCTTCTCGCTCGGCGCGAAGGGACAGGCCATCGCCAGCGAAGTAACGAGATACTCGCCCGGCGCCTTCTCGATCGCGTCGAAATCGGCCTGAATCTGGCGCTGCGCGAAATAGGCCTTGAGCCCGCGGATCAGACGCTCGCGGTCGAAGCCGGGCTCGCCCGGCCGGTCGCGGTCATGCGCGAAGTCTCGCCACTCGGGAACGACCCGGCGGTAGCCGGAGATCAGCGGCAGTTCCTCGCGGATGCGGAAGCGCGACATGCCGGTCAGCGTGAGCAGATAGCGTCCGTCGTCGGTCTCGCTGAACTGGGTGATGCGCCCGGCACAGCCAATCGGATAGACCGGCGGGTTAAGGCCACCTCCGCCCCGGTTGTCGTCCTGCGGTTCGCTCGGCTGGACCATGCCGATAAGGCGTTCGCCACCGAGCGCGTCACGCGTCATCGCCAGGTAGCGTGGCTCGAAGATGTTGAGCGGGAGCCGCCCGCGCGGCAAGAGCAGCACCCCGCTCAAGGGGAAAATCGGCAGGATGTCGGGCAGCTCGATCGGCTCCCGCGTGCTCGGCCGGTCGCTCATGGCATGCCGCTTTCCATCACCGCCCCCTCACGAGAACATCAAGGACGACAGCCGGCGACGGGCGCTCAAGGTCAACGGGTCGGTCGCGCCCATGACCTCGAAAAACTTGACCAGCTGGCGCCGCGCCGCCTGCTCGTCCCACATGCGGTCGCGCTTGAACAGGGTCAACAACTCGTCGATCGCCGTCTCGCGTTCGCCGGCGCCAAAGAGGGCGGTCGCCAACTCGAAGCGCGCCTCGTGATCGTCCGGGTTCCGCTCGATCCGGGTGCGCAGCGTACCGAGCGAGCCCTTGGCCTTCTGCGCCTGCTCGGCCAGTTCGAGCGCCGAGTGCGCCGCCGCGATCTCGGCATGCTTGGCGATTTCCTTGGGCGCTTCGCCCAGCAGCTTCTGCGCCTTGCCGAGTTCGCCCCGCGCGATCAGCGCGCGCGCCAGCCCGGCCAGCGCCTCCGGGTTCTCCTTCTCGCGTTGCAGGATTTGCGAATAAAGCGCCGCGGCGCTGGCATGGTCGCCCCCTTGCGCGGCCTCTTTCGCCATCGTCATCGCCTGCTCGATCGGCGAGGGCCCGGCCGCCGTGCCGCCAAGGCGTTGGACGAACTGCTTGACCTGGCTTTCCGGTTGGGCGCCGACAAAGCCGTCGACCGGCCTACCCTCCTTAAAGGCATAGACCGCCGGGATCGACTGGATGCGCATCTGCTGCGCGATCTCGGGGTTCTCGTCGATGTTGAGCTTGACCATCCGCACTGCGCCGTTGGCCGCGCGCACCACCTTCTCGAGGATCGGCCCCAATTGCTTGCACGGCCCGCACCACGGCGCCCAGAAATCGACGATGACCGGCTGGTCGAACGAGGCATCGACGACCTCGGCCATGAAATTCGCCGTGGTCACGTCCGCGATCGGCGCCGCCGCGCCACCGCCGCCGATCATAGGTTCGTTCGCCATGCAGTTCTCTCCCCGGGGATACAACGCAAAACATGGCGGTGGCGACGCACGATGGCAAGCACTGCCGCCGCCGCTCTTGTCACGCCGGGCCCGTCGCGGGCAGGGTAAGGTCGAGATCGATAAGGCGCGGCCGGTGCCCGCACCACGCGATAAAGCGCAGCAGATCGGCGGGCGCGATCGCGGTGGTGCGGGTGTTGTCGAGCGGATGGTAGTTGAGCGGGTCATGGTCGAGCATCGCCCGATCGAGCACGAGGGCGACGCGATGGGTGGTGTCGTTGACAAGGGCAAACGGGGTAACGCTGCCCGGTGTCACCCCGAGCACCTCGTAGAGCAGTTCGGCGGACCCGAACGAAAACCGCGGCGCGCCGAGCACCTCCGCGAGACGCTTCAGGTCGATGCGACGCTCCTCGAGTGCGACGACGAGCCACAGCCCGGCTTTTTTGTCCTTGAGGAAGAGGCTCTTGCAATGGCCGCCCGGCAGCTGGCCGCGCAACGCCGCCGCCTCGGCCACGGTAAACACCGGCGGATGGTCATAGGTGCGCTGCGCGATACCGAGCGCGTCGAGCCGGGCGAAGAGCTGATCGGGGGTGAGCGGCGCCGGTGGCATGGCGCGCACGATGCGGCGGCGCCGCGGCAGAGCGCAAGTCCTTGCACCCCCCCTCCCCTGGTATGATATTGGATCGCTAGGATGCGGGCGTAGCTCAGGGGTAGAGCACAACCTTGCCAAGGTTGGGGTCGAGGGTTCGAATCCCTTCGCCCGCTCCAAAGTTTTCAACGGCTTATAAGTCAGGTTGACTTGTCGGTCGAGAACCTAGCAACCATATAGCAACGATCAGAGCGGAAATTTAACCGCGCCGCGTGCCAAGGCGGTTTGGCACGCCGGGGTGCTCGCCCGGCCGTCATTGCCGTCTGCCATTCTCCGCAAACCGAGCCTTGGCTGATTTCCGCGGCGCGGCGCGGGGGTTTGCCGGCCCGACAATCGAGCGCCGTTCGTCCGGAAATCAATGGAACAGCACAAGTTGCCGGAGGCAACACGATGGCTCATGGAAACGGCGTAACGAGGACGCGGATCGGCCTCTCCCGGGGTGCCGGCGCGGTGACTTCGCGCAAGCAGGCAGAAGAGGTGCTGCTGAAAGCCGGGGCCCTGCAGAAGGCGATTTTCAACAGCGCCAACTTCTCGAGCATCGCCACCGACGCCAAGGGCGTCATTCAGATCTTCAATGTCGGCGCCGAGCGGATGCTGGGCTACACGGCCGCCGAAGTGATGAACAAGATCACCCCGGCCGATATTTCCGATCCGCAGGAAGTGATCGCGCGCGCCAAGGCGCTGAGCGTCGAACTCGGGACCCCGATCACGCCGGGCTTCGAGGCCCTGGTGTTCAAGGCCTCGCGCGGGATCGAGGACATCTACGAACTGACCTACATCCGCAAGGATGGGAGCCGGTTTGGGGCGGTCGTGTCGGTCACCGCTCTGCGCGACGCGCAGGACGCCATCATCGGCTATCTGTTGATCGGCACCGACAATACCGCGCGCCAGCAGGTCGAAGCCGAGAAGCAAAAGCTCGATCAGCGCCTGCGCGACCAGCAGTTTTACACGCGTTCGCTGATCGAATCCAACATCGACGCGCTGATGACCACCGACCCCTCCGGCATCATCACCGACGTCAACAAGCAGATGGAGGCGCTCACCGGCTGCACGCGCGACGAATTGATCGGCGCACCGTTCAAGGGCTACTTCACCGATCCAGAGCGGGCCGAAGCGGCGATCAAACTGGTGCTGAGCCAAAAGAAAGTGACCGACTACGAGCTGACGGCGTGCGCCCGCGACGGCAAGAAAACGGTGGTGTCGTACAACGCGACCACCTTTTACGACCGGGACCGTACGCTGCAGGGCGTCTTCGCCGCGGCGCGCGACGTCACCGAGCGCAAGCGGGTAGAGCTGGAACTGAAGCAGGCCAAGGCCGTGGCCGAGAGCGCGAGCCGGACCAAGTCAGATTTTCTGGCGAGCATGAGTCATGAAATCCGAACGCCGATGCAGGCGATCATCGGCATGGTGAGCCTGCTCGCGAAGACCCCGCTCTCCCCGGAGCAGAACAAGTATGTACAGATCTTTCGCCGCGCCAGCGACAACCTGCTGTATATCATCGACGACATCCTCGATCTCTCCAAAGTCGAAACCTCGCAGCTCGATCTGGAACGGACCGGGTTCTCGTTGAACGATCTGCTGGAAAAAGTGACGGAGATGGTGGCGGTCCGGGCCCATGAAAAAAAACTGGCCCTCGTGTGCGAGATCGCGCCGAAAGTGCCCACCGACCTGGTCGGCGATCCGACACGGCTGCGGCAGGTACTGCTTAATCTGCTTGGCAACGCGATCAAGTTCACAGAATCCGGCGAAGTGTCCCTGCGCGTGACGCCGGACGCGGACTCTCCCGTCCCGGGCGCATTGCGGTTCACGATTTCGGACACCGGCATCGGCATTCCGGGCGAGAAATTGGGCGCGGTGTTTGAGCGCTTCACGCAAGCCGACTCCTCCACCACTCGCCAGTACGGGGGCTCGGGGCTGGGGCTGACGATTTCGAAGCGTTTGGTGGAATTGATGGGCGGGCGCATCTGGGTCGACAGCGAGGTCGGAAAGGGCAGCGTGTTTTCCTTCTCCGTGCCACTCGAGATCTGGGCCGGGGCTGGGGGAAGCCTGGCCGTGCCGGTCGGCACGGGTCCCGAGCCGCCGCTGCCGGCGCTGAAAATTCTTCTGGTGGAGGACTCCTCAGACAACCGCATGATCACGCTGGCCTACCTGCAAGACACGCCTTACCAGGTCGAAATTGCCGAAAACGGAGCCTTTGCTTGTGAAATGTTCAAGGCTGGACTCTATGACGTTGTCCTGATGGACCGGCAAATGCCGGTAATGGACGGCCTGACCGCGACCCGAGTGATCAGGGAGTGGGAAAATGCGAACTACCGGCCGGCGACCCCGATCATCGCGCTGACGGCCGCTGCCTTGAAGGGCGATCGAGAAAAGTGTCTGGCGGCGGGGTGCACGGCGTACCTGACAAAACCAATAAAACAAGAGGCGCTGCTGCAAGCGATCAAGGACATAGTGGCGTCTGCCTCGCCCAAAGAGGAAAGCCGCCGGCAGGACATGATGATGGTGCGTGCGGATCCTAAATTCGCCGACCTGATCCCCGTGTTCCTGCACAACTGCAGGCAGAATATGATCCCGATGTTGGACGCCCTGGATCGGGGGGATTTCGGGACCGTGGAAAATCTGGGGCACGGAATGAGGGGCGCCGGCGGCAGCTATGGATTCCAGGCCATCACCGACATCGGCGCCGCCCTTGAGCAGGCCGCCGAGAGTTCCGACAGCGAGGCGTCGCGCAAGTGGCTGGACGAATTGTCCAATTACCTGGATCGTGTCGAGATGATCTCCGACTAGCCCGCCCGCGATTACCGGAGCCGGGTCCTGGCGAGGCAGGCGCGGACGCGTGCGGTGAGCTGCGGGATCGAAAACGGCTTGGTCACATAGTCCGTCACCCCCGCTTCAAAACCGGCGCGGGTGCTGGGCTCGTCGGTCATGGCGGTGAGCATCAGCACAGGCAGCGGCTGAGTTTCGGGCTTGGCGCGGAGCGCTCTGGTGACGGCGAGACCGTCCATGCCGTCCATCTTGTAATCCAGCACAACGAGGTCCGGCATACGCGCGTCGATCATCTGAAGCGCCTCTGGGCCGCTTGTCGCCCTGCTGACCGTGTGCTGATCCGCCTCGAGCGCGGAAACGATCAGCGCCACCATGTCCGGCTGGTCATCGACGACCAGGATGTGAAAGCGGCGCTGCGCGACGGACGCCTGGAAGGGGTTTGCCGGGACAAACGGTTTCAAGATGGAGCACGGCTCCAAGGCAAGATCGCAGCCTTCATACGCGCAGAAGACATCCAGCCCGGCCCCGAGTTGCACGGCGAGGGTGCGGGCCTTGCGCTCGATGTCCGCGACGAAGTCATCGTCGTGGCCCGGATCGTGGTGGGTCAGCGCGACTCGCCGCACGCCGGCCGCCGCGGCGATTTGCACGACGTAGTCGTACGCGCTGTGCCCCCAGGTTTTCTTTGGGCCGTATTCCTCGGGGGTGTACTGGGCGTCGTGGATCACCAGATCGGCGTCGGCCATGAATTCGGCGTGCCGGCGGTCGCCCCGGTGCAGGATCGACTCGATGCGGCCCGGCTCGGCACCGGCGCGCCAGAGCTCATCGGAAAACGGCTCGTGGTCCACCAGGTACACCAGCGCGACGCCGTCGGCTTCGACCCGGTAGCCCAGCGTCATGGCCGGGTGATTGAGAAATTGCGTGGCGACCCGCACCTCCCCGATCGTGTGGATGCCCTCGGTCAGCTCGTGGTAGGTGATCGCAGCCGGCAGCTGGTTCAACTCGACGGGAAAGTAGGTGAACTCCATCTGGCCGGCCAGCACGTGATGCAGCGAGAAGCGGCTGCCTTCCGGGCCGTAGATCGCGATCGAGTTGCCATGGACAAAGGCCGGGCTGAAGAACGGAAAGCCTTGAATGTGATCCCAGTGGGTATGTCCGAGGAGAATGTTCGCGTTGATGGGTTTCCCGCCCTGGGCCATCAACTCGGCGGCCAGCTGGTGCGCGCCGGTGCCGCAGTCGAAAATCAGCAGTTGGCCGTCGGCAGTGGTCAGTTCCACGCAGGAGGTATTGCCGCCGAAGCGGGTCGTGCCCGGCCCGGGCGTGGCGATCGACCCCCGCGTTCCCCAGAAGCGTACTCTCATGAGTCTGCAGCTCCCCTGGATGAGGCATCGCCCACGGCGAATCCCATCGCCCGCTCCAACGGTCAGGTAAATTTCGCGGCCAGCGGCGGCGGACCGAGCGAAGCTGGGTCGAGCCGGCGCAGCAGCGTTATCAGCGTCTGGGTCAGGGCGGCCAGGTCGTTGCGGGCGGCTTCCGCTGTCAGCTGGCCGTCGCGGAAATCGCCGCCGGTCAGATAGACGCTGGTCGGGGCCACGAGCGCACCGAACCACGCCAGCACCTGGCGCAGCTGGCCGTCGACCGCGAGGTAGTGATGTGGCGACCCGCCCATCGCGACGATGCCGACGGGCTTATTCTGCAGCGCCTCGACCGGGGTGATGTCGAAGAGGTTTTTCAAGACGCCCGGGAAGCTTGCGCGGTAGACCGGCGCGCCGATCAGCACGGCCGACGCCGCGGTGATCCGCCGGACCGCTTCACGCGTCTCTTCGCCATAGGCCTCGAGCGGGCGGCCGTCACAGATCTCGACCGGCACCTCTGCGAGGTTGAGGGTGTCGACGGCAATGCCGCCGCTGGACCGCGCCACCTCCGCCGCCACGGCGATTGCGACAGCGAGCCGGCCCGGCGGCGTTGCGGCGCCAACCAGCATCATCAGGGTCGAAGTCTCGGCCATTCGGCAAACTCCTCACTCTGCGCCGACCGCCTCCGGCCGCGCTCCCGGCGCCGGCACAAGCGGGAGGCCGAAATGGTCGCGCAGGGTGGTGCCCTCGTAGTCGCGGCGGCAGAGGCCCCGGCGCTGCAATTCGGGAACGACGAGATCGACGAAATCGGCAAAGGCTCCGGGAAAATACGGAGGAAGGATGTTGAACCCGTCGGCCGCCCCCTCGCTGAACCATTGTTCGAGCGTATCGGCAATCTGCGTGGGCGTGCCGCACACAACCCAGTGGCCGCGCGCCGCCGCGGTCAGGTTGTAGAGATCGCGCAACGTCATATTCTGGCGCTGCGCCATTTCGTAGAGCACCCGGTGGAAGGTCTGGCCGCCTTCGCTCGGCGGCGGCGCCGGCACCGGGCCGTCGAGCGGATGGCCGGAGACGTCATAGCCGATCCGACCCGAAACCAGGGTCAGCGCGTTGGTCGGGGTCAGCCAGCTCTGCAACAGCGCCAGCTTCTCCTTTGCCTCGGCTTCGGTGGCACCGATAATCGGCATGACCCCGGGCAATACCGCCAGCCGGTCCGGCGAGCGGCCGTATTTGGCCATGCGGCCCTTCAGATCGGCATAGGCCTTTTGCGCGCTGCCCAACTCCTGCACGACCGAAAAAACGACATCGGCCGTGCGCGCCGCCAGGTCGAGGCCGGAGGGCGAACCGCCGGCCTGGATGATGACCGGGTGGCCCTGCGGGGAGCGCGCAGTGTTGATCGGCCCCTTCACCTGGAAGAACCGGCCCTTGTGGTCGAGCGGCTGCACCTTGGTGGCGTCGAGATAAAGCCCCGTCGCCTTGTCGGCGACGATCGCACCGTCCTCCCAGCAATCCCACAACCCGCGGACGACATCGACAAACTCGTTGGCGCGCTCGTAGCGCAATTCGTGGTCCATCTGGCGCTCGAGGCTGAAATTGAGCGCCGCCGTGGCCCGCGAGCTGGTCACGACGTTCCAGGCGGCGCGGCCCCGGCTCAAATGGTCGATCGAGGCAAAGATGCGGGCGACGTTGTAGGGCTCGGTGAAGCTGGTCGAGACCGTGGCGCCGAGCCCGATATGGCTGGTGGCGGCGCTCAACACCGATATGAGGGTGGTCGGCTCGAAGCGACAGACGAAGGACGGCAGGTCGCCCGGCTCCATGTCGAGCCCGTCGGAGATGAACAGCAGGTCGAACTTGCCGCGCTCGGCGATGCGGGCGATCTCCTGGATGACCCCGAGATCGTTGTTGCTGGTCGCGGCACCCTCATAGCGCCAGCCGGCCGAATGGTTGCCGGCGCCGAGGACAAAGACTCCGAGATGCATCTGACGCTTGGCCGCAGACATGCCGCTCACCCTCCTTATCGCTGCCCTGAATTCTAGCATGCACCGCGCGGGCGGCTAATATGATGAGGAAGATGGCCAGGGAGCGACGGGGATGACGGCATCACGACAAATGCGGCTGGGCGCGTTTATGCGCCCGGTGGGCATCCATACCGCGTGGTGGCGCTATCCGGGCGCCTGGCCCGACGCGAACTTCAACTTGAAGCACCTGATAAGCTTTGCGCAGAAGCTCGAAGAAGGCCGGTTCGATGCATGGTTCATGGCCGACCACCTCGGTGTGCTCAACATGCCGATGGCCGCCTTGAAGCGCAGCGCGACGGTGACCTCGTTCGATCCGCTGACCTTGTTGCCGGTGCTGGCGATGTTCACCGAGCATCTCGGGCTGATCGCGACAGCGTCCACCACCTTCGAGCCCGCTTATACGATCGCCCGCCGCTTTGCCTCGCTCGACCACATCAGCGGCGGGCGCGCGGCGTGGAATCTGGTCACCACCTCCAACCCCGATACCGCGCTCAATTTCGGTATGACCGAGCATATGGAGCACGGCGAGCGGTACCGCCGCGCCCGCGAGTTTTTCGATGTCGTCACCGGGTTGTGGGACAGCTGGGCCGATGACGCCTTTATCCGAGATGTCGAGGAGGGTCTCTATTTCGACCCCGAGCGCCTCCATGTCCTCGACCACAAGGGCGAGTTCCTCTCGGTACGCGGGCCCTTGAACATCGCGCGACCGATCCAGGGCTGGCCGGTCATCGTCCAGGCCGGGGCCTCGGACGCGGGCCGGCAGCTTGCCGCGGAAACCGCCGAGATGGTGTTTGCCGGCGGCGGCAGGCTCGCCGACTCCCGGGCCTATTACGCCGACGTCAAGGGCCGCGCCGAGCGGCTCGGGCGCAACCCCGATCACATCAAGATCCTGCCCGGCTGCCTCGTCGTCGTCGGCGATACGGTCGAGGAGGCGACCCAGAAGCGGGCCCTCCTCGACAGCCGGGTGCACCCCGACAGCGGCATCGCGTCATTGTCGATCGCGCTCGGAACCGACGCGTCAAAATTCGACCTCGACGCGCCGTTGCCGGACATTCCCGAAAGCAATGCGTCGAAAAGCGGCCGGGAGCGGGTCATCGCCCGGGCGCGGCGCGACAATTTGACGGTCCGCCAGCTGGCGCAGATCTCGGGCGGCTATGGCGGCCTCGCAATGGTCGGGACGCCGAAGACCATCGTCGATCAGATGGAGGAGTTCTTTTTCGGCGGGGCCTGCGACGGGTTCAACATCATGTTCCCGTACGTGCCCGGGGGCCTTGACGATTTCGTTGACCGGGTGGTGCCCGAACTGCAGCGCCGCGGCCTCTTCCGCAGGGAATACGAGGGCAAGACGTTGCGCGAAAACCTCGGATTGCCGCGTCCGGAAAACCGCTTTTTCGCGGAGCCGACCGTCTAGCGCCGCGCGGCAGCCCCGGCATACCCCAGTTCATCGGACAAACTGGTCGAAGATCTCCAGAGCCGCCGGCCCGCCGATAACCAGAAAGATGCTGGGCAGAATGAACACGATCATCGGTATGGTCAGCAGAACCGGGATCCGATTGGCCTGTTCCTCGAGCCTGATCAAGTCGTCATTGCGCCGCTCGGCGGCGACGACGCGCAGCGCCTGGGCCAGCGGCGTCCCGTATCGCATGGTCTGCGACAGTGTGGTGACCACCGACTGGACACTCGGCAGATTGACCCGAGCCGCCAATCTACGGAGCGCCTCGTCGCGGCTCGGCAGGATCTTCAGATCCGCACCGGTCAATGCAAGCTCTTCCGCCATTGCCGGCTGCGCCGACCGGAGCTCGTGGACGATGCGGTCGATCGCTTCGTCCAGCGACAGCCCGGCTTCGACCGCGATCACCAGGAGCTCGATTGCGTCGGCAAGGCCGCGCGCAACCGAGCGTCTGCGGTTGAGCGCAAGCCGGTCGACAACGAGGTGAGGCAGAAACCAGCCGAATATCGCGCCGAGCGAACCCAAGCCGACCAGATACGCGTCCGATCGCGCCTGGTGATAGAAATATTCGAGCAGCGGCAGGGCCATTGCCAGAATAAGACCAACCGTCACGCGCAGCACGAGGAACAGCCGCGGTGTGAGCACCGAGGGAATGTGCAACGGCCGAAGCCGCCGGGCGAACTCGAGTTCATCACCGCTCAGCGCGGTGGCGGAGAACCGGTTCAGCCCGACAATACCGCGCCCACCGCGCGCCCGAGCCGGCGGCCGGCGGTCCGGAGCGATAATTTCGACACGATGCCGCAACCGCCCTCTGGCTGCGGCGGCCGCATAGCCAAAGAAGCACAGTCCGGCGAAGCCGACCGTCGTCGTGACTATTGCAATCAACAATGCTGGCGATTCCCACATGATTCGGCCCTCGCAAACGTCACAGGCGCAGGCTGTGGCGGACCATCATTCGCATCGTGGTCCCGGCGAGCACCACGCCCAGGAGCGCCACGCCGAGAATGATCCTGCCGCGCGGGTCGGCGAAGAGCGGGCGCAGATAATTGGGCGCCACCATCAGCAGCGCCCCGGTCACGAAGAACGGGATCGAGCCGAGCACGATCCCGGACATGCGGACTTCAGCGGTTGCCGCCCTGGCTTTCAGTCGAACCGCCCTGCGGCGGCGGATGATCTGGCTGAGCGCCTCCAAGGTCGCCGCCAAATTGCCGCCGGTCGATTGCTGAAGGGCCACGGCGACGGCAAAAAAGCGGAAATCGGGATTGCCGACCACTTCGCTGGTCCGCGCCACGGCCTCATCGAGCGGCACGCCGATCTCGCTCTGGTCCGCGACCTTGCCGAACATGACGCTGAGCGGCGCACTGGCCTCCTGACCAACGGTTCGTATCGCGACGCCAACCGGCAAACCCGCCCGCACGATCCGTACCACCATGTCGATCGCATCGGGTAAGAGCTCGGCGAACTGGGCGTCCGAGCGGCGCTGCTGCCACACGAGGACGATCCGGGGAACCAGAAAAAATCCGCCGGCGGCGGCGACCGCCAGGAGATAATTTGGCAGATACCCGGCAAAGCGGCCGAGCAGCCAGGTCACCGCAGCCCCGACAACACCTGCCGCGAGGAGATAGACAGGGTTGGCGCGCGCTCCCCAGCTGCGCCGCATGCGAAACGCGAACAGCGAACGCAGCCCGACAACGATGCGCAGCCGCCGGAGTGAATCGAGTCGGCTCTCACCCGACTTTGGCCAGGACGCGGACGTAACTGCCTCGACGCGGCGCCCGAGGGCGCGCCGGTCCGAGCGACCCCCCAGCGCGAGGACCAAGAGGCCGCCGGTACCCGCGAGCATAAGCACGGCAGCGACGACGATATCCATCAGCCCCCTCCTCCCTTGGCGCCGATCGCCTCCAGGAAAGCCGATCCGAGCCCGTAATTTTCGAGCCGCGGCAGAAACCGCGGCGGGATGCCGGAAGCTGCAAACGTCCCGGTCAAGATCCCGTCAGGGGTGAGGCCGGTGTATTGGAATGTGAACAAATTGCTCAGGATGACGGTTTCTCGTTCCAGGGCGACGACCTCGCTGAGTTCGGTGACGCGGCGTGTCCCGTCGCGCATCCGCTCGACCTGTACGACCAGGTCGAGCGCGCTGACCATCTGGCCGCGGATCGCCTGACTGGGCAGATTGACGTTGGCCATCATCACCATGTTCTCGACCCGCGCCAGCGCATCGCGGGCCGAGTTGGCGTGGATCGTGGACATCGAGCCGTTGTGGCCTGTGTTCATCGCCTGCATCATGTCGAAGGCCTCATCGCCGCGGACTTCGCCGACGATGATCCGATCAGGCCGCATCCGCAGCGCATTGCGCACCAGATCGCGCTGCGTGACCCGGCCCTGGCCCTCGATATTGGCCGGCCGCGTTTCGAGCGAGATGACGTGGGGCTGACGAAGTTGCAGTTCGGCGGTGTCCTCGATCGTGACGACGCGCTCGTCCGTCTCAATGAGGCCCGACATCGCATTGAGGAGCGTCGTCTTGCCCGACCCGGTGCCGCCGGAGATCAGGATGTTGAGCCGGCACTGCGCGGCTATCTCCAGTGCCCGGGCGAGTTCCGGCGACACGCTGCCGTACGCGACGAGCTTGGAAAAATCGAGAAAGCTGGCGGTGAACTTGCGAATCGAGATGCACGGTCCCTTGAGGCTGAGGGGCGGGATGATGACATTGACCCGGCTGCCGTCGAGCAGGCGCGCATCGAGCATCGGGCTCGATTCATCGACCCGGCGGCCGATCGAGGAGGCGATCCGCTGCGCCACATGGAGGACATGCAGGTCGTTACGAAATTTGACCCCGGTCAGGACCAGCTTGCCGCGACGTTCAATGTAAATCTGGCGCGGACCGTTCACCAGAATGTCCGAGATGGTGTCGTCGCGCAGCAGCGCCTCGAGCGGGCCGAGCGCGATCATGTCGTCGACCATCGCCGCAGCGAGCGCCTGCTGCTCCTGGTGGTTCAAGAGAAGGCGGCGCTGATTGGCAATCTCGCCGACCAGTTCCTCCACCCGGGCGGTCAGCTCCGGGCGGCCCATGCGCACCGCCAAGGCCGGCTCGACCTGGGCGAGGATCTGATCGTAAAGGAGGTCGGCCGATTTCAGCATAGATTGCTGCGTCGCGGTTGCCGCCGCACCGGCCATCAGCGGCGAAGCCATGTCGACGCCGGCTGAGGTCGCGCCCGCCAGTGGCAAAGGTCGCAGGCCCATCAGGCGAAGATCCGTTTCCAGAAGGGCCGGTCGTCCTTCTCGGCGACGTTGCCCGACAACTGCCGCGACAATTCTGCCATCCCATGGCGCATCGCGCCGCACTTATGGACCGCCTTCGTACCCAGGGCCGCCGCGCTCATGATCTCGCGATCCCAGCGGATCGCGGCGGAAGGCGCAGGGATCACACGCAACATCTCCGGCGCCGGCAGCGCACCCTCGGCACCCTTCTTGTTCAGCACATGCAGTACCGCGCGGTCCGGCGTGTTGGGCCCGATGAACTCTTGCCAGCGCGCAACCTCGCGGGTGGCGGAAAGGCTGCCGTCACTGACGAGCAGCAAGGTGGAGGGCAGGTGCAAGACGGTGGGAAACGACAGCGCGATATCCCCCGGCAAGTCGATCAGAACAAAGCGAAAGTGCACAAGGACCTTTTGCAGCAGTTGCAAGAGGGCTTCCTCGCTCGAGCCGACGTGGGCTGACAGCGGCTCCAGCCCGGCGAGCAGACCAAGGCGGCTGGTCACCGAAACAACGCCGCGCTCGAGAAACAGCTCGTCGATCCGCCGCGGGTCGTCGAGCGCCTCGCGCAAGCCGTAACCGGGCTGCACGTCGAGCTGCAGAGCCGCGTCGCCGGTATGCAAATCGAGATCGAGCAGCAGCACCCGGCGTTGCCGCACCTCGGCGAAATACCAGGCGAGGTTGGTCGCGATCGTGGTTGCGCCGACCCCGCCGCGAACGCCGACGACAAACACCAGCTTGCCGCCGCGCGACGGCCGGGCAGACTTCGCCGCCGCCGATCCCGACCAACGCGCGATTGAGCAGGTTTCCGATCAGCGGCTTGTAGAAATATTCGGCGACGCTGGCTGCCTTGAGGTCCCGGTACAGCACGATATCGTTGCGTTCGCCGATGACGACGACTTCGGTCTCCGGGTCGGAGATTTCGGCGAGCCGGTTGATATGCGGCAGCGGATCCTCGATCCCGCTGATGTCGACGATCAGGAAGCGCGGCCAGCCGCGGTGCACGAGTTCGTCGATGGCATTGTCAATGCTGCCGTGCCTGACGCGCGCTTCGCTAAATCCCAGATCGGCGAAGGAGTGGCGCACGACACCCTCGGAATCGGCATCGAGCAGATAGGCCATTGCCGCCGACGCCGAGTTCGGCCGCCGACGAGGTGCGTTTGATCGGGGTATCGAGGTCGGGGGCGGCGAGATCGACCAATGCATCTTGAGCATCCACGATGTGATGGCCTCATAAGGAGAATTGCGTGGTCAGCAACCGGAAAAGGCGCCCGATGTGGCCGACCGATAACACCCGGGATGCGCACGCCGCTCTCTGATTTAGATCAATAATAATCTAAAACATCGATAAATCAAACTGAATACCCTGTATACGGGAATTTAGAATGATTCAGGTGGCTCAAGTGGGAAAGCAGGCGCTCGCGCGCAGCGTCTGTGAGTAGGGCAGCAGCGCGGGAACGAGGAAGTCGAACGTCAGGCTTGCGGCTACCTGGATGCCGCAGGCTTGCGTCGTGACCGTGAAGTCGGATGCCGGCAAGGACAGCCCAGGGGCTTTGCTGACCGCGTATTGCTGGGTCAGAGCGGCGGTTCCGCAGGTCAGCAGATCGACCGCGGCGCAGCGGGCGGCTGCTTGCACGGCATAGTTGAGCGTCGCCTGCGTCCAGATCGCGCGCGCGAATTCAATGAGGCCGAGCACGCACAGCAACAGAATGGGTAGGATGATGGCGAATTCGACGGCTGCGGCACCGCGCTCGTGGGCACATCCCCAAAAGGGGCGACGCGGCGTGGCGGGCTTCACTTGATCCGCCGGTAGGCTTGGCCGGTCAGCGTCAGCGGGCTGGGCAACCCCGGATAGGGCAGCACGGTCTGATACTGCAGCTGGGCGCTGACCGAGGCGTAGACGCCGGGAGGGCTCCCACTCGGACAGGTAACGGTGCTCGCCACGATCGTGAAGGTGCCGCCGCCGGGCAGCCGTACACCTGGCTTGGCGCCGGGGTCGCGGCGATGCCGCTGGCTCCGGTGGCGCCGGTCACCGCCGCCGCGATCGAGGTCGCGTTCCACCCGTTGAGAGCGGCGTATTGAGCGCCCGCTTCGGCCGCCGCCTGGACCTCCATCGCGTCGTAGGCGGCCAATCCCGAGATCGCTGAGCCCGACCAGCAAACAAGACCAGGAGCGGCATGATCAGGGCAAACTCGATGACCGCTCCGCCGCGCGGCGATGAACGCCAGAGCGCCCGAAGCGCTGTCAGAAGAGCTCGCAACATATCCTACTCGACCAGTACCGAGTTTGGGCCGCTGATCGGCAGCACGCCCGTGCCAAGGCAATTATCGTTGAGAGTGGCGTTATTCTGCATTTGGACTATGCGAGCGATCACCTGAGCGCAGATGGGGCCATTAATCGCCCCGTTATTGTCGAATTCGACGATCTGATTCGGAAAATAAAGGGCACCGGTGATGTTCAAAATCGCGTTGTTGCCGAATTCTTGCGTCACTGACGCTGTCGCGGTCCGGATGCTTGCCATGGCCAAGCCGGCGGTCGGACCGCTTGTAGGGGCCGTGATGTTGAACGTCGCGTTGGTTCCGAGGCCAATCTGGTAATTTCCATTGATAATCAGCGTGACCCCTCCGGTTGCGTTCACCGTCACGTTGTTTTTTAGGGTTAGTTGTTGGTCGATGTAATAGACGCCGGGAGCGAGATTGAGCGTTACGCCATTATTGTAATTCCAGCCAAATAAGTAATGACCTGGGCTAAGGCTCACAGTGGTGTTTTTACCGGTACATGCCGTCGTGCACATGTTGGGACAGCCGGCCACCGGCGAGCAGGCGGGAACCGGCGAAGGCGGAAGAGGGACGGTCAGGTAGGGGTCCGCCTGGGCCGGGGCAAGGCTCGTGTTGGGTGGGCAGTTGAGAGCTGCGTTGTTTGCCAGCGACCAGTTCCCAACCGTCGAAACTGGCCCATTGATCGCGGCGTTATTTTGTAGAGTGATCGCCGTACTGCAGCTCGAATTGGCGGCGACGCCGCAGTGATGATCGCACGGCGAGGGCTGTATCGTAACGTTGTTCGAGATTGCAACGGCGTCGCAGGCCGAGGGATCTAGAGCTACGAGGCAATAAGCGGAATTGCCCGGGGTCGCCACCGCGCGCGCCCGCACGGTAAGCGGGCCGGGATATACGACATTCGCCAGCGCCAGGGTCTGCGGCTGAGCGATCAGCACTTCGATATCGCTGGACTGAGTGTAGTTGCCGATCGTCGGCGGGCTGTTGACCGTGACCGTGGTGCCATTCTGGCCATTGGGAAAGCCTGCGGCGGCGGCCAACGCGAAGGCCTCTTCGGCATAGTTGGCCGGGTATCCGCTGACGCGCGCGGTCATCGCGGCGAGCGCCCCGGCATCGGCGGCCGACTGCATATGCCGCGCAATGAAGAGCAGCACCACGACCTCGGTGCCGAGCGAGACAAAGCCGATGATCCCGACCAGCATCAACCCAAACAGCACGGCAACCGCGCCGCGCCGGCCGTCATCGCCCGACCAAAGGCGAGAACGCGTCAAACGCGGCCGATCCATTCGATGCCGAACTCGTTGCGGCGGAACTGACTCAACCGCCTCGGCCTTAGCCAACGAGGCGTTCCCGGTCGGCCCCGCGAAAATCGCCGCGCGACACCAGCCCGACGATCCTGCCCTCATCGACAATCGGCAGGTGTCGACAATGTGTCGCCTGCATCAGGCGCAGCGCCTGCATGGCGCTGTGGCGGGAGGACATCACGATCGGGTTGTAGGTCATGACGTCGCAGAGCGGCGTCATGACCGGGTCCCGTCCTCTCGCCAGAACGCGGGCGACGGCATCGCGTCCGGTGAAAATGCCGACAAGTTCGGCATCGCCATCGATCACCAGAACCGCGCTGATCTTTTGCCTCTCCATATGCCGTGCCGCCTCCCCGACCGACGTGTGCGCCGGTAGGACCAGCGGGTCTGAGTTGCGCTCGATCTCGCCCTCGGCATCTTTCGCTAACATGGTGTTCTCCTTATTCGAAATCGAACTTCTGCTCCCGGAACAGCATGACGCAGGCCTCGACCGCCGCAGGATCGTAGAGCCTGCCTTTGCCTTCTTCGATTTCCGCCAGAGCCGCATCAATGCCGAGCGAGGCCCGGTACGGCCGGTGCGACATCATCGCTTCGACGACGTCGGCGACAGCGAGGATCTTGGCCTCAGTCAGGATTGCGTCCGCCTTGAGCCCGTGCGGATAGCCCGAACCGTCGAGCCGCTCATGGTGCTGGCGCACCATCTCGGCGATCGGCCACGGGAAATCGACACCCTTGATGATGGCGTAACCGGCCTCGGCATGCGCCTGGATCAGCTGATACTGGAGATCGGTGAGCTTCCCCGGTTTGCTGAGGATCTCGGCCGGCACGTCGATCTTGCCGACATCGTGAATGATGCCGGCGAGATAAAGCCCGTGAATTTGCCGCTCCGGCAGCCCCAGCTGGCTGGCGATCGCGACGGCGAGCCTGGCGGTGCGCTGCTGATGGCCGGCGGTGTAGGGATCGCGCGTCTCCACGGTGCTGGCGATGGCGCCAACCGTAGCTTCGAGGCTGGCGCGCCAGCGCTTGTCTAACGCCTCGTGCGCGACGTGCTCGCGCAGCGAGCGGATGCCGAAGGCGAGGTCCTCGGCGAGTTCCCGGAGCAGCTTCAGCTCATCGGTATCGAAGGCATTGGCGTCCGGCGAATACATCGTCAGCACGCCAAAAACGCCCGATTGATCCTTGAGCGGCAGCGCGACGGAGGACGCAAAGCCGTGTTTCCTCGCGTCGTCCCGCCACGGCGTCATGGCGGGGTCCGCTACGATGTCCTGGCTGGTCTGGGGTTCGCCGCTGCGGATCGCGCGTCCTACCATGCCGCGGCCGCGGGGCTGATCCGCCCAGGTGATCTGCGCTTTGTCGAGGTAGTTCCCGACCTCGCCGGCCGAGGCGGCGAGGGTCACCGATTTGGCGGCGTCGTGCTCCGCGATGCCGATCCACGCCATGCGGTAGCCGCCGGTCTCGACGATGACCTGGCACATCTCGCGCAGCAGCTCGGGCTCGCTTGCGGCCCGCACCAGCACCTCGTTGCCGCGGCTCAATGTCGTCAGCGTGCGGTTGAGCCGCTGCAGCGCGCGTCTCGGCCTCATGCCGCTCGGTGACATCGACCATGCTGGCGCGCAACAGCGGCGGTCCCCCGAGGGCAGCCGAACCAGCGTTACCTGGCACAACCGTTCGGCGCCGGCGGCGGTCAGGATGCGGCGCTCGTAGGTCAACTCCTGGCCGGCCAAAGCGAGGTTGTTATGCTCCTCATAGGTCCGAGCGACCGGCTGCGCATCGGGTTGCTCGGGCATATAGAAATGCTTTGGCCCGTGCTTGATGATTTCGTCCCGATCGCACCCGAAGAGGCGCTCGGCCGCCGGGTTCGCATCGATAAAGCGATCCTGGTTGACATCGAAGAGCAGGATCGCGTCGGGCGCCTGCTCGATCAGCAGCCGCAAGCGCTCCTCGCTTTGGCGCAGCTCCGCCTCGGCCTGCCGACGCTCGGTGATGTCGCGAAGAACCAGACCCGCCCCAAACCGTCCGGCTGCGACATCGGCGAGCGGTGAACCTCGTAAACCCGGCCGTCTTTGAGCGTCACCTCCTGACGGCTGCTCTCATCGGGGTGGAGAAGGGCGTCGGTCATCTGTGGGGCAATCACCTCGGGATTGGCGATCTTGTTCTGCAAAGCCCAGGCGAAGGCTTGCTCCTCCGAGTTCGCCGCCATGATTTCGGGCGGGATGCCCCACATGTTGACGAAGCGCCGGTTGGCGGAAATGATCGAGCGCTGCGGGTCGACCACGACGATCCCGTCGGGCGACACCTCATGCTCGGTCGCGAGAATCGCGGCGGTCGAGGCCAGCTGGCGGTGGGACTTGTTGGTTTCGGTGACGTCGAGCAGGACGGCAATCGACACCGGCTGCCCTTCGTAGATTCCCGGCGAGGCGTTGACCAAAAGCTCAATCGTATGGCCGTCCTTGGCCAGCATGGTCGCCTCAAGGCGAACGAAGCCCCCGGTGCCGGAAAACTGTTTCTCGAGCTGCTCGCCGACCCGCCCTTTGTCCGCGGCCGGTGTGTATTCTAAAATCGAGCGGCCGATCGTTTCCGCCGCCGTATAGCCGTTCAATCTGGCCCAATAAGGGTTGATGTAGGCGATCGTCCCGTCGCGTCGGATCATCATCACGCCGGCGACGTTCTGCTCGACGAGGCAGCGGAATTTCGCCTCGTCCTCACGGATCCGCGCCTCGGCCCGCTTGCGCTCGGTGATGTCGTGGCTGGTGCCGGTGATGCGGAGTGGTTGGCCGGCGTCGTCGCGGACGATTTCGCCCTGCGATTGGATGATGCGCTCGGTCCGGTCCGGGCGCAGGATGCGAAATTCGCTATCGAATGGCTGGTTGAGCGTCAGACTGGCGTCGATCGCGGTCCGCACCCGCGCCCTGTCGTCGGGGTGAACGCATGCGACGAAACCCGCCAGGGACGGCGCAAATTCGCCGGGAGAACGCCCGAAAATCCGGTAGGTTTCTTCCGACCAGACGATCTCGCCGCCGGCGATTTTCCAGTCAAAGGCCCCGATATGGGCGATGCGCTCAGCGGTCTGCAGCAGGGCGTTGGACACCCGCAGCGCCGCCTCGGCAGATTTGCGGGCCCGAACGCCCTGCTCGACCGAGATCGCCCGCTCTACCGCAGACGGCAGGCGCAGCAGGTTGCTTTTGAGCACGAAGTCCCTGGCTGCGGCCTTGAGCAATTCGGCGGCGGCTTCTTCTCCCAGGGCGTCGCTGACCATGACCACCGGGATCTCGGGATGGAGGCGCCGAACGTGCTCCAATGCCTGCTCGCCGGTGAAGTCCGCCAGCTTGTTGTCGGCCAGCACCACGTCGGGCAGGAAGCTTTCGAGCGTCGCGGCGAAATCGGCCCGCCTGCTGGCCTGTTTTGCGGTGAATTCGAGACCGGCTCGGTGCAACTCACGCGTTATCAGCTCCGCAACGGACGTTTCGTCCTCGAGAATGAGGATCTTCAGCGAGCGCGTGATCCGGGTTCGCGCGGGTGTCGAGCGGGGGCTGAGCGCGACCGGGGGCCGCACCGGCGCCAAACCCGGGGGACCGCGAGCGGGCGGGCGGGCGGCGACATCCGCCCCGCCCCGAATCCGATCTGCGCGCATGTTACAACTCCAGGTGAACCCGCGATCGGCTATACCAGCGGCGTCGGCCTTGCCAGCGGCGGCGGCGTTAGCGGCATATGGTCTCTTTTTACACCATTTGCGAGCAATTTTCTCCTTTTATATGGTCGGCCCTCGCGCCCGTGAAGCATCCGCCGCCGCCTCATAGCGCCCGCGGTCTATCACTTTTCGCCGGTCACCACCGGACCCCGTTCAATCGACGGGTTTCATCGCGTTGCCGTTGACCAGGATCTCGGCCATGACGGTGTACCGGCCAGGCGGGAGCCTTCCGTCGAGGCCGATCATAAATAGAACGGCGTAGGCGACGGGTGGGTAATCTGCGTAAAAATGATCCCGAGCCGCCGGGCGCGGTGGCGGGCTCATGCCCGGGAAGGGTGGCGCGATGTCGCAAACGGCCGAGGCGATAAGCCGACCAAGGTTCGCCGGGAGCCTGCCGGTGGTCAGCCTCTCGGCATTGGGCATCGTGTTCGGCGATATTGGAACGAGCCCGCTCTATACGCTGAAGACGGTGCTCAACCTGACGTCCCACGCGCCCGATCCGGCGGTCGCGCTCGGCGCGCTGTCCTTGATCATCTGGACGCTGATCGTCGTGACGACGATCAAATACGTGACCGTTGCGATGAGCATCGACAATGACGGGGAAGGCGGCATCCTGGCGCTGTTGTCGCTGCTCGGCGTGAAAACCCGGCCGCGGCCGATCATCATTGCGGTGGGCCTGTTCGGCGCGGCTCTCATTTATGGCGACGGGGCGATCACCCCGGCAATCTCGGTGCTGTCTGCGCTGGAAGGGCTGGACATCGCCACGCCGGCGTTTGCCCCGTATGTCCTCCCCGTCGCGGTCGTCATCCTGATTAGTCTCTTCGCGATCCAGCCCCGCGGCACCGCCTGGATCGGCCGGGCGTTCGGCCCGGTGATGGCGCTGTGGTTTGTCGCGATTGGCCTCCTTGGCCTGTCGGGCGTAGCCCAGCACCCCTCGGTTCTGGCGGCGTTGGATCCCCGATACGGGCTCAGTTATCTGTTCTCCGGCGGCCTCGCGGGGTTCCTCGTGCTCGGCGCGGTGTTCCTGTGCGTGACCGGGGCCGAGGCGCTTTACGCCGATATGGGCCATTTCGGCGCCAGACCGATCCGCCTCGCCTGGTCGTTGGTGGTGTTCCCGAGCCTTGTCCTGAATTATGCCGGGCAGACGGCTCTGCTGCTCAGCGGCAAGACCTCGACCGACAACATCTTCTATCAGCTTTGCCCATCGGTCTTGCTGGTGCCCTTGGTGCTGCTGGCTACGGTGGCGACGATCATCGCCAGCCAATCGATCATCACCGGGGCCTTTTCGATGACGCGGCAGGCGATCCAGCTCGGCTGGCTCCCGCCGCTCCTCGTCAAGCAGACCTCGGCCGAGGGTTATGGCCAGATCTACATCGCCGCGGTCAACTGGACGCTGATGCTGGCAACACTGGGGCTGACGATCGGTTTCGGCAAATCCGACAATCTGGCCGCGGCCTACGGCATCGCGGTATCGGCGACGATGCTGATGACCTCGGTGCTCCTGTTCATCGCGATGCGCGAGATCTGGCACTGGAACTTGGTTACGGCAGGCGCCATTGCCGGCGCTTTCATGGTCGTCGACGGCAGCTTCCTCGCGGCAAACTTGGCCAAGGTCATGGAGGGCGGATACGTGCCGCTGATCCTGGCGTCCCTCGTATATGGCGTGATGCTGATCTGGCACCTCGGGGCCGCCGCGGTCGCCCGGCGGCTGGAGGAGGCGGCGGTACCGATCGACACCTTCATGGCCGAGATCGCAAAGGGGCACACAGCACGCGTCCCCGGCACCGCGGTCTTTCTGACGCGGACCCGGCGCGACGCGCCGCCGGTCATGGTTTGGCACGTCAAGCACAACCGCGCGCTGCACGAGCGCCTGTTTGTGCTGACCATCATCACCGAATCGGCGCCCTGGGTCGACGACGCCCACCGCCTTACCTTCGACGAGCTGGCCCCGAATTTCTGGCGCGCCACCGCGCGTTACGGCTTCATGGAGCGCCCCGACGTGCCCTTGCTGCTGAGCGATGCGCACGCCCTCGGATGCGGCATCGACATCGCCGACGTCACCTACTATCTCGGGCACGAGACGGTGACGCCGGATGATGAGCCCACCGCGCTGCCGCGCTGGGTGGAGGCGCTGTTCGCGCTGATGCAGCGCAATGCCGCCCACCTCACCGACTATTTCAAACTGCCGCCCGATTCGGTCGTCGAGATCGGACGGCAGGTCGCCATTTGATCCTGGGGGTCGCCATGCCCAACCTGCCCGCCCTCAACCTGATCGCCGAACCCGGCCGGCGGCGCGCCACGCTGGAACTTGCCCGCGAGATCGAGCGGCGCGGCTTTGCCGGGATCTCGGTATCGAGCGCGTATGCCAACATGGCGCAATGCACGGGCCTGGCGCTCTCGACCGAGCGCATCACCTTCGCCACCGCGATCGCCCCGATCTATGCGCAGACGAACGAGGAGTTCGCGCAAACCGCGGCCTATATCCACGAGGTGTCCGGCGGGCGGTTCCAGTTCGGTATCGGCGTCGCGCACGGCCCCAGCCATGTGCGCATGGGGGTGACGCCGGGTAAGCCCCTCGGCGATATCCGCGCCTTTGTCGCGAAGTACCGCTCCTTTGACAACATCGGCGAACTGCCGCCGATCATCCTGGCGACGCTGCGCCGGCGGATGATCGCGCTGGCCGGCGAGATCGCCGACGGCATGGTGTTCTCCGGGGGCAGCCGGTCGCATATGGCGCACTCCCTTGCCGCGCTCCCGGCGGCAAAGCGCGCCGATCCCGATTTCTTCATCGGCAACCGCATCCGCACCTGCATCTCCGACGACATCGCCGAAGCAAAGGCGGTGCTGCGCCGAACCATGGCGCACTATGCGTTTCTCCCCTATTACCGCAATTACTGGCGGGAGACCGGCTATGCCGAGGAGATGAACGCGATCGAGACCGCTATCGCCGCCGGGCGCAATGACGAGGGTCCGCGCTATCTGACCGACCGCTGGCTCGCCGATGTGACGCTGTTTGGGCCCGCGTCAAACATCCGCGACGGCGTCGCCGCCTGGCGCGAGGCCGGCATCCGTACCCCGGTTCTAGTCCCCCTATCGGCCGACGGCGACCAGCTGACCGCGCTGCGCCAGGTTTTCGCCGCGTTCGAATAACCCCGGCTCGTCACACCGCCGGGCGCGAGCGGATCGCATGGGGGATCTTGCGGGGGAGGAACTGGCCGTCGCTCGGCGTCGCTAGGAGATTGCCGTTATCGACGGCGATCTTGCCGCGCAGGATCGTCGTCGATGGCCACGCCGCCACCTCGTGGCCTTCCCATGGCGTGTAGTCGGTTTCGTGCAGATCCTCCTTCTTGATCGTGCGCGCGCGCTTCGGGTCGAGCAGCACGATGTCGGCGTCCGAGCCCACCGCCAGCGCGCCCTTCTTCGGATAAATCCCCATGATCTTCGCGGCGTTCGACGATACCAGCCCGACGAACTCGGCGAGAGAGTAGCCCTGCTTCGCCACCATGTGCGTGTACATCAGCGCAACCCGCGGTTCGACCCCGGAATTGCCGCCGGTCGTGTCATCGATGCGGCGCCCCTGCAGTTTGACCTGCAACGGACAGCAGACTTCGTCGGTGGCGATCGCCTGGATTGCGCCGTGCCGTGTCGCCGCCCACAGCGCCTTCTGGTCCTCGGCGAATTTGAGTGACGGGTAGGTGTGGAACATCTGCCCGCCGGGCCGCTTGTAGTCCTCGGCGTTGTAGAGGAGGTACTGGTGCAAGGTTTCGCCGTAGATCGGGAAGCCGCGGGCGCGCGAGGCGGCGATCGCGGCGGCCCCGGTCGCGGCCGAGACATGGACCATGTAGAGGGCCGCGCCCTCGACATTCTCCGCGAGGCGAATGACCCGGTTGAACGACAGATCTTCCGAGAGCGTGTTGTGCACCTCGGCCAAATTCTCAAAGCCGACCCGGTCCTCGCGGATCAGCTTTTCGTACATGTGCATGACGATGTCGTTGTCTTCGGCGTGGATCGTCGCGAGGCCCCCCGCCTTCGCCATCACCTTCAACACGTCCCAGATGTCGCCGAACTTGACCATGCGGCCCTGGTTGAGCGGGCGGATGTCGGTGGTGAAGATTTTCACCGTCGCGTGGCCGGCCTGCACGGCCTCCGGCAAGGCATTGAGCAAGGCCGGGGTTTGCGTGCCGCGCAGCATCAGGTGAAAGCCGTAATCGCAATAGCAGCTGCCGTGAAACTCGCTCTGGCGGTGCTGGATCGATTGCTGCAGCGGCTCATCGGGCAGGCAGAGGGCAAAGTCGAGCAATGTCGTCGTGCCGCCATAAAGCGCGGCGCGGCTGACCTGATCGGGCCCGGCGCTGAACACGTCCACGTTGCTGGGCCCGCCGACAATCGGCATGCCGGCATGAATGTGCGGATCGATGCCGCCGGGAATAACAATCTGCCCCGCAGCATCGACCGTGCGCGTGGCGCCGATCGCCGCGAGAGAGCCGGGCGCGCCGATCGCCGCAATCTTGCCGCCCGAGACGCCGATATCGGCTACTTCGGTCGAGGCCGGCATCACCGCGGTGCCGCCCGTAACGATCAGATCAAACATGGTTCGCCCTCCCTTAAAAGCACTGAAACGGCTATCTGCATCCTTCGCAATCCGGCTGATCCGGGCACTTCACGCCTTCAACAGCGCCGCCATCACCCGCTCGCGGGTCATCGGCAAATCGCGGATGCGGGCGCCCAAGGCGTGGGCGACGGCGTTGCCGATCGCCGCGACCGTTGGCCCGCCCGAGGCTTCGCCGACGCCGAGCGGGGGGTTGTCGGAAACCGGGTCGAGGAGCGCCACTTCGATCTCCGGGACCTCGCTGAATTTGATGACGGGGTAGGTTTCCCAGTCGCGCGAGCTGATGCCGGCGGCGTCGAGCCGCACGCCCTCCTTCAAGGCCCAGCTGATCGCCTGGACGATGCCGCCTTCGAGCTGGTTCCTGGCGCCGTCCGGGTTGATGACGAGGCCGGCATCGGCAGCGCACCAGACGCGCGTCACGCGGACTTCGTCCTCGACTTCGACCTCTGCGACGATGGCGGCGTAGGCGGCGATGTTTTTGTAGCGGGCGAAGGCGATGCCGCGGCCGCTTCCCGCGCCGCCGGTGATGCCGGGCTGCCAACCGCTCATCGCTGCGACTTTTTCGACGACGGCGCGGGCGCGCGGATCGGCGAGCACCGCCAGGCGATAGGCCATCGGGTCCCCGCCCGCCTCCGCCGCCAGTTCGTCCATGAACGATTCGATCGCGAAGACGTTGAGGGTCGCGCCGAGGCCGCGCAACGAGGAGGTGCGGACCGGGGTCTCGGGGACCAAATGGTGGACGATGCGCTTGGCCGGGAAGGCGTAGAGCGGCTCGCCGTTGCGGGTGCCGGCGCCCGGCGGGGTCGACGATTCGGTCGCGGGCGGCGCCGGCGGCGGGTCGGGGAGCGCCTCGGCGGCCAACAGATTACCGCCGCCGCCCGGGCGGCTCGAATGCCGGCCGCTCCAGATCTCGGTGGTCCAGTCGGTGGGGCGCCCGGCGCTGTCGAGCGTCGCGTGCACGCTCGTCACCATCGCCGGGCTGACCGGCTCGAAGCCGAATTCCTCCTCGCGCCGCCAGCGCACCCGGATCGGCACGCCCGGCTTCCTCACGGCGATGACCGCCGCGTCCGCCGCCGCGTCGTCGGCGCCGTTATGGCCGTAGCAGCCCACCCCCTGCACATGTTTGACCGAGATCGCCGCGGGGTCGAGCTGAAGCATGCGGACGAGCGCGGCCTTAAGCGGGTAGACCCCCTGGGTATGCGACCACACGGTGAGATGCCCGCCCTGGTAGAGGGCCATCGCGCAAGAGGGCGCGATCGAGGCATGCGCGATGTGCATCCGCGTAAAGCTCGCCGTGCGCCGGGTCGATGCGGGCGTGGGAGCCGCGGGGGGCGCACCGACGATCCGGTCCATCGAAGGCTGCTGCAACAGCCAGCGTGCCTCTTCCTGATAGGGGTTGATCGGGTCGACGCCGTCCCAGGCAACGTGGCCGGGCGCAACGGCCGCGACCGCCTCGACGGTCGTTTCATCGGCGCCGAGGATGGCGAGGAAATTGCCGTCGCGCAGGAGCTCGATCGGGGTTTTGGCGGCGCGGCGGATCGCCGCCTCGTCGACGCTTCCGATCGTCGCGCCGCGGCGCGGCTGGCGCACCATGCGGGCATGCACCATGCCGTCCATCGCCCTATCGTGGACAAAGATCGGCGCCCCGAACACCTTGGCGGCGAGATCGACCCGCGCCGCGCTCTGCCCGACGATTTGGTGCTCGCTTGCTGGCTTGATCGGGGCGGCGCCGCTGGCATGACGCGCGAGATCGACGTTCGGCGCGAGCGACCAGTAATCATGGCGGCTGGCCTGGCCGCGATTGAGGATCGCGCCGTCGCGCACCGTGAGGTCGGCGCGGGCATAGCCGAAACTCGCCGCGGCGTGGTCGAGAAAGAGGCCGCGCACCTCGGCGCAGGCGAGGCGCAGCGCGACGCCGCCGAACTGGATCGACTGGCTGCCAGCGGTATAGCCCTCGTTTGGGGTGAGATCGGTATCGCCGGTTTGGAGGCGGATGCGTTCGGGCGCGATGTCGAGTTCTTCGGCGGCGATCTGGTGCATCGCGGTCAGGACCCCCTGGCCGATCTCGACCCGGCCGGTCGCGACCCTGACCTGGCCGGGCGCGGGGAAGGAGACCCACTGGTCAAGTCGCGGATTGTCGGCGAGGAGCGGCGGTAGCGTCGGTGCGGTGCTATTCATCGCGCCTCTCCCTCGCGCATGCGGCGGGCGGCGAGTTCGACCGCGCGCAGGATGCGGGCATGGCTGCCGCAGCGGCAGATATTGTCGTCGAGCGCGAGCGCGATTTCGCGGCGCGAGGGCGACGGGTTGCCGTCGAGCAGCGCCTTGGCGGAAATGAGGATGCCGGGGAGGCAATAGCCGCACTGGCCGGCCTGCTCGTCGAGAAAGGCCTGTTGCAGCGGGTGCGGATCTTCGGGCGCCCCCAGCCCCTCGATCGTCAGAACCGTCTTTCCCGCCACCGTCGAGAGCGCCTTACCGCAGGATTTCTCGGGCTTGCCGTCAATGAGCACCATGCAGGAGCCGCACTGCTCTGCGCCGCAGCCGAATTTGGTGCCCATCAGCCCCAGATGGTTGCGCAGCACATCGAGGAGCGGGGCGTCGCCGTCAGCGGTCACGCTGACCGGGGCGCCGTTCAGCGTCAAAGAGACTGATTGCATGCTTCCTCCCGGCGTGAGGATCGGGGTCAGGTCGGCGCCAGGCGCGGCGCCATTGTCGGGTTGGCGCGGCGGGTCGGCCCGCCGGCCACGATCTGGACGACCCCGGCGGCGAACCCGACGAGGACGCCGATCTTCCAGGCGTCGCCATAGGAGCCGGTCCAGTCGAAGATCAGCCCGCCGCCCCAGGCGCCGAGCGAGGAGCCGACCTGGTGCATGACAAACGACAGCCCGAGCAAGGTTGCCATGTAGCGGGTGCCGAACATCTCGGCGACGAGGCCGCTGACCAAGGGCGCGACGCTGAGCCACAGCATCCCCATCGCCGCGGCGAAGAGGAGGGTCGACGCTGGGGTCGGCGGCATTATGAAATAGGCGGTGAAGGCGAAAGCGCGCAGGATGTAGAGGAGCCCCAAGAGGATGTGCTTGGGGTATTTGCCGCCAAGCCAGCCGGCCGCGAGCGAGCCGATGCAGTTGGTGCCGCCGATGACGGCGAGCGCTTCCGCGCTCAGCATCGGATCCTGCCCGCAGATCGCCAGATAGGTCGGCAGGTGCGTCGTCAGGAACACAAGGTTGAGGCCGCAGACGAAATAGGCCCCCGACATCACGAGAAACGGGCGATGGCGCGCGGCCTCGCCAATCACCTCGCGCATCGTCGTGCGGCCGGCGCCGTGCCGCGAAATCCGGTCGGCCCCGCCGGCCAGAAACGCCGTCGGCAGCATCGCCAGCGCGAGGACGACGAAGAACAAGGCGCCGATCTGCCAAGCGTAATTTGCCAGAAACCCCTGCGTGCCGAGTGGCACCAAGAGGGTCCCGAGCGACCCGGCTGCGGAAACGACGCCAAGGATCGCGCTGCGGCGCTCTTCGGCGACCGCCCGGGCGACCGCGGTCAGCGCGAGCGAGGAGGCGGTGCACGACAGCGCGACGCCGATCAACGCGCCGGAAACGTAGAGCGCGGTCGCGCCCCCGGCGGCGGCCATGACGCCCAGTCCCACGACATAGATCGCCGCCCCCGCCATCATCGTGATGCGCAGCCCGAAGCGGTCGGCGATCGCGCCCACCGGCGCCTGCGACAACCCCCAGACGATGTTCTGGATCGCAATCGACAGCGTGAATTCGGTCGCGGTGACCGCGAGCCCCCGCGTCACCGGCGTCAGAAAGAGGCCGAGGCTCTGGCGCAGCCCCATGCCGAGCGTCAGGAGCAGCGCCGCCCCGACGAGGATCAGCCGGGTCTGATTTCGCGTCCCCGCGGAGGTCATGATCCGAGCGTCAGCCCGCCATCGACGATGATCGTCTGGCCGGTGATCATCGCCGCGCCGGCGCACAGGAAAAACACCACTTCGGCGATATCCTCGGGGCGGCAGGCGCGCTTCAACGGCGTCCGCTCGACCGAGGCCACCTTGCGGTCGGCCGGCCAATCCTTGTTCCACGGGCTGTCGACAAAGCCGGGCGCCACCGCGTTGACCCGGATCTCCGGCGCGAGGGTACGCGCGAGGCTGCGCGTCAGGTTGATCAGGCCGGCTTTGCTCGTCGCATAGGGGATGCTGCTGCCGCTGCCCTGGACGCCGGCGATCGAGGCGGTGCTGCAAATCGCGCCCTTCGCCGCCTTCAACGCGCCGGCCGCGGCATGGGTGCAGCGGAACGGGCCGATCAGATTGGTGTTGAGGATCGCCTGCCAGAAATCCTCGCTTAGCCGATCGAATTCGGCGAACGGGATCGGCGCCGGGCTGGCCGGAGTGCCGGCATTGTTGAAGAGAAAATCGAGGCGCCCCAGCGCGTCGATCGCCCGGCTCGTCATCGTTTCGGCCTCGCCCGGTTTGGCGACGTTGCCCGGCGCAGCGACTATGCGATGCCCCTCGGCTTTCAGCCGCTCGACCTGTTGCGCGCCGCGCGGATCCTCGGCCAGGTGATTGAGCGCGACCGTTGCACCGGCGCGCGCGAACGCTTCGACCGTGGCTAGGCCAATGCCCGAGGCGCCGCCTGTGACAAGCGCGGTCTTGCCGGTGAGATCGGCGGTGATCATGGCGTCGTCCCTCGCGGTGAATTAGCGGTGCGGAGATTGCGTCCCCGCCGCCCTCCCGGCAATGATAACGAAGCTCCGACGTCAAAAATACCGCGTTCCCGGCGAAGGCCGGGACCCATTTTGCGGCTTCCCGGCGGTTGATGAATGGATCCCGGCCTGCGCCGGGAACCGGTCATTCATCACACATGGATCGCGTGGCCGAGGCCGAGGAGCGCGGCTTCGCCGACGGCTTCGCCCAGGGTCGGGTGGACGTGGATCGTGTGCGCGACATCCTCGAGCACCGCGCCCATTGCCAGGGCATGGGCGAATTCGCCAGCGAGCTCGGCGATCTGTCGGCCGACCGCCTGGATGCCGAGGATCTGCTGATCGTCGCGCCGCCAGACGATGCGGACAAAACCGCCGCCTGCACCGGCTTCCAGCGTCATCGCGCGCCCGCTGGCGGCGAACGGAAAGACCGAGACCGCGGCGTCGATGCCGGCGGAAGCGGCCTCGTCCGGCAGCATGCCGGCGACGACGATCTCAGGCTCGGTGAAGACGATCGCTGCGACCGAAGCGGGGTCGAAATGGCGGCGCTGCCCGGCGATGATCTCGGCGACCATCGCGCCCTGCGCCATCGCCCTGTGGGCCAGCATCGGTTCGCCGGTGAGGTCGCCGATCGCCCAGACCTTGCGCATCGCCGTCATGCACTGGTCGTCGATCTTGACAAACGGCCCCGCCCTATCGAGCGCCATGTCCTCAAGGCCCCAGCCCGCGGTCAGCGGCCGGCGGCCAACCGTCACCAGGATCTTGTCGGCGGGGAGCGCGAGGGGCCCCGCGGCGGTCTCGACCGCGAGGTGGCCCTCACCGTCGAGCCCCTTGACCGTCGCCCCGAGATGCAATTCGACCCGGGCGCGGGTGAGAGCACGTCGCACCGGCGCGGTCAGCTGGTCGTCGTAGCGCGGCAGGATGCGCTCGGCCATCTCGACGACGCTTACCGTGGCGCCCAATTTTCTGAAGGCAATGCCGAGTTCGAGGCCAATATAGCCGGCGCCGACCACGACCAACCGCTCAGGCAGCGCGGCGAGCGAGAGGGCCTCGGTCGAGGAGATGACCTTCCCGCCGAACGGGAGCCCGGGCAGCGCCACGGGCTCCGAGCCGTTCGCGAGGATGACATGCTCGGCGGTGATCGCGAGTGGCCCCGCGGCAGTCTCGACCGTGCAGCTCTTGGCGTCGGTGAAGGTGGCCCAGCCCTCGACGACTTGCACCTTGGCGCGCGTGAGGAGCCCGGCGACGCCGTTCGAGAGCCGGTCGACGATGCCGTCCTTCCAGGCGATCGTGCGCGCGAAATCGAGCCGCGGCGGCGTGTCGATCGCGATGCCGAGCGCGGTGCCGGTCGCGATGTCGGCAAAGCGGTCGGCGGCGTGGATCAGCGCCTTCGACGGGATGCAGCCGCGAATAAGGCAGGTGCCGCCGAGCCGTTTGGCTTCGACCAGCACCGTGTCAAGGCCGAGCTGGCCGGCGCGGATCGCCGCGACATAGCCGCCCGGCCCGCCGCCGACGACAAGCACCCGAGGTCGCAAGGTTTCCGGCATGGTTCAGGCCCCCTCGGCACGACGGTGTCTCTGCGTGGTGCGTCCTTCGAGACGCCCGCGTTGCGGGCTCCTCAGGATGACGTACTGTTTGAATGTAATCAAATCGTTACGTCACCCTGAGGAGGCGCGGAGCGCCGTCTCGAAGGACGCATGATTCTTCACGCGATGAACATGAGCGCCGGCTGTTCGAGGAGCTCCTTGATGCGCTGGATGAACGAGGCCGCCTCCCAGCCGTCGACGATGCGATGATCGAAGGACGATGAGAGGTTCATCATCCGGCGAATCGCAATCTGGCCGTCACGCACCACCGGGCGCAAGGCGATACGGTTGACACCGACGATCGCGACCTCCGGATAGTTGATGACCGGGGTGGCGGCGATGCCGCCGAGGCGGCCGAGGCTGGTCAGCGTGATCGTCGACCCGGTCAGTTCCTCACGCGAAGCCTTGCCGGCGCGCGCCGCGTCGACGAGCCGGCGCAATTCGCCAGCGCTCTGCCACAAATCGAGCGCCTCGGCGTGATGGACGACCGGCACCAGGAGACCGCCCTCGGTCTGGGTCGCGACCCCGACATTGACGGCCCGGTGGCGCTGCAACACGCCGGCTGCATCGTCGTAGCGGGCGTTGACCTGAGGATGCGCCTCGACCGCGCTGACGATCGCGCGCGTCAGGAACGGCAGGAGGGTCAGGTGCTCGCGCTCCGGATAAGCGGCGTTGAGCTGGCCGCGCAACTCCTCGAGCGCGGTGACGTCGATCTCCTCGACATAGGAGAAATGCGGGATGTGCTGGTGCGATAGCTGGAGATGCTCGGCGATCGCGCGGCGCAGCCCGATGACCGGCACCGCCTCGACCCCGTCGCGGCGTTGGCGCGTCGGGGCGGCGGGCGCGGCGGGTGCAGCGGCGTAGGCGTCGAGGTCCTCGCGGGTGATGCGGCCGCCCGGTCCCGTGCCGGGGACAAATTGCAGCGCGATCCCGAGATCCCAGGCGCGCCGCCGCACCGCGGGCGAGGCAAGCGGCTTGTCGCCGGGGCGGCGGGGGGATGGTGTGCTGCGACCTTCCGCAGCCCCCACCCCTCCCTCCCCCGTGATCCCCGGGTCAAGCCCGGGGAGGGGAGGGTTAAGATTGGGCGGTGGCGCTACGACCCTCGCCCGCACCGCGGGAGAGGGGGGACCGGCCGCGCCGGCGGCCGGTGGGTGAGAGCCTACTGCCGGGACGTTGCCCTCACCGGCCACCTCGAGCAGCACCAGCTCCGAGCCGACCGGGCGCTTTTCGCCGACCGCGCCGGTGATCGCGACGACGGTGCCGGCGACGGGCGCCGGCAATTCGACCGTCGCCTTGTCGGTCATGATGTCGACGAGCGGGTCTTCTTCGCGGATCGCCTGACCGGGCTTGACGTGCCAGCGGACGATCTCGGCCTCGGTCGTGCCCTCGCCGATATCGGGGAGCTTGACGACGTAGCGGCCCATCGCGGCGCGCCCTCAGCCTTGAAGCGCCCGGCGCAGCCCGTCGGCGACGCGCGCCGGCCCCGGGAAATAGGCCCATTCGAGGGCATGCGGATAGGGCGTGTCCCAGCCGGTGACGCGCACGATCGGGGCTTCGAGGTGATAGAAGCAGTGCTCCTGGACGAGCGCGGCCAGTTCGGCGCCGAAGCCGCAGGTGCGGGTCGCCTCGTGGGCGATGACGCAGCGCCCGGTCTTCTTCACCGATTGGACGATCGCGTCGAGGTCGAGCGGCAGGAGGGTGCGCAGATCGATGATCTCGGCGTCGATTCCCGCCTCCTCGGCCGCCGCGAGCGCGACATGCACCATCGTGCCGTAGACGAGGACGGTGACCGCACCGCCGTCGCGCACGATCGCCGCCTGGCCGAGCGGCACCGTGTAATGGCCCTCGGGAACCTCGCTCTGCTTGTGGTTGGTCCAGGGCACCGACGGCCGGTCGGGATGGCCATCGAACGGGCCGTTGTAAAGCCGCTTCGGCTCGAAAAACACGACCGGGTCGTCATCCTCGATCGCGCTGATCAGGAGGCCCTTGGCGTCATAGGGGTTGGACGGGATGACCGTCTTCAGCCCGCAGACATGGGTGAAGATTGCTTCGACGCTTTGAGAATGCGTCTGGCCGCCGAAAATCCCGCCGCCGCACGGCGCGCGCACCGTCAACGGCGCCCAGAACTCGCCAGCCGAGCGATAGCGCAGCCGGGCTGCGGCCGAGATCAGCTGGTCGGTCGCCGGGTAGATGTAGTCGGCGAACTGCACTTCGACGATGGGCCTGAGGCCATAAGCGCCCATTCCGACCGCGACCGCGAGCATCCCGCCCTCGGCAATCGGCGCATCGAAGACGCGGCTCTCTCCATGCTTTTTCTGGAGGCCGTCGGTGACGCGAAAAACGCCGCCGTAAAACCCGACATCCTCGCCAAAGATGACGACATCAGGGTCGCGCGCGAGCATCACATCCATCGCCGAATTGAGCGCCTGGACCATCGTCATCGCCGGCATGTCTTAGACTCCCAATTCCTGGCGCTGGCGGCGCAGGTGCTCGGGCATCTCCTTGAAGACGTCGTCGAACATCGTCTTGGCGCTGAAATGCGGGCCCTGGTCGAGGGTGCCGTGGCGCTCGGCCTCGCGCGCCGCGTCGCGCACCTCGTCGGCGAGTTCGCCAGTCAGCTGCGTATGGCGCTCCGCCGACCATTCGCCGAGCCGCACGAGGTGGCGCGACAGACGCTCGATCGGGTCACCGAGCGGCCACAGCTTCCATTCGTCTTCCGGGCGGTAGCGGTTCGGATCGTCGCTCGTCGAATGCGGGCCGGCGCGATAGGTAAAGAGTTCGATGAGGGTCGCGCCGTGGTTGCCGCGCGCCCGCTCGGCCGCCCACCGGGTTGCGGCGTAGACGGCGAGAAAATCGTTGCCGTCGACGCGCAGGCACGCCAGGCCAAAGCCGATCGCGCGCGCGGCAAAGGTCGCCTCCTCGCCGCCGGCGACCTCCTGGTGCGAGGAGATCGCCCACTGGTTGTTGACGATATTGAGGACAACAGGGGCGCGGTAGACCGAGGCGAAGGTCAGCGCGTGATGAAAATCGGGTTCCGCGGTCGAGCCCTCGCCGATCCAGCTGACCGCGATGCGGCGGTCGCCCTTGTAGGCCGAGGCCATCGCCCAGCCGACGGCCTGCGGGAACTGGTTGCCGAGATTGCCGGCAAGCGAAAAAAACGAAGCGTCGCGCGCCGAATAAAGGACCGGCAGCTGGCGGCCCTTGAGGCGGTCCGCAGCGTTCGAATAAACTTGGCACATCATGTCCTGGAGCGGCCAGCCGCGGGCGATCAGGATGCCCTGCTGGCGATAGGTCGGGAACGCCATGTCGTCGGGCGCGAGGGCAAAGGCTTGGGCGACGGCGACCGCCTCTTCGCCGGTGCATTTCATGTAGAACGAGGTCTTGCCCTGGCGCTGCGCCCGCATCATGCGGTCGTCATAGGCGCGGGTCAGCATCATCGCCCGCAGGCCGCGCCGCAGCGTCTCGGGGTCGAGCTTGGGATCCCACGCGCCGACCGCGGCGCCATCATCATCGAGGACGCGGATCAGGTGATAGGCCAGCTCATGCGTCGCGTGCGCCGGCACGTCGGTCGCCGGGCGCTCGGTAACCCCGGCCGCATAACGCCGCACATAGCTGAAATCCGGCCGCTCGCCCGGCGCCGGGTGGTGCGGCGGAATGTGCAGCTTCAGCCGCGGCGCGGCGCTGCTGTCGGAAGAAGCGGGGATCGCTGTATCCATGGGTTCAGGACCGCAAGATCGGGAAGGCGTCTCAGGTCGTCATCCTACACGCTTTGCGTTCGGTGATGGTTCCCCGATGCGGAGCCCTTACCGACCAGCGCCGGGAACCCCGGGTAGTGCGCAGCGTGCCGACCGTCATGGCCGGCCATGCCGGGTTTGGTCAACAGGCCGCGGGGTGGGGCAAAACTGGTGATGCGCCGCTTCGGCCGCTCGTGCCAGCCGATATTGAAGGCCGCCAGCTTCGGAAAGAACTGCAACTCGCTATAGGGCAGGTGGTCGTGGATCCACCACGCCATCGCCTGCCACGGCGCGCCCGCCGCGTACCGGTCGGCGAACCACGGCACCACGATGCAGGCCATCGCGCCGATAAAGCCGTGCGCGTCGCGGCGGTCCCAGATATGGCGCGAGAAATTGCGCTCGTTCGAGCCGCAATTATTGTAATGCGCGTTGCCATAAGCGTTGACCGCCGGCGAGCGGTAGGCCGAGCGCACCGCGATCCGCCCGAACGTCGCCTGTAAGGGCTCCAGCAATTCCTCGCACAGCTGGCGGCCGGCCTCGATCGCAAGCTCGGGGTCGTCGGGGAGATTGCCGATGCCGTGGACGTCGGCGATCTCGCTGTGCAGAAAATCGCGCATGAAGAACGAGCGCGACAGCCGCGCGCGCCCAAAGGCTTCGGCGGTGCGAACCGAGCGCGGCGCTCTCAAGACCGCCGGTCGCGCCAGCCGCCTTGCCCGCGGCCACCGATGAAGCCGGCGCGGACGCGCTGTTTGAGGAGGGCCGGCGGGCGGAAGCGTTCGCCGTAGGCTTCGAAGAGGATTTCCGAGGCTTGCAGACAAAGCTTCGAGGTCGTCGCGTCCATCAGTTCGAAGGGGCCCATCGGGTGGCCGAGGCCGAGCTTGCAGGCGGTATCGAGGTCTTCGGCGCTGACGACGCCCTCATCGACCAGGCGCACCGCCTCGTTCATGAAGGCGAGGAGCACGCGGTTGACGGCGAAACCGGCGACGTCCTTGACCCGGATCGGCACCTTGTCGGCGTCGCGCATCAGGCGCATCGCGGTTTCGAGCGTCGCCGGCGCGGTGTCGAAGGCGGGAATCACCTCGACCAGCTTCATGCGCGAGGCGGGCGAAAAATAATGCGTGCCGATGAAATTGGGCCGGCGCGCCTCGCCGACGTGCGAGGCAAGGGTGGAGATCGGTATCGTCGAGGTATTGCTGGCGAAGATGCAGGAACCCTGGCAGATCTGGTCGAGCCTCTTGTAGGTCTCGGCCTTGACGCTTTCGTCCTCGAACACCGCCTCGGTGACGAAGTCGCAAGCCGCGAACGGGTCGAGCGCCACACTCGTGGTGATCCGCGACAGCGCCAACACCTTGTCCTCGGGCTTGAAAAACCCGCGCGGGATGCCGCGGTCGAGGACGCGCGCGAGGCGGTCGAGGGCGGCGGCGAGCCGGTCCTCACCGGTATCGGCGAGCACCACCTCGTGGCCGGCGACGGCGAAAACGAGCGCGATCTCCGCCCCCATCAGCCCGGCGCCGACAACCCCGATTTTTTCAGCAGCCATTGCCACCTCCGTTCTCCCCCGCACCTCTTACTCCCTCCCCCCCTGAAGGCGGAGAGGGGCCGTATCGCTCAGCGCGCCGCGAACTGAGTCGCGCCGAACGTGTTCTCGCGCTCGACATCGGTGATCGGCCGCTGGCCCGGGCCGCCGGCCAGCACCGCGAGCCCGCGCTGCACCGCCGGCCGCGCCGCGATCTCGTCATACCAGCGCTTGATCGCCGGATATTCGCCGAGATCGACATAGCCGCGCTCGTCGAACCGGGGCGAGGGTTCGGCGGCAGTGCGGATCCACGGGAAGGTGATAATGTCGGCCATCGAATATTCCTCGCCCGCCAGCCAATGCGACTCCTCGAGGCGGTGGTTGAGGACCCGGCTGAGCCGATTGACCTCATTGGTGTAGCGCTCGATCGCGTAGGGGATCTTGTCCTTGGCATAGGCCGCGAAATGGTTCCACTGGCCGAACATGGGGCCCACCCCGCCCATCTGGAACATCATCCATTCGAGGCATTTGTAGCGTCCGATCGGATCTTTCGGGATCAGCCGGCCGCCGGATTTTTCCGATAGATAGATAAGGATCGCCGCCAATTCGAAGAGAGTGAAGGGCTTGCCGCCCGGCCCGTCGGGGTCGACGATCGCCGGGATCCGGTGATTGGGGGTGATCTTGAGGAACTCGGGCTTGAACTGGTCGCCGGCGCCGATATCGATCGGAATGACCTTGTAGGGGAGCCCAAGCTCCTCGAGCGCGATATGCACCTTGTGGCCGTTCGGGGTCGCCCAGGTAAAGACGTCGAGCATCACTCACCCTCCGATTTGTGGGAACGGTCCTCTTGCGCCAGCCGTTTTAGCGCGGCTTCGTCGGCGCCATAGCGCAGCCAGTCGCCGACCTCGGCCATCCCGAGCCGGTGGTAGAACTCGCGCGCCGGGTTCCACTCGAGCACGTGAAAATCGATGCGGCCCCATTGGCGCTCGATCGCGATTGCCGCAAGCCGCGCCATCAGCCGGCGGCCGACGCCCCGGCCGCGCGCCCTTTCGGTGACGTAGAGGTCTTCGAGAAACAACCCCGGCCGGCCGAGCCACGTTGAAAAGCGCTTATGGAACACCGCGAGGCCGGCCGGCTCGCCATCGAAAAAGGCGAGGATTGCCTCGAATTGCCGGTCCGGACCGAAACCGTGCCGGCGCAAATCCTCCTCGCTTGCGACCACGGAATCGGGCGCCTGCTCATAATGGGCCAGCTCGCGGATCAGCCGCAGCAACAGCGGGCAATCCTCGGCGGTCGCAAAGCGGACCGCGATCGCGCCGGTCATCGCTCGCGCCATTCGCGAGGCCCGCTGCCGGGCAGGCCGAAATCCCTCGGCGCGAGCCCGGTATGGAACCAGGTGACAAAGCTGTAGATGCTGAACACCGGCAGGCGGAGGTGCTCGGAAAGGGCGCGGGCAAAGGCCGTCATGTTGGTGCATTCCAGCACGATCGCGCCGATGTCGCGGTGCTTTGCCAGGAGTGCGTCACCGGCGTCGAGGATGTCGGTTTCGGCTGCCGCGGCGTCGAGCGTGTGCTTCTCGTCGAGCATGACGCGGCTGAATTCGCGGCCTCCCTCGGTGCCGACGACCGGGATGTCGGGGTCGACG
>CAVTGB010000036.1:0-94993 GCA_963734125.1 uncultured Alphaproteobacteria bacterium
CCGGCCACGCGGTAATGGGCAACGCGCCAATGCTGATCCCGGATCAGTGCGTCCAGCATGGCTGGGTCACTATTCAGCCGACTCATCGCCGCGTCGATGGCCCGCTGCACCGCGTCGTCATCGCGCGCCAGCCTGCCGAGTTCGGCCTTCAGATCGCCGGCGCGGCGGACGATCTGCGGACGCCAATCCGGCAGGCCGGCAAAACTATCGCCCATACGCTCCAGCTCGGAATCGGCGTCACCGAGGATGCGCGCGAAGTGCAGTGGGCAGATCGGCAGCTTGTGTCGGTCGTATGCCCACACCGCAAAATCCCCACCATCGCGATCGAACTTGACGGCAAGGTTTCCCGCGTTCAGCGCGATGCCGTACTGTTCGCCGAGAAGCGGAACCAGCAGTTTGCCGCGCAAGTAGGCGTGGTCCGGCTTCCAGTCGATGTCAAACCAGCCTGCGTATACGAATTCCTGACCCCATTCGAGCACGTCGAGCCACAACGGGTTGTCGGCGCCGCCGACACCTATGTGGTTGGGGACGAAGTCGAGGATCTGCCCCAGACCATGTTCGGCGAAGGCTGCGACCATCCGGTCGAAATCGGCCTGGTCGCCGAGTTCGGGGTTCAGCAAACGGTGATCGACAATGTCATAGCCGTGGGTGCTGCCGGGCCTCGCCTTCAGATAGGGCGAGGCATACACGTGGCTAACCCCTAGCTGCGCCAGATACGGAGCGAGCCTTGCCGCGTCCGCAAAGCGGAAGCCCTCGTGAAACTGAAGCCGGTAGGTGGCGAGCGGAGCCATGGGCGATCGTCGGAGCCCATTGTATCATGCCCAAGATCCACGGCACTACGCAGTCTTGGGTGGCGGCACGTCAGAGAGGGTATTGGGATGGGCGCGCCGATCGAGGATTATGGGATCATCCGCAATACCCATACCGCTGATTTAGTCGGGCGAGACGGCCCGCTGGATATGTTCGTGTTTGGCTGTCGATGGAGGAAGCCATCGATCGCGTGATGCGGGTTGCCGAATGCCTCCGGCAGGACGCGCGCATCGTTGCAGCTCTGGTACGACGAGAACGGCGGCGCCTCGAAGACGCGGCAAAGAGTGCCGGCTGGCAGGTTCAGGTCGCCTCTCGCTTGCATGGGCTCGCGGCGGTGCGTGATGGTCTTGACGCGGCGGCAGTCAGGCGTCTAGCAGCGGCTGAACTTGAGACTGGCCTACCGGACCCCAACCACGCGGTTGACGCGATCATTTCGCTGGGCTGGCGGGAAGGTGATCGGGTCCCACCGCCATCGCCGGACATCGTGGCGGCGGAACTCCTGTTTCGATTCTCATCGAAAGCGCAGGGAGGGCTGCGAATTGGCTCGGCGCGGCGCTTGATGACCCGGCATCGCTCGACGTCGAACGATTGGGGCGCCTAACCCTCTGCGGCGTCGCCGAGGCTAACCCCGGATGGTCCCGGCCGGCGAAAGCTGGCTTCCAGGTCATCTTTGCGCCGCGCGGTGGCGGCGCGACGGGTTTGCTGCGAACAGACGCGGCTGCGATGGAATTGGCGCGCATTTCCCTTAGCCTCGCCAGCTTTGAGCCTCGACCGCTTCGGGGCGCCAGTGTCGGTCCGAATTTGTTGACGATCGCCTCTGGTCCAACTCAGATAGCGGAGTGTTCGATCCAACCCAGGAAGTCCCGTGACCAACCGAGCCAGAGATTTTCGTCCCGCCCGTCGCCGTGATTTCGACGATGACAACTACGAACCGCCGACCCGCAATTTCGGATATCCGCCGCCGCGCGGTCCGCAGTTCGACAACCCCTCCGGCCCGCCGGTCGGGGCCACCGTCAAATGGTACAACCCGGACAAGGGCTTCGGCTTCGTCCAGCTTGCCGATGGTTCGGGCGATGCCTTCCTGCATGTTAGCGTTGTGGAACGCAGCGGCCATGGCAGCATGCCACCCGGCGCGACGCTCGAGGTTCGCGCCGGCCCGGGGCCCAAGGGACCGCAGGTAACCGAGATCCTGAGCGTCGACACCAGCACCGTGGGCCAGGAGCCGGCGCGGCGTCCCCGACCCGAGCCCCGACAAGCACCGGTAGATCAGGCAGCCGTTGAGGAGATCGGAACGGTCAAGTGGTACAACCCCGACAAAGGGTTCGGGTTCATCGTTCGGGACCGCGGTGGCAAGGACATTTTCGTGCATGCCTCGGCGCTGAACCGCGCCGGTATCAGCGAACTCGCGGAAGGTCAGCGCGTAGCGGTTGATATGGTCGAGGGCGGCAAGGGACCCGAGGCGGTGAGCGTTCGGCTCATCTAAGATGAAGCCGGTCATCGACGCCGTCGCTACCGGCGGATTACTACCGCAAGCACGCGGCACGCGTGCGAGGGCTGGCTGCTGATGCGACGACGCCGGCGCTCAAAGAGCACTCCGTGAGGTGGCCCGTCAGTACGACGGGCTCGCAGAAAGAGCTGCGCAAGCCGCACGCATAGGAGCGCGCCCCGCTTGATTGGACGCGGGGTGGCGCGAAGAGCTGGCCGCCGAATTGGCCAAATGGGGATCGAGATTTCGCTGCGTCAGCCCATATTGCAGACAGCGAGAGGGAGTGCGCTGATGGCCTTCAGAACGAATTATCGATTCCAACGCACGGAGCGCGATCGAACCAAGCAGGCGAAGAAGGAGGAAAAACTGAAAAAGCGACAGGAGCGCGACGCGGCCTCTCAGGCAGCGATCACATCGGAACATCCGGACTCACAGGCACGGTCGGACGAATAGACGCGGACTTCCGCTATGGGTGACGGATTTTGGACGGACAAAAGGTCACGGATACTGGACGGGTAGATGCCCAGGGCCGGGCTGCGGTTCACTTTCCGCCCGAGCTGGTGGCCGGGCAGGTTTTTAAAGGAAGCCGGGCCGATCGCCTCCCCAGCCGGGCTGCGAACGCTCCGGGACCGCCTCGCTCGATCCCTGCTCTGTTTCGCTAATGGCGGCATCGGTCGGCGTAGTCGGCCGGGGCGAAATCCCCTGCTGACTACCGTCGCGGCTCGCGTTCGCGATGCGGAAATAGTGCTCGGCGTGCTGATAGAGATTTTCTGCCGCGATGCGGTCGCCACTCGTAGCGGCTTCCCGCGCAAGCGCGACATATCGTTCGAATATCTGGTGGGCGCTGCCGCGGATTTTGATGTTGGGACCGTTGCTGTCGAAGGATTGATTCCGTTGGGGCAGTCGGTCTTGCTGCTGAAATGGCCGGCTACCATTATACCGGCTGCGCGGCGGTTGATTTGATCCTGATCTCATTCTGCCTGGCGTGTTGGGATTGATTGTGCCCGCTGCCCGCATAGCCGGGTGGGCCGGCGTGATTGTCTGCGTCTTCGGCCTCGGTAGCAACTTAGTTCTCGGCGAGCACGGCCACCGGCGAGCTGCTGCGCGACGGCGATACGGGGAACGTCGTCCAAAACGTCAGCAGATCGCATTAAGCCATCCCGCCAAGGCGACCAATCCCGCGGCAGCCGGCATCCCGTTCGCGGTCTTTTCGGGACGCGCCCACGGTGTCAGGGGTGCTTCAGGCCATATCCGCACGGACGCCGAGCCCGTTATCCCGAATGCAGATGGTATCCGAACTGAGAGCCCGATTCAAAAGCCTCCGTCGCCGATCATCAGGTCGTGTCCCGCTGAGTGGCATTGGAGCTGTGGGTAAGTAGCCCGCCACCGCCTAGAGTTCAGGCGGTGGCGGGCTAATTATCCACGGCGGTGGTCGTCGCAGGGCTCCGGTAGGGTTTTTGGTCGCCCCACTTCAACGCGAACCAGGGACCTGACGATGACTGACGAGAGGATGAGCCTTCAGGCGTTCTTAGAGAACCTCGGCCGTTAACCTAGAAAATCTTTCGCCGTTTTAAACCGGTCGGATACCTTGGCTTTAAATTTGAGAAAAACCGTGGCACCGCCGATCGCGGAAGCCTCGGATGTCAAGCCGATCGCCGGGCCGCACGAGGGGGGAACCTGCTTTGGCCACGAGCACCACGATAGTCAGCGGGACGATCTACGACATCTCGGCCGGCCAGGGCGGCACCGCAAGCGGCACGATCATCGAGGGCGGCACGCTCGACCTGCAGGCGGGCGGCGCGCTTGGCGGGTCGGTCGCCTTCGCCGGCGGCGGCACGCTGGAGGTCGACGGCACGACGATGCCGAGCGCGACGATCTCCGGCTTCGGGATCGGCCAAACGATCGACCTGACCGGCCTCGCCTTCGCCAGTACCGGCAGCGCGGTCCTGACCAGCGGCAATTTGCTGCAGGTCAGCGAGGGCGGCCAGAGCGTCGCCCTCCAGCTCGATCCGACGCAGAGCTATGCCGGGCACGGCTTTGCGCTCGCCAGCGACGGGCGCGGCGGCACGGCCGTCGTCGATCCGACGACGAGCTTCACGGTCTCGTCCGAGGGCGCCACCACGGGCAATACCGACCCGACGACGCTGAACGGGGCGATCCGCTCGATCGACGTCGGCGGCAGCAGCGCGCTCGCCAACACCGCCTATACGATCGACATCACCGGGCAGATCAACCTGACCGCGGACCTCCTCGCGATCAACCTGATGAGCGGTTCGTCGCTGACAATCGCCGGCACCAACGGCAGCGGTGGCTCTGCCGTTCAGACGATCGACGGCCTCGGCAACCAACGCGGCTTTTTCGTCTACGCCGGCAATGTCAGCCTCGACAATCTGACGATCGAGTTCGCCGCCGCGATCGGCGGCGCCGGCGCCAGCGGCGGCGGCGGTGGCGCCGGTGTCGGTGGCGGACTGTTCATACAGGGCACGGGCGGCGGCGGAAGCAGCGTCCCGCACGGCGTTGTAACGCTCGACGATGTGACATTCTCCAATGACTCGGCGACCGGGGGGGCAGGAGGCGCCGGTGCTGGCGGCGGCGGTGGCGGCCTTGGCGGCAATGGCGGCGGCGCCGGGGCGAGCGGCACCCATGGCGGCGGCGGTGGGGTCGGCATCGGCGCCGATGGCGGCAGGAGCCATGGCGCCGGAGGGGCCGGAATAATCCCCGGGGCAGCCGGCGGCGGTGGCAATGGCGGTGCGTACGGCGGCGGCGGTGGCGGCTCCGGAGGTGGCGGTGGGGTCGGCGGCGCTGGCGGCGGCATTGTCACCGACGGCGGCGGCGGCGGCTACGGTGGCTTTGGCGGCGGCGCCGGCGGCGGCGGTGGTTTCAGCCCCGGCCACGGCGGCGCAGCCACCGGCGGCTGGGGCGGCGGCGGCAACGGCAACGGCGGCCACGGTGGCTATGGCGGGGGCGGGGGCGGGGGCGGCGGCGGCGGCGGATTCGGCGCCGGGAATGGGGGCGCCGGCGGCGCCGGCGGACTCGGGGCTGGCGGCGATATTTTTGTGCGGCAGGGCGGCGTCCTGTTGATCGAGGGCGGCAACCTCACCGCCGGCACCGTCATCGGTGGTGGGGGCGCAACTAGCGGCCGGGCCTACGGTGGCGGCATCTTTATCACCGGGAACCAGACCATTACGCTGGCACCGCCTTCGAGCCAAACCTTGACGATCGACGGCGTGATCGCCGATCAGACCGGCTCTCACGACCTAAGTGGCGTGACCGGCTCTGGTAGCATCATCGTAGACGGCGCCGGAACGGTCGTGCTCGCAGCCGACAACACCTATACCGGCGGCACGACGGTTGAAAGCGGTACACTCGTACTCGCGGTGCCGAACGCCGCTGGCAGCGGACCGATCACGGTCGACAGCGGCGGCGCCGCGAGCGGCGCGCTGGTCTACGGCAGCGAGACGGTCTCGGCCGGCGGCGCGGATAGCGCCGCGACTGTCGTCAGTGGCGGGGTGCAGCAGGTCTACGGCAGCGCCAGCCGCGCGACGGTCAGCAGCGGCGGCACCCAGATCGTCGCACCCGGCGGCATCGCGAGCGGCACGGTCATCCACGGCGGGACGCTCGACCTGCAAGCAGGCGGCGCGCTCGCCGGCTCGGTCACCTTTGCCGGCGGCGGCACGCTGGAGATCCACGGCACAGCGATGCCGGCCGCCACGATCTCCGGCTTCGGGACAGGCCAGACCATCGACCTGACCGGCCTCGCCTTCGCCAGCGCCGGCAGCGCGGTCCTGACCAGCGGCAATTTGCTGCAGATCAACGAAGGCGGCCGGAGCGTCGCCCTCAACCTCGACCCCTCGCAGAACTATGCCGGGCGCGGCTTTGTTCTCACCAGCGACGGTCACGGCGGCACGGCTGTCGCAGAGGTAACGACGAACTTTACGGTCAGCGACGAGGCCGCCCTCAACAACGCGATCCGCTCGATCGATTCGAGCGGCGGCAATGCTGCGACCGGCACCGCCTATACGATCGACATCACCGGGCAGATCAACTTGACGGCCGACCTCCTCGCGATCAACCTGATGAGCGGCTCGTCGCTGACGATCGACGGCACCAACGGCAGCGGCGGGGCCGCCGTCCAGACGATCGACGGCCTCGGCGACCAGCGCGGCTTTTTCGTCTATGCCGGCAATGTCACCCTCGACAATCTGACGATCGAGTTCGCCGCGGCGATCGGCGGCGCCGGCGCCAATGGCGGCGGCGGCGGCGCTGGCCTCGGCGGTGGCCTGTTCGTCGCGTCCGCCGGCATCGTCACGCTCGACAATGTGACGTTTTCTAACGACGCGGCGACCGGGGGCGCCGGGGCCAGCGGCTCCTACGGCGGTGGCGGCGGCCTTGGCGGCGCTGGCGGCGGCAATTTGGGCCTAGGCTCCGACGGCGGCGGCGGCGGTGTCGGCGCCACGGCGAATGGCGGTATCAACCATAGCGCTGGGGGACCCGGTATCATTCCCGGGGCGGCAGGCGGCGGCGTCGGCGGTGCCGGCGGCGGTGGCGGCGGCATCTCCGGCGGCGGCGGTGGCGGCGGCGCTGGCGGCTCCGGCGGCGGCGGCGGCGGGGTCGGCGGGGTCGTCGGCGGCGACGGCTTCAGCGGCGAGGGACGTGGCGGCTTCGGCGGCGGCGGCGCTGGCGGCGAGGCTGGGAGCTTCGGCGGCGGCGGCGGCGGCTTCGGCGGCGGTGGCGGCGGCAACGGCGGCGGCGGCGGCTTCGGCGGCGGTGGCGGCTACAACGGCGGCGGCGGCTTCGGCGGCGGTCACGCTCATGCCATTAGCGGCGTGGGCTCCGGGGGTGGCGGTCTCGGCGCCGGCGGCGATATTTTCGTGCAACAGGGCGGCAGCCTCGTGATTGAGGGCGGCAGCCTCGCGCCGGGCACCGTCATCGGCGGCAGTGGCGCCGCCAGCGGCCACGCCTACGGCGGCGGCATCTTCATCCAGGGCAATCAGACGATCACCTTGGCGCCACCCTCGGGCCAGACATTAACGATCAGCGGCGTCATCGCCGACATGACCGGCTCCGATGACCCAAGCGGCCTGACCGGTGCCGGCGGCCTCGTCATCAGCGGCGCCGGCACGGTCATGCTGGCCGCCGCCAACACCTATACCGGCGCCACGACGGTCGAAAGCGGCACGCTCGAGCTGGCGGCGGCCGGTGCCGGCGGCAGCGGCGCGATCACGCTAGAAAGCGGCACCACGCTGATTGTTCTCTCCGGCGGCACGGCGGTCGGGAGCATCCTCAGCGGTGGAATCGAGCAGGTCTACGGGACGGCGAGCGGCGGCTCGGTCCTCATCGGTGCCCAGCAGATCGTCGAGTTCGGGCGGGGTGGCGAGCGGCGGCACGGTGTTGGTCGGTGCCAACCAGGTCGTATTGTTGGGCGGCGCGGCGCGCGGCGCCACGGTGAGGGTCGGCGGCAGCCAGTCTGTGTCGTTAGGCGGAGCGACGAGCGGGACGGTGCTGAACGGCGGCAGCGAGGTCGTCTCGGCCGGCGGCATCGCGAGCGGAACGATCGCCGAAAACCTCGGCAACGAGACCGTCTACGGGTCGGCGAGCGGGGGCACGGTTAACAGCCGCGGCAGCGAAAGCATCTCCGGCGGCGGCACGGATACCGGCGCAACCATCGGGAGCGGCGGCACCCAATTTGTCTATTCCGGCGGCATTGCCATCGGCGCCACGCTGTCGGGCGGCAACGAGATCGTCGCGGCGGGCGGAACGGCGAGCGGCACGGTGATCCTGGCCGGGGGCTCGGAAACCGTCTTCGGCACCGACTTCGGGGCGACCGTGTCGGGCGGCACGGAAACCGTCTCCTCGGGCGGCGTGGCGAGCGGCACCACGATCAGCGGCGGGAGCGAAACCGTCGCGTCGGGGGGAACCGCGAGCGGTGTCGCGATCCTCGGCGGCGCGTTGCAGGGCGCGGGCACGGTGGTCGGCGCGGTCGGCAATGCCGGTGGGATGGTCGAGGCCGAGGCCAACGGCTCGGCCGCGACGCTGACCATCAGCGGCAGCTATGCCGAGAGCGGCGGCGGCGTGCTGGCGGAATTGCTGGGCGGCACCGGGGCCGGGCAGGCGGGGCTGTTGGCGGTCAGCGGCCCGTTCGCGCTGAGCGGCGGCACCCTTGTCGCCAATGTCTCCGGGTTCAGCCTCGCCGAGGGGCAGGCCTTCACGGTCGCGACGTTCGAGCCGGGCACCGTGCCCGGCTTTTTCGGCAGTCTCGCCGAGGGCGCCTTTGTCGGCAACAGCACCTATGTGAATGTCGGTGGCAGCCTGACGCTCGGCGCCCTCTACAACATCACCGCCGGCGCGATCGGGCTGGAGGTGTTTCATACCCCCGGCACGACCGCCGATGCCTGGCTCGGCGGCAGCGGGGTTTGGAGCAATGCGGCCGACTGGTCGGGCGGCGTACCGCTACCCGATTCCGATGTGACGATCGGAGCGACCGGGAGCGGCAGCGTGACGCTCGACACCGGCGCCACGATCGACAGCCTCACCCTTGCCGGCGGCAACGCGCTGAGCTTTGCGGCCGGCAAGTCGCTCGCCGTCGGCGGCGCGTTGACAGTGGCGGCCGGCGCCACGCTCAACGTCACCGCCGGCGGCGACGCGATCGAGCTCGGCGGCGTGGTCAGCGACGCCGGCACCATGGCGATCGCGTCCGGCGGCAGCTTTTCGCATCTGTCGGCGTTCGATGTGACCGGCGTCCTGACGGTGGCCGGCGCGACGCTGAGCGGCGTCACGGTGCTGTCGGGCGGCAGCGTCACCATGCTGTCCGGCGGTGTGACGAGCGCGACGGTGGTGGCATCGGGCGGCACGCAGGTCGTCGTCTCCAACGGCAACGCGATCGGCACCGTTGTGAACAGCGGCGGCACGCAAGTCGTCGGCGCGGAGGCCGTGGTGAGCGGCACCGTGGTCAGCGGCGCGGGCCAGCAGACCGTCATCTCGGGCGGGACCGCAAGCGGCGCGTTGATCGAGAGCGGCGGCAGCCAGGTTCTCTCTGCGGGTGCGGTCGCCAGCAGCACGACAGTCGGCGATCCCAGCTTCCAGGTCGTCTCCGGCGGCGCGACTGCATTCCAAACAACACTCGTCAGTGGCGGCGAACAGATTGTTGACGGCAATGCGTTCGACACCGTCGCCAGCCAAGGCGGGATCCTGGAAATCGAGTCGAGAGGCCGGTCGGAGGCGGCGCTGCTCCACGCCCTCAGCGTCGAGCTGATCAGCGCCGGCGGCATCGCGATCCACACGCTGATCGACAGCGGCGGGAGCGAGAAGATCCTTGCCGGGGGCGTCGAAAGCGGCGCGACGCTGCTGAGCAATCAGAGCGAGCAGGACGTTTTTGGCACCGCCATCGGCGTCACCGTGAGCAACGGCGGCATCGAAATCGTCGAGAAGGGCGGCACCCTGGAGCTGCTCGGCGGCGACGCCGTGGCGAGCTTCACGATCAGCGCCGGCGGCAAGCTCGATATCGGCGCCGGCTATGCGTTGAACCGGTACGACGTGGCGAGCGGCGTCACCGTGCAGATATTGGCCGGCGGCATCGCCGGCGGCGCCATCGTCCATAGCGGCGGTCGCGAAATCGTCGCGGCGAGCGGGACGGCGAGCGGCACGACCCTCAGCAAGGGCGGGACCGAGATCGTTCACGGGAAAGCGAGCGGCGGGACGATCAACGGCGGGCTCCTCGACGTGACGCGCGGCGGCACCGCGAGCGGCACGGTCACCTTCGTCAGCGGCGGCACCTTGGAGCTCGATGCCGGGGCGGGCTTCACCGGCGCCATCAAAGGTTTCGGCAAGCCCGATCTGGCGGACCGGATCGATCTGCGGGGGATCGCCTTCGGGACCGGGACGACCAAAAGCTTCACCGAGGCGGCGAGCAACACCAGCGGCACGCTGACGGTCACCCGCGGCACGCATACCGTCCACCTGGTGCTGCTCGGACGCTACAAGACAACCAACTTCAACCTGGCCACCGACGGGCACGGCGGCACGCTGGTCACCGACCCGCCGGTCGCCGGCGGCGGGGCTTCACAGACCACGTTCGCCGATATCGCCCCGGCCGGCGCGCCCGCCGGCGCGGAAATTCCGACCGGCCTGCTGAGCTGCCTGCCCGGCGCCATCACGACAAACGAGCAGGCCCACGCCTGCCAGATGCTGCTCGCAACCGGCCCTCCCGGCGGGCCGGGCGGCGCCCACAATCCCCTGCCGGAGGTGCTGCGCTGAGGGCGGCTGGTCGGCCAGCCGCTAAATCGACGATCTGACCCGTTAATTCCATGTCGTACCGGATTGCCGCTTTCGATGCGTCGCTGCCGCTGGCCCGGTGTCGGCGAAGGTCTCATGTAAGGGATGCGGCTGAGCGGATCGCTGGGAGAACTGCCGCAAAGCATATCCCGGGAGCGGAGGCTGAAAATCGCGTCATGCGAATACCACTCATGGTTCCTGTCTTGCTGCTCAGCAAGGCGATGAAGCTGGCGGAACTATCACGGTCAAACGCTGGACGCGTTTATCACCGATGCCTTGAACGCAAGGGTCGCGAACCTGAATTCGGCTGCTTCGGAAGCTGTGGTCAGTGCCGAATGAACGGAGAGACCCGGCCGAACGCCCTCCATGCCATCCTGGAATTTCCCTTGCAGTGAGTACTGGGTGAGTTCTGAAAGAGCAGAAGGGCTTAGCCGGCTCCGGCTAAGCCCTTCATTTTATTGGTGGAGCCAACCGGGATCGAACCGGTGACCTCTACAATGCCATTGTAGCGCTCTCCCAGCTGAGCTATGGCCCCGCGACCGTCTGCCAGGCGGCTGGCAAATTAGGAATGACGGGCCGCCGCAGCAAGGGGAAATATCGGCCCGGGCCAAGGCGCCGATCAGGGCTCTTCCTCCTCGACATTGTCGATGACCTCGGCCATGTCGTCTTCGTCCTCGCCGAGTTCGGAGGCGTCCTCGATCAGCTCCTCTTCCTCCTCCTCGGCCTCTTCGAGCGGGACGCCGGCTTCCTCCTCTTCGTCCTCGACCGCTTCGACCTCCGCGGTTTCGAGATCGGCGTCGATATCGTCGGCGACGACCGGCTCGATCGCCTTCTCTACCGGCGCCGCCGGCCGCGCCCGGCGCGCCCGCAGCAGCGCCTCGGGATCGAACGGCGTGCTGCATTTCGGGCAGACGATCGGGTCGCGCAGCAAATCGTAATAGCGCGCGCCGCAGCTCGGGCAGATGCGCTTGGTGCCCCATTCGGGTTTGGCCAATAGCCGCTCCTATCGCTTCGGGTGTCGGGTCGGTAATGTCGTCGACGATGGCGCGCGCCATTGCCACAGCCGGCGCGGCCTGTCAAAAACAAATGCCGGACGGCCGGATTCGGCAGCGCCATATGGGCCGGCGGTGCCGTATCGGCAAGAGTGGCCGGTCCCGATCTGCGAGCCAGGTTCGATGCCCTCAGCTGTTATGTCAAACGACGATACGCTGCCCTCACCTCCGATGGGGGCCTCGCCGCTGACCGGCTCGCGCCCGGCGGCGCCGCTCGCCGGCGTCGTCAGGGTGCCGGGCGACAAATCGATTTCGCACCGCGCGCTGATGCTGGGAGCGCTCGCTGTCGGGCGCACCGAGATCACCGGGCTCCTAGAAGGCGAGGATGTGCTGAGAACGGCGGCGGCGCTGCGCGCGATGGGCGCGGCGATTGTTCGCGGTGAAGACGGTACATGGCTCGTCGACGGGGTCGGGGTCGGCGGCCTGGCCGAACCGGATGACGTGATCGATCTCGGCAATTCCGGGACCTCGGCGCGGCTTCTCCTCGGCATCCTGGCGAGCCATCCGTTCACCGCGTTTGTAACGGGCGATGCATCGCTGCGGCGCCGGCCGATGGGCCGCGTCATCACCCCGTTGTCGCGCTTCGGCGCGCTGTTTCACGGCCGCGAGGGCGGCCGCCTGCCGCTCGCGGTCACTGGCGCGACCAGCCCCGTTCCGATCGCCTACCGGCTGCCGGTGCCGTCGGCCCAGGTCAAATCGGCAGTGCTGTTGGCCGGGCTCAACACGCCGGGCGAGACGAGCGTCGTCGAGCCGCAGGCGACCCGCGACCACACCGAGCGCATGCTCGGCCATTTCGGCGGGAAGGTCACGGTCGAGGCCGAGCCGGGGGGCGGCCGGCGGATCACCGTAACGGGCCAGCCCGAGCTTATCTGCGGCGCCGATCACGGTGCCGGGCGACCCGTCCTCGGCGGCTTTTCCGCTGGTCGCGGCGCTGATCGTGCCGGGTTCGCAGGTGACGATCGCCAATGTCGGGCTCAACCCGTCACGCACCGGCCTCCTCTTATGCCTGGAGGAGATGGGCGCCGACATCACGCTCGAAAACCGGCGCGAGGCGGGGGGCGAGCCGGTCGCCGATCTCAAGGTGCGCGCCGGAGCGCTCAAGGGCGCCGACATCCCGCCCGAACGGGCGCCGTCGATGATAGACGAATACCCGATCCTCGCGGTCGCGGCCGCCTGCGCGCGCGGCCGCACCGTGATGCACGGGCTCGCCGAACTCCGGGTCAAGGAAAGCGACCGGCTCGCCGGCATCGCCGAAGGGCTGAGCCGTTGCGGCGTCCGGGTGAGGGTCGAGGGCGATGACCTGATCGTCGAGGGCGACGGCAATTCTCCGGCCGGCGGGGCGATGATCGAAACCCAGCTCGATCATCGCATGGCGATGGCGTTTCTCGTACTCGGTCTGGCCGCGAACCAGCCGGTGCGGATCGACGACGCGCGTCCGATTGCGACGAGCTTCCCCGATTTCGTGCCGCTGATGAGCCGGCTCGGCGTGGTGTTCCAAGAGGGAGTTTGAGCGCATCAAAGGAGGCGATGATGCCGACGCAATGGCAGCTTACCGGCGATTATTTCGAAAGCTGTAACTGCAGTGTCGTGTGCCCCTGTCTTGCCTCGACGGGCGCGCCCCTGACGGTGCGGCCGACCGAGGGGGCGTGCGACGTCGCGCTTATTTTCCATATCGATCGGGGGAGCTTCGGCGGTCTCGCGCTGGATGGGCTGAACGTTGCGGTGGCCGCGCATGCGCCCGGCCCGATGGCCGACGGCAACTGGTCGGTCGCCGCTTATATCGACGAACGCGCCGACGACCAGCAGACCGCAGCCCTGGGCGCCATCTTCACCGGCGCCGAAGGGGGCCCGATGGCGGCCTTCGCGCCCCTCATTGCGACCCAGTTGGGGGTAAAGAAAGTGTCGATCCGCTACGCCATCCAGGGCAAAACCCGGTCGGTGGAAATACCCGGCGTCATGCAGATGGCGGTCGAGCCGCTGCCGACGATGCACCCGAGCGGCGAGATTTGGGCTGGCCTCGGCCATCCGGTCGCGCCGGACCGCCTCGCCCTTGCGGTCGGCCGCCCTGGCAGCACGTTCACCGACTACGGCATGCGGTGGGACAATTCCGGCAAGAACGGGCATTACGCGCCGATCAGCTGGTCGAACTAGTGCGGACCGATGCGGCCATTTGTGGTGGCGATCGACGGTCCTGCCGCGTCGGGCAAGGGGACGCTGGCGCGCCGCCTCGCTGAGCGGTTTCGCTTCGCCCATCTCGATAGCGGCAGGCTCTACCGCGCGACTGCCTTGCTCGTCCTCAGGGCGGGTGCCGATCCGGGCGATCCCGTGGCCGCGGTTGGCGCGGCGCGCCGGGTCTCGCCGACGGTCCTCGGTGATCCGCTGCTGTCGAGCGAGGACGTCGCCCGCGCGTCGTCGATCCTCTCCGCGCTGCCGCAGGTGCGCGCCGAGCTGCTGGCTATGCAGCGCAATTTCGCCGCCCACCCGCCGGTCCCGGCCGGCCAGGTGACCGCGAGGGGCGCCGTCATCGACGGCCGCGACATCGGCACGGTGGTTTGTCCGGATGCCGCGGTGAAGCTCTTTGTCACGGCCGGCCTGGAGGCGCGCGCCGAGCGCCGGCTGAGAGAGTTGCGGGAGCGCGGCGCGCCGGCTATATACGGGGATGTCCTAGAGGACATGAAGGAACGCGACGCGCGCGACAGCTTGCGTCGGGTCGCCCCGCTTGCGGCAGCCCCCGACGCCGTCACCATCGATACGACCCTACTCGATGCCGATCAGGTGTTCGAGCGGGCCGCGGACATCATCACGCGCGCACTCACCGCCCGAGGCCCATAGGGTTGGGTGGATGGGTCGTGGCGCTTTCCCTTCCTGTCTTTCCGCAGGGCCGGGTTGATGTGGCCGCACCCGATTTCCCCGCCGGCCACCCGCTCCGCGCTGATCCCGGCGGAGCGCTTGTCACAATCCGGGATCGAGGAGAAGGAATGGCCGTCGCAACTGAAACCGCCGAAATCGGCCCGAAAGAGAGTTTCGCCGCGCTGCTCGATGAGTCGCTTGGCGTCGCCAACGGTCTGGAAGGTACCGTCATCAAGGGACGGGTGATCTCGATCGAGAATGATGCCGCTCTTATCGATGTCGGCCTCAAATCGGAAGGGCGCGTAGCGCTCAAGGAATTCGCCGCCCCCGGCGCCGCGCCGGATATCCATGTCGGCGATATCGTCGAGGTTTTCCTCGAGCGGATGGAAGACAAGAACGGTGAAGCGTCGCTGTCGCGCGAGAAGGCGCGGCGCGAGGAAGCCTGGACCCTCCTGGAGAAAAACTTCCAGGGCAATGAGCGGGTGACTGGCACGATCTTCGGTAGGGTCAAGGGCGGGTTCACCGTCGATCTCAACGGCGCGGTTGCGTTCCTGCCGGGCAGCCAGGTCGATATCCGCCCGGTGCGCGACATCGCCCCGCTCCTTGGTTCGCCGCAGCCCTTCCAGATCCTCAAGATGGACCGCTCGCGCGGCAATATCGTGGTGTCGCGCCGCGCCGTCCTCGAGGAGAGCCGCGCCGAGCAGCGCTCCGAACTGGTCGCCAGTCTGAAGGAGGGCCAGATCCTCACCGGCGTCGTCAAGAACATCACCGATTACGGCGCCTTTGTCGATCTGGGGGGCGTCGATGGCCTCCTGCATGTCACCGATATCGCCTGGCGGCGCATCAACCACCCCTCCGAAGCGCTCAATATCGGCCAGTCAGTAAAGGTTCAGGTCATTCGCTTCAACCCGGAAACCCAGCGCATCTCATTGGGCATGAAGCAGCTCGAAGCCGACCCCTGGGAGGGCGTCGAACTCAAATACCCGGCCGGCGCCAAGTATACCGGCCGCGTCACCAACATCACCGACTACGGCGCCTTTGTCGAACTGGAGCCGGGCGTCGAGGGCCTCGTTCACGTCTCCGAGATGAGCTGGACCAAAAAGAACGTCCACCCCGGCAAGATCGTCTCGACCTCTCAGGAGGTCGAAGTGATGGTGCTCGACGTCGATCCGCAAAAGCGGCGCATCAGTCTCGGCTTGAAGCAGGTCATGCCGAACCCGTGGGACGCCTTCGTCGAGGAGCACCCGGTCGGCGGCACCGTCGAGGGCGAGGTGCGCAACATCACCGAGTTCGGCCTGTTTATTGGTCTCCCCGGCGATATCGACGGCATGGTGCATCTCTCCGATATCGACTGGACTCGCATGGGCGAAGACGCCATGCGCGACTACCACAAGGGGCAGGTCGTGCGCGTCAAAGTGCTCGATGTCGATGTCGAGAAGGAGCGCATCTCGCTCGGCATCAAGCAGCTCGAAGCCGATCCGTTCGAATCTGGCATGGCGAAGGTAAAAAAGGGCGATGTCGTTACCGGCACGATCTCTGGGATCACCGAAACCGGGATCGAGGTCACGCTGCCCGATGGCGTCCCCGGCTTTATCAGAAAGTCCGAGCTCTCGCGCGAGCGCAGCGAGCAGCGCCCGGACCGCTTCGCTGTCGGCGAGCGGGTCGACGCCAAGGTCACCACGATCGACCGCGCCACCCGGCGGCTGTCGATGTCGATCAAGGCTCGCGAAGTCGACGAGGAGAAGCGGGCGATGGCCGAGTTCGGTTCATCGGATTCCGGCGCCAGCCTCGGCGATATTCTCGGCGCCGCGATCCGCCGGCGCCAAGGCGAGAGCGAGGAAAAGGAAGGCTAGGGGAGTGGGTTCGCGGGGAGGCCGCGCGCCTTCCCCGCCGCTCCGGCGCCGTGTGCGCCTCTTGCTTGACGCTCGCGGGAGGGTTTGGCACGGTGGCTGCATTATCCACTTGAGAGCGGGTGGGGCTGCATGACCAAGTCTGAGCTCATCCAGAATCTCGCAGAGGCGAACCCGCACCTCTACCAGCGCGATGTCGATGCGATTGTCACCGCGATCTTCAACGAGATTGGCGCTGCCCTGGCGCGCGGCGACCGGGTCGAGCTGCGCGGCTTCGGCGCCTTTTCGGTGAAGCGCCGGGATGCCCGGATCGGGCGCAACCCGCGCACCGGTGACAGCGTTCAGGTCGCCGAGAAGTACATTCCCTTCTTCAAGACTGGCAAGCAGCTGCGCGATCGCCTCAACCAGCCCGGTCGCGCCCACTGAGCGGGATAGACAGAACGCGCCGGCTTTGGCAGGGGCGGAGCGTCCAGCGATGAGGCTTCTGTACTGGATTGTCGTCGCGCTGGTCGCGACGGTGCTCGCGCTTTTTGTCGCGTCCAATCGCGAGAGCGTAACGCTTGCCTTGTGGCCATTGCCGTTCGTTGTCGAATTGCCGCTTTATCTTGCCACCCTGGCGGCGTTGCTGATCGGCTTCGTCGCCGGCATCCTCGCCGCCTGGATCGCCGGTCGGAAGAGACGGCGCGAGGTTCGCCGGCGCGGCAGCCGCATCGCCGCGCTGGAACGCGAGTTGGCCGCGACGCAGGCGCGGCTTTCGGGCAGTGTTGAGGCGGCGCCGGCCCGGCTTGCGGCGCGCGGCTGAGGCGCCGTTCGGCCGTGCAATTCATCGGTGGCGACGAAATCCACCGATTGCTCGATTTTCCTCGCCTTATCGAGGCGTTGCGCGTGATGTTTCGCGACGGCTGCGAGGTGCCGGAGCGACATCATCATAAAGTCGCGGCGTCAGTGGACGGCGCCCCCGGCGGTGCGCCCGGCACCCTGTTGGTGATGCCGGCCTGGCAGGAAGGGCGCGCGCTCGGGATCAAGATCGTCACGGTCTTTCCCGACAACCCGAGACGCTCGCTGCCGGCGGTCTACGGGACCTATCTGCTGCTCGATGCCGCGACCGGCGAGCCCCGGGCGGTCCTCGACGGCACCGCGCTCACGCTGCGGCGCACCGCCGCTGCTTCGGCGCTCGCCGCCCAATACCTCGCCCGGCCGGACAGCGCGGTGCATCTGATGGTTGGCACCGGTGCTTTGGCACCCTATCTGGTTGCCGCCCAGGCCGCGGTCCGGCCGATCCGCGAGGTTCGGGTTTGGGGCCGCGATCCGACAAAGGCGGCATTGCTCGCCGCCCGGCTTGCCGAGGCAGGGACGGTGGCCGTGCCGTGCGCCGATCTCGCGGCGGCGGTGGCCGCGTCCGACATCATCACCTGCGCGACCCTGGCGTCCGAGCCACTGATATCCGGCGCCTGGCTGCATCCGGGCGTCCATCTCGACCTCGTCGGCGGCTTCACCCCGGACATGCGCGAGGCCGACGATGCGGCGATCGCCCTGGCGCGTGTCTATGTCGATACCGATGCGGCGTTGCACGAAGCCGGCGACATCGTCCAGCCCCTGCGTTCCGGGCACCTCGCGCGCGATCGGATCGTCGGCGATCTGGCCGGCCTTGCCCGCGGCACCTGTCCGGGCCGGCGCGAACCGGGCGAAATCACGCTGTTCAAATCAGTCGGCACCGCGCTCGAAGACCTCGCCGCGGCGCAACTCGCCGTCCGCCGCATCGATACGCAATGACGGCCCTCATCCCCATATCCAGGCAATGAGTGTCGCATCTAAAATCTGCGGGTTGTCGAGCGAAGACGCGGTTGCCGCCGCGATCGAGGGCGGTGCGGCGTATCTTGGCTTTGTGTTCTACCCGCCGAGCCCCCGCGCGGTCGGCCCGGCCCGTGCCGCCGCGCTCTGCGCCCTGGTGCCCCCGGGGGTCCAGCGTGTCGGCCTCTTCGTCGATGCCGAGGACGCCGCGATCCGCGCCGTTCTCGACCAGGCGCCAATCGACATCCTGCAATTTCACGGGCATGAAAGCCCCGATCGGGTGGCCGATGTGAAGCTGCGATTCCATCGCCCGGTGATGAAGGCGATTCCCATCGCCGCGCCCGAGGATGTGCTCGCCGCCGCGCGCTATGAGGCCGACGCCGACCTCCTGCTGTTCGACGCGAAGCCGCCGTGCCGGGTCGACGCATTGCCCGGCGGCAACGGGCTCGCCTTCGATTGGCGTCTGATCGCCGGGCGCAAGTGGCGCCGGCCGTGGATGCTGTCGGGCGGCCTGACGGCGGCGCTCTTGCCCGAGGCGGTACGCGTTTCGGGAGCGGCCGCGGTCGATGTGTCCTCGGGGGTCGAGCGCCGACCCGGCGACAAGGACCCGGCAAAGATCCGCGAATTCCTCGCCGTCGCGGGCAGCCTCTGAATTCCTTCGTGATCTTCGGGTCTTCGTGGTGCATCTTCGCCGTCTGTGAGGCCAATGATGCAGACACCGAACACTTATCGCGCTGGGCCGGATGCGCGCGGCCATTTCGGGATCTATGGCGGGCGCTTTGTCGCCGAGACGTTGATGCCGCTGATCCTGGCGGTCGAGGCCGCCTATACCGCCGCGCAGGCCGACCCCAGTTTCCAGGCCGAGCTCGACTACTACCTCGAGCACTACGTCGGACGGCCGAGCCCGCTCTATTTTGCCGAGCGGCTGACCCGACATTTCGGCGGCGCGAAACTCTATTTCAAGCGCGACGAGCTGAACCACACCGGCGCGCACAAGATCAACAACGTGCTGGGACAAATCCTCCTGGCGCGCCGCATGAAGAAGCGCCGGATCATCGCTGAGACCGGGGCCGGGCAGCACGGCGTCGCCACCGCGACGGCCTGCGCGCTGTTCGACCTGCCGTGCGTCGTCTATATGGGCGCGACCGACATCGAGCGGCAAAAGCCCAATGTGTTTCGCATGAAACTCTTGGGCGCCGAGGTCGTGCCGGTGCATTCCGGCACCGCCACCCTGAAGGACGCAATGAACGAGGCGCTGCGCGACTGGGTCGCCCATGTCGAGGATACGTTTTACGTGATCGGCACGGTCGCCGGCCCGCACCCCTATCCGGCGATGGTGCGGGACTTCCAGTCGGTGATCGGCCGCGAGACGCGCGAGCAGATGATGAAGGCCGAAGGGCGCCTTCCCGACACGCTCGTTGCCTGCATCGGCGGCGGCTCGAACGCGATGGGCCTGTTCCACCCGTTTCTCGACGATCCCTCGGTCGCGATGATCGGGGTCGAGGCCGGCGGCCACGGCATCGACACCGGGCTGCACGCGGCCTCGCTGAATGGCGGCGTACCGGGCGTCCTGCACGGCAATCGGACGTACCTGCTGCAGGACGACGACGGGCAGATCCGCGACGCGCATTCGATCTCGGCCGGGCTCGACTATCCCGGGATCGGCCCCGAGCACGCCTGGTTGCACGATCTGGGGCGCGTCGAGTACGTCGCGATCACCGACCATGAGGCGCTGGAGGCGTTTCAGCTGTGCAGCCGGCAGGAGGGGATCATCCCGGCGCTCGAACCGGCGCACGCTCTGGCCCACGTCGCCAAGATCGCGCCGACCCTGCCACGCGATCATCTGATGGTGATGAACCTGTGTGGCCGCGGCGACAAGGACATCTTCGCCGTCGCCGACCATCTCGGGGTGGAGTTGTGAGCCGCATCGAGCGCCGCTTTGCGCAATTGCGCGCGGAGGGCCGCGCCGGGCTGGTGATCTACCTGGTTGCCGGCGATCCCGACCCCGAAACTTCGCTCGCCCTCTTCCGGGGCCTCGCGGCAGCCGGCGCCGACCTCATCGAGATCGGCATGCCGTTTTCCGACCCGATGGCCGACGGGCCGGCGATCCAGGCGGCCGGGCAGCGCGCCCTCAAAGCCGGCATGAGCTTGCGCAAGACGCTGGGCATGGTGCGCAGCTTGCGCGACCACGACGACGAGACGCCCTATGTGTTGATGGGCTATTACAACCCGATCTACCGCTATGGCGCGGACGCCTTCGCGCGCGACGCCGTGGCCGCCGGGGTCGATGGCGCGATCATCGTTGATCTTCCACCTGAGGAAGACGAGGAGCTGGCCGTCCCGGCGCGCGCGGCCGGGCTCGCGATCGTCCGCCTCGCCACCCCAACGAGCGACGAAGAGCGGCTGCCGGCGATCGTCGCGAACCTCGACGGCTTTCTCTATTATGTCGCGATCACCGGCATCACCGGCACCCGCTCGGCCGACACCGCCGATGTGCGCGCCGCCGTCACCCGGTTGCGCCGGTTCACGTCATTGCCGATCGCGGTCGGCTTCGGCATCAAGAACCCGGCGCAAGCCGCCGAGGTGGCGAAGGCCGCCGACGCCGCGGTCGTCGGCACGGCCGTCGTCGATCGCCTCGCGGTCAATCTCGACCCCGAGGGCCGCGCCAAACCCGGCCTGGTCGAGGCCGTCCTCGCCGACATCCGCGCGCTCGCAGCCGGGGTCAGGGGAGCGCGCCGGTAATTCGGCCTTGTAGCGGCCCTGCTGTGGACTAATCTGAGCGAGAGGCCCGCCAATGACGATGATCAAAGCCCGCATCCGAATCGCACCCGACGGCACGCTGAGCGGTCGGGTGGTGGGCCTTCCCGCCGGCGAGCACAATGCGGAGATAAGCGTGCTTGAGGGTCCAGCTGCGAGCCCACGGCGCGATGTCGCTGACCTCCTCGCACGGGTCCGCGCCATTCAGGCCGAGATGGCGCGGCTCCCGGTGCGCGATAACCGAAGCCCGGAGGAGATCATTGGCTACAACGAATGTGGCCATTTCGACTGATGGTTATCGACAGCTCGGCTCTGATCGCGCTGCTGCTTACGGAACCGGAGGCCGATGCGTTCGTCGCCACGCTGGCCGGCGACGCAAACCGTTTGGTCAGTGCCGCCTCATATTTGGAGACGGCGATCGTCCTACTGACTCGGTCGGGGCCCGAAGCACAGGAGAAGCTCGATCGGCTTATTGCTGAGCTGTCCATCACGATTATTCCGTTCACGCGCGAACAGGCGGTGCTTGCGATCGCCGCTTATCGGGAATACGGCAAAGGAAGCGGCCATCCTGCATCCTTGAATTTCGGCGACTGCTTTACCTATGCACTGGCAAAGCTCACCGCGGAGCGCGTGCTGTTCAAGGGCAATGATTTCTCTCGGACGGATATCGATATCGCCCTCGCCGTTACCCGGTCGCGATGAACTGGCTGACCAATTACGTTCTGCCGAAGATCCGCGCCTTTACCCGGAAGGACGTGCCCGACAATCTGTGGAAAAAATGCCCGGGCTGCGAGCAGATGCTGTTTCACCGCGAGCTGGCGGCCAATTTCGAGGTCTGCCGGCATTGCGGGCATCATTTCCGCATCGGCAGCCTGGCGCGGTTCAACTTGGTTTTCGATGACGGAGTGTTCGAGCGGATCGAGCTGCCGAAGGTCGCCGCCGACCCGCTGCGCTTTCGCGACAGGAAGCGCTATACCGAGCGGCTGCGCGAAGGCCACGCCGCGCTCGGCGCCGGGAGCGACGCGGTCGCGCTCGCCGAGGGCCGGATCGGCGGGACCGTCGCGGTGGTCGCGGCGTTCGACTTCGAGTTCATGGGCGGCTCGATGGGAGTGGCGGTCGGCGAGGGCTGATTACCGCGGCGCGGCGCGCGGTCGAGCGCGAGGCGGCGCTGATCGTCGTGCCGGCCTCGGGCGGCGCCCGCATGCAGGAGGGCATTCTGTCCCTGATGCAGATGCCGCGCACGATCCTCGCGGCCGACCTGGTCAAGGAAGCTGGGCTCCCCTACATCGTCCTCCTGACCAATCCGACGACCGGCGGCGTTTCCGCCTCATTCGCGATGCTCGGCGACATCACGCTGGCGGAGCCGGGCGCGGTCATCGGCTTTGCCGGCGCGCGGGTCATCGAGGAGACCATCCGCGAAAAGCTGCCGGAGCGGTTTCAGCGCGCCGAATATCTGCTGGAGCACGGCATGGTCGATCAGGTGGTGCCGCGCGGCGAATTGGCCGCGACGCTTGCGCGCATCCTCTCATTGCTGCGCGAGCCGCAGCGGCCGGATGGCGGGCCAGCGGCCGGGCCGATTGGGCAGGACGGGCGGGAAGAATGACGATGGCTGAACCGCCCGCGGCGAGCGACCGCGTCCTGGCGCGGCTGATGCAGCTCCACCCGAAGAAGATCGACCTGTCGCTCGACCGCATCGAGCGGCTGCTTGCCCGCGCTCGGCGACCCGCACGAAAAGCTGCCGCCGGTCATCCATGTCGCCGGCACCAAGGGCAAGGGCTCGACCGTGGCGATCATGCGCGCCTGCCTCGAAGCCTGCGGGGTATCGCGTCCACGCCTATACGTCGCCGCATCTCGTGCGCTTCCACGAGCGCATCCGCCTCGCCGGGCGGCTGATCGAGGAGGAGGCGCTGGTCGCCATTCTCGACGAATGCGAGCGCGCCAATCGGGGCGAACCCGATCACCTTTTTCGAGATCACCAATGCCGCCGCGTTTCTCGCTTTCGCGCGGGTGCCGGCCGATATCGTGCTCCTCGAAGTCGGGGTCGGCGGGCGGCTCGATGCGACCAATGTCGTGCGCCATCCGGCGGTTACCGCGATCACCCCGGTGTCGCTCGACCATCAGGCGTTTCTCGGCGACACGGTGGCGGCGATCGCCGGCGAGAAGGCGGGAATCCTGAAACCGGGGGTCGTCGGGGTGATCGCACCGCAGCCGGAGGAGGCGGAGCGGGTCATCGAGGCTCGCGCCGCCGCGATCGGTGCGCCGCTCTACCGAGCGGGCAAGGAATGGCAATGCGAGGCCAGCGGCGGCGGGATGCGCTATGAGGGCGCCCACTGGCGGCTCGATCTGCCGGCGCCGTCACTCTTGGGAGCACACCAGATCGTCAATGCCGGCACCGCGATCGCGTGTCTGGAGCAGCTGTCCGGATTTGCGCTGCCGGCGGCCGCGATCGCTGCGGGGCTGCGCCATATCGATTGGCCGGCGCGGCTGCAGCATTTAGAGCGCGGTCCGCTCGTCGACATGCTCCCGGCGGGTTGGGAAGTGTGGCTCGACGGCGGCCACAACCCGGCGGCCGGCGAAGTCTTGGGGGCGGTCGCGGCGGGCTGGCGGGATCGCCCGCTCGATCTGATTGTCGGCATGCTGAATACTAAGGACGCCGCCGGCTTCCTCGCCCCGCTCGCGGCCCATGCGCGGGCGCTGCGCGGGGTGACGATCCCGGGCGAAGACAACCCGCTGCCGGCCGAGGCGATCGTATCCGCGGCGGCGTCGGTCGGGATTGCGGCATGGACAGCCGAATCGGTCGAGGAGGCGCTGCGCGATCTCATCGCCGAGCGGGATCCGGGGCGGGTCCTGATCTGCGGCTCCCTGCACCTCTGCGGCGTCGTTCTCGCCAAAAACGGGTGAGCGCGGGGAGGGGCCCTACAGCACCAATTCGACCCATTCGTAGAGTTTGCTCTTCGGCAAGGCGCCGATCTTGGTGGCCGCCACCTGGCCGCCCTTGAAGAGGATCATCGTCGGGATGCCGCGCACGCCGTATTTGCGCGGCGTCTGCGGGTTCTCGTCGATGTTGACCTTGGCGACCATGACCCGGCCGGCCATCTCGGCGGCGAGGTCGTTGAGAAACGGCGCGATCATCTTGCAGGGCCCGCACCATTCGGCCCAGAAATCGACGAGCACCGGCCCCTCGGCGCGGAGGACCACGGCATCGAAGCTGCTGTCGCTGACCGCCGTCGGTATCATCGCGATATCCTCTGATTGGACCTTTGTGAGATTAGGGGAGCCGGGAATCCGGCGTCAAGGCGGCTCGGATCGCTCGCGGCCGCGCTCAACCGGGGTGGTCCTTGGCCCACTTCGCCACCTCGCCGTGGGTGGCGAACCATACCCCGGGCCGGGACCGGGCGAGGCGGATCAATTCCTCGATGATCCAGATGCGCGAGCGATAGCCGATCACATGCGGGTGCATCGTCAATTGGAACAGGCCGCCCTCGTCATAGGCCGCCTCGAATTCGCGCCGAAAGATGTCGAACACGCCCTCGGGCGGCGTATAGGGCCGCAGCGCCGAGAAGCGGTTCATCATGAAATAAACCGCGTCATCGCGCACCCATTCGACCGGCAATTCGACAACCCCGCACGGCTTCCCATCGAGCAGGAGCTCGTAGCAATCCTCGTCCGACATCAAGGAGGAATTGTAGAGGAGGCCCATTTCAGCCTCGATCTCCAGCGTGCTCCAGCTGAAATCCCACGACGGGGTGCGGAGGCCGACCGGGCGGACGCCGCTCACCTTTTCGAGCGTGTCGGCCGAGCGCAGCATCAGGTCGCGCTCGGTTTCGTAAGGTAGGACCGAGTTCAATTCGTGGATCCAGCCGTGTATGCCGATTTCGTGACCCTCGGCGATGATCCGGCGCTGCTCGTTGGGGTGGAGGAGCGCGGTGACCGCGGGGACGTAGAAGCTGGCCTTGACCCCGTAGCGCTCGAGCAGCTTCAAAATGCGCGGCACACCGACCCGGTTGCCGTACTGGCCCCAGGCGAGCCGGCCGATCGACTTGCCGCCCTCGCGCAGGTCGCTGGTCTCATGATCGCTGTCGAAGGAGAGCGCCACCGCGCACCGGGCGCCGCCCGGCCATTCGCGCGGGCGCAGCGCGCGCCCGGCGCGCACCCGATCGACGAGCTTCTTCCAATGTGCCTCCGGCCACTGCCAGGGTTCCAGATCGGATTGCGGTCGGGTCATGGCGGTTCTCCCCGGGCGCTCTCGCGCCGCGGTATCAGTCCGTGGGGCGGATGCTGAGTTTGGTCGGAGCGGAGAGATTCGAACTCTCGACCCTCAGCTTCTGGCCGATCTCGGCTGCTGTCAATTTCTGAAATCAACCACGGCTACTCCCCGGCGGTTGCTCAAGGGCTTCGGCGTAAAGATCACGCCAGACGCCGTCCTTTGCCCATTCGACACCTTCCTGCTCCACCTGGAGCTTAGCAAAGGTATCCACCATTTCGGGGGAGCCTCAGGCGCGAACCCCCGAGGCGAGCGCCATGGGTCGGCGAATATTGCAACCGGCTGTGCGCGATCGCGCTTCTGGGGCCACAAGGAGCAGGCCGATCCTGCGCGTGCGGCGCTACCGGTGGCAGAACGAGGCGGAGTGACGCGGCGGCCTAAATTCGCGGGGTGGCGCCGGTCTCCGCGATATCGCAATAGAGCGCCTCGAAACGCTGCACGACCCGGTCGAGATCGTAGTTCTCGACGATGCGTGCGCGCGCTGTGAGGCCGAGCGCGCGCCGGCCCTCATGGCCGAGGGTGATCATTCGCCGCCAGCCCTCGGCGAGCGCCTGCGGATCGCGCGGCGGCACGATGATCCCGGTCGGGCCGATGATTTCGGCCGCATCGCCGCTGTCGGTCGCGACGCACGGCACGCCGCAAGCCATCGCTTCGCCGAGGGCGTTGGGAAATCCTTCGCCGAAGGCCGAACTCAAGGTCGCGATGTCGAGCGCGGGATAGACCGCGCTCATATCGGCACGCTCACCCAGGAGCCGCAGCCGAAGCGTCAGCCCCTGCGCCTCGATCGCCCGCACGAGGTCACGGTTGGCCGGCTCGATTCCGGCGCCGAGCAGCACGAACACCGCGTCGGGATCGGCCGCAATCTGCCGCGCGGCGGCGAGAAAGCCGGCGTGATCCTTCATCGGGTGATAGCGCGCCGGCAGGCCGATAACGGTCGCCGAAGGGTCGATCCCGAGCGCGGCGCGCAACCGGTTGCGGGCCCCTTCGTCGGGCCGCAGCATCACCGTGTCGTACCCGTTCGGAATATATTCCCAGCGCCGCGGGTGATAGCCGATGCCCTCGTGGAACCGGCGGCCTGCGTGGGAGTTGATGATCACCCTCTCGGGCATCGCCGAACAGCGGCTCAGGATCGCGCGCACGAGTGTCAGGCCAGCCATGTCCGAGCACCGGATATTCCACGCCAGACGCCGGGCATAGCCAAGCCGAGCCACGATCAAGCCGAGCAAGTCGGCATGGTAGAGCCAGGTCTGCACGATGTCGGGCCGATAGCGCCGCAACACGCGGACGAGGCGCATCACCCCGCGGGGATCGAGCATGCCGCGGCGGATGCCGAGCGCCTCGACCGGGATGCCGGCGCCGGCGATGAGGGGGCCGATGGTACCGGTATCGGTCATGCTGACCACCACCGAGCGGAAACGGCTGCGATCGGTTCGCGTGACGAGCCGCGCGAGCATGCCCTCGGCGCCGCCGGTTGCGAGCCCCGTGATCAGGTGCAGGACGGTAACCATCAAGCGAACGGTCGGCGATAGGCGCGGATCACCGTGCCGTGTCGCCCGAACTCGACCACGACAAAGCCTTGGCCGGTCGGCAAATGGACGATCGGCTCCGGTCGATCGGCGAAGAACTCGTCCATCGCCTGCCGTGCCCCGGGGCAGGTCTCGAAGCCGTAATCGTCGCAGACGATCAGCCCGCCGCCGACCATGCGCGGATAAAAAAAGCCGAGTGCGTCGCGTGTCGGCTGCAGCAAGTCGACATCGATATGGACAAAACAGAAGCGTGTGCCGGCGACATCGCCGAACCGGTCCGGGATCCAGCCCTCGTGGAAGTCGATGAGATCGTCGAACTCCGCGAGATTGGCCGCCACCTCTGCCCGGCTGCATGCCATGCTGCCGGTCTGCCAGTAATTGCCGTCGCTATCCTGCGGGGCCGACAAGCCGGCGAACGAATCGAACAAATGCAGGCGCCGGCCTCCGCCAGCCCGGCGTATCGCTTTCGCCGTCAGGAAGGCGCTGGCGCCGCGGAACACCCCGCATTCGCAGAGGTCGCCCGGGCGACGCAGCGCCAGAGGCAGCAATTCCGCGAGCGCAAACTTGCGGTCCAGGCTGCGGTAGTTCTGCCGGTCGAAGCGCTCATAATCGGCAATGAACCCGGAGTCGCGGAAGAAGGAGCGGCCAAACTCCGCCAACCTGACATCGGGGGCAAAGGCACCGAAGACCCGCTCGCCCCATGCGTAGCGCAGCTCGGGCGAGAGCGCGTCGGCATCTACCGCCGCCGCCGCGGCGAGGATAGCCCGCCGCTCGTCACTCTCGACCGGCTCGATCAGTGCCACATAGCGGCACTGATCAGGATTCAGGGCCGGCGCGAAGGTGGACAGGTAAAGGCGCGTGCCCCAGTGGGAGAACCTGCCGCACCCCAGATTGCGAATCTCGTCGTGATGGCTGTGCGCCGGGCCGATCTCGCGTCCATCCTCGAAAAGCCGCAGCGTCGAACGCTGCGGCTCAGCCACGCTGTCTCCCGGACCGCAAATCGCCGGCGCCGGGCAGGTCCAGCACAGCCCGCTCTCCGGCGCGAGGCCGTCGAGCGCAACAAGCCGGGCGGTCACGCCCATCCCACGTCGCGATGATGGCCGGCGGCGGCGGCGCCGAATTCAACCTTCTCGCCGGATCGCCGTGACATTGAGGCTGTGTTCATGCGGCATGGTACGTCGGACGTCGCTGAAGCCGAGCCAGGTGAGCATCTGGGTAAGCTCTTCCATTGTATACAGATCGTTGATCTCCGAACTGATCGCATCGAACCACGACAGCGCCCAACGCTCGCCCTGGACCTGTTTCAAGAGTTCGGCTTTCTGCTCAAAGCTCAAATGCCGTGTCAGCTGACGCAGTACATAGACCTCGTGATAATAGCGGTAGGCGTCGATATTGGTGCGCTCCGGCTCCGGATAAACCATGAAATAAATCATCCCGCCGGGCCGCACGCAGGCGGCAATATTCGACAATGCACGGTAGGTATCGCCGGTACAATGTATGACGCCATAGCACCACACCAGGTCGAACTCTGGGGCGTAGGGGAGCGGGTCGAGAATACTGCGCTGTTCTATGGTGACGCGATCCAACGTGCAGGTCTCCCGGCGCGCCGCTTCGATCGCCGCATCGGATGTGTCGAACGCCATCACCTGTGCGCCCTGACTGGCAAAGGTCCAGGTGTGCCGTCCCGGGCCGCAGCCGCAATCAAGCACCTTCTTGTCCCGCAGCCACTCCGCCGGGCGGTCCAGGCGGGCGCAAAGGTCATCGGCGGCCTTGTGGCGCCATTCGGGGTTGGACAGAAAGGCGTCGTGGTAGGGTAGATGGCCCCATTGGAAGTCAAAGGTGGAGACTTGGTACGAGCGCATTTTGCCAAGCGTCTCTGACATCGGGGTGAGGTGGCGCAGCTGAGACTTGGCTGCGTAGAGTTCATCGAGGAGGTATTCGACCTTGCGCTCCAGGATATCGATGCGCTGCTCGGATGATGTTGGACCTTTTGCCAGCATATCCAGGGACATGCCCTGCGCGACTCGGCGTAATTGCGGCGCGAGCGCGTCGATAAGCGATGGGTTTCGCTCGGCCGGCGTAGCACCACGACCCTGATCACGAACCGGCGGGCGCCGCGGCACCCGTATCCAAAACCGCTGGCCGGATAGGGCCGGAGCAATGTTGCCGGACGTCGAGAAGTAGAGCTGGCGCTTCCAGTGCGAATAGAGCCCGCCGCCGACGACCCGGATGCGATTATGGTCGGCATGAGCCGGGCCGAGCGGGCTGGAACCCTCAAACAGCTGTAATGCGGAACGGGCCGGATTATCGAGATCGTCGCCCTCTTCGATCTGTGCCGGCAGGTCAACGATCCAGCAGCATCCTTGATCAAGCCGCGCCTGCCGCGGCTCGACCGTCAATTCAATCTCGTCGTCGTGCAATGTGGCTACTCCACCAACGCCATCGGTTCTTGCAACTGCCCGGTGCGCTGCTCGATCTGGAACTGCGGCTCCAAGTTGACGAGCGTGTCGGTGTAAAGCGCGGCAACCGGCTCGACCTCGATCATGATGGAGTCGAAACGCACATCGTGCTTTGTTCCATCGGTTCGCGCGGCTGTGGCAGTCAAGAAGTAAGTGCCGGCGGCCATGTTGGCCCGGAAACGCATCGAAACCCCGGCTTCCTCCCCGGGAGCCAGCGCTGCGACCGTCAGGTTCTGACACCTGATCGTGTCAGAGGCAAAAATATCCTGGCCACGTCCATTGCGCATGAGAATGCCGATGCAAAGTTCCCCGGTCTGGCGCACGGCGCGGATCGTCATCACCGCGGTATAGGTCTCCGGGCTCTGCAACCGCGTGACCGCGCGGCCCTCGGCGTCGAGGACGCGAAATTCGGTGATCCGCGCCGCGCCGTCGCCGTAGCGGTGCTCGCGCTCGGCTGGACCAGCTTCCGCCGCGCCTTGCTCTTCGGTCGCCGTGGCTTCTCCCTCCGCTGCCTCGTGCCCGCTCGCTGCGTCGTCCGCCGTGGCTACGGCGCGCAGGGTCCCGCCCGGCGATCCGAACAGCAGTTCATGATAGGCGTTGCCGACGGCGTTCGGGTCGCCATCCATCAACACCCGGCCGCGGTCGAGCAGAATCGCGCGGTCGCAGATGCTGACGAGCTGATTGATGCTGTGGCTGACGACGAGAATGGACTTGCCGCGCCGCTTGAACTCGGCCATCCGGTCGAACGATTTGAGCTGGAACCGCGCATCGCCGACCGCCAGCGCTTCGTCGATGATCAGGATGTCGGGATCGACGCAGGTGGCGACGCTGAACGCGAGGCGGGCCTGCATGCCGCTCGAATAGGTGCGGAACGGCTGGTCAATAAATTCCTGAAGCTCGCTGAACTCGATCACCTCGGCGACCCGGGCATCGATCTCCCTGCGCTTGAGGCCCAGACACAACCCGCCCAGGTAGATGTTCTCGCGCCCGCTATAGTCGAGGTGGAACCCGGTGCCGAGTTCGAGAATGGCCGCGATCCGTCCGGTGGTCGTCACCGTGCCGGCGGTCGCATCGAGGGTGCCGGCGATGATCCGCAAGAGCGTGCTCTTGCCCGCGCCATTCCGCCCCATCAGGCCCACCACGGTGCCGTGGCCGACCTCGAAAGACACATCTTCAAGCGCGGTGAATTCGCGATGGCGCGGCCGTCCGGTCAGCGTTTCGATCACCATGTCGCGAGGATGGGCGTATAGCCGATAGCTCTTGCGCAGCGCCCGAACCGCGATTGCGATGCCGCTCACAGAGCGTTCCCAAAGGCCGGCTGAAGGTTTCGATAGAGCCGATAGCCGACCAGAAACAATAGCATCGATATGATTGGCGCGGCGACCCAGGCGAGCGGGCGGGTGACTTCGCCATACACAAGCGCGTCGCGATAACACCAGATCAGATAGCTGACGGGGCTCAGATAAAACACCGCTTCGAGCGCTCGTGGCGCCACGCCGGGGGCATAGAATATCGGCTGCAGAAACATGCCGACCGAGAGCAGCACCGTGACGACATCGCGCACGTCCCGGATGAAGACCCCGATTCCCGCCAAGAGATACACCAGGCCGACCGTCATGATCAGGTGACAGGCGATGACAACCACCAGCAACGGGGCAGTGAGCCAGCCCCCGAGACCGGCGATTGGCGCAAGCATCCCAACGACAATGATGCCGATGCCCAGGGTCGGCAGTACCCCGAGCGCCACGCGCAGGGGCAGGACTTCATTGGGGAAGACGATCTGCTTCACCAGGTTCGCATTGCCGGAGATTGCCGTTGGTCCACGGCCGAGCGCCTCTTGCACGGCCATCCACGGGGCCAATCCGGCCAGCATGAACACCGCATAGCTGACGGAGGATGAGCTTCCCGGCAACCGCCCCTGGAACAATATCAGAAAAGCGAAGACATAGATCGCCATCGACAGCAGCGGGAGACCAACTGCCCATAGCGACCCCAGTATTTGACCTGTGTAACGATCAAGTATTTCTCGACGGGTCATTTCCCATACGAGTTCGTGATGGCGGCTGATCAGTAACGAAAAATGGCGCAGCGCCATCCGATTGGGAGCGGGTGCCAGGATCTTTGAAGCCGTCGACAGCATGCTTGACCGGCTAGTCGATATGCGTAAGGTCGGCCCGTCTTCTACAGGTATCCTCGCGCCATGGCAATGTTCCCACCGGGTAGCACGGACGGATGCAGGCGCGCAGTTGTTGGAATGCCGCGCGGCGCTGCTGCACCGGCCTTACCGGCGCCGCGCCTCGTCTGGACGCCGGAGCTGGCGGAGAAATTCTGGCGGGCAGCCTATCGGCTGGATTTGCCGCCCGCGCAATTTGCCCAGCGCGTCGCGCGCCATCTTGCGGCGATATTGGCGCAGCGCACCCCGGCAGCCGCCGAAATCCTCATTCTCGGCGAGCGCGACACCGACTACGCCGCGGCGCTGTTGCTGGCCGGGTTCCGCGTCGGCCGGATCGATACCGGGCCGTTGCTCCGCGGCAGCGTGGCGCGGTTGGAGGCGCACCCGGCCTGGCTCGGCGCTGTCTCCGCCGCCGAGGCGGCAGCCGATCTGGTGCTCGTGCCGGAGAGCCTCACCCAGGTGACGGATGGGGAGGTCGACGGCCTGTTCGCCACGGCCCGCAGGGCGCTGCGCCCGGCCGGACAGCTCGTCGTCACCGTGCCCAATAACGAGGTGCTTGATCAGTTCCTATCGCTCTGCCCGGCGAGCGGCACGCTGTTCCACATGGCGCAGCGGCTGCGCGCGTTTTCACCACGCACGCTGGGCGAATTACTGAAGCGGCAGGGATTTAACGTCACGGGCGTGCTCGAGACCCAGCTCGATGAGCGCGGGTTCCAGTCGCTCGGAGCCCAATGGCAGGCCCTGAGCGCGGCGCCCCATCTGCATTTTGGCGATGGTGGCACCCTGTTGGCAGTGGCGACTATGCAGGGTCGCGAGCGTCCGGACGATGCCGCCAGTTCGGCGGGCTGGCTCGATTTGCGTCGCGCGGTTGCGGCATCGATGTCGACGCGCGAACCTGCCGAGTGGGTGTGGACGCCGGCGCGGGTTACCGAGTTCTGGAACCGCATCGCCGGCACACCGATGGATGCGCAGAGTTTCGGTGCGATCGAGGGTCCAGGGCTCCTGAAGGCGCTGGAGCCGTGGCTGGTGCCGGGTGGCCGGCACCTCGATATCGGCTCCGGGGAGGGTGAGATGGCACGCATGATGGCCCGCGCCGGCTATGCGGTCGCAGTCCTAGAGCCATCGCCCGGCCGCCGGAATTTTCTGACCGAGAAGTTGCACGGCGTACGTGGCTGTATCGGCGCGTTCGAGACGATCGATCCGGGCAACGCGGCCAGTTTTGACGTGGTGATGGCCATCGAGGTGATCGAGCACATCCTAGAAGACGGATACGCCGACTTCTTCGCGACCTTCGCCCACTCGCTCGCCCCGGGAGGTCGGATGATCTTGACCACCCCGAACCGCGAGGATCTTGACCGCTCGCTGATGGTCTCGCCGCTGGCCGGGATACTCTATCATCGCTGGCAGCATGTACGGTCGTTCGACGCCGTCACGCTCACGGCACTGCTGGCGCAGTATGGGTTTGCGGTTGAGGTGATCCACGAGGCCGACGTTTCTGCCCTTGCTGCCGACGTCAGCCCGTTTGCGGCGCTTGCACTGGCCGGCAGCCGGTCGGTGCGGCTGGGGAGCGGCTCGACCCTGATCGCGATCGCCCACCGCACCGGCGAGCGGCCCGCGCCGCCGCGCGATCCGCTGACGCTGGTGTCCCGGATCGGCGTGCCGTCCGGATTGCCGGTGTCCCGCCAGCAGCCGCTCATCGCTGCTCCGCCGAATTCGACACCGCCCGCCGGGCATTCGAAGGCGCCGCCCGCCGCCGCGCTCGCCAATGGGCATCTGCACAGGGTGTTGCGACCCATTCTGCGGGTGGCGCGGCCGGTCGCCCGGCGGGTGCTGCCGATGACGCTGAAGCAGCGCGTGGCCCGGTTTGTCGCGGCCCGGGCGATGCGGGATGGCGACATCACCGCCCGGCGGTTCGCCGAACGGCCGATCATGCTGCGCGATCTGCCGCCGCTGCTCGGGCCGCAAGCCTTCTCGAGCGGGCCAATCATCCTGGTCAACAATGCGCTCGCCTGGGGTGGGGCGGAACGCCAGCTGGTCACCACTCTGCGCAGTCTCGACGGGCGGACCGCGCGACCACTCGGACTCCTCTGCATGCGGCTGGGAACTGGCCCGGATTATGATTTCTTTCTGCCGGCGCTCAAAGACTTCGACGGCATCGTGCGCAATGCGGTCGAGATTGGCGAGGCACGCCAACTGCTCGCCGCGGCGGCGCCGGCGGACGCGGTCGCGCACGCCCTGGATGCGATCGACTGGCTGCCGCACGATGTGCAGGACGAAATCGAGCGGCTCGCCGGGGACTTCGTGCAGTTGCGTCCGGCGGTCGTGCATGCCTGGCAAGATTCGCTATCGATCGCGGCTGCCTACGCCGCGCGGATTGTCGGGGTGCCGAAGGTGATCGTCTCCGGGCGCAATCTCTCGCCGCCGAATTTCGCCTATCATCGGTCCTACATGGCCGACGCCTATCGCGAAGTCACGAGCGTCGGCGAAATCGTCATGCTCAACAATAGCGTCGCCGGCGCGGCCGATTACGCGCTTTGGCTCGGCGTTCCGGGCAACCGCATCCGGGTATTGCGCAACGGCATCGACCCGCACGCCTTCGTTCCGCCCTCGTCTGGGGCGACCGAGCGGCTGCGGGCGGAGCTCGGGATCCCCGAAACCGCCCCGGTAGTCGGTTCGATCTTCCGCTTTTACGACGAAAAGCAGCCGCTACTGTGGATCGAGGCCGCCGCCACCGTCGCCCGCGCGCGGCCGGAATGCCATTTCGTTATCATCGGCACCGGGCCATTGCGCGGCGCGGTCGTGAAACGGGCACGCCAGGGCAGGTTCGCCGAGCGGCTGCACTGTCCTGGCGCCAGCACTGATACGGCGACGTGTTTGTCGCTGTTCGACGTATTCCTCTTGACTTCCCGGTTTGAGGGCACCCCCAACGTCGTGTTGGAGGCCAGTCTCGCCGGCGTGCCGGTCGTCGCGACCGCTTCAGGCGGGACGGCCGAGACGATCGATGACGGCGTGACCGGCATCGTCGTTCGCGACGAGAGCGCCGCGACGATCGCGGCTTGCCTCCTTCGGGTGCTTGACGATCCGAGGTGGCGCGAGCGGGCACACACCGCCGGTCCCGCCTTCGTCGCGCGCCTCTTCGGTCTGGAGAGGATGCTGCAAGAGACACTGGCCCTGTATCGGCGGTGATGAACCGCGGCACCGGCTCTGAAGGCTTCGGCTGATGTTTTCCATCGCCCACCTGAACGCGCTGCGCGCGGCCGAGATCGAACGCGTCGTCCGGTGGTTCCCGCGCGGTGCGCGGGTGCTCGAGATAGGCGCCGGCACCGGTCAGCAGTCGCGCGACCTGGCCGCCCGTGGATTCGCCGTCGAGGCGATCGAATTGGCCGATTCGACCTATGCCGGGGACCGCCTATTCCCGATAACCGATTACGACGGCCGACACATTCCATTTCCCGACCGGTCGTTCGATATCGTTTACTCGTCCAACGTCCTCGAACACGTGCCTGACCTCGTGCAGCTGCACAATGAGATCCGGCGTGTCCTGCGCCCCGACGGCCGCGTGGTGCATGTGCTGCCGACGCATGCCTGGCGCTTTTGGACGACGGTATCCTCGGTTCCGACCGGCTTCCAGTACGCCGCGACCTTGACGTCGCGATTGCGCTTGCGCTGGCCGCCGACGATTTCGCAGACTCGCCAGCTGGCTGAAATCGGCTTCAATGCCGGAAGGCACCTCACCGGCGTGTTCCGCCTTAAGCGGCACGGCGAGCGCGGCAATCTTTTGAGCGAGACGTGGCTGTTCCGCCCGGAATGGTGGCGCCGCAACTTTCGGCGGAATGGGTTTGAGATTTTGCGAGACGAGCCGATGGGCTTGTTCTACACCGGCCACATGACGTTCGGGCCGCGCTGGTCGCTGGCGAAGCGCGCCCGTCTTGCCCGGGTTCTGGGCAGCGCGTGCCACATTTTCGACTTACGGCCGATCGGGGACTGAGACGATCTGATGTGCGGCATCGCCGGCTTCGTCTCGCCCGGGCTTGGCCTCGATATGCCGGCGCTGAACGCGTTGGCGGGCATGATGGCGGCCGAGATCGTGCATCGCGGGCCGGATCATCAAGGCACCTATGCCGATGTCGAGCGTGGCCTCGGTTTCGGCTTTCGCCGGCTGTCGATCATTGACCTATCGCCTGCCGGCCATCAGCCGATGGAATCGGCGAGCGGCCGCCATGTCATCATCTACAATGGCGAGATCTACAACGTAGAGGATCTGCGCCCGTCGCTGGCCGGCGCCGGTATTGTGTTCCGCGGCCATTCCGACACCGAGGTGCTGCTCGAATCGATCGAAGCGCGCGGCATCGACGATGCGTTGGCGCGAACGATCGGCATGTATGCCCTTGCCGTCTACGATCGGGTCACCGGTCGGGTTGATTTCGCGCGCGACCGGGCGGGCAAGAAGCCGCTTTATGTTGGCCGCTTTGGCGGCTCGACATTGTTCGCCTCCGAATTGCGCAGCCTGCGCCGCCATCCCGATTTCCGGGCTGAGATTGACCCGTGCGCGCTTGCCGCCTATACGCGGTTCGGGTATGTGCCGAACCCACTCTCGATCTATCGAAACGTGACTCAGCTGCCGCCCGGCGGGCACGGCATGCTGACGCGCGCCGGGGAGTGGTCGGTCGAGAGGTTCTGGCGGGTCGAAGAGGTCGCCGCGCGCCAGCGCGACGACGCCCCGATCCTCGACGAGGAGGAGGCGATCGACCAGTTGGAGACGCTGCTGCGCGATGCGGTCGGGCGCCGGATGGTGGCCGATGTGCCGCTCGGCGCCTTTCTCTCGGGCGGGATCGATTTCGTCGCTCGTCGTCGCGTTGATGCAGGCCCAGTCGAACCGTCCGGTACGCACGTTCTCGATCGGCTTCGATGTCCCGGGGTTCGACGAGGCGCCCTATGCCCGCGCCGTCGCCCGGCATCTCGGTACCGATCATGAAGAGCTATATGTGACGGCAGCGGACGGGCTTAATTTGGTCCCCCGCATCCCCGAAATCTACGACGAACCCTTTGCCGAACTCGTCGCAGATCCCGACCTATCTCGTCGCCCAAATGGCCCGCCGACATGTCACGGTGGCACTCTCCGGCGATGGCGGCGACGAGAGTTTCGCCGGTTATTCCCGGTACGGTTATCTCGACACCGTGCTCCCGCTGGCAACCGGCCCGACGGCGCTGCTGGCGCGAACCGCCGGGCGAGCCCTGAGGGCGCCGGCAGCTTCATCGATTTATCGGTGCCTGCCGCCGGTTTTCCGGGCGCGCGCCGATCGCTGGCTGGACCGGATCGCTGCAGCGGAGGGACCCCAGGCGATCGAGAAGCTCTATCGCGGCCTGGTGCAGCAGGGCGTCGCGCCGCAGACCCTGCTGTGCGACTCGCGGGAGGAGCCTGCCGCCTGGTGGAAGGGAGCCCTGGCCGACCTCTACCCGCAGCCGGTGCAGCGCGCGCAGATGCTTGACCTCTTGACCTATCTGCCCGACGACATCCTGGTGAAAGTCGATCGCGCCAGCATGGCGGTCAGCCTCGAAGTACGGGCGCCGCTGCTCGATCATCGGGTGATCGAATTTGCCTGGCGCCTGCCCATGGCGATGAAGATCCGTGGCGGCCAGACCAAATGGGCATTGCGCCAGGTGCTCTACCGCAGCGTTCCGCGCAAGTTGATCGACCGGCCCAAGACCGGGTTCGGCGTGCCGATCGATTTCTGGCTGCGCGGCCCGCTGCGCGACTGGGCCGAAGACCTGCTGGCGGTGGAACGCCTCGCCGCAGATGGGCTGTTCGACCCGAGGGCGGTGCGCCAATTGTGGGACCGGCACCTGGCGGGCGAACAGTGGCAATATCCGCTGTGGACGATCGTGCAGTTCCAGGCTTGGAAGTGCCGCTGGCTGCCGTAACCCGTCCGGAAACGCCTCGCGAATTGGAAACCTTGAGCGACTGCCCGGAAGCGCAGAAACCCTCGATGCATGGTGATGGAGCGTGCGGGTACGGCTCCGGTCCATCCACCGAGGCGTATGGCGCGATCCATGACGGCCTGCTGGTGCGTAGCTTTGATCTCGGCCTGAGGATGTCGTGGCCGCCGGTGTGATTGCCGCGAGTATCGTTCTCGTTGCTGCGGCTCACGCCTTGCGGCGCGTGCGCTCGGGGGGTGGGATCAACCCGTTAATCCTGTTGAGCGTCGGCATTATCCTCGCCCAAGTGGGCATCGCGGCGACGATTGCTGTCTTCAAGCTCCGCTATAACCTGCAGACGACCAAGATGATCGAATATCTCGCGGAGCTTCCGACCGATCGTCCGGTTGTTCTTCTAGTCGGTTCGAGCCTCACTCAATACGGCGTCGATCGGGACCTACTGGCCGGCCAGTTCGCCGCCGCGGGCCACCCCGTCACCGTTGGCCGCCTCGGCCTTGGCGGGCTGTCGATCGCCGAGCGCTACCACTACATAAAGCAATATCTGGCGATCGCACGGCGCCGGCCGAGCTTGGTATTATTTGAGATCTCCCAATACTACGATACCGATCCGCTCCGGCAGCTACAGCAAAACCTTTATGCCGCTCAGGAAGTGGCCGGGATGGATCTTGACACCGCCTGGCTCAGTCTCGAATGGGTCCTCGGGCCGTATAACGACCAGCCGCTCGACGGGCGGATAATGCTGGCCGGCACGATAATCGGTCATTTCCTCCTGAATGTGATTCACGCCGGCTTTATTCCGCAGGCCATGCGCGCCGATCGGATTGTGCCATCCGCTTTCGACTGGGAGCCGCCGAAGCAGGTCTGGCTCGGGGATGCATATTTTGTTCGCGAACTGGCCGATGTCGTCAAGCCATTGGAGAGAAACTCCCGCGTGCCGATACCGAACCCATGGCTCGCCCGCATCCTTGACAGGGAGATCGGCTTGTTCCGAGCCGGCGGGGCGAGCGAATTCGGCTTTTATCAGACACCGACCACGCTTCGTCAGGAATATACCTACGGCCTCAACTTCTGTTCCGCCATGGCCGCCTATCCGTGCATCATGGCCGGGGACCCGGAGCTTCTCGCCGCGCTCGGTCATGACCAGTATTGGTATGATAGAACGCATCTGATTGACGAGGGGCGGCGGCTCTATACCCTTTGGTTTGCCGATCGCCTGCTCAAGCAGATGACCCTGCCGTGAACTTCATCTCCGTCACCTTCTTGGCGTTTCTCAGTATCGTCTACGGCGCCTATTGGAAGATGGCGGCCGACGAGACGCGGAAATATCTGCTGATTGGTGCGAGCTACGTTTTCTATGCGTGGTGGGATTGGCGATTTTGCGGATTGATGCTGTTCGTCACCGTCAATGCTTATTTGACGGGACGGGCCCTCCCGACGCTCGCCCCGCCGCGGCGGCGGCAATTGCTCTGGCCGAGCATCGGCCTCGACCTCGCCGTGCTGGGGTTCTTCAAATATTATGGGTTTTTCGTCGCCAACGCCGCCGCGGCACTCACGGCGCTTGGCCTGACGCCGTCGCTGCCGATCTTGACGATCGTGCTGCCGATCGGGATCAGCTTTTACACCTTCCATGCGATCAGCTACGTCGTCGACGTCTATCGCGGCAGGGCCGCCGCCGAGCGCTCTTTTGCCAATGTCGCGCTCTACATCGCCTTTTTCCCGCAGCTTGTCGCAGGCCCGATCGTGCGCGCCGCCTTCTTCCTGCCGCAGCTCGGGCGGGTTCCGCCCTATGTGCGCGGCGGGCAGGCGCACGGGGCGTGGCTGATCCTGCGCGGTGTGATTTATAAGGCGGTCATTGCCGATACCCTGGCACAGATCTGCGATCCGGTCTTCGCCGATGTCGGACGCTATAACAATCAGGCGTTGATCACCGCGAGCATCGCCTTCTACGGTCAGATCTACTTCGACTTCGCCGGATATTCGGGCATTGCGATCGGAACGGCGCGGCTGTTCGGCTACCGGATCCCGAAGAATTTCGATTATCCCTATTCGGCGTTGTCGGTGACGGAATTCTGGCGGCGCTGGCACATGTCGCTGTCATTTTGGCTGCGCGACTATGTCTACATTCCGCTGGGCGGCAATCGGGGTTCACCCTTCGCGTTTTACCGCAATCTGATGGTGACGATGCTGCTCGGGGGATTGTGGCATGGCGCAAGCTGGACGTTTGTTGCCTGGGGCGCACTCCACGGGCTCGGCCTGTGTCTACACAAACTATGGCTCGGCGTTCGGCCGCGGCTCGGCTCCGGCATCGATTGGGACGCTCTGGCATGGCGCATCGCCGCGCTGCTGGTGACGCAGCTCTGGGTTCTGTGCGCCTGGGCGTTCTTCCGCTCCAACAGCTTCGCGGACGCCCTCGAAATTCTGAAAGCGATGTTTGGGCTTCGCCATGTTGCCGGAAATGGCCTACCTCAATCCCTCACTCCGTGGATCATCGCTTTAATATTCGTCGACCATTTGTTGGGGCGGACGCGGCTGCGGATTGCTCCTGCTTTTGCTTTAAACCGGTCCGTATTCTGGGTAGGGATCGGAGCGATTGCCGCAGTGGCCATTACCTTCATGCCGCTCGCCCAGAAGGCGTTCATCTATTTTCAATTCTGATATGTGGTGCCAAGGCTTGAGAGGGGCACCAGATGTGGACCAAGGAGAGCCCGCACGCTACGACCGATCCCAGCGACCTGAGCGATAGCGAATGGGCCATTTCTCGCCCCACTGATCCCGCCAGCCAAGCATGGCGGTCGTCCGCGCGAGGGCGACATCCGTGCCGTGATCGGCGGGCTGCTTTACGTGCTGGAGACCGGCTGCCCGTGCGCCACCTGCCCAAGGACTTTCTGCCCAAGAGCACGGTGCACAGCTATTTCGAGCTGTGGGCCTCCTGTTCGCTACCGGGACAAGCCTGTCCCGACGCCGCAGAGGGGTCCCGATTGGACGCCGATCCTTTGGTCTCGTAAGTGTTTGAAAGAATGGTCGGAGCGGAGAGATTCGAACTCTCGACCCTCAGCACCCCATGCTGATGCGCTACCAGGCTGCGCTACGCTCCGACCGGGGCATCTCTGGCGAGCGCGCCGATCATACCGGCCCAGGACGCGGCGCGCAACGCGCGGGCTGAGATTGCCTCGCGCACCGAGCGGGTCGTGGCCTCGTGCCCCAGATGCCCTTTTCTCTGGTCAGCCGGTCGAAGGCTAATTTGTAACTCCTTCGACGATGAACGAAAGCGAGTTCGTGGACTTTATGCGGGCTGCCGTAACCTCTTTCAAGACTGTCGAATTTTCATAGGCTTGCGCTTTCTCGACGCTGTCGAATGCGATGACGATCAAGCGCTGCGGCGGATTTCCGTCGACGCGAGTGAATTTTTCGCTGCGGATGACGTAATGACCGCCTTCAGCCTTCATTGCTGCCTCAGTCGCGCTCGCTCTGTCGAGAATCCCGGCCTTGAAAGCGGCAGCGTCGTTTATTTTCAGAATGGGAATTATAACGTAAGCCGGTGGCTTGGCCTGGGCATGAAGTCCCTGGATGGCCGCACCGCCGATGGCAGCGCCAAGGACGAGCGCGACAGCGAACTTGTAATTCGTTTTCATGAGTCCTCCCGGTTGGCTGATGGTTCCTTTTGGCCTGCCCGGTCCGCGCGGGAGCGGCGCGCTCGCCCTGGCCCCGGCATCATGGATAACCGATTCTGTCGGATCAGGCCCTAAGCCCGGGCGGGCAGCTCGGCGATCTCGCGGCCCAATGCGGCGAGGGCGGTGGCGACGATGTGGCGGGCGTTGAGCCCGGCGGCGTCGTATTGCGCGCCCTGGCTGTCGTGGTCGAGGAAGAGGTCGGGCAGGACCATCGGGCGGATCTTGAGGCCGTGATCGAGCTGGCCCGACATCGCGAGGTGATGAAGCACGTGGGTGCCGAAGCCGCCGATCGAGCCTTCCTCGATCGTGATGACGACCTCGTGCTCGCGCACCAGCCGGTTGATGAGGTCGGTGTCGAGGGGCTTGGCAAAGCGCGCGTCCGCCACCGTCGTCGAGAGGCCGTAAGCACCGAGTTCCTGCGCTGCTTTCAGGCATTCGTGAAGGCGGCCGCCAAAGTTAAGGAGGGCGATCGTGGTGCCCTCGCGCACGATGCGGCCACGGCCGATCTCGAGCGGCACGCCTACTTCCGGCAATTCGACGCCAACCCCGTCGCCGCGCGGGAACCGCACCGCCGAGGGAGCGTCGTCAATCGCGACGCAGGTGGCGACCATGTGGACGAGCTCGGCTTCATCGCCCGCCGCCATGATGATGAAACCGGGGAGGACGCCGAGATAGGCGACGTCGAACGAGCCCGCATGGGTCTGCCCGTCATTGCCGACGAGGCCGGCGCGGTCGATGACAAAGCGCACCGGCAATTTCTGGATCGCGACATCGTGGACGATCTGGTCGTAGGCGCGCTGCAGAAACGTCGAGTAGATCGCGGCGAAGGGCTTCATGCCCTCGGTCGCCATGCCGGCGGCGAAGGTGACGGCGTGCTGCTCGGCGATCCCGACATCGAAGGTGCGCTTGGGAAATTTGTCGCCGAACAGGTTGAGCCCGGTGCCCGACGGCATGGCCGCGGTGATGGCGACGATGCGCTCGTCTACTTCGGCGTGCTTGATCAAGGATTTGGCGAAGACGCTGGTGTAGGAGGGCGCCTTCGAACTCGATTTGGCCTGGGCCCCGGTCACGACGTCGAATTTGGCGACGCTGTGCCACTTGTCGTCGGCCTGCTCGGCCGAGAGATAGCCGTGGCCCTTCTCGGTCACGACATGGATGAGGACGGGCCCGGTTTCGCTGCTGTCGCGGACATTCTTCAAGACCGGTAAGAGGTGGTCGAGGTTGTGCCCGTCGATCGGGCCGACATAATAGAAGCCGAGTTCCTCGAAGAGGGTCCCGCCGGTGACGAAGCTGCGCGCGAGTTCCTCGGCGCGCCGCGCCATGTGTTCGAGGCGCTTGGGCAGATGGCGAGCCGCCTCGCTTGCCAGATGGCGCAGCGAGAGGAACGATTTGGATGACAGGACGCGCGAGAGATAAGCGCTCATCGCGCCGACCGGCGGGGCGATCGACATGTCGTTGTCGTTGAGGATGACGATCAGGCGCGAATCCATCGACCCGGCGTTGTTCATCGCCTCGTACGCCATGCCGGCGCTCATCGCGCCGTCGCCGATGACGGCGATGACGTCGCGCTTCTCGCGCTTGAAGTCGCGCGCGACGGCCATGCCGAGCCCGGCCGAGATCGAAGTTGAGCTGTGCGCCGCGCCGAACGGGTCGTATTCGCTCTCCGAGCGCTTGGTGAAACCACTGAGGCCGCCGCCCTGGCGAATCGTGCGGATGCGGTCGCGCCGGCCGGTCAGGATCTTGTGGGGATAGGCCTGATGGCCGACATCCCAAATGAGGCGGTCGTGCGGCGTGTCGAAGACGTAGTGCAACCCGACGGTCAATTCGACGACGCCGAGGCCCGCGCCGAAATGGCCGCCGGTAATCGAGACGGCGTCGATCAACTCGGCGCGCAGCTCGTCGGCGACCTGCTGCAGATCGGATTCGGGGAGTTTGCGCAGATCGGCGGGCACCTCGATCTGGTCGAGAAGCGGCGTCCGGTTGGAGATGTGGCCTGGCTTTTGATCCAAGGTTGGGCTCCTCAGCGCGGCGGTTCAGGACGACCGATTTATGACAAACCGAGCCACCTGCCGCAAAAGTTCCGCCTTTTGTTCGAACAAATCAAGATGGGCTACCGCCTGATCGACGAGGAGACCGGCCTGGGCGCGCGCCCGCTCGACCCCGAGGATCGAAACAAAGGTGGCCTTGCCGGCGGCGGCGTCGGCGCCGACGGGCTTGCCGATGTCGGCGGCCGAGCCCTCGACGTCAAGCAGATCGTCGGCGATCTGGAAGGCGAGCCCGAGATCGTGCGCGTAGCCACGCAGCGCCGTGCGCTGGTCGCCGGAGGCCTTTGCCAGGATCGCGCCGGCTTCGCAGGCGAACGCGATGAGGGCACCGGTTTTCATCCGCTGCAGTCGGGTGATGGCGCCGATGTCGAGGGGCTGCTTTTCGGCGATGAGGTCGATCATCTGGCCGCCGACCATGCCCGCGGCGCCGGCCGCACCGGCGAGCGCGAGGACCAGTTCGCAACGTACCGCGGGGTCGCCGTGGGTGTCGGCGTGCGCCAGAACCTCGAAGGCCATCGTGAGGAGGCCGTCTCCGGCGAGGACTGCGGTCGCGTCATCGAAGGCCTTGTGGCAGGTCGGCCGGCCGCGGCGCAGGTCGCTATTGTCCATCGCCGGGAGATCGTCGTGGATCAACGAATAGGCATGCACCATCTCGATCGCCGCGGCGACCTGGAGCGCGCTATTGCGCGCGACGCCGAACAGCCGGGCGCTGGCCAGCACCAATAAGGGGCGCATTCGCTTGCCCGGCGCCAATGCCGAGTAGCGCATGGCTTCGTAAACCCGCGCCTCGAGACCCGGGGGCAATGCGAGCACCCGCTCGATCAGCGCATCGGTGAGGTCGGTAGCGATCGCACTGGCATCGGCGAGCGCTACGGCATCGGGCCACAAGGTCTGGGTCACGGCGCCTCGCCCCTGGGCGTCATCGCTCCTCCCAGGCTCAGTCGAGCTTGGCCGGCCGGGCAGTAACCGCGCCATCGGGGCCGATGACGATGCGGTCGACGCGGCTCTGCGCCTCGCTGAGCTTTGATTCGCAATGCCGCTTCAGTTGCGCCCCCCGTTCATAGCTCTGGATGGCGTCGTCGAGCTTGACCTGGCCGGCTTCCAGGCGCCGCACGATCTGCTCCAATTCGGCAAGCGCGTCCTCGAAGCTCATCGCCGCGATGTCGGGGGCTGGCGTCGGAGCGCTCATATCAACCCTACTCAACACGATAAAAGGCGAAGTGGCGCGGGTCTCGGCAGCGCAACGCGCGAATGCCGCGCCTCGTTGCGAAATTACAACAGCGCCATTACGCCGCCATCAGGGCGCCAACATGGACGGCCGCGCTGGCGGCGAGCGCGGCGAGATCGTAACCGCCCTCAAGCGTCGAGACCAGACGGCCCCGGGCATGCCGCCGCGCAATCTCGATGAGCTCTTCGGTGACCCAGGCGTAATCGCTTTCGTCGAGCATGAGTTGGGCGAGCGGGTCCCGCTTATGCGCATCGAACCCGGCCGAGATCAGCACCATCTCGGGCCGGAAGCGGTCGAGCGCGGGCAGGATTTCGCGGCTGACGCCCTGCCGGAACTCGGCCGAGCCGGCCATCGGCGGGAGCGGCACGTTGACGATGTTGCCGACCCCGGTCTCGCTCGCGCTCCCGGTGCCGGGATAGAGCGGGGACTGATGGGTCGAGGCATAGAAGAGGCTCGGATCATCGGCAAAGCGCGCTTGCGTGCCATTGCCGTGATGGACATCGAAATCGATGACCGCGACGCGGGCCAAACCGTGTACCGCCCGGGCGCGCAACGCCCCGATCGCGACGTTGTTGAAGAGGCAGAACCCCATGGCGCGGCCGGGCTCGGCGTGGTGACCGGGCGGTCGCACCGCGCAGAAAGCATTGTCCGCTTGGCCGGCGACGACCGCATCGACGCCGGCGACGACCGCTCCAGCGGCGCGCAGGGCAGCTTCGCCCGATTGCGGCGAGAGGACCGTGTCGGCGTCGATGCTGGCGTGCCCCGCAACCGGGACCGCGGCGAGCAGCCGCTCGACAAAGCCGCGAGAGTGCGCCCGGGCAATGTCGTCGAGCGCGGCTTCCGGAGCCTCGCGCCGCTCGAGCGGGGCGAATTCGGGGGCATCAAGCGCCGCCAATACGGCGCGCAGCCGCTCCGGCGATTCCGGGTGGTGGGGGCCCGGGTCGTGTTCGAGGCAGGCGGGATGGGTATAGAGGAGGGTTGTCATGGCGGGTACTCGTCAAGCGGTTCGCCGCAAGAGTAGTGTCTTATTTTGAATGTAACAGGTCATCCGACCAACCGATCGCCGATTTTCATACCCGAAAAGGGTTAGTCCCATACGCTCGCCGGGGCGTACAATCGGGAGACATTTGAGCGGAACGGGGTTGCCTCTAGTGTCGCAGATGATACTATGGACCGCAAGAGCCTAACGAAACTCCGCCGCGAATTGGAGGGGTTGCGTAGTTCACAGCCAAAGGCGGCGGTTCTACAAAGGCTTGCCCAGCGGTTAGGTAGGTCGAAGGAGAACCGTGGGAAACATCCAATGTACGCGAGCGAGTTGTTTCCGCACCTGAGGCCGCTATCAATCCCGAATCATAAGGGCCGCGACTTGCCCCTTGGGACGAAAAACAGCATCTTAGACCAGCTTGAAGAGGATTTAGACGCCTGGGATGAAGCATTCTCTAGGCAGGAGCGCGGGAATGGTGACGACGGCTCTCAGCGGTGATGATGCCGCCTCATACCTGAGGCGCCCATATGCTCGCGTAGTGATCCCGGAGTCGGACGGGACATACCGTGGTGAAATCCTGGAATTTCCGGGATGCATTGCTACGGGCGATACTCCCGCGGAAGCGCTGGAGGCCCTTGAGGAGGTTGCCGCCGAGTGGTTAGAGGCGGCTCTTGAGCGCGGACAATCCATACCTGAACCAGTTGAGAATAATGAATTCAGTGGCCGATTGGTCCTAAGAATGCCGAAGAGCCTTCATAAAAAGGCCGCAAGGATAGCGGAGCGCGACGGTGTCAGCCTGAATCAGTTTATCCTAATGAGTTCTCGCCGAACAAATTGGCGAGCAAGCGCATCCGCGTCATCAAATAACATTTAGTACTGTCGCTTCAGGTGCCGTCTCTGGTCTGACCGGCGCTAGCACTACGGGCTATCAATTCGTTGTCTCTAATGCGATGATGAACAACCCTCAATTCGGTACCGCTAGAGTGTCACCGGCCGATTGGACAACAACAAACATACCAATACGTCGAGTTAGGTAGTCTTATGCCAGACGCCACTCAATACACCTTTACCCATAAAGAGCTAATTACCTTAATGGTAAAGGCGACGGGAATTCATGAGGGCCGATGGATGCTTACGGTGAATTACGGTATGGGTCCAGGGAATTTTGGTCCCTCTCCGGCCCAAACTGCTCCCGGGATGATTGTAGCCGTTACGGGGTTGGGTATTCAGCGCGAAGAGCCTAATGCACCCGCCGCCCCGGAATCGCTGGTCGTTGATGCGGCGGAGGTGAATCCGGCTACTTCCTCCACCGAGCCTGAGCACCCCTCTTCGCAACCTCTGCCCGCTTCGTCTTCTTCGCCCGCGCCTTCTCGCCCCGTACGCCCAACTCGGCGACGGCGCTCTTAATGCGATCGGAAGTTTCCTCCTCAGTCGCTATCCGCATGACCTTGTCAATCGCGTCGGTCCGGGCATTTTCCTAACCCCGGGCTCTAACGCTGGGTGCGCGTCAGCGCCGGCGGAGCGCGAGGTTGGCGAGCGCGGCCCAGCCGAGGATCAGCGCGATCCCGCCGACGGGGGTCACCCAGCCGACCCAGCGGGCCGCGCCGGCGGCCAGCGCGAAGAGGCTGCCGCTGAAGAGGACGATGCCGAAAGCAAAGCCCCATCCGGCGACGACGGCGGTGCCGCGGCGCGGCTCGCGGCCCTGCGCCAGCGCAATCAGCGCGACCAGCGCGGTGGCGTGGACCATGCCGTAGAGGGCGCCGGTGCGCAGCAATTCGGCGGCTTTGGGATCATCGGCGAGATGCGCGGCGAGTGCTCCGGCGATGACCGAGGCAATCCCGCCGAGCCCGGCGACAGCCAGCCATGCCCGGATCATCGGTGGGTGGCCTTCTCACACAATAGGGCGCGATAGAGCGCGAGGGTCTCCTCGGCGATGACCGACTGGGCGAATTCGCGCTCAACGAGGGCCCGTCCGGCCCGCCCCATCGCATGGCGCCGCGCCGGATCGCCGGCCAGCGTCGCGATCGCCTCGGCGAGGCGAGGGACATCGTGCGGCGGGACCAAGAGGCCGGTTTTCCCGTCGCGCACGATTTCGCGGCAGCCGGGGAGATCAGTGGCGATGATCGGACGCCCGCAGGCGGCGGCTTCGAGGAGCGCCCGCGGCAGCCCCTCGCCATAGGTCGAGGGCAGGACCGCAATCGCGGCGCGGGACCAGACGGTGCGCACATCGCCGACCCGGCCGAGCCATTCGATCCCCGGTTCGGCCGCGAGCTGCGCCAGCATGTCTTCGGTGAGCGAATCGCGGCTGTCGGGATCGGGGGCGCCGGCGAGCACGAGGTCGACCGCGAGCCCCGCTTCGCGCAGCCGGCGGATTGCGGCGGCCGCGTCGAGGACGCCCTTGCCGCGCAGCATGCGGCCGACCAGCCCGACGGTCACGTTCGCCGCTATCGGTTCGGCCAACGGACGGAAGTGGTCGGTGTCGACGCCCGAACCGCGGATCAGCACGATCCGCCGCCGATCGATGCCGAGCGCGGCGAGCGCGGCCCCGTCATCGGGGTTCTGCACGACGACCCGGCCCGCGGTCCCCCCGGCGGCGAAGCGCACCGCGAGCCCGAGCAGCGGCCGCAGCAGCCGCGCCGCGAGCGAGCGGCCGGTAAAGCCCGAGCCGAGGCCCATCACCCAATCGATCGACCGCGCCCTCCTGCCCTGATGGGCAAACGCCAGGCGCTTCGCCAGCCCGCCGAACAGCACCGGCTTCAACGCGACGTGATTGACGATGTCGGGCCGCTCGGCGCGATAGAGCCGGATGATCGCCATGAGCGCGCGCAGGGCGCCGAGGGCGCCGTCACCGCGCCGCCGCCAGGGGAGCGAATAGAGCGCAAACCCTTCGCCCCGGATCTGGTCGCCATGCCGCTCGACGCGGGTCGCGACGACGATCTGGCACCCGGCGTCCCGCAGCAGCCGCGCGAAGGGCAGCCGGTCGGACCAGAAATACCAGTCCTCGGTGACGAGGAAGAGGAGCTTTGGCCGCGCCTTCAGGCGCTGCGGCGAGAGGCCGGTGATCGGGAGTGTCGGGGTCAAGAGCACGCGGGAGACCGATCAAACATGCGGAAAGGCGGGGCGCGGGGTTGCCCTGCGGCGGTCTCCTGTTTAATCCATTGGCGGCGTGATCGCTCGCGAAAAACCGCGGAAGAGGAGAACCCGGCGTGGCGCGGATCCTGGTGACCGGGGCGGGCGGGTTCATCGGCCGTGCCTTGTGCCCCGTCCTGGCCGCGCAAGGCCACCGGGTGATCGCCGGGTTGCGCGCCGGTCCGCCGCCCGGCGACCCGCCAGTCGAGCGCGCGGAGCCCCGCATCCTCGGCGAGATCGCGCCGGGCCGCGACTGGTCGTCGGCGTTGGGCGATGTCGACCTCGTCATCCACCTGGCGCAGTGGGCGCATCGGCGGGCCGCGGGACCCGCCCTCAAGGGCGAACCGGAAGCCGCCGCCGCCCTTGCCCGCGGTGCCGCGCAGGCCGGCGTGCGCCGGTTTCTTTACATGAGCTCGATCAAGGCAATCGGAGAAGCAAGCGCACCGGGCCGGCGGTTTCGCGCCGACGATCCGCCGCGCCCCGAGGATGCCTACGGCCGGGTGAAGCTGGCCAGCGAGCGGGCGCTGACGAGGGCCGCCGCCGCGAGCGGTCTGGAACTCATCATTGTGCGCCCGCCGCTCGTCTACGGCCCCGGAGTCGGCGGCAATTTCGGGAAGCTCGTGCGGCTCTCGGCGAGTGGCCTGCCGCTGCCCTTCGCCGCGGTCGCCAACCGCCGCAGCTTCATCTTCCTCGACAACCTCGTCGATCTCGTGGCCCGGGCGGCCGCGCATCCGGCGGCAGCCGGGCGGGTGCTGCTGGCGGCGGACGGGGCCGATCTGTCGACCCCGGAGCTGATCCGCGCCCTGGCGCAAGCGCAGGGCCGGGTCGCGCGGCTTTTCGCGGTCCCCGACGCCGTCTTTGCCGTGCTGCGCCGGCTGCCAGGGGTGGGCATGGCGGTCTCCCGGCTGACCCTGTCCCTGCAGGTGGATGACGCCCCGACCCGCCGCGTTCTCGGCTGGTCGCCCCCGGTTGCCGCCGAAGCGGGGCTCCGCCAGACGGCGCGCACCCTCGCCGCACGATAGGCGCACCCGCATGATCTGTCATCGCGGGGTAGGGCGCACTATATCGCGCTTTGCCATTACCAAGGGGACGGAAAGGACCGCGCCGTGCCGAGCTTCGATATTGTGTCCCGGGTCGACATCGCCGAAGTCGACAATGCCCTTGCCGGCATCAACCGCGAGATCGCCACCCGCTTCGACTTCAAGGGCAGCAAATGCACGATTTCGCGGAACGAGAGCGAGATCGCGGTCGTCGCCGATGACGAATTGAAGCTGAAACAGGTGCACGAACTCCTGAAGGTGCATCTGACCCGGCGCAAGGTCGAGCCTGGGGCGCTCGACTATAAAAATCCGGAGAAGGCGGCGGGCAATACCGTGCGCCAGACGATTGCGTTGCGCCAGGGCATCGACGCGGACCTGGCACGGCGCCTGGTGCGTGAGATCAAGGACAGGAAGCTCAAGGTACAGGCGGCCGTCCAGGGCGGCGAATTGCGCATCACCGGCAAGAAGCGCGACGACCTGCAGGACGCGATCGCGCTCGTTCGCGGGCTGAAAATCGAGCAGCCGCTGCAGTATCTGAATTTTCGCGAGTAGGGCACGCCCGGCAGCGCGGCGGCCGGCAGCGTCGGCGGAACTTGATCGCGGCGCGCCCAGCCGCTATCTAGGCGGCGGCCCGGAACTCAGACAGCAGTCCCCTTCGTCTAGAGGCCCAGGACACCGCCCTCTCACGGCGGCAACACCGGTTCGAATCCGGTAGGGGACGCCAATTTCTAAAAATTCAGCTATATCATTAGGTTGGAAGCCGCGCTGCCTGCCGGATTGTATATTGGCTTTGTATATTTTTTGTGCAGCGCTCGGCTGGCTGCGGTGGTCGGCTTCGTATCGCCGGCGCCGCCGTCACCCTTGCATAAGGGCGGGCCGCTTCCCTCCGGATGGCACGATTGAGATAGAAGTGGTCAGCGCCAGCTTTGGGTACAGTAGGATTAGACTAGGATGTTCCATTGGGTGTCGAAGGCCTCGGCTCGCGCGCAGGATCAGAGCTTCAGCATCACCCTTGAGCACGACTACGCTCCCACGCTCAAGCCAATTGAGTTGGCACCGCAGGAGATAACCCGCGTCTTCCTCAACCTGTTCGGCAACGGGTTCTACGCGGCCAATAAGCGGGTGCGGGAGAATGGCAGCGGATCGTTCCGGCCAACCCTGACCGTGGCGACGCGCGATCTCGGCCGTTGAGGTCCGCGTCCGCGACAACGGCACCGGCATCCCACCCGACATCCGCGACAAGCTGTTCCAGCCGTTCTTCACGACGAAGCCGACTGGCGAGGGCACGGGCCTCGGCCTCTCGATCAGCTACGACATCGTCACGCAACAGCATGGCGGGACAATTGAGGTCGATAGCCGGGTCGGCGAGTTCACCGAGTTCATCATCCGCCTGCCACGCAGCCCGCAAGCCGCCAGGACGGGTGCCACGGCATGAGCGTCAGTATCCTGGTCCTGGTCGTGGACGACGAACCCGACGTGGCCGACCTCTTTCGCCAGCGCTTCCGCCGCCCGCGACGGCACCTATGTGATGCACTTTGCTGGATCGGGCGAGCAGGCGTTGGACCTGCTGACCGACGGCATCGAGCCAACCCTGATCGTCATCCTGTCGGACATCAACATGCCGGGGTTGGACGGGCTGGCGCTCTTGCAGGAGATAAAGACCCGGTGGCCCGACCTGCCGGTCATGATGGTAACCGCCTATGGCGACGATGAGCGCCGCCGCCGGGCCAGCGAACTCGGGGCCTTCGATTTCCTCAGCAAGCCGGTCGAAAGGCTCAGCTGCGCCAACTGCGAACGGCAGCGCACTGAGAAACAGCGCTCGCTCGAATGACCGCTCACGCGTCTGCGACGATCCGTCCACGGGCCGGACTAAACGTCGGCTTGGGGGCACCCGATTTCGGCAGTTCGCCCCGGCTGCCGCGAAGGTCCGCTTGGGAGGGGCCCATCGGACCTTGCTCCGGCCCCGGCTACGGAGCGGAGGGACCGTGCTCGACCTCCTCGAATGCCCGGCGAGGGGTGGGGCGGTTGTTCGTCGCGCTTCTGGCCGGCATGCCGCAGCTCGCTCCGCTCTTCCACCGGGCGTTTCCACGGGTCAGCCCGCCGGTCTTTGGGCGCGCGGTCACCCGGATCGAGCGCCGGTTGCGGATCCCCGACACGGACGCTCACGCCATCCCCTGAGCTGGCCTCACCCCGATTGACCATGCCGCCTTTGACGCCCGCCATAACCGGGCCGACATTCATGGTTAATGCCTTGAGAGCCTATGGCGTGCATGACATTCTTGGGGCCGCATTTGGGGGCACCCCGGGCTGAGATGATCGGGGCACGAAAGGGGGCCCGGTGTCGACAATCAGCAACAAGACGGTCACCCAGACCGTCACGCTCGGGTCGGTCAACAGCTACCCGACCTACGCCTCGCCGCTGACCATCACCTCGACCGGCGCGGTCGCGGGGACCAGCTTTTACGGGATCTTCGGGCCCGCCACCCGCGCCTGGACCGTCACGAACCAGGGCACGGTTACGGCGCCGGGCGACGGCATTTCTCTGACGCTCGGCGGCAGCGTCACCAACGGCATCAGCGGCGCAATCGGCGGCCTCATCCAAGGGTACGGTGCCGGGATTTCGATCGGCGGCAGCACCGGCACGATTGTCAATTTCGGCACGGTCACGGCGACCGGCGCCGCCGGTGTCGGCGTCCATTTGAGCGCCGGCGGCTATGTCATCAACAAGCCGACGGGTACCATTACCGGAAATACCGGAATCACCGTCGCCAGCAGCGCCATCACGGTAACCAATTTCGGCACGATCGAGGGCGCCGGCGACACGACCATCACCGGCTACCTGAACCCCTTTGGTGATGGTGTCTACCTCCCCGTCGGCGGCAGCGTCACCAACGCCTCGACCGGCACCATCCGCGGCGCCAACGACGGGGTCTTGATCAACGCTACGGGCGGCGGCACGGTCGTCAACGCCGGTACGATTATCTCGGGCAACACCAATAATGCGGCGGTCGAGCTCGACGGCGGCGGCGGCATCGGGAATAGCGGCCTGATCGAGGGTTATGGGACCGGGATCTTCGTCGGCGTTGGGCAGGGGACGATCACCAATTCCGGGACCGTGATCATAACCGGCACAAAAGGCGATGCGATCGCACTATACCGCAGCGGCATTTTGAACAATTCCGGCCTGGTCAGGGGCGGTGGCGGCGGGGAAGCAGCCGTCGCCATCGGTATATCGGCGGGGGCGCTGGGCACGATCAACAACAGCGGCACGATCGTGGCCATCAACGATGCCACCGCAATCAGTTTGAGAACCGGCAACGTCGCGAATGGCGCCAGCGGCTCGAGCGGCGGCCTGATCCAGGGCTACGGCGTCGGCGTCTCGATCAGCGGCGCCGGCACCGTTGTCAACTTCGGCACGATCACGGCGACTGCCACCAAGGGCATTGGGGTCGATGTGACCCTCGGCACGGTGACCAATTCCGGCACCGTCGTCTCCGGGACGAACGGTACCGGCATCTACCTCTTCAGCGGCAATGTCACCAATACCAATTCCGGCACCATCATCGCGACCGGCCCTTCGGCCACGGCGGTCGTGGTCCGCTACGGCACCTTTTTCAACGACGGGCTGGTCAAGGGTGCAGTTTACGGCATCGAGCTCGGTTTGATCGGCACGGGTGACGGCACCGGCGCGGTAACCGCGCTGGGCACGGTGAGCGGTGCGATCGGCATCGGCGCGGCGCCGGGCGTCACTGTGGGCTATTCGCTGACCGTCGGCGGCACGGTGATGTCGACGGCCGGCAGCGCCGGGGACGCGGTAAAACTGGGGAGCGGCAACAATCGGGTTATCCTCGCGCCGGGGGCAAGCTTCGACGGCATCGTCGATGGCGGCGTCGGCGGTCAAAACGTCCTCGAATTCGATGCGGGAGCGTATTTTCGCGTCGCACCCGACCAGTTTACCAACTTCCAGACCCTTAAACTTGACACCCAGGTGACAATGCGCCTGGAGGCCGGCAAGGCTAAATTTGAGACTCTGATAAATGCCGGGAAGCTCAAGGCTGCATTGGGCAATTCGCTCATATTCACGACTGCCAGCGCGGCCGGCGGCGGGATTGTCGAGATTGATGGCGGTGGGACGGTCACGTTCTCGGGCTCGGTGGCCCGTCAGACGCTCGACTTCGTCACCGTCGGCGGCACCGCGGTCATCGATGATCCGAAGAAGTTTTTCGGAACGATCAGCGGGTTTACGGCGGGCGACAGGATCATTGTCGCCCCGATCTTCGTCGATTCCGGCCAAACCGAAAGTGGCAACACGTTGCAGATCGGCTTTACCGAGAAAGTGCTGTCGGGCGGCACGGCGAGCGCCACGATCATCGACAGCGGCGGCAGCGAGACGGTCAGTGCGGGCGGCCGCGATTTCGGGGCGAGGATCGGCGGCAGGGAAGTCGTCTACGGCACGGCGAGGAACGCCACAATCGTCGGCGGCGGCAAACAATATGTCGGGTCGGGCGGGGTGGCCGGCGCGGTCACGGTGACGCACGGCGGCAGCCAGACGGTATTCTCGGGCGGCACCACGCGCGGCACCGTGCTCAGCGGCGGGGTCGAGACCGTCCACGGGACCGCGAGCGGCACGACCGTCGACAGCGGCGGGAGCCTCGTCGTCTCGAGCGGCGGCAAGGCGAGCGGCGGCACGATCCATGGCGGGCTCTTCGAGGTGGCGCGCGGCGGCACCGCGAGCGGCACGGTCAGCTTCGTCAGCGGCGGCACATTGCAGCTCGACGCCACCGGCTTTACCGGGAAGCTGAAGGGTTTTGGCGCCTCGGATCGGATCGATCTGCGGAACATCGCGTTCGGGTCAGGGACAACCCGAAGCTTCGCCGCGGCGCCGAGCGGCACCAGCGGCACGCTGACCGTCACCGACGGAACGCACACCATTCACCTGACGCTGCTCGGATCCTATAAGACGAGCAACTTCACGCTCTCTTCCGACAATCACAACGGAACCTTGGTCACCGACCCGCCGTCTGCCGGCGGTGCGTCGGAGACGACCTTTGCCGACATCACTCCGGCCGGGCTGCACGCCGTCGCGGCAATCGCAGCCGATCCGCACAATTATCTACCCGGTGCTATGGCCGACCAGCACGCCCGCAATTGCCCGCCAGACGCTATTTGCGACCGGCCCGCCCGGCACGTACATCGGCGCCAACCACAATTTGCCGCTGCCCGCGCTGCGCTAGCCGGGCGGCCGGCGGCTCGCTATAACGCCGGCATGCGCCGTCCGGCACGTCTCGGCCTTGCGATTGCCGTCCTCGTGGTCGCCGTGTTCGGGGCCTACACCGCCCTGTGGTTTGTCGCCGCCGGACGGATCGAGGGCGGGGTCGCGCAGTTTGCCCAATCGCTGCACGCGCAAAACCTCGATCTGGCATGGCGAGCAATCCGGGTCGGCGGGTTTCCGCTGGCCTTGCGCGTCGAGATGAGCGAGGCGCGGCTGCGCGGCCATGCGACGACGCCAGCGAGTGAGGTTGAGGCGCCGCTACTGTCCGCCAGCGCACGGCCGTGGAACCCGCTGGTGTGGCAAGTGGCGGCGCCGGACGGGCTGAGCGCTGCGGGGACCCTCGCCGGGGGCGCCATCGCCAAGCTGACGGCGCGGCGGGCCAGCGGCACCGTTGCCGTCGCGTCCAAAGGGGGCGCCACGGTGTGGCTCAATATCGGCGAGCCGGCGAGTGAGGGGAGCGTGCACCTCGCCGCGCGCGACGCCGATCTATGGCTGATCGTCCCGCCGCACCCGCCGCAGAGCGATACCGAACCGGATATCGGGCTTGCGCTCGATGTCCGGGCGCTGAGCCTGCCCGCGGTGCCGGCGCCGTTCACCAACCCGCTCGACGAATTTGCCCTCGGCATGACGGTGATGGGGAAGATCCCGTCCGCCCCGCTGCGCGAGGCCGCCGCGGCGTGGCGCGATTCGGGCGGCACCCTCGAACTCAACCATTTGGCGCTGCGCTGGGGCGCGCTCAGGGTCACCGGCTCCGGTACCCTTGCGCTCGACCCCGATCTCCAGCCGATCGGCGCGTTTTCCGGGGTAATCGAGGGCTATCAGGTGCTGATGAGCGCGCTTGTCGCCGCCGGACGGATGCGCGCCGGCGACGCGCAGCTCGCGCGCCTCGCACTCGCCATGCTGGCCAAGGCGGGGCCGGACGGGCGGCCGGAAATCGCGACCTCTTTGACGATGCAGAATGGCGAGATGTATCTCGGCCCGGTGAAGCTCGGAAAGGCCCCGCGGATCGCCTGGAAGTGATCCCTAAGCGGCGCTCTCGGGCGGGCGCTGCGGAGCTTCCGCCCGTTCGTCCATGCCGTAGTCGCGTACCACCGCGGCGACGCGCAGGCGGTAGGTGCGAAATATGCCGGTGCGGCCGGCGCGCTGCGCGGCGCGGTGCTCTTCGTGCGCGCGCCAGCGCACGACCGCGGCTTCGTCGCACCAGAACGACAATGACAGGATTTTATCCGGCATTGTGAGGCTCTGAAAGCGCTCAACCGAGATGAAGCCGTCGATCCGTTCGAGCTCGGGACGCAGCCGCGCGGCGATATCAAGATAATCCTGGCGGCGCGCCGGTTCGGGTTCGACCTCGAAAATCACTGCGTACATTTGGCACCCTCCCACGCCACACCTTTCCGCGCTCGCTGGAAGCATACCTGGTCGGAAAATCGCGAGCGATGCAAAAGAAGCCGAGTTCCCGGCGAAGGCCAGGATCCATCGGTCAAAGGACGGAGCCTTCTGACATGGGTCCCGGCCTTCGCCGGGAACGCGGAATTATTAGGGAAGGGACGTTAGGCCTGTTTGGCTTCGATGATCGAGCGGCGGATCGCACGGGTGCGGGTGAACCATGTGTGCAGCGTCTCGCCGTCACCCCGGCGGATCGCGCGCTGCAATGCGGTCAAATCCTCGGTGAAGCGCTGCAACAGCTCGAGCACCGCATCGCGATTTTCGAGGAAGATGTCGCGCCACATCACCGGGTCGGAGGCCGCGATGCGGGTGAAATCGCGGAACCCGCCGGCGGAAAAGGCAACGACCTCGGACTGCAGATCCTCGCCGAGCTCGGTCGCCGTACCGACGATCGTGTAGGCGATCAGATGCGGCAGGTGCGAAGTTACCGCCAGCACCTTATCATGGTGCTCGGCCTCCATCGTCACGACCCGCATGCCGGCCTTCTCCCAAAGCCGAGTGATCTTGGACACCGCCTCGGGCGCGGTTTCGGGGGGCGGCGTAAGGATGCACCAGCGATCCCGGAACAGTTCGGCAAACCCCGCCTCGGGCCCCGAATGCTCAGTTCCGGCGACCGGATGGCCCGGGACGAAATGCACCCGGCTCGGCAGTTCCGGACCGAGGGCCGCGATCGCCGCACCCTTCACCGAGCCGACGTCGGTGACAATGGCGCCCTCGCGCAGCGCCGGCGCGATCCGCCGGCCGATCTCCGCGTAAGCCGATAACGGCGTTGCGATCACCACCAGATCGGCGCCCTTGACCGCGGCGACGGGGTCGTCATGCGTCTCGTCGGCGAGCCCGAGCCGGCGAACGGTCGCCAACGTCTCGGCGCTTCGGGCGCAGGCGATGATCGCAGTCTCCGGCCAGTCGCGCCGCAGCACCCGGGCTAGCGAGGATCCGATCAGCCCGACCCCGATCAGAGCGACCCGATCAAACAGCCCGGCGCTCATGCCGCGGCCATGAATTCGCTCAGTGCCGCCGCGACGATCTCCATTTCTTCCCCGGTGCCGATGGTGATCCGCAGATATTCCGGCAGGCCGTAGGCGCCCATCTGCCGGGTCAAGACCCCGCGCGCCTGGAGAAAGGCAAATGCCGCACTGGCGTTATGGCGGGGATCATCGGGAAAGCGCGGCAGGACGAAATTGCCGACGCTCGGCGTCAGCGGCAGCCCGAGCGCCAAGAGACGCTCGGAGAACCACGGCAGCCAGCGCTGATTATGGGCGCGGGCACGCGCGAGCGCGGCGACGTCCTCGACAGCGGCCACCCCGGCCGCCAGAGCTGGTGCGCTGACGTTGAACGGTCCACGGATCCGGTTCAACACGTCGGCGATCGCCGGCGGGCAATAGGCCCAGCCGAGGCGCAACCCAGCAAGCGCGTATACCTTCGAGAAGGTGCGCAGCATCACGACGTTTTCCGCCCGGTTGACCAGCGCGATCCCCGGTTCGTAATCGTTGCGGTTGACGAATTCGGCATAAGCCGCATCGACCGCCAGCACGACATGGCGCGGCAACCCGGCATGGAGGCGCGCCATCTCGTCGGCCGACAGATAGGTCCCGGTCGGATTGTTCGGGTTGGCGAGGAAGACGATGCGGGTGCGCTCGCTCACCCGTGCCAGGAACCCGTCGACATCGGCGGTGAGCGCGCGCTCGGGCACGGCAACCGGGGTCGCGCCCACCGCCTGCGCGCCGATCGGATACATCAGAAAGCCGTGCCGGCTGTAGAGCACCTCGCTCCCCGGCCCGGCATAGGCGCGCAGCAGGAGCCCAATCAACTCGTCGGAACCGGAGCCGCACACGATGCGCTCGGGATCGAGCCCATGATGGCGACCGAGCGCATCCCGCAGTTCCGCTGAGCTGCCGTCGGGATAGCGGTGGATGTCGCCCGCGAGCGCACGATAGGCGGCGACCGCCCTGGGGCTGGGCCCCAGCGCGCTTTCGTTCGACGCTAGGCGAATCGGCCGCAGGACACCGGGCACCGTCGCCTCCCCACCAACGTAGGGGGCGATGTCGAGGATGCCCGGCCTGGGGACCGGGGCGGTCGCGCTCGTCATCGGTTCAACCTTTTACCGCCGCAGCGGCGATGCCGGACGATGTCGCGGACCCCGCGATCCGCGGCGACAAGGGCTCTGCCGCGGAGAGCGGCACGGCGTACCCGCCAAACCCCAGGAGCCGGTAGAGCGCCGGCCCGAGGTGGTCTCTAAGGCCAGCCAGGCGCGGATCGGAAGGCGGCACGAAACCGTCGATCTCGATCAACGTGTTTACCCCCTCGGCGTGCTGGCAAGACGCCATGAAGGTAGGAACGAGGCCGAGCGCGGACAGCGTCGAGAATATGCGCCCGCGGCTGATGTCCGGCGCATTTTCGGTGGCGATCAGCGTGCGGTCCCGCCCGGTCTCTTGTTGGCGGCCATGGCCGATCGCCAATGCGTCGGCGCTGACCGGGCGGGCGTTGCCGCGGGGGCCAAACGGGAGGCGAGCAATGACGTGCGGCGCGTTGTCTTGGGTCGACAAGAGATGCCGCCACCAGGGATCGGGCTCCTCTTCTTCCGGCATCGGCAAGACACCGATTGCCGCGTGCCCCTCGGTCAGCGCGCGGATGACCTGCGCGGTCGATCGGTAGGTCAGCATCGGCGTGTGGCTGCCATAATGATCGCGTGCAAGATCCCAAAAACCCTGCGCTTCGGGCGGCGCATAGACCGCGATCGTGAAGGCGCCCTGCAGCCGAGTGGTCGCCGCCAGCAACTCGCGCCAGATCCGCACCAGCGTCGCCGGCGGGAACCGGTCATGATTGCGCGCGATCAACCGGCGGATGATTTCCGCCTCGCGGGCCGGCTGATGCGCGGCGACGCCGCCATTGCCTCGCTTGTGCGCGGCGACGTGCGACACAACGTTAATGCGCTCGACCAGGAGGTCCTGCAGCCTGTCGTCTATCTCGTCGATGCGTCGGCGTAACTGTTCGAGATCGGACGGGATATCAGACATGGTTTCGATCGCTACCGAGGACGGCGATAGTAGTAGAGTCCCAGATTGGTAAAATCAAAGAAAACGTTGACATGTCTGTTGTCCGATCCATAGCTAGACGCTTCCCGCTCGGCACGCCCCGGGCACGTGGCGGACGCGCGGCGCGCGCCGTCGTCGACCGCGACGATCGCGAGAGTTTGGCCCAGAGCGCCCTTGGGAGCGCGCCTTGTCGATCTTGACTGCACCTCAGCTACGGCCCCGCAGCGAGTGGCCCGGGCACAGCCTCCTCGTCGAGGAAAAGCTGCGGCTCGATTGCGCGGTCGAACTCGGGCCCTTCACGATCGCCTACCAGACCTATGGCACGCTCAACCCGGATCACAGCAACGCCATTCTGATCTGCCATGCCCTGACCGGCGATCAGTATGTCGCCGACCCCCATCCGATCACCGGCAATCCGGGATGGTGGAAGACGCTGGTCGGCCCCGGCGGCGTCCTCGATACCGAGCGTTATTTCCTGATCTGCGCCAATGTCATCGGCGGTTGCATGGGGACGACCGGCCCCAAGGAGATCAACCCCGCGACCGGCGAACCGTGGGCGCTCGACTTTCCGGTGCTGACGATCCGCGACATGGTGCGCGCGCAGAAGCGGCTCATCGATCATCTCGGCATCGACCAGCTATTTTGCGTGATCGGCGGCTCGATGGGCGCCATGCAGGCGTTGCAATGGGCCTCGACCTATCCGGGGTCGGTGTTCGCATCGGTGCCGATCGCCGGCGCGGCGCGGCATTCGGCGCAGAACATCGCATTCCATGAGGTCGGGCGGCAGGCGATCATGGCCGATCCCGATTGGTTCGGCGGGCGCTATCTCAGCCATGGCCGCAACCCGTCGCGCGGGCTCGCTGTCGCGCGCATGGCGGCGCACATCACCTATTTGTCGGAAGCCGCGCTCCACCGGAAATTCGGCCGCAACCTGCAGGACCGCCGTACGGTGACCTATGGGTTCGACGCCGATTTCCAGGTTGAAAGCTATCTGCGCCACCAGGGCAGCACCTTCGTCGACCGGTTCGACGCCAACTCCTATCTCTACATCACCCGGGCGATGGATTATTTCGACCTCGCCGCCGAGCATGACGGATCGCTGCCGGCCGCCTTCGCCGGCAGCCAGCCGCGCTTCTGCCTCATATCGTTCACCAGCGATTGGCTGTTCCCGACCGCGGAGAGCCGCGCGCTCGTCCACGCCCTCAACGCCGTCGCCGCCAACGTCAGCTTTGTCGAGATCGAGACCGACAAGGGCCATGATGCGTTCCTGCTGCATGAGCCTGAGCTGTTCGCGACCTTGCGCGGTTTTCTTACCGGCTGTGCTGAGCACCGCGGCGTGACGCGGTTCTGGAGAAGCGGGGCGTGAGCGGCGGCGCCGTCCTACCGATCAGGGTCGCTCCATCCCGAGATACACAAGCGGCCACCGCTCCCGATCAGCTGCGCAGCGATCTGCGCCTGATCGCCGAGATGATCGAGCCACACTCGCGGGTTCTCGACATCGGCTGTGGTGATGGGGCGCTCCTCGACTATCTCGCTCGAACGAAGGCGGTCGACGCGCGCGGCATCGAGCTCGGCCAGGCCGGGGTCAATGCCTGCGTCCGCCACGGCCTCTCAGTGATCCAGGGCGACGCCGACCGCGATCTCGAAGCCTTTCCCAATGGCGCCTTTGATGTCGTCGTCTTGAGCCAGACCTTGCAGGCGACGCGCGAGCCCCGCCATGTGCTCGAAGAATTGTTGCGCATCGGCAAGCGGGCGATCGTGTCGTTTCCGAATTTCGGCAACTGGCGCATTCGCCTCAGCCTACTCTTTCGCGGACGGATGCCGGTGACCGAGCTCCTCAACAATCCCTGGTACGACACGCCAAACATCCATCTTTGCACGATCCGCGACTTTGTCGTCTTGTGCGACGAGCTCGGCTCCCGCATCGAGCGCAGCCTGACCCTCGACCGGCACGGCCGCCCGTTCACCCTCGATCCCCGCGGCGCCCTCGCTAATTTATTGGCCGAGCAGGGCGTGTTTGTGCTCTCGGGAACCCGCTGATGCTCATCGCCCAGATTTCCGACACGCACATCCTGGCGCCGGGAAAGCTGTTCCGCGCGCGGGTTGCCACACCGGCACCAGGGACGGACAGCGTCTACGCCGAAATCGACACCGGCGCTTGCCTCGCCGGCGCCGTCGCCGCGCTCAATGAACTGGTGCCATTACCCGACGTCACGATCGTCACCGGCGACCTCGTCGACCATGGCGATGCTGCCGAATACGGCCATTTTCGTCAGCTGCTCGCGCCCTTGCGCATGCCGGTCTTTGTGATTGCCGGCAATCACGATGCGCGGGCGCCGTTGCGCGAAGCCTTCGGCGCCGACGGTTATTTGCCGCCGGACGGGTTTCTCCACTACGCGGTCGAGGATTATCCGCTGCGCCTCGTCGCGCTCGACACCTCGATCCCGGGCGAAAATGGCGGGAGGTTGTGCGCCGAGCGGCTGGGCTGGCTCGATAGGACGCTCGCCGCGGCGCCCGACCGGCCGACCCTCGTCCTCATGCACCACCCGCCGTTCGCCACCGGCATCACCTTCATGGACGGGTACGGCCTGGAGAACATCGGCGCCCTTGCCGAGATCGTTGCGCGTCACCAGCAAATCGAGCGCATCACCTGCGGCCACCTGCACCGTGCGATCGACCGCCGCTTTGCCGGCACCGTCGCCGGTACCGCACCGAGCACGGCCCACCAGCTCCAGCTCGACCTGCGCCCGGGCGCGCGGCTGCATTTCCGGTTCGAGCCGCCGGGCTACCAACTGCATCTGTGGGAGGCCGAGAGTGGCCTGGTCACCCACATCGCCGTTCTGGGCGACTGGTCCGGCCCCGGCCCGCTCGACGCCGCTCGGTAGCGCCGAGTGGCCGCCGGCGCTTACACGCCGGCATATTCCTCCGAGATGTCCTTGTTGGTGTAATCGGTCAGCATCGCCGTCGAGATGAACCCGATAATCGCGGTGAGAAGGATATAGAGGGCGATCGGCCAGCTCGAATGGTACCGGGCGAACAGCCACGTCGCGATCAGCGGCGCCGGACCGCCGGCAATGATCGAGGCAAGCTGATAGCCGATCGAGGTGCCGCTGTAGCGCAACCTCGGCGTGAAGCTCTCGGCGATCAGCGCCGCCTCCGGTCCGTACTCGGTCATCACCGGGATCAGCGATATGGCGACCGCAAGGAAGATCACCCAGGGGACCCCGGTGTCGAGCATCGCGAAATAGATGAAGCCAAAGATCCCCATGAAGGCGCAGCCGAACATGTACATGTTCTTGCGGCCGACGTAATCCGACAACGTTCCGGCAACGACCACCCACAAGAAGCCGAGGAAGGTCTGGCAGATGACCGCGGTCAACAGGAAATTCCGGGTCATGTGAAGCTGCGTCGTGCCATAGGTGAAGATGAAGGCGCCGAAGACAAAACCGGGGCCCTGTTCCGGGAGCCGCAGCAGCGCGGACAGCACGACCTGCTTGGGCTGGCGCTTCAACACTTCCCATACCGGCACGCGTTCGACGCGCTCCTCGTCGAGCACCTTCTGGAAAACCGGTGTCTCCATGATGCCAAGACGGATCCACAGCCCGATGCCAACCATGCCAATGCTGATCAGGAACGGGATGCGCCATCCCCAGACGGTAAACTGGTCACCCGACAGCCAGCTGAAAAACAACACCGCCACATTGGCCAGGAAAAACCCGCAGGGCGCCCCGAATTGCGGCCAGGACGACAGGAAGCCGCGGTTCTTGTTGGTGCGCGCCCACTCCATCGTCAACAACACCGAGCCGCCCCATTCGCCACCGACGCCGATCCCCTGAATGAGCCGAATGACCGTCAAGAGGATGGCGCCCCAGATGCCGATGCTGGAATAGGAAGGCACGAGGCCGACCGCCGTCGTCGCGATCCCGGTCACCAGGAGCGTCACGATCAGCGTTGCCTTGCGGCCGATCCGGTCACCGTAATGGCCGAAGATCGCCGCCCCGATCGGCCGCCCGACAAAGCCGATGAAGAAAATCGCGAACGAGGCGAGGACGCCCGCGAGCGGATCTTCCCCGGGAAAGAACAGCGGGCCGAATACCAGCGCGCTCACTGTGCCGTAGAGCAGGAAATCGTACCACTCGATGATCGTGCCAACGGTGCTGGCGATGACGGCGCGGCGCAGTTGCCTGCTGTGCTCGTCGGCGGAAAGTCCGGTCGGACCGATTTCGGCTGCGCTCAAGGCTCATCCCCCAGTTGTGCCGCGTCTGTTGAAATGAGCGCGGCGTTTGTTGTAGCGGCGATGTTAGCAGTCGCCTGGAGAAAGGAAACACCTACCGCCTCGACACGCTGTGCGATTGGCGAATTTCCCCTATGCAAGAATGTACCGGCGATCACTACAGCCGGTGCGTTACCGGCACGTAGACCAGCCGGCGCCGCGGCGCCCGCACGGCCGCCGGCTTGGCATAGATCTGCTTGGTCGCCTCGACCAGGAGTACGCCGGCAAAGCTCGGAAACCAGCGTTTGCCGATCCGCTCCCAGGCGGCCGCCGAGCGCAGCATCATCCGGCTCGTCACCGGGGGGATGAACAGCGCGGCGTCGACGCCGACCGGGGTGAACTGCTCGTCGCGTAATAATTGCGAGAGCTGCGACATCGTGTAGGGGCGGCCGGAACCGAACGGCGTGCGGTCGAGCCGGGCCCAGATCCCGCGGCGGTTGGGCGCCACGATCAGCACCCGTCCGCCGCCGGCCAAGACGCGCCAGATCTCCTTCAGCATCGCGCGCACCTCATCGCTGGTCTCGATCGCGTGGACCAGCAGCACCCGGTCGATCGAGTAATCGGCGAAGGGGATCTCGCCTTCGTCGGCCAAGGTGACGAGATTGCGGCCCTCGGGCGGCCAGCGCAGCACCCCCAAGGTCGCCGGCATCACCGCGATCGTGCGCTCGGTTTCTCCCGACAGCGCCGACAGGAACGGCGCCGGATAACCGATCCCGAGGAGGCGCATGCCGCGCAAATCGGGCCACACCCGCTGAATCGCGCGGCGAATCATGCGGCGGACCACCCGGCCGAGCGCGCCGCGGTAAAAATCCCTCAGATCGACAACATCGGACGCCATCAGGAAAGCTTAGCACGGCAGGCGCGGTGCGCCGAAGCCCGGGACCGGCCGGCACGGGATTGCGTCGCTGCGCTCGCAATGACAATTTGTGGCTGTTATGGCGCGAGGGGAGAGGCGGCATGGATATCGGCGCGGCGATGTTCTTCACCGAGTACTCGATGGGTGTCGGCGAGCTGGGTTTGGCGCTGGAAGCGCGCGGCTTCGAGTTCGATCTGGGCGCCCGAGCACTCGCACGTGCCATTGTCGCGCAAATCGCCGTTCCCCTCGGGGGGCGACCTGCCGAAACAGTATGGCGACGTGATGGACCCGTTCGTGACGCTGAGCGCGGCGGCGGCGGTCACGCAGACGATCAAGCTCGGCACCGGCGTCTGCCTCGTCATCCAGCGCGACCCGATCCAGACCGCCAAGCTGGTGGCCTCGCTCGACCAGGTCTCGCGCGGACGGTTTCTGTTCGGGGTCGGCGGCGGGTGGAACGCCGAGGAGATGGAGGACCACGGCACCGAGTTCAGAACACGCTTTAAGTTGATGCGTGAACGTATTGAAGCAATGAAGGAAATCTGGACCAAGCCGAAGCCCGAATACCACGGCGAGATGGTCGATTTCCCGCCGATGATGACGTGGCCCAAGCCGGTCCAGAAGCCATACCCGCCGGTCATTGTCGGCGGCATGTTCCCGCATGCCGCGCGGCGCGCGCTGCGTTATGGCGATGGCTGGATCCCGCATTCGCGCCGGCCGCAATACGAGGACGTCACCGACTACCTGCCGCAGTTCAAGGAGATGGCCGCAGAAGCCGGCCGCGACCTCGCCAGCGTCCCGGTCACGGTGTGGGGGATCCAACCGGACTACGACCGCCTGCGGCGCTACGCGGATCAGGGCGTGGCGCGCGGCGTCGTACAACTGGCGGCCGAGAAGGCCGACACGATCGTGCCGATCCTCGACCGCTGGGCCGGGCTGATCGGGCGGTTGAGCGCATGACGTTCGAGGATTGAGGCTTTTTCTCGAGGAGTAACCACCATGGATTTCGGCGCGGCGATGTTTTTTACCGATTATTCGATGAGCGCCACCGAACTCGCGCAGGCGCTGGAAGCGCGCGGGTTCGAGTCGATCTGGGCGCCCGAGCACTCGCACATCCCGACCTCGCGCCGCTCGCCCTACCAGGCCGGCGGCGAGTTGCCGAAGCAGTATTACGACGTGATGGACCCGTTCGTATCGCTGAGCGCGGCGGCTGCCGTCACCAAAACCATCAAGCTCGGCACCGGGGTGTGTCTGCTGATCCAGCGCGACACGATCCAGACCGCCAAGCTCGTCGCCTCGCTCGACCAGGTCTCGGGCGGGCGGTTCCTCTTCGGCATCGGCGGCGGCTGGAATGCCGAGGAGATGGAAGACCACGGCACCGTCTTCAAATCGCGCTTTAAATTGATGCGCGAACGTGTTGAGGCGATGAAGGAGATCTGGACCAAGGACGCCGCCGAATACCACGGCGAACTGGTCGACTTTCCGCCGATGGCGGCGTGGCCGAAGCCGGTGCAGAAGCCGCACCCGCCGGTCATCGTCGGCGGCGCCTTCCCGCATGCCGCGCGGCGGGCGCTGCGCTATGGCGACGGCTGGATCCCCAATGCGAGTCGCCAGCACTATGCCGACGTCACCGATTTCCTGCCGCAGTTCAAGGAGATGGCGGCAGAGGCCGGACGCACCATCCCGGTCACGATCTGGGGCGCTACCGAGGATTACGACCGGCTGCGCCGCTATCAGGAGCAAGGGATCGCCCGGCTCGTCGTCAGCCTGCCGCCGGAGGATGCCGCAAAGACGCTGCCGGCGCTCGACCGCTGGGCTGAATTGATCCGCCGCATCGGGCGCTGAGCGCACCCCGCCGGCCGGCGCGACCGTCGATCGCCCGCCAATTCGGCGGGCGGCGGCGCCGGGGAGCGCTGGGCCGCGCTGCGCATTCGGCCATTTTCGCCAATGTTACCGCGCTGACGCGTCAACGCGCGGCGCGTGCTCGCGGCCGGCCGAATCGCCGCCACAGTTTCGCGGCATAATGGTAGGCGTGCCAGCTTGCGGTGCCGCTGCGAGGTCGGGGAGAGGGTGATGCGCCCGGGGACGCGCCTGGGGAACAACGCGGGCAAACGCCGAGGCGCGACCGATGGCTGAGCCGCCGCGGCTGCGCGTCGATCCGGACGAGCCGGTGCGCAGCGCCCCGCCCCGCGGCCGAGCGCGTCAGCCGCCCCGCCCCGCCGGGCGCAGCAAACCGCCGCGGCGGCCCCTCTGGCGCGGGGCCGTCAAGCTCGGCGTATTGCTGTGTCTGTGGGCTTTCATCATCGGCGGCGGCGCGCTCGCCTATTTCGCCCTGACCCTGCCGGACACCAGCCAGCTGACGGCGAGCGAGCGCCGCCCGAGCATCACCATCCTGGCCGATGACGGCAGCCTCATCGCCAGCTTTGGCGACCTGTTCGGCCGACCGCTCACCCTGAAGGAGATGTCGCCCTATCTGCCGAAGGCCGTGATCGCGACCGAGGACCGCCGGTTTTACAGCCATTTCGGCATCGATCCCTATGGCATGGTGCGCGCGGCGCTGACCGACCTGCGCGCCGGCCAAATCGTCCAGGGCGGCAGCACGATCACCCAGCAGCTCGCCAAAATCCTGTTCCTGACGCCGGAGCGCAACCTCGCGCGAAAAATCCGCGAAACCCTCTTGGCGCTGTGGCTCGAGCACCGCTTTAGTAAGGACCAGATCCTCGAAATCTACCTCAACCGGGTCTATCTCGGCGCCGGGACCTATGGGGTCGACGCCGCGGCGCACCGCTATTTCGGGAAATCGGCGGCCAAGCTCAATCTGTTCGAAAGCGCGGTGGTGGCCGGGCTCCTGAAGGCGCCGACCCGGTTCAGCCCGGCGCGCGACCGCGACAAGGCGACCGCGCGCGCCGACCAGGTGCTGGCCAACATGGTCGATGCCGGCTTTATTACCGCGGCCGACGAGGCCCGCGCCGGGAAAGACGAGGCCGCGCTCGCGGTCGTCGGTCGGCCGGGGTCGCGCTACTTCGCCGATTGGGTGGCCGACCAGATCCGCGACTTCGCCGGCACCGCGGACAAGGACCTGACGGTCCACACCACCCTCGACCCGCGGCTGCAGGCTGCCGCCGAGGCATCGATTGGCGACACCCTGGCGCGCTTTGGGGCCAAGGATAGGGTGAACCAGGGCGCGCTCGTCGCGCTGGCGCCGGATGGAGCGGTGCGAGCGATGGTCGGGGGCCGCGATTACGGCCACAGCCAGTTCAACCGCGCGACCCAGGCGCAGCGCCAGCCAGGCTCGGCGTTCAAGCCGTTCATCTACCTCGCCGGGCTCGAAGCGGGGTTGCGCCCGACCGACCGCTTTGTCGACGCCCCGATCCGGATCGGCAACTGGCAGCCGCACGATTATCTCAACCGCTACCAGGGCGAGATGAGCCTCGCCGAGGCGCTGGCGCAGTCGATCAACACGATCGCTGTCCAAGTCGCCGAGCGCGCCGGCATCCCCCGGGTGATCGCGGTGGCCAACCGGCTCGGCATCACCTCCGATCTGGCGAACGATGCCTCGATCGCGCTCGGGACGGACGAAGTAAATTTGCTCGAGTTGGTGTCGGCCTACGCTCCCTTCGCCAATGGCGGGATCGGCGTCCTCGCCTACGGCATCAGCGAGATCAGCGACAGCGAAGGCAAAATCATCTACCGCCGCACCGGCTCGGGGCCCGGGCCGGTCATTGCCCCCGACCTCGTCGGCATGATGAACGAGATGCTCGCCGGCGTCATCGCGCGCGGCACCGGCAAGGCCGCGGCACTGCCCCGTCCCGCCGCCGGCAAGACCGGAACGACGCAGGATTATCGCGACGCCTGGTTCATCGGCTACACCGCCGACCTGGTCACAGGCGTGTGGCTCGGCAACGACGACGACACGGCGATGGTAAAAGTGACCGGTGGCTCGCTGCCGGCCGCCGCGTGGCGCACCTTTATGCTGGCGGCCAGCCAGGGATTACCGGTGAGGCCGTTGGTGGCGCCCAGGCCGGTCGCCGAAACAGGCCCGCGCGTGTCCGGGCCACCCGAAGAATCGCCGCTCGATCGGCTGATCGGCTGGCTTACTCCCGGCACCGTTGTCCCGCCGCCGCCGTTCGCCGCCAGCCCGGCCGTGGGATCGCGGGATTAGCGCCACACGGCCGGGTCGCCGATTTTCCGCCTCTAGTGCAGCGGCGAGAACTCGGCCGGAACGACGAACATGTTCTGCTGCTGGACGAACATGCCGCGGGTCGCCGGCGGCCAGGCACCGGCTGCGCGAGCCTTGTCGCGGATGCTGAAACGCTCGGCGGCGTCCTTGTAGGCCCAGACATGGATCCACTGGTTGAGGGGCCCCAGCTCGGTATGCCCGCAGAAGGCGAGCGGCGAGAATTTGAGCCGTCCCTCGATCCGCTCTGCCCATTTTTCAATGACCGTCGGGGTGACGCCCGGCGCCATCGTATAGGTACGGATCTCGTAAAGGCCCCCGAGCTTGCGCGGTTCAAGCTTGGGCGAGAACGGCGCCGCAACGATGATCTTGCTCTCCATGTCCTCGATGAATTCCTGGATCTTCGGCGGCCAGCCCGGGATCTTTTCGGAGCGGACCTTGGTGCGGTGGGCGAGATCCTCGTAGGGCCAGCAATGGATGATCCGGTTGAGCGGGCCGACTTCGGTGTGGAAGAAGGCGCCGAGCGGAGACACGTGCACGCGTTCCTTGAGCCCCTCGGCAAACCGTTTCTCGACTTCCGGAACCGAACCGGGCTTCACGCGGTAAGTGCGCATCTCGATGATCATGGTGGTCCTCCAGGGAAGGGTGACCCGCCCATACTAGCGGGAGAAACCCGGTTGCGCACCAGCCCGCTATCAGGCGCCGTCACGGCAGGCGCGCGAGGCGCTCGGTGAGCAGCCGGTAAACCCCGTCGGCGTCGACCGTTTCGAGGACCCGAGCATTGGGCTCCTGCCCGCCGCGCCCGCGCCAGTCGATAAGGGTCATGCCCAGGGTCAGCGGGCTGTGCGTCTCGATCGCGACATCGGCACGGCGCCCGCCGAACAGCTCGGGCTTCAACAGATAGGCAATGACGCACGGGTCATGCATCGCCATCGGCGGCTTGCCGAGGGCTTGCCGGGGGCCGAGCAACGCGGCGGCCGCGGCGCCGCAACGCGTGCCGAGCGCGCGGATTGGCGCGATACGCTCGGCGGTGCTGCGCACGCTCTCGGTGACGTCGAGCGGCACCAGCGTGATCGGAACGCCGCTGCCAAAGACGAGCGCCGCGGCGTGGGGATCGGCGTAGATATTGAATTCGGCGGCCGCGGTTACGTTGCCATGCGTGCCGCCGCCCATCACGACGAGTTCGGCGATGCCGCCGGCGATCTCCGGCGCGGCGACGAGGGCCATCGCGATATTGGTCAGCGGGCCCAGCGCGCACAGCGTGATGCTGCTGGGCTCGGCGCCGCGCAGTGCGTCGATCAGGTAGAAGACCCCGTGCTCCGGCCGCGGCGGATGCCGCGGCGGCGCGAGGACCAGATCGCCTAGCCCGCCCTTGCCATGCGCCTCTTCGGCGGCGATCCGAGATCCGCCGAGCGGGCGGGGACAGCCGGCATAGACCGGCAGTTCGGCGCGGCCGGCCAGTTCGACGAGGCTGCGTGCGTTCCTCGCCGTCGCCGCCAGCGGCAAATTGCCGGCCACTGCGACCAGGCCCAGCACATCGAACTCGGGCGAGGCGAGCGCGAGAAGGATCGCAATCGCGTCGTCGATCCCGGGATCGGTGTCGATGATGATCGGGCGCGGCATGGCTCGCCTCCGGCTCCTCTCGGGCAACGCCGCGAAGCTTAGCAAAATTGCGGCGGCGCCCCGAGCGAAGGGTTGACCTTGTGCGCGAACCAAAGTAGAACAATGTCAGCGTTTAGGGTTTGTTCCCTGACCGGAGAATTTGCGATGTTGACGAAAAAGCAGCACGAGCTGCTGCTGTACATCAACCAACGGCTGGCGACCACGGGTATCGCTCCGTCATTCGACGAGATGAAGGACGCGCTCAATTTGCGCTCGAAATCGGGCATCCACCGCCTGATCAGCGGGCTTGAGGAGCGCGGCTTCATCCGCCGCCTGGCGCACCGCGCCCGCGCCCTCGAAGTCACGCGGCTGCCGGAGGAAAGCGCGGCGCCGTCGGGCTCCAATGGGGGCGCCGAGCGCGGACGATTCTCGCCGACCGTCATCCGCGGCGATTTTGCCGGCGCGCTGCCCGGGACGCCCGTCGCCCCCGATACCGCGGCGGTCGACCTGCCGCTCTATGGCCGCATCGCCGCCGGCACCCCGATCGAGGCGTTGCGCGACCAGAACAGCTCGATTGCGGTGCCAGGGAGCCTCTTGGGCCGCGGCGAGCATTATGCGCTCGAGGTCGCCGGCGACAGCATGATCGAAGCGGGGATTCTCGATGGCGACAGCGTCATCATTCAGCGCTGCGACACTGCCGAGAACGGTGCCATCGTCGTCGCGCTCGTCGACAATGTCGAAGTTACCCTGAAGCGGCTGCGCCGCCGCGGCGCCTCGATCGCCCTCGAACCGGCCAACAAGGCCTACGAAACCCGCATCTTCGGGCCCGACCGGGTCAAGGTCCAGGGCCGCCTCGTCGGGCTGCTGCGGCGCTATTGAACGGGTGCGGCGACCGGCCGGACGGCCAGCGTCAAATGGTTTACCGTTCATAAAATAAACCACGCTCCCCTCGACCCATTGGCCGATCGGGTAACGAAGTGCCGCCTCGGTCGTTTAGAGAAGCGTGAGATCGCCGATCTGCCGAAGGGTGCGCGTGGTGCCGAAATACCGATCGGCAAGCGCGCCTGTGCGCAACAGAGGCATGCGCACAAATGCACGGCGCAAGTGTCGGCGGTGACCCATGTGCTCCTTCACCTCTTTAACCCAACACAACGGGGATGCAGCATGAAACGCTCGATCCCGGCGGCGGTCCGACATTTGAGTTTTGCCAGTGTTGCGCTTTGCCTTGGCCTTGCGGCGCTCTCGCCGCGAGCGCTGGCGATGTCGGCCGGCGGAACCGAGACGGTGCGCAGCCTTTATTCGACGCTCCTGCAAACGATGCGCAACGGCGCGGCGCTCGGGCCGCGTGGGCGCTACGCTCAGCTGGAGCCGGTGGTGCGCCGGCTCTTCGACATCCCGCTGATGACGCAGCTCGCGGTCGGGCCGCAATGGGCGAGCCTCTCCGACGTGCAGCGCCAACAGGTATCGCAAGCCTTCGAGCACTATATCGCGGCGAGCTATGCCGATCGCTTTGACAGCTATGCGGGCGAGCGCCTCCAGGTCACCGGTGAACAGCCTTCCGCCGGCGGGACCGTCATCACCAGCCAGATCGTCAAGTCGAACGGCGAGCCGGTGAACATCAACTATCTGATGCGGCAGAACGGCGGCGTCTGGCAAATCGCCGATGTGTATCTCGACGGGACAATCAGCGAACTGGCGACGCGGCGCTCCGAATTCGCCCGCATCCTGCAGACCCGGGGCATTGCCGGGTTGATCGAGACGCTCAACGCCAAGACCAATACGCTCTCGGCGCGCGCCTCCTAGACGACGCCGTCCTCGCGCAGCCGCCTCGCCTCATCCGGATCGACACCGCACAGGGCGCCGAGCAGTTCTTGCGTATGCTCACCGAGGAGCGGCGGGCGGGTCACGCTGGCCGGCGACTGCGACAGCTTGATCGGACAGCCGACGGTCTGGTAGGTGCCGCGGTTCGGATAATCGATGTCGAGGATCATCTCGCGCGCTTTGAGATGCGGGTCAGCGAGGACTTCGCCGGTATCCTGAACCGCGCCGCACGGCACCCCGGCCGCGCCCAAAATCCGCATGACGTCGTGCTTTGTGCGCTGCCCGGTCCATTCTTCGATAATCGCGTCGAGTGCGGCGCGGTTTTCCCAGCGCGCGGCCGGCGCCTTGAAGCGCGGGTCTTCGGCGAGTTCGGGCCGGCCCATCGCGCCGAGCATCGCGATCCACTGCGGATGCTCCCAGGCGTTGATGAACGCATAGTCGTCGGGCCCGCCGCCGGCGCAACGGTAGATCGTGCTCGGCACGGTTTGCCCCAGCTGGTTGCCGCGGCGCGGCATCGCGTGCCCGAAACGCTGGTGGTCGCGCAGACTGACCCGGATGATGTTGACGACGGCGTCCTGCATCGAGACTTCGACCTCTTGCCCCTCGCCGGTTGCGTGGCGCTGCTGCAATGCGGCGAGGATGCCGATCGCCATGTGCATCCCGGTGCCCGAATCGCCGATCGCCGGGACGATTGTGGTCGGCGGGTTCTCAGGAAACCCGGTGATGCTCATCGCCCCGCCCATCGCCTGGGCGATCGGTTCATAGCTTTTGTAGTCGCTATAGGGGCCGTAGGTCCCGAACCCCTTGATCGAGGCGTAGATGAGGCCTGGGTTGAGCCGGTGCAGCGCCTCCCAGCCAAAGCCCAGCCGGTCGAGCGCGCCGGGGCCGAAATTCTCGAGCAGCACGTCCGACTTCTCGATCAGCTTGCGGAACAATTCCTTGCCTCTCGCCGACTTCAGGTTGAGCGTCAGGCTCTTTTTGTTGGCGTTGAAGAGGAGGAAAAAGAGGCTGTCCGAATCGGGCTTGTCGCGCATGTTGCGGCGCGCCACGTCGCCCCCTTTGGGCTCCTCCAATTTGATCACCTCGGCGCCGAGAAACGCGAGGATCTGGGCGCAGGCCGGCCCCGCCTGGTTGTGCGTCATGTCGATGATGCGAATTCCGGAAAGGGCTTGGCTCATCGTGCGTCTCCTGAGCGCGCATCGCCTGGTCGCTCGTTCGGCGGCTCTGGATACCAGACGTCCGCCAGGATTTCGTCGATCGAATAGGGGCATTCCGCCGGCAGCGAGTGGGCCACCTCCGATTCCCCGTGCCTCAGCAGCTCGACCGCCGCCCGTTTCCGCGCGATCGCGGAGAGCCTGGCCAATCGCTCCTCAGAATCGCGCCGCAATGACCCAGAGAGTTTGTTTTCCAGTTCGCCACGCGCCTCGATTATCGAGTCCATCCAATCGAAGCGAGGCTCGCGCGCCGCCCAATAGGCCAGCTTAAGGAGGTGAATAAGGATTCGGCCCACCTGGCTCCGCACGGCGTCGCGCTCGCTTTTGCCCAAATCCTCGATCTCCTCGGCGAGGTGGTCGCGATCAAAGCGGGCGTCACGGGTGCCCAAGGTGCGCAACACGCCCGCTTGGTGCTGCGTCCAGGCGTAGAAATCATCCTCGTAGCGCGGTCCCTCCGGCATCGTCCTCATAACCCCATTTTCGTCCGCCGCAGTATAGCCGACAACGCCGGGCCTTACCCCCTCTCGCCCATCGCCAACCGCAGGCCGGACACAAATAGCTCGCGGTGCTCAGGATTGCGCAGAAAGCCAGTATCGGGCATCACCACCCGGTTATCAGCCCTCAGCCGCGCGACGATCGGCTGAGCGTCATCGAGCCGGCCCATCTTTGCGTAACAGGCGGCGAGAAAGCGATACGGGTTGGGGTTGCCAGGGTCCTCGCGGATCGCGAGGAGCAGCTTCGGTATTGCCTGATCGAAGCGCAGAGCAAGAAAGTGCACGGTGCCGCTTATGAGGAGCGAGGGGCCGACGCGGGCGCGCGGGCTGAGGCGCGCCGACTTTTCGTTATGTTCCAGCGCGATGTCGAGTTGGCCCGCACACGCCCTGAGATTACCGCTGACGTACCAGGCGCGGGCAAAATTCGGATTGAGCGCAAGGGCGCGGTCGACCAGCCCCAGCGCCGCACCGATGTCCTCGCCGAGATAGGCCAGCGCGAATGCGGTGTTCGCCAGGACCGCGGGATCGTCGCCGGCTACCTCCAAGGCGCGCCTCGCAAAATCTGTCCCCTTCGCCCGGAACTGCTCGTTCCGGTCATTGAAAAGCTGCCACGCGCAACAGTATGCGGCCCAAGCGAGAGCCGGCCCATAATGCGGATCGCGCGCGATCGCCTGCTCCATTAGGCGGAGCGCCTCCGGGATCCGCTGTGCCGACGAGAAGAACATCCCATAGCCGCGCAGATAAAGGTCGAAGGCGGTCAGATCGGCGGTCGGGCGGGCGGCTGAACGGGCGGTCTCGGCGGCTTGCAACGCCGGCTCGATGACGCCGGCGACGCTGGCAGCCACCTTGTCCTGCAAATCGAAGACGTCTTCGAGCGAACCGTCGAAGCGGTCGGCCCACAGATGCGTGCCGGTTTCCGCGTCGATCAGCTGGCCGGTGATGCGCACGCGGTTGGCGGCTTTTCGCACCGAGCCTTCGAGCACATAGCGCACGCCGAGTTCGCGGCCGACCCGTTTCACATCGACGGCCTGACCCTTGTAGGTGAAGCTCGAATTGCGGGCGAGCACGAACAGCCAGCGGATGCGCGAGAGCGCGGTGATGATCTCCTCGACCATGCCGTCGACAAAATATTCCTGTTCGGGGTCTCCGCTCATGTTGGCGAACGGCAGGACGGCAATCGACGGCTTGTCGGGGAGCGGCAGCGGCGGGTGGGACATTACCCTCACCCGCTTCGCGCCGCTGGCGCTCAGCACCCTCTCCCGCAATGCGGGAGAGCGGGGACCCCGGTGCGTCGGCGGCGGGGTGGGTGAGGGTAATGCTGTAGACATGCACCGGGCGGGCGATGTTTTTCAGGCTTTGCTCGCCGAGATCGTCGAAGGTGAGGTCGAGGCGGCCGGCGGCGTCTTCCTGGACGCGGGCCGAGACGCAGATGCCGCCGGGCTCGGCGAGCGCCTCGAGGCGCGCGGCGACATTGACGCCGTCGCCGAAGATGTCGCCATCCTCGACGACAACGTCGCCGACATTGATGCCGATGCGGAATTGGATGCGGTCGTCCGATACGCCGGCGTTGCGCTCGGCCATCGCCTGCTGCCAGTCGGTCGCGCAGCGCAGCGCGTCGACGACGCTGGCGAATTCGACGAGGAGGCCGTCGCCGGTGGTTTTGACGATGCGGCCGCGATGTTCGGCGACCGTCGGGTCGATCAGCGTCGAGCGGAGCGATTTCAGGCGATCGAGGGTGCCCTCCTCGTCCTCGCCGATGAGGCGCGAATAGCCGGCGACATCGGCTGCCAAGACCGCCGCCAGCCGGCGTTCGGTGCGATTGCGCTTCGCCGTTTTCATCGCGGTTCAGCTTAAGCCCGAACCGCGACGTTTACGAAATAATCCGACGCCCGCTCGTCACCAACCGGGTTCGCCGCGCAGGCGGGGATCCATTCCTCAACCGCATCGCATGCCGATCGATGGATCCCGGCCTTCGCCGGGAACTAATTTTTTTGCCGCGCACAATGCGCGCGCTGGTGCCGCTCGCGGGAGGGCCGATTTCAGGCGAAGGCGGCGAAGATTTCTTCGACCGCTTTCAGTTGGTTGCCGGTTGCCGAGGACGGGACGAGGATCGGTGTGGTGATGCCGGCTTCGCGCCATTGGGCGACCCCGTCGCGCACCTCGGCGGCGGGGCCGAAGAGCGTCGCGTCGGCGAGCCAGCGGTCGCTCATCAGCCCCGGCAGGTCGGCCTGGCGGCCGGCGGCGAGGGCGCCCTCGATCGCGTCCATCTCCTCGATATAGCCGGCTTCCTTCCAGTAATTGCGGTAGTTCGGCAGCATCGTGTAGCGGGTGAGGGTCCGGCGATTGACCGCCTTGGCGGCCTCGATGTCGTCGGAGATGCAGGTCGGGATCATGTTGGCGACGAGAAAATCGGGGTCGGCGCGCTTGGCCGCCGGGATGACCGCGAGCGAATCACCCATGTGCGAGCGGCTGGCATTGGCGAAGACCAGACCCTCGGCGATCTCGCCGGCGAGGGCGACCATGCGCCGGCGCAGCGCGGCAAGGATGATCGGCGGCAGGGCGCCCAACCCTTCGTAGGAGCGCAGTTTGGCGACAAAGGCGCGGATGTCACCGAGCGGGGGGCCGACGGTCACACCCATGCGGATGTGGCTCGGGGCGTGGGCGACGCCGATGCCAAAGCGGAACCGGCCGCCCGACACTTCATGGATATAGGCCGCGGCGTGAGCGAAATCCTCGACAGTGCGGGCATAGATCGGCGCAATCGCGGTGCCGAAAGGGATGCGCTCGGTGGCGAGCGCGAGCGCCGTCGATTGCGCCATGTTGCCGAAGATGCTGGGCACGTAGAGGCCGGAAAACCCGCGCCGCTCGGCTTCGCGCGCAACTTCGAGGGTGAGGCGCCGTCGCCCCGGCACGGCGACGAGGCTCAACGCGGGCAGGCTGTCAGGCATCGGCTGGATTCCCCATGGGCGGCGCGGCTATCGCATCAGGCTATCACCCGAGCGTCCAGCAAAATACTCGCCGGTCAGTTCGGCGGCAGGTGCAGCCACAGGAACGGCGTCGGCTGCTCGACCCGGGGATAGGCCTGGCGCATTGCGGCGTCGACCAAAGGGGTGCGGCGTTGGCTGCCGCCGGGCGCGTTGTCGGCGGTGATCATGAAGGCGAAGCCGTGCGACCGGATCATCCCGACGAGGGGTCCCTCGTCCCAGCGCCCGAGCGTCGCCAGTTCGGTGACGATCGCGGGCTCGAAGACCACCGGTTTTCCAGCGCGCATCAAGAGCGCCATATCCTCGGAGGCGACCGGCTTGGTCGCCGCGGCGACGCGAGAGAGGAGCACCGCCATCGGCGCGAGCTGCGCTTCCAGAGCCTCGTCCAGGATATCGCGCTGCGGCAGGATCACGGCGCCGAGGATCAGGAGAGCGAGGATCGGCGGCGTCGCGACCGCCGGGGAGCGCCACTCGGCGCCGACGAGGTCCGAGAGCATGACGCCGATGAGGACGCAGCCGACGCAGTCCTCGTCGAGGAAAAAATTGCTGTTGGCGCCCGACTTGCCGGCGAGGAGCAGCATCAGGCTGGCCAGGGTGAAGTAGACCAGAACAATGGCCCGCGCCGTGGTCGCCCGGTCCGCCTCGCGCATCTTCAGGCGTCGGTCGAAGAGGCCGGGCAGGATCGCGATGGCGGCGATCGGCATCAGCGCCATGAACGGGAAGTTCGCCCGTTCCTCGCCCGCGAACAGCCGCCACGCATGGCGAAGCGAATAGCGGTTGATGTTGTAGCCGACGATGTTGAGGAGAAACCCGCCATCGGTCAGCCACTGCATCAATCCGAGCGCGGCGACGCCCACGATCCCCGCGGTCGCGGCGGCGCCGAGGGCGCCGCGCGGGTTGCGCACCAGCGCGATCAGGAACACCGCGACGCCGGCCGGCAACTCCGTCTGCTTGGTGAACACCGCGGCGAGGCAGAAGAGCAGCGCCGCGGCGGTGCCCCAAAACCGGCCGTCGGCGCAGGCGCCTACGAACACCCCGATCATGGCGAAACCGACCGCCGCCATGTCGACGCGCATCAGGAGGCTCCAATCGTGCTCCGTAGGGAGGCGCAGCGCCAGCAGCCCGGCGGCGAGCGCGACGGCCCACTCGGCCCTGGCTATCGGCCGGCCGTCGCCGCGGGCACAGATCCGCACCAGCGCCGCCACCGCCAGCGCGATCAGCACCCCCGCCGACGCGGAAACCAGGCGGCCGGCGGCGAGAAAGTCCGGCTCTAGCGCCAACCCCGCGCGGGTAATCAGGTAGTAGAGCGGCGGGTAATGAAAAACGATGAACGGCAGATCCTGCGCGGTGCCGTACATGCGCGGTCCGGGGATCAGCGCGGCCTGCTGCCAAACGATGCCCTCGCCGTATTCAAGTTCGAAGGGGAAGCGCATCGACGCGGTGAAATCCTGAAAGACGCCGACCGCGCGCACCGTGAGAATAGCCACAAGAGCGCCGACGAGACCCAGGCAAATCCAGCGCCGCGTTCGCGATACCGGACGCGGCGTCCACGCGGACCGCATCGCCCCCTCCCGGTTCAGCGTCGCGGCCGGGCGCGCACGAGCATCTGCTTGCCCATCGGTTTGAATGGCGCGGCGAGCCAGGCGCGGATCAGGAACGGCGTCACCGGCAGGCGGCTCTTGACGGAAAGCGGCATGAAGCGCGGCTCGACCCGGAATACCTCGTAGCCGTTGGCGGTAAGGTAGTCGGCCAGGCTGACATGCGAATAGACGCTCTTGTGATCAAAATCGTCGAAGTATTCGCGGAAGGCGTAGCGGTAGTTGGGCTGCACTATGGTCAACGTACCTAGCGCCGAGAGCTTGGAACGCAAGGCGTCGAGTGTCACCCCGAACTCGTCCTGCGTCAGGTGTTCGAAGAGATTGCTGGCAAAGGCGAAATCGACCGCGCCGTCGGCCAGGAAGTCGAGGTTGGTGACGCTGCCGACCCGGTGCTCGATGCCGGGCGCGAGATGAGCCGGAAAACCCTCCCACGAATCGACCGCGATGCGGCGGCGAGCGATCACCGAGTTGATGAAATTGCAATAGCCGGCACCGAGGTCGAGCACGCAATCATCGGGGCGGACCATGGCGCTGAAACAATAGCGCCACAGGCTCTGCCACAACACGTCGCGACGGGCGTCGGCGATCAGGCGGGAGTTATGGTAATCGACCCGGGTCACCGGGCGATCGCCTTCCAGCTCCAGACGATGCCGAGGACCATGCGCAGTCCCACCTTGAGCGCGCGTCCATTGTTGAGGTTGCCGCCCTTGCTGCGGCCGACGCGCGGGTGGAACGTAATCGGGCACTCGACGATGTCGCAGCCGTGGCCGAGCGCGACATCGAGGAAATGGGCATTGAATTCCAGATTCACCGCCGGGTCGAGATGCGCCATCAGCGGGGTCAGCGCCGAGCGGCGGCACAATTTATAGGTCGTGCCGACATCGGTGATGGTGCTGCGGCCAAGATGCTTTGCCTCCAGCAACTTTCCGACAAACCAATTGCCATAGTACATAAACGTGCTGAGCTGCGTGATCCGGGCGCGCAGGCGTTCGACCGTGCGGGTGCCGCCGACGATGTCGGCGTGCGGCGCATAAGCCAGGAATTTGTCGATGTCATACGCCCGGAACGTGCGGTCGCCTTCGCACAGGACAATCAATTCGCTGTTGCGACTGATCGCCTCCTCGAAGCAGCGGTAGAGACAGCGGCCAAACCCCTGCTGCGGCTCATTGACAGCAGTCGCCCCGGCCGCCCGGGCGCGCTCCAACGTCGCGTCCTTACTGTTGTTGCTGACGACGATCACCTCCAGCACCAGCGGATGCGAGCGGAAATCTCGCACCGCATCGCCGATGCTCGCTTCATCGTCATAGGCGGTGAGCGCCACGACGACGCGAGGGTCGGCGATCGAATCGTGCCTGACCTCCTGGCGCGGCGAGCGCTTGCGGCCAAAAAACACGAAGAGATCCACGAACGCCAGGCCGAGGCCGAGCGTCAGCGGCATGCCGCTATACCAGACGATCCATTCGTTGAACGCGAGAAACCGCTCGCCGCCGCCCAGCAAGTCGCGCGGGATCGCCAGCAGGACGCCGAACAGGTACATCGCGATGCCGAGGCACGCCAGCAGCATGCCGTACATCAACAGCGGCACACGGTGATCGGGGAACCGCCTTGTCACGACGTGCGATTCTACGCCGCTTGGCGCGGGTCTGTCATGGCTTCATCAGCATCAAGGGGTGTGCCCGGCCTGGCGGCGAACGGCCGCGACGGGGCCACGCGCGCGGACGCTCCCAGCCGCGCGTCCTGTGCTTTCCGGGGGCCGGGCGTGAGGAACCGCGCGTCCGAACCGCCGGGACCGCTTCGCCGGGGCTGCGGTCCAGGCTCAGTGCGGCGCCAGGCTCGGCGCGGCGTGGTGCGCGCCGACCGCGCGCCTGATCCACAGCCATACCAGGGCGCTGGCGGCAAGGACGCTCACGCTGACGGTCACCAGGACAGCCAGGAATATCGTTAGCAACTGTTCGGCGAGCGCCTCGAGCGCAAGGATGCTCAAGTTACCGATAAGGCCAACGATCAGGGGGGGTGTCGTTAACCAGTCCATACGATCGATCATCGGCCGGTTGTATTAAAAATTGGTTCCTATCGGCACGCGATGGGGACGGCGCGGCTCGCGCCGGCGACGGGTGGCACCGGCTGCGCGCCGGCGTGCGCACGGACCGGTTCCCTTGACCGCGGCCAAAGGAAGTCGGCAATCTTCGATCAGCTGAAGAGCGCCGGTCGCGGTGCGGCTGCGGAGAGGATTTTGTCATGCCCGAACCGAACTGGTCGTTGCGCGGTGAGTACATGGAAAGCTGCGATTGCGACTATCTATGCCCGTGCATCTATACCAATCCGCAAGGTCCGGCGACGAACGACCATTGCACGGCGGTGATGGTGTTCCGGATCGACGAGGGCCGCTCCGGGACGGTGCGCCTCGACGGCCTCAAATTCGCGCTGGTGATCCGCTCCGGCAAGGTGATGGCCGACGGCAACTGGATCTTCGCGGCGGTTGTCGACGAGGCGGCCGACGCGGCGCAGCGCGAGGCGCTCGCCGCGATCGCGGGCGGCGAAGCTGGCGGCCCGCCGGGGATGATCCGGCAAAACCTGGTCAGCGATTTCCGCGGCATCGCCTATAAGCCGATCGAATTCGCGATGGCCGGGCTGATGCGCCGCGTCGCGATCCCGGAGGTGCTGTCGTTCGAGATCGACGGCGTCGCCTCACGCAACCGCGGCGGCGACCCCTACTACATCGACAATGTCGGGCATCCCGCCAGCCGCCGCCTTGCGCTCGCGCGGGCCAAGGAAATCCACCTCCACGCCTTCGGCGTCGACCTCGATTTGACAGGACGCGGCAATAACGGTCATTTCGCACCCTTTGCCTGGGCCGGCTGAGCGGTCGGGAGGGTGCGCGCCGTGCTGAAGGTTGCGGTTATCGGCGGCGGGCTTGGCGGGCTCAGCGCCGCCGTGGCGCTCAACCAGGCCGGGTTCGCCGTCGAGGTTTACGAGCAGGCGCCCGAACTGACCGAGATCGGCGGCGGCATCAACATGGGTCCCAACGCCGCGCGCGTGCTGCGCCGGCTCGGCCTCGGGCCCGGGCTCGACCGCGAGGGCGTGCGCCCGCTGGGCACCCATCAGCGGCGCTGGGAGGACGGGCGCACCTTGCAGAAGGCGGCGCTCAACCCGCTGTGCGAAGCGCTTTATGGCGCGCCGCATATCACCATTCACCGCGCCGATCTGTTGGCGGTAATTGCCGCCGGCGTGCCCTCGGAGCGCATTCATCTCGGCCACCGGCTGGCCGGCCTCGTCGACCAGGGCGACAGGATCGAGGCATGGTTCGAGAACGGCGCGCGGATTTCGTGCGACGTGCTGGTCGGCGCCGACGGCATCCACTCGGCGGTGCGCGCCCAGCTCTTTGGCGAGGAAGAACCGCGCTTTGCCGGCTGCGTCGCCTATCGCGGATTGGTGCCGGTGGAGCGCATCGAGGGTCTCGGGCTCGAACTCGGCAGCCAGTCGTGGGTCGGCCCGGGCGGCCATTTCGTGCACTATTTCGTGTCGCGCGGGCGGCTGTTGAACTTCGTCGGCTGGACCGAGCACGACACCTGGAACCGCGAGGACTGGACCGACCGCGCCACGATCACAAGGGCGCTCGCCGCGTTCGCCGGCTGGCACAGCCAGATCGGCCGCATCATCGCCGCCGCCGACACCTGCTTTATCTGGGCGCTCTTTGACCGCGACCCGCTGGCGCGCTGGTCGGTCGGGCGCGCGACATTATTGGGCGACGCCTGCCACCCGATGTACCCGTTCATGGGCCAGGGCGCCGCGCAAGCGATCGAGGATGGCGCCACGCTCGCCGCCTGCCTCCTCGCCGCCGGAGATGGGGATCCGGCCGCGGCACTCAAACACTATGAACAGCTGCGCCTGCCGCGCGTCACCCGGCTGCAACAGCTATCGCGCGGCAACAAGACCCGCTTTCACCTGCCGGACGGCCCGGCGCAACAAGCGCGCGACGCCGAATGGGCCCGCTCTGGCGACCGCTCGCCCGATGCGCTGCGCTGGCTCTACGCTCACGACCCCAGCGCCCTCGAACCGGCGCCGGCCTGAGCGCGGCTGAGGAGAGCGAAGCTGATGAGAGCGAATAGGTGACCTTGCACACCGCCGACCTGACTGCACGCGGCCTCGTCGCGCCGGAGCGGCTCACGGATTTGCGCCGGGTGGCGGCGCAGTTCGCGGTCGCGGTGACCGAGGAGATGGCGGCGCTGATCGACTCCGCCGACCCGAAGGACCCGATCGCGGCGCAATTCTTGCCGAGCGCCGCCGAACTCGACACGACGGCCGACGACCAGGCCGACCCGATCGGTGACGAGCGCTGGTCGCCATTGCCCGGCCTCGTCCATCGCTACCCCGACCGCGTGCTCCTGAAGCCGATCCTCACGTGCCCGGTCTATTGCCGCTTTTGCTTCCGCAGGGAGCAGGTCGGCAAGGGTCGGGGCATGCTCGCGCCCGCGGCGCTCGACCGCGCCTTCGGGTATATCGCCGCGCATCCCGAGATCTGGGAGGTCATCGTCACCGGCGGCGATCCGTTTCTGTTGTCGCCGCGCCGCATCGCCGCGATCGTGCGCCGGCTCGAGGCGATCCCACACCTCGCCGTCATCCGCTTTCATACCCGCGTGCCGGTCGCCGAGCCGCGGCGGGCCGGCGCTGCGCTCGTCGCCGCGCTTACGGCACAGAAGGCGCTCTACGTCGTCATTCACGTCAACCACCCGCGCGAATTGACCCCGGCCATGCGGGACGCGGTCGGGCGCCTCGTCCGCGCCGGAATTCCCGTCCTGTCGCAGAGCGTCCTCTTACGCGGCGTCAACGACGACGCTGCGGTGCTGGAAGCGCTGTTGCGCGGGCTCGTCGCGATGCGGGTCAAGCCCTATTACCTGCATCATCCCGATCTCGCGCCCGGCACCGGGCATTTCCGGCTCGGGATCGCGGAGGGACAGCGGATCGTCGGCGCGCTGCGCGGCCGCGTCTCGGGGCTGTGCCAGCCAACTTACGTCCTCGACATCCCCGGCGGCTACGGCAAGGTCCCGTTAACGCCGAGCGCAGCCAAGCCGGGTGAGCGGCCGGGGTCGTGGGTTGTCGAGGATCCCGCTGGCCGTACCCACCCCTATCCTCCACCGGCCACAACCGCGGCCGACAGCTGAGCAGGGCGCTATGCTCGCGGCGGCCGACCCGACAATCAGCCCGACGATGAGCGCGACCGGGGGCCCGACGGCGATCCCGACGATGATTATCGTCGGCGGCGATGCGCTTGCGCTCGGCACGGCGCGCGAGATTTGCCAACTTCCCGGCCATCGCGTCGTCGTGCTGTGGGCCGCCGAAGCAGAGTTCGCCGCCGCGGTCGAGGCGGTCGGCGCGATCTTCGTCGCCGGCCGGCCGGAGAGCAGCGCCGGGCTCGCCGCGGCCGGGGTCGAGCAGGCGGTGTCGATCCTGGCGCTGTCGGGCGACGACCAGCTCAACCTGCAGGCGGCGCTCCGCGCGCGCGACGCCAATCCGCGCATTCGCATCGTGCTGCGCCAGTTCAACCGCACGCTTGCCGCCAAGATCGAGCAGAACCTGCCGGATTGCTCGGTGCTGTCCTTGGCCTGGCATTCGGCGGCGACCTATGCGGCGGCGGCGCTCGACCCCTCGTGTCTGCGCGGGTTGCAGTTTCCCGACGGCGACGGCCCGCTGACCGAACTTGCCGTGCGGCTTGCCGATCGCGAAGCGGTTGCCGGACACACCGTCGCCCGGGCCGAGGCGGCGCTCGGCGCGCGCATCGTCGCGATCGACGGCGAGATCGATATCGCCAGCGAGGCAACGATCGCACCGGGAGCGCGCCTCATCGTATTTGCTGCGGTCGACCGGCTACTCCCCTCGACCCCCCGTCAGCTGACGCCGCCGCACCGGCCGGCATGGCCTGCCCACCTCTATCGCGCGCTGCGCGGGGTCCAGCGGCGGGCGCGGCGGACCGACCCCTACGTCGCCGGGTTCGCGCTGATGACGCTGGCGATCTTCGCCGCGGCCACCTTGCATTTCCGCATCTCCCTCGCCAGCGACTGGCTGACTGCGGCCTATTTCGTCTTGAGCACGATGACGACGACCGGGTATGGCGACATCACGCCCGACCACAACAACCCCGTGGACATCGCCGCCGCGATGGTGCTGATGCTGTTGGGTACCGTCTTTACCGGGATTTTTATTGCCTTTGTCGCCTCGCGCCTGACCCGCGCGCAATGGGTGCGGATGCAGGGTCTGCGTCCGATCCATCGGCGCGGTCACATTATCGTGTGCGGCTGTGGCAGCATCGGGACCGGGGTCATCGACCTCTTGCTCGGCTTCGACAAGCCGATCGTGGTCGTCGAAAAGACCCCCGATACTGCCCTCGTCGAGCGCGCGCGCGACCAGGGTTTCGATCTCCTGACCGGGGATGCCAGCCGCGACGACACGCTCGATCTGTGCAACCTCGCCGGGGCGCACAGCCTCATTGCGCTGACCAATGTCGATATCCTCAACCTCGAAATCGCCCTGGGGGCGCGCGCCCGCAATCCCTCGATGCCGATCGTCTTACGCATTGCCGAAGCCAACCTCGCCGCCTCGATCGCCCGCCATTTCCAGTTCGACACGACCTTTTCGGTGGCCGCGCTGGCGGGACCGGTGTTCGCCGGGCTGGCGCGGTTTCCCGGCGCGCGTGGCCGGATCGCCTTCGACGGACGGGAGTTCGCGATCGCCGAATTCATCCTCGGCCCGACGGTCGAGAGCGAATTGCTGCGCCTGGCGATCCCGCTGGCGACGGCCGAAGACGGCGGCGAATTCAGGTTGAGCCGCGATCTGGCCGGGATGCCGCCGGGCACCAGAGCCTTGGTCCTGGTGCCGCTCGGCCCGTTCCACGACGGCAGCGAGAACATCGCCGCGATCGCCGAGCGGGTGTATGGCGGCGGTTTTTAGAGCCGCCCGGTCTTCCGATCGAGTTGCACCGCGTTCACCCCCTTCGGGCGGCGGCGGCACACAACCGCTGACGGGGCCGGCTCTTCGCGCTTGATTGGAGCGGATGCGGAAGGCACGCTTGCTGCGCTGAAGACGATTGGACGCGAGCCTGCCGGCCCGCATTGGCCTTGGCGGCATCGGCAGACCCAATCAAAGCGTCTCTTGGGCCGTGTAAAGAAGGGGGATTTACCTTGGCACTCACTCTCATATACAAAGGCTTTAACTACGTCGATTTCTACAACAATCAATATACCGACTATAATACTCTGGGAGCCGTCGCGGCGACCGGCGCTAACAGCGTCGCGCTGACGCCCGACTGGGGCGTCGACGTCGCCGAGGCATCGATCTATGCCGGCGGCGAAACCACCGATACGACCAATCTCGGGACCGCGATCGGCGATGCGGGCGCCGCCGATGGGCCGAACGCCCCCAGTGGAATGACCTCCTTCGTGCGGCCCCTGGTCGACTATCTCTACAACCAAGAGTCCCCGAGCGGCCCGACCTACGGAAACCCCGGCGACTATTACGTGCCGCCCGGCACATTCAACTCGCTGAACCTTCCCACCGGCGAACCCGACGCCAATGGCGGTACGATACCCACCACGACAGAAGGCACGGTAGGCGCCGCCGGTAGCACCAACGCCCGGGCGTTTTTGAACCCGGCCGACCTCAACACGGGGAACGCGGCCTACGTCGCCGGCGGCACTCAGGCCGACATCACCCAGAACGTCGCGGTGTTTTTCGGCAGCCCGACCACGCAAGGCAGCTACGACTACATGATCGTTAACGAGGCCAAGGCGGCAGAGGCCGCCCTGAAGGCGGCCCCGGCGGGGACCGCCACCGCCACGCTGTTCTCGGTCGGCACCGAACTCGACCAGCTGGCCGATAACCCGGCGTACACGAGCGACTGGACGACTCTGATCGGCGCCGTGCGCACCGCCGCACCGGACCTCAAGCTGACCTATTCCGCCAGTTGGTCTACGGCGAGCCAGGTCACCTTCTGGGGCAGCCTCGATTATGTCGGCATCGACTGCTATGTGCCGTTGTCGAACACGATCCCGAACGCCGCCGCGGCCGGAAATCCTAATGATGGGGCACCTGGCGATAATCCCACCCTGGCGTCGCTGGAAGCCGGGTGGAACACGGCTTCCAATGTCAACATCGCCTATTCCGGCGGCGAGACGGTAGGTACGGCCCTGGGCGGCCTGTCCGCGATCGATGCTTTCGACACGCTTGCCCAGCAATCGATCAACAAGCAGTTCATCTTCACCGAACTCGGCTACCAGAACGACACCGGGGCCGCTACCGACCCGACCGGCGGCAGCGTCACGGGAGTCTCCGACGCGTCACTCCAGGCCGAACTCTATACGGCGTTCTTCGACGCCTGGGGTGCGGCGCAAACGACGGCCAACGGCAATGGCGGCATGGTGGACGGCGTGCCGTTCTCGCTGGTGGGCGCTTACATTTGGGACTGGACCCCCGACAAGAGCGATGACGGTTGGTCGCCGGGCAACACAGACAATGCGGCGGCGTTATCCGCGATCGAGACCGGCTTTGCACCATCATGCTATTGCCGCGGCACGCTGATCCTGACTGATGAGGGCGAGGTGGCGGTTGAGGACCTGGCGATCGGCGACAAGGTGGTGACGCTGTCGGCCGAGGCGAAGCCGATCCGCTGGATCGGGCGGCGCGCTTATGCGGGATGTTTCATCGCCGGCAATACCGCGGTGCTGCCGATCCGCATTGCGGTGGGCGCGCTCGCCGATAACGTACCGAGCCGCGATTTGTGGGTGTCGCCCGAGCATGCGCTCTATTGCGATGGGGCGCTGGTTCCGGCCGGGCATCTGGTCAACGACGAGAGCATCGTCCAGGCGGAAGCGGTCGAAGAGGTCGAATACTTCCACATCGAACTCTCCGAGCACGATGTGATCTTTGCCGAGGGTGCGGCGGCCGAGACGTACGTCGACGACGATAATCGGGGGGTGTTCCACAACGCCGCCGAGTTCCGTCTTCGCTACCCCGACGCACCCAACGGGCCGGGGCGCGAGGCGGCGTCCTACTGCGCGCCGCGGCTGGAGGAGGGCTTTGCCTTGGAGGCGCTGCGCCGGCGGCTCCTGGGCCGGGCGCGGCGGCTCGGCGCGGGCGGCAGGGCGGCGCCGGCGGGTGAGCTGCGCGGCTATCTCGATCGGGTCGACAATTCGTGCATCGCAGGGTGGGCGTTCGATCCAGCCGCGCCCGACACCGCGGTCCTGCTCGTCGTTCTCGACAACGGCGCCGAGATCGGCCGGGTCGTCGCCGACCGCTATCGGCAGGATTTGGCGGCGGACCGGATCGGCGACGGGCGCCACGCCTTTGAGCTGGTGGTGCCGGGCGGCTTCGCCCCCGGGGTGCGGCACGAAATCGAGGTGCGGTGCGACACTGATTGGCGCCCGTTGCACGGTTCGCCGCAGGTGCTCGGGTTGGCGCCACTGCCAGAAGCGGCGGCGGCGCTCGGCGCTTTGCGCGGGCAGCTCGACGGCTGCGACCGCCGGCGGATTTGGGGCTGGGCGCAGGACAGCGCCGCTCCGGGGCGGCGTGTCGGGCTCCGCGTCACGGTCAACGGCGAGGTGATCGGCCGGGTGCTCGCGAACCGGTTTCGCGCCGATCTTGAGGCCGCCGGGATCGGCGACGGCCGCCATGGGTTCGAGCTGCTGATCCCGAGCGACCTGTCGCCGCTGGAGCCCCACGAGATCCGGGTCGAGCGCGAGGCCGACGGCGCCGAACTGCCGGGGTCGCCCTTGACGCTGCCCGCCGCGCACGGGTTTGACGCGGGCATCGAAGACCATCTCGCAAGCATTGTCGCCAGCGCCGCGGCAGGGGCGGCCGAGGACCGCGCCCTGGCCTTTCTGACACGCGAGACCGACCGGCTCCTCGCGCGCCGCGCCGAGCGTCACGGGGGGGCGGGCGAGCGCGAGGCGCATCGCCTGTTCCGCCGCCGCTGGGGCCGGCCGGAGGCGAGCGGCGCGCGCCCGCACGAGACGCCGCGGTTGCGCGCGCTGGTGGTCAACGCGACCGTGCCCGATGCGACCCGGGACGGCGGATCGGTGGCGCTGCTGTCGCACGCCCGCGCCTTATCCGCGCTCGGCTACGAGGTCAGCCTCGCCGCCGCCGACGAGATGGGCAACGCCGCCGCCCTGGCGCGCCTTGCCGCGGCCGACGCGATCGAGGTCTGCGGCCTCCCGAATTATTCCTGTGTCGAAGATGTGCTGTGCCGGCAGGCCGGGACCTTCGATCTGGTGTATCTGCACCGGGCGGCGATCGCCGAGCGCTATCTGTCGCTGGCGCGCTGCTATTGTCCGAAGGCCCGCATCCTCTACAGCGTCGGCGACCTGCATCATCTTCGCGCCGCCCGCCAGGCCGAGGTCGAGCGCCGGCCCGAGCTGTTGGCCCACAGCCGGTACCTGGCGGCCATTGAAATGATGGCCGCCCGGCGTGCCGACATCGTGGTGACGCATTCGCCGGTCGAGGCGGAACTGCTGCGCCGCGCGGTCGGGTTTGGCAAGGTAGAAATCGTGCCGTTCGCGGTTGCCCCGCGCCCCACCGCACGGCCGGTTGCCGAACGCCACGGCATGGCGATCCTCGGCAGCTTCGACCATGCGCCCAACCCCGATGCCGTTCACTACCTTGCCCGCGACATCCTGCCCCGCGTGTGGGCCAAGGATCCGACGATCACCTGCAAGATCGTCGGTCACGGCTGGCACGCCGGCCGGCTGCCGGGGCTCGATCCGCGGACCCTGATGATCGGCGCGGTCGAGGATCTCGCCGATGTTTTCAACACCGTCAGGCTGACCGTCGCGCCGTTGCGCTTTGGCGCCGGGATCAAGAGCAAGGTCCTCGACAGCTTCGCCGCCGGCCTGCCGTGCGTGATGACCTCTATCGCGGCCGAGGGCCTCGCCCTCACCGGCGCGCTGCCGCAATTGGTCAGTGACGACCCCGCGGGGTTGGCCGAGCGGATCGTGCGCCTCCACACCGATTCCGCCGCCAACGACGCGGCCAGCCTGGAGGGCGCCCGACTGGCCGCCCGCCATTTCTCCGAGGAGCATGTCCTCGACCGGTTGCGGGAAATCCTGAGCACCTCTGTTTCGGCCGCCACCCAACCGGGACGCATCCCGCCAGGGTTCGCGAATGTCGCAAAAGGGGCATGAAGGGAAGGCCCCGCGGCCCAGGCTGAGCGACCGCTCGTTCCTGGACGAGGCGACCTTCATCCAGGTGCGACGGCCTAGCGCCGATTCCGGCCGTTCGCTGGACCCAGAAGCCGTGCGCGCGCCGCCCGTCATCCGAGGAGGACCAACCCAGGTGCGGGACCTGTGAGTTGGGCTTAAACTCCGCCGCGCGGCCGAATAAAGGCGGTACAACTTGATACCGCAGCTGCCGGGCGGCGGGGGACATGAGGCAGAGCAAGAGAGGGCCTGTTCAGGAGGGACCGAAGCACGGACAGCGGTCCTCCCTCGCCGAGATGCAAGCTCGTGTGGACGCGCTTGAGGCAGAATTGAAGGCAGCCCGCGAACGTGAGGCGGCGACTGCTGAGGTCCTTCAGGTCATCAACGCCTGGCTCGGCGATCTTGTGCCCGTTTTCGAAGCGGTTCTCGACCACGCGCTACGGCTGTGCGAGGCGCCGCTCGGCGTCCTGTTTCGCGACGTCGGCGCGGCGATGCACTTGGACGCGATGCGCGGCGACATTTTCGACGAGGTGGCGACGGAGTGGTTCTGGGTCTGGGTACCGGAACCGGACAGTGCCGTTGGCCAGATCCTGAAGGGCGCTCCGTTTCTGCCGGCCTGCGCGGCCGCAGGATATTGGTCGACCTGTTCGGCGTCCGCACGGCGATATGGGTTGCCCTGCGCGGGGACACGGCGCTCTTCGGCTATTTCTGTATCTTCCGCAAGGAGGTCCGCCTTTTTACCGACAAGCAGATCGCGCTGTTGCAGAACTTCGCAGCGCAAGCGGTCATCGCGATGGAAAATACGCGCCTCTTGGCCGAGACGCGCGAGGCCTTGGAAGCGCAGCAGGCGACCGCGGAGGTCATGCAGGTCATTAACGCCGCCTCCGGCGATCTCGCGCCGGTGTCTCAGGCGATGCTCGACAAGGCCATGGCATTGTGCGGCGCCGGCATCGGCGGTCTTGGCACCTGGCAGGGCGAACGGTTTTCGTTTGTCGCCGCGCTCTCGCAACCCTTCACCGATTTCATCGCAACTAACGAGGTCTCGGCGGGCCCGCGCAGCGGCTTTCTGAAAGTCGCCCGCGGCAGGGGCTACGTGCAGTTCGAGGACCTTGCGGCGTCGCCTTTCTACGCGGCGGGCGATCCGCTGACGCAGGCAATCGTCGATATCGATGGTGGCACACGACACTGAGTGTTCCGCTTGTCCGCGATGATGAAGTCCTCGGCGTCATAACCGCCGTGCGCCGCGACGTCCGGCCGTTTTCCGAGCGCCAGATCGCGCTCCTCAAGAACCACGATCCGACTGCCGCGCAACGCGCAAATGATGAGGGCCAGCCCGTGACCGTCAGCATCCTGGTCGTCGACGACGAGGCCGATTTCGAGCTGCAGCTGACCCATCGCTTCCGCCGGCAAATTCGCGAGCGCGAGTTTGCTTCTCGCTTCGCGCGGCACGGCGCGGAAGCGCTCGAGATGCTCGCCGCTGAGCCGGACATCGATTTGATGGTGCTCGACATCAACATGCCGGTGATGGACGGTCTGACCCTTCTTGCGCGGCTGCGCGAGAAGCACAACGAGGTGCGCACAATCATCGTCTCGGCCTATGGCGACATGACCAATCTGCGCACCGCGATGAACCGCGGCGCCTTCGACTTCGTCACCAAGCCGGTCAATTTCGTCGACCTTGAGATCACCGTGCGCAAGACGCTCGACGACATTGCGCGACATCGACAGCCGCCGCCAAGCCGCCGAACGCGCGCGCGGCAATCTCGCGCGCTATTTTTCGCCGCAATTCGCGGCGCTGCTGTCCGAGCGCGACGAAGCGCGACGAGTCGCTGGGCGCGGTGCGGCGCCAGACCGTCGCGGTGCTGTTCGCCGACGTCGTCGGCGTTACCTGGATGTCCGAGGCAGTGGCGCCCGAAGCGGTGGTGGCGATGCTGCGCCAGCTTCACGACCGGATGACAGCCCAAATTTTTGCGAGCAACGGCTCGATCGAGAAATATGCGGGCGATGAGATTTTCGCAGTGTCCGGCATCCCCGAAGCCGGACCCAACGATGCCGCCGACGCGTTCAACTGTGCGATGGGGATGCTCGACGCCCTCGCCGACTGGAACCGCGAGCGCGTGGCGGCCGGTGATCCGCCGCTCGCGCTGGGCATCGGCATCAACTACGGGCCCGCCGTCTTTGGCGATATCGGCAGCGAGCAGAGCCTGGCGTCCAGCGTCATTGGCGATACCGTCAATTCCGCCAGCCGTCTACAAGGCTTGACTCGCAATCTGCAGACCCCGCTCGTCGTCTCCGACGCGGTCGTCGCCGCAGCGAAGTCGAGCGACGATGCCAAAGCCCTTTCCGCGCTGCCGCATCTCCGCGGCCGCGGCCGCGGCCGCGGCCGCGCAGGAGCTGCGCGGCCGCACCGGGCTCGTCAAGATCTGGACCTGGGACGCCGGTTCCTGAGAAGCTTCGGACTATCTAGCACACTGTTCGCCGCACGCCGGTCATCGTGCGGCCACCCGGACGACTTTAGCCTGTCCCACGAGGCCCGCGATGACTCCTATGCTTTCCTCTAACCCGTCAGCCCGCTGAGCGCCCGTATCGATCGACGACATGACGGTGCGTGGCTTCGACGAGCAAGCGCGTCGCCACTAAGTTCGGCATGTGCGGTTGTCGCGGCTTTCATCCGCCGGTCACCGAGATGATAAACAGAAGCGCCTGGTCGGGCTCGCCACCGGCCGCGCCGGCGCCGCAATCGTCTGGCTGGTGCGCCGCTGACCCAGCCGGCGCACGTTGCTGCCTGCGGCGCGCGATGATAGCTTGGCGCCAACGCCCGACCAGGGAGGCTGGCGGTGACCGCGATTCGCCCACTCACCGAGCGCGACCTGCCGCAGGCGCAGCGCATCGTGCGCACCGCGTTCGGCACGTTTTTCGGCGCGCCGGATCTCGACAATTTCTGGACCGACCGCGACTACGTCTACGGCCGCCACGGCGCCGAGCACACCGTCTTGTTCGCGATCGACGACGAGGCAGGCAACCTTGCCGGCAGCAATTTCGCGACGCGCTGGGGCAGTGTCGGGTTTTTCGGCCCACTGTCGATCCGGCCGGAATTGTGGAACCGCGGCCTTGCTCAGCCGCTCGTCGGCGCGGTGCGCGACGCGTTCGACGGGTGGGGGACGAGCCATGATGGGCTGTGCACGTTCTGCCAGAGCACCAAGCACGTCTGGCTCTACCAGAAGTTCGGGTTCTACCCGCGCTTCCTGACCGCGCTGATGGCGATGCCGGCGGCGCCCGGTGCGTTGCCGCCGCGGGCGCGCTATATGGTGCTCGACGGCGCCGACCGCGCGGCGGCGGAAGACGCTGCCTATGCGCTGACGGACAGCCTCTACGAGGGGCTCGACCTGCGCGCCGAGATGCGCACCGTCGCCGCACGCGGGCTCGGCGACACGCTGCTGATCTGGGACCGCGACAGCCGGCTCGCCGGGCTCGCCATCTGCCACTGGGGCGCGCGCAGCGAAGCCGGCGCCGATTGCCTGTTCATCAAGTTCGGCGCTGTGCGCTCCGGCCCCGGCGCCGCCGAGCGGTTTGACGCACTGCTCAATGCAGCAAGTGCGCTCGCCGTCGCTTCTGGCATGAACACGCTGTTCGCCGGGGTCAACCTCGCGCGTGACGAGGCCTACCGCCAGATGATCGGCCGCGGTTTCCGTAGCCAGGCACAGATCGTCACGCTGCACCGTCCGAACGCGCCGGGCTACAGCCGGCCCGGCGTCTACGCGCTCGACGATTGGCGATGACCATACGCAGCCCCGGGTAGCGCCTCAATTTTGAAGTTCCGGTTCGCGCCCAATCGGACGGAGCCCGAGAACCGATGGGAAGCCGGACATGCGAAGGCTTTCGCCGGTCGTCCATGCGCGCGGATCGGATAGGGTGCCTATGGCAGGCGAACGGTGAACTCGGTGAATTCCCCGGCTCACTCTCGACCGTGATCGTGCCGCCGTGCTGTTGCGTAACGATGTCATAGCTGATCGATAGACCAAGGCCAGTGCCTTCGCCGGTCGGCTTCGTCGTAAAGAACCGCTGGAACAGCTTGTCCTGGGTCCCGCCCACCGCGCCCGCCGCCGTCACCGATGAGAGTGGAAATAACACGAATTAAAGCCATCACGCGACTCAAAATCGTGGCTACAACTTCACATAGTACGCCGAGGCGGAGCGGCGCTCCCGCACGCTGTCGGATTTGAGCTGGCCGCAGGCGGCCGAGATGTCGCGGCCGCGCGGCGTCCTGACTGGGGCCGAGTAGCCGGCGGCAAAGACGATGTCGGAGAAGGCCGCGATCGCCGCCTCATCGGAGCATTCGTAGGGCGCGCCGGGCCACGGATTGAACGGGATCAGATTGACCTTGGCCGGGATGCCGCGCAGAAGCCGCACCAGTTCCTTGGCTTCGGCGGGGCTGTCGTTGACCCCCTTCAGCATCACGTATTCGAAGGTGATGCGCCGGGCATTGCTCGACCCCGGATAGGCGCGGCAGGCATCGAGCAGCACGCGAACCGGGTATTTGCGGTTGAGCGGCACCAACTCATCGCGCAATTCATCGGTGACGGCATGCAAGGACACCGCGAGGTTGACCCCGAGCTCGGCGCCAACCCGGGCCATCATCGGCACGACGCCCGCAGTCGACAGGGTGATCTTGCGCCGCGACACCGCCAGCCCCTCGGGGTCCATGACGATTTTCATCGCGGCGGCGACATTGTCGTAATTGTAGAGCGGCTCCCCCATCCCCATCAGCACGATATTCGTCAGTTGCCGGCCCTCCGGCGGCGACGGCCATTCGCCGAGCGCGTCGCGCGCCACCATGATCTGCCCGACAATCTCGGCCGCGCCGAGGTTGCGCACGAGGCGCTGCGTGCCGGTGTGGCAGAAGGTGCAGTTGAGGGTGCAGCCGACCTGGGAGGAGACGCACAGCGTGCCGCGATCCGATTCGGGGATGTGGACGGTCTCGACCTCCTGGCCATCGGCGAAGCGCACGAGCCATTTCCGGGTGCCGTCGATCGAGGCAAGCGCCCGGGTGACCTCGGGCCGGGCGAGCTGGTAGCGCGCGGCGAGGCGCTCGCGGAAGCCCTTTGCTAGATTGGTCATGTCGGCAAAGTCGGTGGCGCCGCGGTGATAGATCCAGTGCCACAGCTGGCGCGCACGGAACGCCTCGGCGCCGAACCCGGCCATCTCGGCAGCCAGCTCGGCGCGGCCCGTGCCCACCAGGTTGGGGGCCGAGCGGGGCGCGGCTGAGGAGTTGTCATCAGACATGGCGGATATATGGGATTGCGCCGGAGTTCCGCGAAATCGTCAGCTCTTGCTGGCCGGGTGCTTGCGCCGCTTGTGCGGCGTCGGCGTTGGGGGCGGCGCGGGCGGCGCGGCGGTCTCTTCGCGCTTGACGCCGCACGCCTTGTCGATCGCCGCGAGCGCCTTGGAAAAGCCGGCGAGCGAATAGATGTCGGTCGTCGCCGGGCCTTTTTGCGGCATGCCCTTGACCACCGCTTGTCTGCCCTTGGCAAGCGTGGTGACGATCACCCTGTCGAGATCCGAGGTCCGCGCCCAGGCGCTGTCGCCGTTGGTAAACAGCTCGAATGTGGTGCCGTCGACGGTGAGCGCGACATCGCTGCCGTCCTTGAGCGTATAGCCCTCGACGAAGCTGACGACGTTGGAGATCTTCTCCACCGGACGATGCGTCACCATCGCGC
>CAVTGB010000037.1:0-47278 GCA_963734125.1 uncultured Alphaproteobacteria bacterium
GGCGCTTCAGCCAGAAGCTCATGCGCTGCCTTGAGGCCGGGAAAAAGCCAGGTCTCCGCCCTATTGCGCAATCGCGTTGCCGACAGGCGCCTCTCAATGCCGGTCAGCGTATCACGCCGTCTGGTGTGGGCTGCCTGAAGGGCTTTGGCTCTTTCCGCCACGGCGGCCAAGCAATCCCCGGCTGACGCCGGCGGGATCGGAAGGGGGGCGATGAACTGCTTGTTGGCCTCGAAAAATCCTCCTGCCTTCACCTTGGCGATGCGTCGAAACACGAAATCGGCAACACGGGCGTTCAGTATTCCCAATAAATACCAGGTATCTTCATCGGTCGAAGGAATTATGCCATTTACGCGCACATTATTCAGGTACATGGAGGCACTGTAATCAAGGCACACGCGCATTTCGGGAACGGTCTCAGCAACAATCAATTTTACGATTTCTTGCTTATCGAGATTCTGGTGCCGGCCAAACCGATACCAGCGCTCGTCATCGAACGGTGCGATGAGGTGCCCGTCACGGTCCTTCTTCGACTCTCGCAGACGGAGGGGATCGCGATATGAATTCAGATATCGCCACGCCTTAGGGTATTTCCGCTCCATTGTGCCAGCATCGATCAGCGTCGCGCCGTTTTTAGAAAGGCAATACGGAAACAGCAGGTACGTGTCGGTCACAGGCGTCACATATCGTTTTGCTTCCGCCCCAGAGACGAGCGGCTTCATCAGCGCATCTTCGATCTCGACCTCGTAGGGCGGAGCGGCACGCTCTCCCCTCGGCGTGCAAAAATACCGGCCGGGTCCAAGACGCTTCAGGTGATAGATCGCGTCGGCGCTCGTGATAAGCCCCTGAAATATTTGTTTGGTGTGCTCGGGATCGTCGAGCCGCTTGCAGCGCTGGTAGAGCCGGTCGATCAGCGACCGCTCTTCGCCGGCAAGCAACAGCCATCGGTCGCCGAATGCCTGCCGGCCGTAGGGAAGCGCCTGGCCCGGGTCGCTCCATGGTTCGTTAGGAATTTCCCCGGTCGGAGCGTCGGCAACCCAGATCACTTTGCTTGCTGCCTTCGTGAAGAATTGCAACGCCGTATAGTTCGTCACCTCCTCGAAGACCTGGTAGGACTTGAAGTCGATCCAGCGATCGAGGTTGCGCCCGGCGGCAACGACGCTGCGCAACCCTTCGCCGTACTCGTTGGTCGCCCACAGGCTGGGGGCGATGTAACCGAGCCGGCCATGATCGTTTAGCAGCGAAATGCCCTTCTCGATGAAGGGCAGATACAGATCGAAATTTCCGGTTCGCGTACTGATGTAGGGCCGGGGGACTGCCCCGGGTCGCCCCTCCCGCAGGAAATCGGCCATATCCTCATGTGCTGCACGGAAATTCTGCAGCTTGACGTAGGGCGGATTGCTGACGACCACATCAAAGCCACCACGTTTGAAAACTTCTGGAAAAGCTGCCTCCCAATCGAACGCATTCACGCGCTCTTTCTCAGCCTGATCGTAAAGAGCGAGATTTATTTGTCCCTTGAAGAACTCGGGTCCGATCAGGCTGTTGCCTTCCCGGATGTTCTCACCAAGCGAGGACAACGGTTTGTCGCCGCGCGCGGTATGGAGCCACAAGGCAAGCTGGGCGATTTCGACGGAAGCGGAATTGATGTCTACCCCGTAGAGGTTCGCTTTAAGGATATCGGAAATCAGCTCCGCGTCATCCTCGTTTGCCGCAGGTCTCCTGGTGACCTGCCGGCGAATTGCCTGTATTTGATGCCATTCACCCAGCAAATAGCGCAGAGCGGTAATCAAAAAAGCTCCGGAACCGCAGGCCGGATCAAGGATCGTCAGCTCTTTCAGTCGAGCCGAATAGGCGTCGATCGCCGCGAGCGATGGGTCGCCGCTGACCGGCCAGCCGCAGTCGCGCTTGATTTCGGCGAGCCGCGGATCAAGCGTTTCATCGACGATCCGCTCGACGACCCATTCGGGTGTGTAGTAAACGCCATCCCGCTTGCGTTTGCTCAGCTTGTTGATCGACGGGCGACCGTCCGCCTCCGCTTCGAGAATTTCGAGTTCGGTAATCGACTGTTCGAATATGCGGCCAAGGGTGTAGAGACCAAGGCTTTTCGCCGGGTCACGATCGAAAGCGTCCGTGCGGTCGTTGCGCCCCAGATCGGATGCGTAATTGTAGGACGCACAAAGATAAAGTAGAGTTTCCTTATGGCTATAAAGACTGGCTTCGTTGCTACCTTGCAGATGCTGACAGAAAATCGAGTTAGGGACTTGTAATTTTTCGAGGTCTTCGTCTATGTCAAACAGCCCACCATTGAATTGGTTGATGGCCTTGCCGCCAAAGGCACGCCCCTCGTTCATCGCGGTAAAGAGCCGCCGCACGTCCTGCCAAATGGTCGTCGCATCGGGATCGAAGTACGGGTCCTTACTTCGCTCCATCAGGAATTCCTGAAACAGCTTCGGCGGGAAAGCGAGCGTCTGGCCCATGTCCTCGCAGAAAAAAATGAATATGCAGCGGTCGAGGATTTTCTGCGCGAGGCGCACCAGGCGCCCGTTAGTACCAGGGAATCTCTGGGTCAGCGGACCGTTTCGACGCAACAGCTCGCCATACACCTTTTCCCGAAATTTCCGGTATTCGCCATAGAAGCTGTTCTCCAGTTGCCGGTCACTGAACCGCTGCCGGCCGATCAGCGCCAGCAACTCAGAGCGGCCCGCGACGGAAACCAGGGTGTCGCGGTGGAACACCTTGCGAAACAGAAAGCGCTCGAACCGCGCCGTTTCGCTATTCCCGATCAGGCCGACCCCTTGCAGCAAGTCGGTCGGGCGAATCGTAAAGCGGAGCGATTGGTGATGGCCCTTATCGAACCAATAGAGGCGAAACTCGTTCATGTCCGTTACGATCCCCCAGGTCGGCAGGATCGGATCGGAAGGAAACATGCCTCGGCGGGCGAAGCCCAAATAATCGAGGCACTGACGAAAGGGGGGTCGGTTGTTGCCCTTCCGCTTCTGCGGTGCGTCGAGATTGGAGCGGATGTCCTTGAACTCGCAAAGCACCTGCGGAATTGAGCTGCCGACGTCCTTGTGGAAGAAGCCGATCGCGAGGTCAGCCTCGCCGGTACCGTCCGTCGCGCCCGCACCGGGTATCGGAAATTTCGGCCAAAGGGTGAATCCCCCGCCCTCGGTGCCAGCTTGTCCGCTCTGCACGTAACCCCAGGTCTGGTGGAAGAATTCTTCTATGAAGGCGGCTTCCGCCGAGGTCTCCCGCAGGTCCCTGCGGTCGGACCAGAGGCGGACACGCTGATCGAGGGCCGCCTCCTCCGGTGACTCCTTGAACGCCTCGTATTCCAACTCCCACACCGAGCGCAAAAAAGTCTTCGATAGGAATGAGCTGAAGAGTTCGGTCATGTGGCCTCGGGCAGGGCCGTGACACGGTGCGGAAAGAGAATTCTATCAGGTCTCGGCAAAGTCAGTCCCCATTTCCGCGCTGCTTCACGCCGTGTGTGCTATCGCAATGGCGCCGGCGCTCCTACACTGCGATCTGATGACGACACGCCGCGATCTGTTCCCGCCGATCGAACCCTACCGCACCGGGCGCCTGCGGCTCGACCGGCGCCATGTAATGTATTGGGAGGAGTCCGGCAACCCCGAGGGGCCGCCGGCGCTGTTCGTCCATGGCGGGCCGGGCGCCGGGGCGACGCCGGTGCACCGGCGGTTTTTCGATCCCAGCTATTGGCGCATTGTCATTTCCGATCAGCGCGGCGCCGGCCGCTCGACCCCGCTCGCCGAGACCCGGGACAATTCCCCCGACCACCTCGTCGCCGACATCGAGCGGCTGCGCCACGAGCTCGGCATCACCCAATGGCTGGTCTTCGGCGGTTCGTGGGGCTCGACGCTGGCGCTCTATTATGCGCAGACCCATCCCCAAAGCGTGCGCGGCCTCATTCTGCGCGGCATCTTTCTGTGCCGGCAATCCGAGATCGAGTGGTTCCTCTACGGCATGCAACGGGTCTTTCCGGAAGCCTGGCGCGCCTTTGCCGGGTTTCTGCCGGAGGCTGAGCGGAAGGATCTGCTCGCCGGTTATCATCGCCGTCTCGTCGACCCGGACCCCAGCATTCATTTGCCGGCGGCGCGGGCGTGGAGCGTCTACGAGGGCGCCTGCTCAACCCTCCTGCCCAGTCCGGAAACGATCGCCGCCTTTGGCGAAGAGCACCTTGCCCTCGGCCTGGCGCGGATCGAGGCGCATTACTTCACCTCGCATCTGTTTCCGCCCGAGCGCGATCTGGTGGCGCATATCGGCCGGGTCCGCCATCTGCCGGCGGTGATCGTCCAGGGGCGCTATGACATGATCTGCCCGATTCGCGGTGCCGATGAATTGGCGCGCGCCTGGCCCGAGGCGCAATACATCATCGTGCGCGACGCCGGCCATTCGGCGATGGAGCCGGGGATCCGCGAGCAGCTCGTCCTCGCCGGCGAGCGCGCCAAGGGGTGGTGACCCCCGGCCGCAGGGGGTGCGCTTCGGTTTCGCTTGCCGGTCTGATGATCGACCTCTAATATGCCCAACTGAAGGCGAAGGGGGGATCGGGTGAGGCTTTCGACATTCGGAATGCGAGCGGCGTTTGCGGCGGCGGTCATTACCCTGATCTCCGCGCTCGCGCCGCCGGCCGCGGCGCAGCTGACCTTGGGCTCGCCCAGCGACCCGCCCTATCTCGCCCTCGGCGCCGGCGTCTTCGACATCACGCCGAGCGCGCATAAGAACGCCGGCAGCGCGGGCGAATTTCGCGGCGAATACCGGTTCGGCGACACGGTCTGGATCCTGGCGCCGTTTATCGGCGCGTCGGGCACCACCGATGGCGCCGCCTACGGTTATGTCGGTTTCGGGTTCGACGTGAATTTCGGCCCCAGCTGGGTGCTGACCCCGAATGCCGCGGCCGGCATTTTCGAGCCCGGCTCCGGCACCAGGCTGGGGTCGTGGTGGGAATTCCGCACCGGCGCCGAGTTCGCCTACCGGCTAGCCGACCAGAGCCGGCTCGGGCTCGAGGTTACCCATACCTCGAACGCGGGGCTGACCAAGCTCAACCCGGGCGAGCAATCGATCCTCGTCATGTACAGCATCCCGATGCGCTGAGGCCGCCGGCGCGCCGGGTCAGCAGGCGCGGTTACGGTGTCGGCGGGCGGCGGTCGCGTTCGGGCGCCAATTCGTCGATCGCTTGCGCGAGATGGATGTCCTTCTCGCTCAGCCCATCGACATCGTGCGTCGACGAGGATGATCTCGACCCGGTTGTAGACGTTGAAGATCTCGGGGTGGTGATCCATCTTTTCGGCGGCGAGCGCGATGCGCGACAGGAACCCCCAGGCTTCGGAGAAATTGCTGAAGTGAAAGCTCTTGCGGATCGCGTCGCGGTCCTCGACTTCGCTCCAGCCATGCAATCGGTGCAGCGCCGTGTGGCGCGCCGCGCCGGTGAGCTTCTCGACCATAGCCCCCTCCCTTGTTGGACCCGCCCCCTAGCAAGTGAACCGCCGCGCGCGGTTGGTCAAGACCGGCGTTACGCCGGGCGCGCGCGGTGACGGCCCAGCATCCGCCCACGCTCGCCGAGATCGAGGCGCTTGCCACCCGCGCCCTCGGCGTCATCCCGCGCCGGTTGAAGCGGCATTTGGGGCCGGTCGTGATCCGGGTCGAGGAGTTCCCCGATGCCGAGACCGAGGCGGAGATGGAGCTGGAGAGCCCCTTCGACCTCTTGGGGCTCTACCGCGGCACGGCGCTGCCGTGGAAGAGCGTCAGCGATCCGCGGCCCCAGCTCGACATGATCTTCCTCTACCGCCGGCCGATCCTCGACTATTGGTGCGAGACGGGCGACGACCTGTTTGCCGTGGTCCGCCATGTCCTGATCCACGAGATCGGCCATCATTTCGGGTTCAGCGACGCCGATATGGAGCGGATCGAGAATTCGCCCTGAGGGCGTCGCCCGACCGCGGGCGCGAATTGACTCGGGCTCGAATTGACTCGGGCCGAATTGACTCGGGCTCCCCTGCCGTAGCGCCCCATATCGTCCCCGGCCACTCGCGGGCGGCCATGGTCCCGCCGCTCGTCTAAGAGCTGCGGCAATCGCGCCGAGCCCGATATCGCTGACCAGGACCGGCTTGGTGGCCACCCTTCGACGATCGCGCGATCATAGCCCAGGGGCGGCGCGAGCGCTCATCCGAAGGTGAAACGAAAGGGCAAGCATCAGCTCAACCAGTAGCGCATCTCGTAACCTTGGCACGCAAGGACAGCATAAATGTTTCGCAGCATCGCTGGCGCCCTATTCATCATCGGCATCGATACTTCTTGATCGGGATCGATACCTCTTGGCATGGCTGTGTCTCCCTCGCCCGAGCGTCGAATTGAACTCGTCGGCGACCGAACATTAGAACTGGCTCGGCATACGCCGTGACCCGCTCATCGGTGGAGGGGTGGCCGAGTGGCTGAAGGCGGCGGTTTGCTAAACCGTTATACGGTTAACACTGTATCGTGGGTTCGAATCCCATCCCCTCCGCCACCCCTTATCCAGGGCAGCCCACAGGTCTCCAAAAACTCGTAAAAATCCTTGAGATGTGCGAAACGGGGCTCCACGTCCTCCACGCTTGACCGCCCCAATACGCTGCACGATGGGCGAGATGTTGGGATGATGGGCGAGCCACCCGGCGATGGCGTCCCAATCTTCCCCTTGCCCATCATCCAGGCCATCATCCCAAGGTGGAGTGTGAGATGCCATCTGAGAGTCGCCCCGACCGGCCCGAAGATGTGGATCTACAGGTATCAGATATCCTGCCGGCCAAGGCTGCGGTGGCGAAAGTGCAGCACCATACCAGCATGCCCCATGGTGAGCTGCCGAGCTTCTGGCCCCGGTTGCAGGTGCAGGGCGGGCTCGGCACCCGGGCGTTGGAATTGTGCATCCTGACGACGACACGCACCGGCGAGCTGCCAGCCGCGCGCCGGGACGAGATCGACATCGGGACGCGGACCTGGGTCGTCCCGGCCGGGCGCATGAAAGCCGGCGTCGAGCACCGCATCCCGTTGTCCGATCCGGCGATCGAGCTGCTGCGCAAGCTATCGGCGATCCGCGTGGGGGAGCTTGTCTTTCCAGGTCAATCCACGGGCTGGTCGCTATCCGCTATGACGATGATCACCTTGCGCCGCACGAAAGTCCCGGTCACACCGCACGGCTTCCGCGTGACCTTAGGACGTAGGTGGCCGAGCAGACCCGCATTCCCGCACGAGGTCGCCGAGGCGGCGCTCGCGCATACGGTCGGGGACAAAGTGGTGGCGGCCTATCAGCGCGGCGCGGTCGAAAAAGCTAGGCGCAATCAGCCTCCACCTTGCCATCCCGCAGGTAGCCACACGGATCGCGGCAAATCCGCGATCGTGCTTCCTGTCAAATGCGCGAAAGCCATAACCGAGGCGGTGCGGCGCGTCACGCGGGACTGGTGCGAAGCGCGCAAAGCCGAAGAGCGAGATCGTCACCGCGCGTGGCGGGATCGCGAGAAAGCGGAGCGCGGCGACGCATAAGCCCACCGTGCGGCAACGGGCGCGGCACCGACTGCGGGAGCGGGATATAAGCAGTGGATTCGCGGCACCCTCAGCATATCTAACGGAGATGACGAAGACCGCCGCGGCCTGCGATGTGCTCATCCGCCGCGCCCGACAGAAGCTCGAAGAATGACCCGCCCGCATTCTCACGCCGATGCCATGCCCAGGGTCAGGGACGGTCGAGAAAAAATGTCTCCATGCGACCCTTGCCCTTGATCTCTCGCACGCCGCACCGCTCGAAACGGAACGCGTCGCCAAGGATCTGTTGGGTCGCAGCGGAGACGTGGATGCGGCCAGGCGTGCCATAAGTCTCCATTCGCTTTGCCGTATTCACGGTATCGCCCCAGACGTCATAGACGAATTTGTGCGTGCCGATAACGCCTGCAACGAGGGCGCCGGTGTGGATGCCGATGCGCAGCCGTATCGGCTCGTCGTACATGACCGCTGTCCCGCCGGCGGCGTCGTGCATTGCCAGTGCCATCTCTGCCACCGCCATCGCATGATCGGGCCGCGGGTGCGGCAGCCCACCCGCCACCATATAACCATCACCGATGGTCTTGATCTTTTCGAGGCCGAGCTTCTCGGCGATCGCATCAAAGCGCGAAAACAGAGAGCCCAACAGCGCGACGATCTGCTCGGGTGCCAATTTGGCGGCCAGAGCAGTGAAATCGACAAGATCGGAAAACAGGATCGTCGCCTCAGCGATGCGGTCGGCAATGACGGTCTCCCCTGCCGCATGCGCTCGACAATCGAGCGCGGCAAAATGTTGAGGAGTAGCGCCTCCGAGCGTTCCTTCTCGGCACGCAGCTGTTCGACGGCGGCGCGCTCGCGGTCGCGCAGCAGCTTCTTTTCGAGAGAGGCGTTGATCCGGGCGCGAAGCAGGATCGGGTTGAACGGCTTTGGCAGGTAATCCTCGGCGCCGGCCTCAATGCAGCGCACGACACTATCGAGCTCATCGAGTGCGGAAATCATTACCACCGGGATGTCGCGGGTGCGATCGTCCGATTTGAGGTGCGACAGCACTTCAAATCCGCTTCATCATCAGGTCGAGAACGACGAGATCGAAGCTCTCGCTTTCAGCCACGCTCAGCGCGATCATCCCGTTCTCGGCGGGGGTGACCAGATGGCCGTCGCGCGAGAGCCGACGCGATAGGAGTTCGCGATTGGCCGCATTGTCGTCGACGATAAGGATCCGACTCGGCACGGCGCGCGGCTGCGGCACCGCGGCACCGCCCAGCGGCGTAACCGTCCGCAGCACATCGCGAACGATGCGGGTCGACGGCGCAGCCTCACGAGTGTTTGTCTCCGCGCGAAAATCGGCGATCCGATCGATTTCGCCGAGCAGCCGATCGGCTAGATCGAGCACCTTGGCCAGATCAAGCAGAAGCGGTTCGCGCCCGTTCTCGCGCGCCTGCTCGACGAGCATTTCGCCATAGCCCTTGATCGCACTCAATGGTGTGCGCAGCTCATGACGCAGATTGCTGCGATAGTTCTCGTCGCCGGCCCCATTGCCGCCAACGATCTCCACAATCAGCGCATTCAGCTGCACCGCCGACAGCCGCATTCGCCCAAGGTCGGCGGCCAGGTCGTCGAGGCCGTCGCGGTGCACGTCCTCGAGGAGAATGTCGATAAAGCCGATGATCCCGGCGACCGGGGCACCAAACTCCTGCCGGATGAACGCAGCGACCGCCTGATCGAGCCGTCCGGCCGGGTCGAGACCGCTCACCTGCGCCCGCCCATCAATCGGGCGCGCCGAGGCGGGCAAGCAGGGCTTCGATTTTTTCAAGCAGCCGGGGCAGCTCGATCGGCTTGGTGTCATAGTCGTCGCAGCCGGCCGCCAATGCCTTGTCGCGATCGCCCGTCATCGCGTGCGCGGTGAGCCCAATCACCGGGATCGCCCGAGTGGCAGCCTCGTTCTTCAGCCGCCGTGTCGCTTCCCAACCATCCATCACCGGCAGGCTCATATCCATCAAGATCACATCGGGAATCTCCGAGTGTGCTGCTGCCACCCCCTGCTCGCCGTCGACGGCGATGAAGATCTCATAGCCGCGGCGGGCGAGCCGTCGCGACAGCATGTCCCGGTTCATCTCGTTGTCTTCGACGATCAGGATCTTCGCCATTTCGCTTCCTTCAGCCCGCCGCGGCTGCATCTTTCGCTCGGGCCAGGTGGAGGCCGACCCGCCGCAATGCGAAGGCGAGATCATCCGCGCCTTTTTCGATGATCTCCCGTGCTCGTCCGGCCAACAATTCCCGTTCGGCCGCATCCAGCTGCTTTGCCGTCAGGATCACGATCGGGATCTTCTGCCACTCGCCCCGCTCGGCGATCGCATCGAGGAAGGCAAACCCATCCATGCCCGGCATCAGCAAATCGAGAAGGATCAGCGCGGGCGCCGGGTTGTGCGACAGCCAGGCCAGTGCATCGCTGCCGTCGCTCGCCTCGGCAATGGCCCAGCCGAGCTTGTCAAGATGACGAGCGACGAGCCGGCGGCTTTCCGGATCGTCGTCAATTGCGAGCACGGTGCCGCCGCCCTGCACATTTTCGCGGAGCACCGCTGCGAGGCGGGCGCGGTCCACCGGCTTTGTCATGAATTCGGCCGCGCCGAGCGACAGGGCTATGCCGCGGTCGGCGAGCACGGTGACTATAATCACCGGAATGTTGCGCAACTCGATATCCGATTTCAGCGCCGCCAGGACGGCCCAGCCATCGAGCCGCGGCATCAATACGTCGAGCGTGATGATGTCGGGATGGTGCCGGCGCGCTAAGCCAATGGCCGCTTCGCCGTCGCCGGCCTCAATCACTCGGTAGCCTTCTTTGCGCACCGTGGCGGCAAGCAGATTGCGAGAATTCGGGTCGTCATCGACGACCATGACCAGCGCAGTGTCAGCGGTGGACGGCATCACAGCAGAGGTGGCGGCTTGCTCGGATTTCGCGGTCGAGACCGGGGGCTGCTGCACCGGCAGGGTGATCGTAAAGGTCGAGCCTGATCCGGGCGCGCTCTCGACATCAATGCGGCCGCCGAGCATCTCGCAGAAATGCTTGGTGATCGCCAGGCCGAGGCCAGTGCCGCCGTAGCGGCGCGTCGTCGAGGCATCGGCCTGGCTGAAGGCCTGGAACAACCGCCCAAGCTGCTCGTCGGTCATCCCGATGCCACTGTCGGTGACGACGAAGGTCAGCTCCTCCTCAGTGGCGCGCAGTTCGAGGGCGATGCGGCCCTCATGGGTGAATTTGGTGGCGTTGCTCAACAGATTGAGAAGGCTCTGCTTGAGCTTGGTGCGATCGGTATAGAGCGTGCCGAGCGTCGTCGCGCGGACGATCTCGAACCGGTTACCACCCGCCCCGGCGAGCGGAGTGACGATCGCGCGCACCTCTTCGACCAGGGCCGCAGCATCCACCTCTTCGAGGTAGAGGTCCATTTTGCCCACCTCGATCTTTGACAGATCGAGGATGTCGTTGATCAGCTGCAGCAGATGTCGCCCGGCATCGCGTATCTTTTCGAGGTCGGGGAGGAACTGCTCCTGGCGCTCGTCCTCTGCCATCTCGTGCAACATCTCGCTATAGCCGATCACGGCGTTAAGCGGGGTGCGCAATTCATGGCTCATATTGGCGAGGAACTGCGACTTGTGCTGGCTCGCCTGCCGCAGCTCCTCGCTCTTGTCGGCGATCTCGCGGAACAGGCGGGCATTCTGGATCGCCAGCACCGATTGCGCCGCCAGCGTCTGCATCAGCCGCACGGTGGGCTCGGGGAATTCGCCGACGGCGCGGCGCTGCAATATCGTCGCGCCCAGTATCCGGTCGGCGCCGACCAACGGCACAATCAGCACCGAGCGGTAACCGGCGGCGACCGCCAGGTCGCGCAGCGGGTTGGGCGGCCGCTCGCGCAGATCGGGAACCTGCAGCGGCGCACGCCGCGCGATCGCCTCACCCATGCCGGTGACGTTTTCCCCGACATCGAGGTCGCGAACCTCGCGTACCTGCGCCTCGCTGTAGCCGACCGCCTCGACAAAGCGGAACGAGCGCTGTGCCAGGCTGTAGCGGTAGATGACGCCGGAATCGGCGCCGGCCAGCGCCACCGAGCGGTTGAGGATCGTCGACAAGACCGCGCGCTGGTCGAGCGTCGAGCTGACCGCCTGTCCGACCTCGCTGAGCGCCTGCAATTCCTCGACCGAGCGCCCCAATTCGTCGGTGCGCTCGCGCAATTCGTTGAGAAGCCGCGCATTCTCGATCGCGATTACCGCCTGGTCGGCGAAAACCTTGAGCAGGCTGATTTGCTTGTCGCTGAAGGACCGGCTTTCCTGTCGGGTTATCGTGATCGCGCCGATCGGTTCGCCGTCGCGCAGCATTGGCACCGAGACGGAGCCGCGCAACCCGGCCTCGATCAAGCCCGGATGGGTGAACTCGCTGTCGGCAGCCAAATCGGGAGCATGCACCACGCCCCGGGTCAGGATGGCCCGCGCGGTGATGCTGCCTCGGCCGGGCACGAGCGGGAACATGCCGCGGAGGGCGTCGAGTTGGGCGGGCGTCAAACCGTGCTGTGCGGCGAAATGAATGAGCGCACCGTCGAACCGGAAAACGACGCCGTTGGCCGCGTCGCACAGTGTCACGGCGGCGGCGGCGATCGCATCGAAGGTCGGTTGCACGTCGGCCGGCGAGCTTGAGATGACCCGCAGCACCTCGGCCGTCGCGGTCTGGTATTCGAGCGATTCCTGCAGATCGCGGGTGCGCTCGCGCGTCTCGGTAATGAGGCGCGCGTTCTCCATCGCGATGACCGCCTGCGCCGCGAAATTCTGCAACAGCGCGATCTGCTTGTCACTGAACGGACGCAGCTCGTCGCGGGAAGACGCGATCATTCCGAGCAGCTTATCGTCGCGTCGCAGCGGTACGCACAGCAGCGTCCGGGTGCCTGCCACAGCGGCTGCACTGCGCAAGAAGGGAAATTCCTGCTGCGCCGCATCGACGATCTGAGTGAAGGGTGCGCCCTCGATCAGCGGCCTGGTCGCGGGATTGTTGGAAGCCGAATAGCCTTGGCGCAGTTGATCAGCAAAGCTGTCTTCCAAACCGCGTGTTGCGACCGCGCGGAAATTCTCGCCGTCGTAAAGTTCGAGGCTGCCTCGCGCGACACCGCAAAGGCTGTGCGCCTTTTCCAGCACGGCATCGAGCACCGGGGCAAGTTCGCCGGGCGAGGAGTTTATGACGCCCAGCACCTCGGCGGTCGCGGTTTGCTGCTCCAAGGCCTCGCGCGTCTCGGTGATGAGCCGCGCGTTCTCCATCGCGATGACCGCCTGCGCCGCGAAATTCTGCAACAGCGCGATCTGCTTGTCGGAGAACGGCCGAACTTCCTGGCGATAGATCGTGAAAGCGCCAAGAAGAAGGCTATCCTTGCGAAGCGCGACGACCAGGGACGTGCGCGTCCCTCCCAAATCGACGAAGGCGCGGCGCAAGGGGTTACCCGACCGGTAGGCGTCCTCATCCTTTGAATCGAGCATGTGAACGAGGTCCTCCCCGGCCAAAAGACGCGCGTGCGCATCCCCCGGTCGGGGCTGGTCCATTCCGGATGCGAGGTAACCGGCAAGGGCAGGCGGCACACCCGTCTGCGCCGCAGGCGTAAAGCGTTCGCCATCGTAGGTCGCCATGAAACCGAACACCGCCTCGCACAGGTGCATTGCCCTTTCGAGCATCGCGTCGAACACCGGGGCAAGGTCGCCGGGCGAAGAGTTGATGACCCCGAGCACTTCTGCGGTCGCGGTCTGCTGCTCCAAGGCCTCGCGCGTCTCGGTGATCAGCCGCGCGTTCTCCATTGCGATCACCGCCTGCGCCGCGAAGTTCTGCAACAGCGCAATCTGCTTGTCGGTGAATGCCCGGACTTCCTGGCGATAGGCGGTGATCGCGCCGAGCAGAGTGGCATCCTTGCGCAACGCCACCACCAGCATGGTCCGGGCGCCGCCAAGCTCGACCACCGCGCGTGCTACAGGGCTATCGCGGTATGCCTCATCGGCGGCAGCGTCAACAAAATGGGCGATGCCAGCTCCGTCGGCGATCTGCATTAAGCCGCCCCGTCCTCCGGGAAGGGGGCGAAGCGGTCGCCCGGATATGAAGTCGGCATAGGGTCGCGGCACACTTTGCAGGGCGCTGGCGTGAAAGGCCTCGCCGTCATAGGTCCACAGGACGCCATACGCGGCCTCGCAGAGGCTGTGCGCCTTCTCCAGGATCGCATCGAATACCGGTGCGAGATCGCCGGGCGAGGAATTGATGACGCCCAACACCTCGGCGGTCGCGGTCTGTTGGGCCTGAGCCTCGTCGCGCTCGGTGGTGCGCTCGCCGAGTTTGCGCTGGAGATCAGCTATTATCTGCCACGGATCATGTGAGGCGCCGTCGGGCATCACAGTCGTCCGCTTACCGCGTCGCGCCACGCCCCCTGCCGCCTGCTTCCCCCGGCCAGCACCCGCCTTCAGCCGAGAAGGGTCGCTCATTGGTGCACCCGGTCAGCGCGGTCGCCCAAACCGTGAATGTATCGCATGCTTCTTTCGCTCAGCGGAAAGGACGCGACGGAGGACTATAAGCTCGCCATGGACAACGATATCCCTCTGCCTTTTGAGTTGCCAGCGGTCGCGCGCAAGAAGGTCAGCGCCGCCTTTGATGGCGGACGGCTCACGTCCGACGGCGGCGTAATGCTGTTGGCCCAGGCGGAGAGGCGGCTTGGCATTGCCGAGCAACTCGCCCGAGTGATCCCCGATGAGCGCGATGCGGACCGGGTCACCCATCTGCTGCCCGATATCCTGCGAGCCCGAATCTTCGCCATCGCCCGCGGTTATGCAGACGCCGATGACCTTGACCGGCTGCGTGTCGATCCGGCCGCTCAAGCTGGCCTGCGGACCTCTACCCGATACCGCCCGGGATTTGTGCTCGCAGCCGACGATCTCTCCCCGCAAGCAATCCCGACCACTGCTTGCGTCCGGTTGCCTCGGGAGTGAAGTTCACCGCCATGAGCAACGATCTTCCGGCGAGCGAACCGGCGCAGCCGCGGCCAATCTCGCGCGACCACATTGTGATCCTCGATGTGGTCACGCGCCCGACCCGAGGACAGACCCAGCTCACGACAGCATCGACGAGATTGCCGAATGGTTGGTTGGCCCGGCCCGCCGCATCGACTCGGGGACGGCGAGCTTCGATGAATTCGCCTGGCGTCTCTTGGCGGCGCGGATGCCGCTGCTGCGTGTGACGCTCCACGTCGGCACGATTCACCCGCAATTCCTCGGCTCGACGATCGTATGGTGGCGCGACACCGGGCAGACCACGCAGGTCATGATCGGACACGAAATCGGCGATGCGATCCCCTATGAGAAAAATCCGGTCCGGCGCGTGTGCGAGGGCGGCGAGACATTGCGCCGGCGCCTCGACCTCCCCGACGAACAGCTCGATTTCGATGTGCTGATCGAACTACGCGACCGCGGCGGCACCGACTACATGGCATTGCCGATCGTCGGCGCACACGCGATCGATTACATGGTCACGTTCGTCACCGATCGCCCCGGCGGTTTTACGCCGAAGGAGATTGCCGATCTCACGCGGGTCGCACAGCGGTTGGCCGTTACCGTCGACCGGTACAGCCAATCGTGGATCACCCACAACGTGCTGACCGCCTATCTGGGCGCGCGAACCGGGCCAAAGGTGCTGACCGGACAGATCCGCCGCGGTACCGGGATCGAATTGACGGCTGTCCTGTGGTCGTCCGATTTGCGCGGATTCACCGAACGCTCCGACCGGGTGCCGAGCGAGCGGATGATCGCGATCCTCAACGCCCTGTTCGAAACCCAGGCGGCCGCGATCCGCGATCACGGCGGCGAGATCCTCAAATTCATCGGCGACGGGATACTCGCGGTGTTCCCGATCGAGGAGGCGGCTTCGGCACCCGACATCGCGCGTGGAGCGGTCGCCGCGGCGCAGGCGGCGATCGATGCGGTGCGGGGTCTCGTTGACAATCCGGCAATGGTGGATGAACCGCCGCTCGAAATCGTCGTCGCGCTGCATATCGGCACGGTCAACTACGGCAATATCGGCGCCGCCGACCGGCTCGATTTCACCGTCATCGGGCCGGCGGTCAACCTCGTCAGCCGGATCGAGGCGGTCGCAAAGGCGCTCGACCAGCCGATCGTCGTCAGCGACGAGTTGGTGCAGGTTTTGGGGGGCGGGGTGGTCTCGCTCGGCCGGCACCAGCTGCGCGGTCTGGCAACGCCGCGCGAGCTCTTCGCCCCAATCTAGCCGACCGCCGACGCCGACCCGAAGCCGCCGTTCGTGAATGACGACATAAATGGGACGTGATGCCCCACACCTGACCTTGGTCAAAGGGTCAGCCCCGGCGCTGGCTGGGCGGCTCGCGTTCTGCCACGGGTTGCCGCTCCGGATCCAGCTGTGTCCAGATTTCGGCGTCGCGTCCGTAGATGTCGGGGCGAAATTGCAATCTGCGGTCGCCATCCGCGAACGCGGTCTCGTAGATCACGAACACCGGCACGGGTTGCGGCAGATCGTGTCGGGTGGTGTCGCCCGTCGCGATCGCTTGATCGATCTCCTCGTCCGGTTGCTGCATCAGGAGCGCAGCCAATTCGCGTGGGTGCTCCACCCGGATGCATCCATGACTGATGCGCCGATCCTCGCGGCTGAACAGATTTTTTGACGGAGTGTCGTGCAGGTAGACGTCGAACCGGTTCGCCATCTCGAACATCAGCTGCCCGAGCCCCGAGTTTGGTCCCGCCAGCTGCTGCAGCCCGCCATTCGGCAGCACGACCATGTTATGCCGCGCCAAGTAATCTGGGTCGTGAAGGGTTTTTGGCATGATCTCGTCGGTGGCGATGTCCTGCGGGATGTTCCATGGCGGGTTGAACAAAACGCCGTCGATTTTGGCCTGGAACTCCGGGCTCTGATTTCGCAGCTCATCTTGGCCGACAATGACCCGCGACGACAAAACCGGCCGATCGTCGCGGTACAGCGCCAGCCGCTCGTCGGCAATATTGACCAATACGCGGTCGGGCGGCAGCCGCCGCGGCAGCCAGCGTTCGCGTTCGAGGTTCACCTCGATCTCGCGCAAACGGGTCGTCGAAGCCTTGCCGGCCGCGATGCTTGTGTGAAGATTCCGCAAAGCCTGCCGCAGCAACCGGTAGGTCGGCGTCGTCGGCGCCAGCGCTTCGATCGCCGCCACCGGGTCGGGGCTGTCGACAGCGGCGTCGAGCGCGGCAGCGACATCGATCGGCTCAGGCATCAAAGTCTCGTCGTCTCTGCGGCGCTCGACCGGCATGACCCCGCGGGCCAGCGCGTCGGCATAGGTTAGGAAGGCGTCCGACAGCAACAGTTCTCGCTGAAGCGGCGGTAATGTTGGCGACCGCAGCAGATAGGCGTGAAACAGTTGAGGGGCGAGGCCATGCTCGCCGGCGCGCAGCACGGCATTGATCAGTGAGTTCGCTTGCGCCGGCCGGGTGCTCCATACCGGCTCGAAGCCATGGCGCGCGTAGAAGCGTCGTAGTAATCCGACATGCAGCCGCTTACCGGCGACGACCAACTCGGGCCCGCTGTCGAGCAGCTCGCCGAGTTCGGTGTCGGCATCTGTTGCCTTCGGGGCGGGCGGCGCCGGCATGAAGGCTGCCCCGGGCTCGTGGTTCGCGGCTGGAACTGGCGAGGTGACGGGCGCACATGCTGCGGCGAGAGCGATCGCGCCGCCTGCAATCGGTCCGACGAGTGCCAACCAGCCTCTCGTCGAGAAGCTGCATGAGGGGAACAAGACAGACTCACCGAAAGCATGATCCCGGCGCAACTCGCGCTGCCGGTGGTGGAGCGATTGTGCCCACCAGAACGAAATTTCTTCAAGCAGCAGTAAAAGGAACGTCTTGATTTATCGACAGTCCGGTGAGGCCTACCGTCGCGATCCGCGCGGCGGAGCCGGTTTTGGGCACGGAGCGGGAACTAGTGACACCTTCCGACGTTGCTCCTCTTGGCAATCGCTTTCCGATTGTCCTATTGTTCGAGTCTCTCAACCGTGGAGGAAGCGGATGTCCGACATTGCCGAAAAATTGACCCGCCGCAGGCAATTGCGTAATGCGGTGATGGTTACCTTCCTGGTTTCCGCGGCGCTCCTCGCGGGATGCGCCCCGGTGCCGCCGCCCCCGCCGCCGCCGCAACCGGTCGCCTATCCGGCTCCCCCGCCTCCGCCTCCGCCTCCGGCTCCGGTCGTCCGCGGGTAACCGACGGCGCGGTAAGGCGCAGGGATCCGATCGTCGAATTATCGACCGAGTGACCTGACCGCCTCCATCGAGAAGAGCGCAGATGAGGTCAGAGAGCGCACAAGCCAAGCACGCCCGCGCTATCTCCCTCGCCTGCGCCTTACCGGCGGCAACTTAGGTCGCTGTCATGTGCCCGGAATGCACTTTGCCGTTGCAACCTGTCTGGGAGCGGCCGAGGGCAAGCACGGGCCAGTGACCTTCAGAATTGCTCCTAGGACCTCACGGGGCGCACCGGCTGGGGCCGGGCTTGCTCACGGCTCCGTGAGGCGAGCAGCGATCGGTCTTTATGGCCGCAGGCTTGACGCAGGTTCCGTACCTCGCCCTTGCCGGGTCGAAGCGGCAATGGCTGGAATCGGCGCTGAACCGCCGGGACCGCCGCGCAGGCCACCTGACGGAGTTACCCCAAACCAGACCTTAGGATTGCTTCCGAAGGTCGGTGACAAGCAAGTCTCCGCCGATTCTACGACCAGCGCGCGGGACCTAGCTTGCTAGGCCCAAAGGGCCGACACCGGCAGACCACGAATTCGGCGGAACCTAGTGGATCAACGCTGACGAATGATTTCAGCAGGCTCGCGGACAAGCGAGTCTGGCCGGATGAAGAGAGGTTTTGGGGTCCGGCTTGGTCCGGGTGACCGGGAGCGGCTGGAGGCCGTGATCGGGTCGGGGAACAGCCCACAGAAGCCTCGGCCTCCTGGCTTAATGCTGTCGAAAGCTTCTTCGCTAAACTCACCAGGCAGCGATTGAAGCGCGGCGCCTTCAAGGGCATCGTCGATCTCCAGGCCGCCAACAACCGATACCTCGCCGAAACCAACGACAACCCCAAGCCCTTCAATTGGACCGCCGACCCCGACGCCATCGTCGAAAAGGTGCGTCGCGGGAAACAGGCGTTAGAGTCGATCCACTAGAAAATGTGGGGAACACTCAAACTAAAGGTTTCGCGTTTGACTCTGCCATGGACTTTTGCTTCGTTGGTAGCGCCGGAGCTTTTCTGGAAAAGCAATTCCACTGGGACTCCCAGCTGCATCTACCGGGGGGAAAAGCGCGCAGAATCCCCAAAACGGGCGCGGGGATTGTGACAAAATATAAAAAACCCTCCTTTGTCATTCCTCAGACGATCACCAAGCCATTGACATCAGTTGTACCGGCCGGTCAGAGGCAGGCCCCAGGCTTGGGCGCTATTTCGTGTCAACACCCGGATAATCGCCATTGCGAGGAGCGCAAGGACGAAGCAATCTCGACCCGAAAGATCTCTCTTCAACGAGAATCCGCCCCTTCGCTCGCGATGACGGCATCCGTTCTTGACCTGCGGTTGATGCGCGCGGCGCTTGCCCTGGCCCGGCGCGGGCTGGGCAATGTCTGGCCGAACCCGGCGGTGGGTTGCGTCGTCGTCCGGGACGGCCGGGTCATTGGCCGCGGCTGGACCCAGCCGGGCGGGCGCCCGCATGCCGAAGCCGAAGCGCTGGCCCGCGCCGGCGGTGCCGCGCGTGGCGCCACCGCCTATGTCACGCTCGAACCCTGCGGCCATTGGGGCCGGACCCCGCCCTGCGCCGATGCGCTGATCGAAGCCGGCCTCGCCCGGGTTGTCGTCGCGATCGAAGACCCCGATCCGCGGGTCGCCGGCGGCGGCCTCCAGCGCCTGCGCGCCGCCGGGATTGCCGTCGAAACCGGGCTCTGCGCCGAGGACGCCGCCGACATCAACGCCGGCTTCCTCACTCGTCTCCGCCTCGGGCGCCCCTTGGTGACGCTGAAGCTGGCAACCTCGCTCGACGGCCGCATCGCGACGGCGTCCGGCGAGAGCCGCTGGATCACCGGAGAGCCGGCGCGTGAGCGCGCGCACCTGCTGCGCGCCATCCACGACGCGATCCTCGTCGGCACCGATACGGTCGTCGCCGACGACCCGCAATTGACCTGCCGCCTGCCGGGGCTCGCTCGGCGTTCGCCGGTGCGGGTCGTCCTCGACCGCCAGTTGCGCGTGCCCCCCGGCGCACGGGTCTTCGCCGAAGCGCGGCAGACCGCAACCTGGGTGGTAACGCTCGCAGCGGCCCACGAAGCCCGCCAGGAGGCGCTGCGCGAAGCCGGCGTCGTCGTCATCGCCGCCGCGCCCGACCCCGCCGGACGGATCGACGTCGGGAGCGCGCTCGCCCGCCTCGGCGAGCGTGGCCTCACACGGCTCCTCGTCGAAGGTGGCGGCCGCCTCGCCGCGGCGCTGTTGCGCGCGGCGCTGGTTGACCGGCTGGTGTGGTTTCACGCGCCCGTTCTCCTCGGCGGCGACGGCATCCCGGCAGTCGGCGAACTCGGCCAGGGCCCGCTCTCTGAGATGCCCGGGTTCGAGCGCCTCGCGAGCGAAACCGTGGGACCGGATGTGATGACCACCTTCCGGGCGCGCCAGATCGAGCCCCCTCACCATTCCCGGGAGATCGCGTGATGGAAGCCGCGCACCCCGCGCTGTCCGATGCGGCGCGCGCCTCCTTGATGGAGGCGGTCGCGCAGATCGGCGGAACCGGCCCGGTGCCGGTCGTCGTCATCTCCAACGCCTACGCCGACTGGCTCGACAACTGGATGTATTACATGGAGGCGCTGGGGATCGGGCGCTTCCTCGTCGTCGCCACCGATGCTGCGCTGGCGGGCCGCCTCGCGCGGGCCGGCATCCCCGCGGCGCGCTGCGATTTCGCCGGATCGACGCTTGGCTTCTGGCTCTATCGGCTGCTGATCTGGGATTTCCTGATCGACCGCGGGATCGACATCATCCAGTCGGACGTCGATGCGATCTGGTTCAAGAACCCGATCGACAAATACTTCGACGAGTCGAAATACGACCTGGTGTGGACCCAGGGCACGCTGCACCCGAGGCGCATCCTGGCGCACTGGGGGTTTATCCTCTGCACCGGGTTGTTCTGGGCCAAGGCCGGCGCCGGCACCCGCGCGTTCTTCGCCGCCCTGCGGTCGCGCGCCGCAGCGATTCTGGCGACGACCGATCAGGCCGTCATCAACCAGCTGCTCTATGACGAGGGCACGACCTGGAATATTGCCGGCGCCCAAAGCTACCCGCTCGACTGGCAGGGGCACCCCTTCACCGGCTTTGAGGACGTGCTCGAGGGCCACTGTCCGGCGTTCGGGCTGCGCCTGGCGATGCTGCCCTATCGCCTCTTCCCGCGATCGGTGACCCCGGGCGGCGGCGCCTACGTCAAGCACCTCCAGTTCCCCCGCCCCCCGGGAGAGGATCGCGTGCCCGAGGAGCGTTTGGCGCAGATGCGCGAGGCGGGGTGCTGGATCCTCGATCAGCGGCCGACCCGCCTCTGAACCCCCACCAAAGCCGCCCGGCGCTTCCGATCGGACACCCGGTTCCCTTCGCCCGCCGCCGCCGTTAAGCTGTGCCTCCCCACGCGCTCCGGAACACACCGCCGATGAGCCTGCCGCAAAAATCGTTCGCGCCCGATGCCCCTGCCCGCTCGACGGGGTCCGGGTCGTCGATCTGTCGCGGCTTGTCGCCGGCAACGCGGTCTCCTCGCAGCTCGCCGATTTCGGCGCCGAAGTCCTGAAGATCGAGGACCCGGTCAAGGGCGACCCGCTGCGCGCCTGGCAGACCGACGGCGTCAGCGTCCATTGGAAGCTCTATGCCCGCAACAAGAAGAGCGTCGCGCTGTCGCTGCGCGAGGCGCGGGGCCGCGAGTTGCTGCTCGATCTGGCGGCGTCGAGCGAGGTCCTGATCGAGAATTTCCGCCCCGGCACGCTCGAAAAAATCGGGCTCGGGCCGGCGGTCCTGCACGCGCGCAACCCGCGCCTCGTCATCGTGCGCGTCTCGGGCTGGGGCCAGGACGGGCCCTACCGCGACCGCCCCGGCTTCGGGACCCTGGTCGAGAGCATGTCGGGTTACGCCGCGCGCACCGGGTTTGCCGACCGCGAGCCGGTCCTGCCGCCGACCGCGCTCGCCGACATGGTCGCCGGGCTCTATGGCGCCTTTGCCGTCATGGTCGCGCTGCGCCGGGTCGAGGTCGAGGGCGGCGACGGCCAGATCATCGATCTACCCCTGTTCGACCCGCTCTTCTCGTTCATCGCCACCGAGGCGCCGATCTACAACTTGACCGGCGCCGATCCGCCCGCGCACCGGCAGCCGCTCGGAAACGACGAGCCCGCGCAACGTCTTCCGCACCAAAGACGGCCGCTATATCGGCATCTCCGCCTCGATCCAGGCGATGGCCGAGCGGCTGTTCCGCGCGATCGGCCGAGCGGACATCATCGCCGACCCACGCTTTCGCAACAACACCGACCGGGTCCGGAACGCCGAGGAATGCGAGGCGCCGATCGTCGAATTCATCGCGGCGCGCACGCTCGATGAGAACATGGCGGCCTTCGCCGCCGCCGAGGTCACCGCCGCGCCGGTCTACGACATCGACCAGTTTCTCGCCGACCCGCATGTGCTGGCGCGCGAGATCGTCGTCGACGTGCCGGACGCGGAGACCGGCCAGCTCACGATGCACAACATCATCCCGCGCCTCTCCGACACCCCCGGCCATCTGCGCCGCCCGGCGCCCGATCTCGGCGAGCACACCGCCGAGATCCTCGGGCAGTTCGGCATCGACCGCGCGACGCTCGAAGCTCTGGCCCGCGACGGGGTCATCGGGCTTGCCAAGCCCTGAACTCCCCTCCCCGTGTTCCCGGCGCAGGCCGGGACCCACCGCGCCGCGCCCGAGACCTGGGGCACCATGGGTCCCGGCCTGCGCCGGGAACGCGGTGGGCGCGGCAGGAACGAAACAACGATAGGGCCTGGACGATGACCCAAGACCTACCCGTATGGCGCTCGATGCTGTTTGTGCCGGTGACGCAGCGCCGCTTTGTCGAGGGTGCGGCGCGGCGCGGGGCCGATGCGATCATCCTCGACCTCGAAGACAGCGTCGCCGCCGTCCGAGAAGGAGCGCGCGCGCACGCTGGTGCCCGAGGCCGCGGGAATCGTGTCGCGCAAGGCGGCGCCGATGTCGTCGTCCGCATCAACCGTCCCTTGCGCATGGCGGTGCGCGACATCGAGGCGGCGGTCGGGCCGGGGGTCCTGGCGCTGGCGCTCCCCAAGATCGACAGCGCCGAGCATGTCCGCTCCTCGCCGAGATCGTCGACGAGGTCGAGGCCGAGCGCGGCATGGCGCTCGGCACCACGCGGCTCATCGCGATGGTCGAGACCGACCGCGGCCTTCTTCCGCATCGCCGAGATCGCCCGCGCCCATCCCGCGCCTCTGCGCGCTCAACCTCGGGGCCGAGGATTTCGCCACCTCGGCCGGGATCCTGCCCGAGCCCGAGGCGCTCTCGATGCCGAAGCAGACCGCGGTCTTCGCCGCCCGCGCCGCCGGCATCATGCCGATGGGGTTTATCGGCTCGATCGCCGAGTTCCACGATCTCGACGCCTTCCGCGAGACGATCCGCCGCTCGCGCCGCTTCGGCTTTATCGGCGCCAGCGTCATCCATCCGAGCCAGGTCGCGATCCTCAACGAGGAGTTCCGCCCGAGCGCGGCAGAGGTCGATCACGCCAGCCGCGTCGTCGCCGCCTATGACAAGGCGCTCGCCGAAGGGGTCGGCGCCGTCACCGTCGACGGCAGGATGATCGACGTGCCGGTCGTCGAGCGCGCCCAACTCCTGCTCGAGCGCGAGGCCGCGATCGCCGCCCGCGAGGCGAGGAAGCAGGCGGCAGTCGCGCCGCCCGGTTGAACGCCGGCCGGTTTACGCCGCGCTTACTTGGCCGGGGTCAGCTCATAGCGGTCCATCGCCAATTCGATCGACTCGTCCCAGCCGCGCTGGCGAACGTCGAAATGGACCGCATCGGGGCCGAGGTACTTGAGGTTGACCAAGTCGCTCGGCGGGCCCATCGGCTCGCGCTGCCGTGGCTCCCGGTGCTCCATCGGCACCGGCTGGACCCCGGCCGCCTTCAGCTCCGCCTCGGTCTTGACGATGTCGTCGACCTGGAAGCCGATGTGGTGGATGCCGCGCAGATCGGATGACTGCCCCGGTCCGAGCTTGGGCGCATCGCCCGTGCCGTATTTGAGGATCGCGAAATAGATGTAGCCGTCGCTCAGCCACACGCCCTTCTCGCCGGTGTCGGTCGGCCGCCGGTAGAGCTCGGTCAGGCCGAAATGCTCCTTGTAGAATTCGGCGGTCTTCGCCGGATCGTCGGTCACTAACGCGATATGCTTGATGCGAGCCATCCGCCATCTCCCTCAGTAAATCCACGCGACAACAACGCCGAGTCCGCTGTGTAGGCTGCCACCCGGGCGAGCGTCAAGAGCACAAGGCTAATGGGCGATTGCCTCCAATTCCAGGCGGTTGGTGCGCGGTCCTAAGGCCGCGACCGACACGATCACGACGGCCATGCACGCCGCAACGAAGACGAAGACGCCGGCAACACCGAAATTGCGCAGGAAGAAGGCCACCATGAACCCGACCAGGATGCCGCTGAGCCGGCTCCACGAATAGACAAAGCCGACGGCGCGGGCGCGGATCCGCGTCGGGTACAGCTCGGACTGGTAATTGTGCAGCGAATAGGCGAGCCAGCCGGTCGACATCGACAGGCACGTGCCGAGCACGATCAGCGCAAAGGGCGAGCTCTGGTAGCCGAACACAATGCCGAACACCGCGATCGCGAAACACGAGCCGCAGACCTGCCATTTGCGCTCCATGCGGTCGGCGAACAGCATGTTGATGAACGGCCAGGCAAAACCGGCGACCTTGATGATGAAGCCGTATTCAAGGCTCTGGGTCACGTGAATGCCCTTGGCGATCAACAGCGTCGGCACCCACGCAAAGAAGCCGTAGAACCCGACGGTCTGGAAGAAATTGAACAGCATCAGCATGATGGTCCGAGTGCGGTATTGCGCGTTGAAGATCTCGGCCAGCGAGCCCTTGCGCGTGTCATGCGGCTGGGGGCGCTCGGGCGGCGGCAGGGGACGGCCGTATTCTCGCACGACGCGCGCTTCGATCCGCGCCATGACCTGCTCGGCCTCCGCCATCCGGCCCTGCTGCGCGAGCCACCGCGGACTCTCGGGCAGGCCAAGGCGGACAATCCAAACGACGATGGCGGCGAGCGAGCTGACGCCGACGACCCAGCGCCAGCCGTCGATGCCCAGCGGCGCCGTCGGCACCAGCTGCCAGGCGAGGAAATAGGCGAATGGCCCGGCGATCGCGCTGATCGCGAGCAGAAACGCAAATGCCTTGCCGCGCGCCATTTTCGGCACCAGCTCCGACAGGTAGGCATCGACCGTTACAAGCTCGACGCCGAGCCCGATCGTCGCGATGAAGCGCCACAGGTTCAGCCCGAAGGCGTCGTTCTGGAACGCCATCACAAAGCTGGCGGTGCCGTACCACAACAGCGAAAAGGCGAAGATACGGCGCCGGCCGAAGCGGTCGGCGACGTAGGAAAACATGATTGTTCCGACAAACATCCCGGCGAACAGCGCGGCGATGAAGCCGGCCAGCCCGGTCGTCCCGAACAGGCCGGGCGTCGTCGGGGTGATGATTTTGGCCTGGAACAGTCCGGGCGCCAGCGTCGCCGTCAGCTCCAGCGCCAGCGAATTGAAAAACCCGCCGAGCGACACCAGCGCCGCCATGATCCAGATCGTGCTCGTCATCGGCAAGCGGTCAAGCCGGGCAGTCACCATTTCGGCCGGTGTGGCCGTCCAGCCAGCCGTATCGGTTGCAATCGTCATCGCACGCGTTTCCCCCACCTGATGCCCTGCGCGGCTGGTTTCTCCTGCCGGCCTCCAAGCATGCCGACAAGCCTATCGAGGGAGGAGCGCATCTTTTGCAACCGTCGGCAGCAAATCCCCGTCCCCGCCCAAATATGCCGGACGGGTGCATTCCCCGTCGCCGCGGCACCGCATCGGTGGCAGTCTAGCGGGGGGAGCGCATTGCGGCTCGAACTGAGGTGCGGAGGACACGGGGATGAGCGACCAGGGCACGATGAACGGCGCCGAATGGCTGGCGCGGGCATTGGCGGGGACCGGCATGAGCCACGTTTTCTTCGTCGAATCGGTGCTGCGCCGCACGCTCCTCGAATTGGGCGATCTGGGGGTGAAGCCGATCCTGGCGCATTCGGAAAAAGCGGCGGCCTACATGGCCGACGCCTACGCCCGGGTCAGTGGGCGGCCGGGGGTGTGCATGGCGCAATCGGTCGGCGCCGCCAATCTCGCCTCGGGGCTCCAGGATGCCTGGCTCGGCCGCAGCCCGGTGATCGCCTTGACCGGCCACAAGGAGCCTTCGTTCCAGCACCGCAATTCCTACCAGGAGATCGCCCACGCACCGTTGTTCTCGGCGGTGACGAAATTTTCGAGCCCGGTCTATTCGACGAGCGAGCTGCCGCGTCTGTTGCGCCATGCCTGGCGCGCCGCGCTCTCCGAGACGCCGCGCCCGACGCATCTCGACTTCAACGGGCTGCAGGGCGATGTCATCGAACTCGGCCAGACCACCGAGCCGCCGGTCATCGAGACCGACGCGCGACCGATCCCGGTGCACCGGCCGGTCGCCGACGAGCGCGACATCGAACGTGCCGCCGCGCTCCTCGTCGGCGCCCGCCGCCTCGCCATCGTCGCCGGCGACGCCGCCGCCGCCTCGGGGGCCGGGGCGGAAGTCCTCGCGCTCGCCGAGGCCCTCGCCGCACCGGTCGCCACCACGCTCGGGGCGCGCGGGCTGATCCCGACCCGGCACCGCCTCTCGGCCGGGGTTGCCGGCAGCTATTCGGCGCCGCCGGCCAACCGCATCGTCTGCGGCGCCGACATGGTGCTGTTCATCGGCTGCGACACCGGCGACCAGGTGACGCTCAATTGGCGGGTGCCGGGAATCGCCACGAGGATCGTGCAGATCGAGGCCGACCCGTTGGAAATCGGGCGCAGCTATCCGAACACGACCGGTCTGGTCGGCGACCCCAAGGCGACGCTGGCGCGCCTCAACCAGATTGTCGGCCGGCCGGCGCGCGATTCCGGCTTTGCCGAGGAGGCGGCGCGGATCGTCGCCGATTGGCGTGCGAGCATGGCCGCGTTCGTCGAAAAGAACACCGCGCCGATCAGCGTCGAGCGGCTCTGCGCCGAAGTCACCCGCGCCTTGCCGGCCGACGGCATTCTCGTCGCCGACACCGGCTATTCCGGGATCTGGACCGGCACGATGATCGATTTGAACGGCGCCGGACAGGGCTACCAGCGCGCGGCCGGCTCGCTCGGCTGGTCGTTCCCGGCGTCACTCGGGGCGACCTGCGCGGCCGGTCCGCGCAAGGTGGTGTGCTTCACCGGCGACGGCGGGTTCTACTATCACCTCGCCGAACTGGAGACGGCGCGCCGCTGCAACATCCCGGTCACCGTCATCGTCAACAACAATTCCGGGTTTGGCCAAAACCTGACCGGAGTGCGCCGGGTGTCGGGCAACCGGCCGGGGCGTGGCGAAGAGCTGATCCGCTTCGGACCGACCGATTTCACCGCCGTCGCGCGCAGTTTCGGGGTGCGCGGCATCCGGGTCGAACAGCCGCAGGACATCGCGCCAGCGCTCTCCCAGGCGCTGGCCGCAGACGCGCCGGTCCTCGTCGATGTCGTCACCGATCTCGAGCCGCGCGCCCCCGAAGCCTGGGCGCCGCCGGCGCTGCGCTGAGTGCGATCGGGCGGGGCGCTTCGCGCTTGCGAGGCGCAATCCCACCGCACGGCGTCGCCGGGTCGCGATCCCGTTGGCTAACCGCGGGCCATGGCGCGAGCATACTCGGCGAAATTGCTTAGGGGATGGGACCGCGATGCGGCCTTGCCGCTGTGGACGCGGTTTTGTCGGCGACTTTCGGGTTGGCAACCGGCGCGACGATCGGCGCGTGCGAGATTGCCGGGGATTTCGTGAACTTCTGTGTAAATACATCGATTAGTTGGTTCAATGTGTCCAAATCGGCCCGCTCGGCCTCCAAGGTTTGGCTCTCTGCTGCATGCCTCGCAAGAATTTCACAGCGGCGAACCATGAGATCCAGTCGTGCCTGGTCGACATCGGTTTTCTTTAGAATATTCCGCATCTTAACACCTTGCCGGTCGTCAGGGTTGAATTTGCGCACAACTCGGAACAGGCACGAGCGCGTCGGACCGCGTGAAATATGCCGTCCATAAAGGTTCTGGTCAGCGATCCGTGCGACGTGGCATTAATCGATCATTTACCGATCGGCTCGTCAATACATTAAAAGCCCGAGTTAATTGATAATTTAGGTAAATTTATCATCAAACGCCTGCGGTGAGAAACACCGGCAGGCAAATTACCCGACCACACCGCTGCATCACGCGGGGAAGCGAGGGTCCTGGCGGCGTTTTGCGCCGCACCGCTTAGCGATGGTAGCGGCGCTCGAGGATGAGCCGGGCGCGCAGCGAACGCGCGCGCGATCAACTCCTGGCGCGCTCCGCCTGGCGCACCGCGAGCCGGCGCCCCGACCCGTCGAACCCCCGCGGCGGCCCGGCGATCCGGCTATTCGCAAGCAGATAAGTCGCCTTGTTGGTTTCGATGTTGAACTCGGGAAGCCCGTGGCGCAGCCCGAATTGCCGGCGGGCCAGCAGGCGTTCGGCCAATTCGAGATGGTTGCCGATGTCGAAGAACTCGACCGAGTTCTCGTGGTATTTGGCAAATTCGAGAAACGTATGTGTCCGCGACGCGATGATCCGGCAACCGATTTCCAGGGCCTGGCTGATCGGTCCCGACGATGATTGGCCAACTTCGAGATAGGGAAAGACGACGGCATCGCAGATCGCCATGCCGGTTAGAAAATCCGGTTCGCCCAGAGCGCCCATGAAATGGATGCGCGCCGACAGGTCACGCGGATGCGCCCCGGTCAGCTCGCGCAGACCCTGGTCGGCGGCGACGACGAGTTGCGGAGCGTTCGCCCCACCCGTTGCCCGAAGCCGGTCGTACAGCGTCGTACCGATGTTGGCATGGTCAAACAGCGAGGCGATGTAGGGGTGGCGCGGCTGGCGGGGCATGATCTCGTTGGGGTGAATACCGCCGAAGATCAGCAGATGATGGTTGTTCGGCAGGTAATGCAGCGCTTGAATGACCGTTCCAATTCCTTTGTATTCGTTGAGAAAGCCAAAAACCCCGACCAGCACCGCATCCCCCGGCAAATCATCGAGCATCGCAAAGCGCCGCCGCGTGGCGGTACTGCGGATGGCGTCAATCTCGGCAGCCCCGAGAAACGACAGCGGGTGGTCGAAGACATGGCTGATTCCATAGAGGCACCTTACGTCGTAGCCGTCTCGACGGTTATGGACGATCGCGCTGACCTGCTTGCTGCCTTGCGTCCGACGCAGCTGTCGGGCGATCCCGTAGGACAGGAGGTGCGTCCGACTGAAATCGGCCTGGATGCGGCCGGCGGTCATCAGCTTGCCCGTCGCGAGCGCCTTCGTAAAAGCCCTGGCGTCGAAGCTCGGCGGCGTCAAGAGGGTGTGAAAGGTCACCGACAAGCGCGGCGCGGCCGCAGTGAGCCAGCAGAAACGCCGGTAGATGTCCCTGCCGTAGCGGCCGAGTGTGCCGTATTCGAGCTGGAGGTTGACGGCGTCGAACCGCCTGATCGCTGCGCAGACTTCCTTGATGTGCCGGTCTGCCAGCCGGCGAACGCGGCGGTGCGAGCTGCGCAGCAGGTATTGATCGAGCTCGAGCACGGTGATGTCGAAGGCATCGCCGAGCTGGCGCCGCAACGCAGCGGTGTAGGCGCCGATGCCGCACAGCTTGCTGCCGGTGGCGACGATAGCGAGCCGTTCCTTGCGAGCCGGCGGCGCGGCGAGTTGGCCGAAGCCCGTCGGGTGGAGCGATACGGGGGAGCGGAACTCGGGCATCGCCATGGCGACTTTCCTTAAAGATGCGTGCGGGACCTGCCGCGGTCACACCAGGTGATCGCGGATCGACTGCACGGTCAGACCCCCGATGCCCCACACCGCAAGCACGATCAGTGCGATCGTTCCCAGCGAGCGCCAACGGCGGGGATAGAGCGCTTCCTCCGGCAAACTCGGCGGAATGAAACTGGCGATAAAGACTGCTGGCGATCGGCGTTGGCGCGCGCCTCGTCAAGGCTCTGCAACGCGTGCTGATAGGCGGCCTCGGCGAATTTGTGCTCGCTTTCCAGCTGCTCGTAGGAGCCCAGCGCATGCGACAGCGTGTCGGAACGCGAGTTATCGGGGTCGGTCATTTCACGCGCGAGCGAGCGCCGCTGGGCGTCGAGCGAGAGAATGTGCGCCTTCAACAGTTTGACCGTCGGAGCGTTGTCGGTCATGTAGGTCTTGAGCGTCGACAGCTCGGCGTTGGCGTTGAGCAGCTGGTCGCGCAGCCGGGTCTCCAATCCCCCGGTAGCCTCGGCGGTCCGCGCCGGATCGATCAGCCCCTCCCGGTCGCGAAACGCGCGGATATCGCCCAGTACGGAGTTGAGGCGGCGTTCGGCTTGCGCCAGATCCGCCTCGGCATGATCCAGCGTGTCGCGCCGCGCCCGCAGCGACAGGTCGTTGACCAGCTTTTCCGATGTGGCGACGATCGCCTGCGACAACCGCAGCGCGTCGGCCGGTGCGAAACCGCGCACCCGGACCGTGACCGTCCCGTCGGCCGGATCGTAGGACGGATCGACCTGACCCTTCCAGTAATGCACAAGCTCTTCGATCGAGGTTCCCCGCGGCAGTCGCGCCCACCAATCGGCCTGGGGCGGCGAGAACAGCCGGCGAAGGTCGAGCGAGCCATCGATCTCATCGACGATCGCCCGGCTCGTCATGTACTGAACGAGGATCTGCGACTCCATCGCCGCCGGCGAGCGGGTCGCGTCGCCGGTGAAACGCGCCAGCGGGTCGACGCGCACCGGCTCGAGGGTGTTGAGCGTAAAGCGGAACTCGGCGACGTATTGGTCGGCAGCGACGGCAAAATAATAGGCAGAAGCAACCGCGATCGGCGTCAGCACCAACACCCCGAATGATAGGCCGCGCAGCGACGGCCGCGCCGGGCGCAACACTGGCGCCCCGGACGGCACCAGAGCCAGGCGCGTTAGTACACTGAGCGCCCGCCCGCCCTCGGCCCGCGCCGGGTGGACGCCCTCGGCGGGCGCCGGAGCGGGATACTCGGCCGCAGGCGAGCGCGGCCGGGCGAGGGCCAGCGCGCGGGTCAGGCTGCCGAGGTTCACGCTGACGGCTCCACCAGCATGCGCCGGTAACGCTCGAAGGCGCTGGCGACATCGTCGAACAGTTCCAAACGGCCACCGGCGAGAACCGCCCCGCGGTCGCAGTATTGACGGATTGTGTGGCTGTTATGCGTTGCCAGGATGATGTCCGAACGGCGCAGGCGCTCGCGGAACGCGGCCGCGCAGCGCCGGCGAAACCGCTCATCGCCGATCTCGGTGACCTCGTCGATCAGATAGACGTCGAAATCGATCGCCAGGCAGGCGCCAAAGGCGAGCCGCGCGCGCATCCCGGCCGAATAGGTGTTGACCGGCATGCCGAAATATTCACCAAGCTCGGCGAAGTCCTCGACGAAGCGAAGCGTTGCGTTGACGCCGGCGCCGTAAACGCGGGCGATGAAGGCAACATTCTCGCGACCGCTAAGGGCACCGTGAAACGTGCCGCCATAGCCGAGCGGAAACGACACCCGGGCGTGGCGCGTGATCGTGCCGCGATCGGGCAGCTCCGAGCCCGCGAGCAGCCGGATCAGGGTCGACTTGCCGACGCCGTTGGCGCCGAGGATCCCGAAATTATGGCCCGGCGCAAACGCGACCGTCGCATCCTCAAGCACGATCCTGCGTCCACCGGCCGTTGGATAGGCCTTCCTGACCCCATCGAGCGCGATCACAGCGGTGCGCTCAGCTTGCCCCGAAGCAAGCGTTCAAGGCCGAGCCCGCCAAAAAGGGCCAGGATCGCGAGGATGACCAGGTAGGAGCGGTCAAGCCAATGCGGCTGATAGCTCTCGAAAAAGCCGGCGCGGAACCAGTCGATCGCATGCAGAAGCGGGTTCCAGGCGAGGGTGTCGCGCGCCCAGTCCGGCATCATTCCCGGCACGTAGAAGATACCGGAGATGAAATACAGGATGCGCGTCACCTGGCCGTAGGTTTTGTCCCACGACGGAAAGAACACGGTGAGGACGGCGTTGACGTAGCCAAAGCCATAGCCGAACGCGGCGGTGACCAGGAGCGCGATCGACGGAACCCCACAAATCGTCCGGCGCCGCTGCCAACCCGACCGCACCGAACCCAATGAGCAGGATCACCGCGACGATCACGTCGGTCATGATTTCGAGGAGGCCGCGTGCGGCAATCACATCGAAGGTCGTGACCGGCGGCAGCTGCAGCACCGGCCCGTTGCCGGTGATCGCATGGCTCATGCCGCTGCTGGTGTGAACGAAGATGTGATAGGGGATGAGGCCGGTATAATAGAAAATAAAGAAATGCGTGCCGATCGGCGGCTGGCCGTGCATCAGCACCGCGAAGGTCACCGATAACAGCGTGATGTGCAGGATCGGCTCGATCAGCGCCCAGCCATAGCCGAGCTTGGCATCGGCAAATCGGGTGCGGGTTTCGCGAATGATCAAAGCGCCGATGACGCGGCGCTGGTTGCGCAGCCGCGCGAGCATCTCGGGCGGCGAATGTGGGTGCCGCATGCCCCTATCGGCGCCATCGTTCAGCACGACAAATTCGCCGTCGATCGTGTCCAGCCGGTGCGCAAGCACGTGCATCACGGCTTCGGCCGAGGGTTGGTCGTCGGGAAAGCGATGTAGCAGCTCGCCGCCGACCGCCGTCGCTTCGGTCACCAGCCCGGCGGCGAGATAGAGGCTCATCTGCGCGCGCTTCGAGATCGGGGCTCGCTGGATCGAGCGCCGCGGCGCGGTCGAAGGCCGAAGCGGCGCCGGAAAAATCGCCCAGGCGCCACAGCAAATGCCCGCGATGGACGTGGAATTCCGCGATGTCGGGAGCACCGGCGAGGGCAAGCTCGACGGCATCAAGCGCTGTGTCGAGGCGACCACCCACCATCTCCGCGGCCGACAGCACCCGCAACAAACGGGGATCGGCCTGCACCCGACGCACCGTCGCGCAAAAACTCGGCGGCCTCGTCGGCCCGGCCGCTTGCGATCAGCAATTCCGCCGCATGGATGGCGATGCGGTTGTCATCAGGAGCGAGCGAGGCGGCACGCAACGCCAGCGCAACGGCTGCCTCGCTATCACCGTGCGCGTGGCAGGCGGTGGAAAGTTCGCATAAGGCGCTTGGATTGTCAGGCTCCAGCGCCACGGCGCGGCGCAGATAACGGGCGGCCTCGTCATGGCGCTTCGCGGCAAGCAGCAGAGATCCGATGTGGAGCGCGAATTCGGCGGTTTGCGGCGCCAAATCGCTTGCCGTCCGGCCGTCGGCAATGGCCTCGTCGAGCTGACCGATCTGGGCGTAGGATCCACTGGCGTGGCGATGGAATTCGATCTCATCCGGGCACGTTTCGGCGAGACGGCGATAGGTCGAGGCGGCTTCAGCATGGCACCGGCAATTGCTCAGCACCCAGGCGCAACTGCGCAACATTGGCGCATCCGTGTTAGCCCACGGCAACGCGCGCCGAACGCATTCGAGCGCGTCACCGCGCCGGTCCCGGTGGAACAACACTTCCGCCAGCCGACAATTCAGTCCGGCCTCGGATTGTCCGTCAGGGTCTGCTCGCGCGAGATACGCCAGGCACGCATCCAACGCCCCGCTGGCAAGCGCCGGCAGAAACGAGGCGGCATCGATCGTCGGCGGGGGAGAAGCTCGATCGGAACTCAATTACCGCTCCATGCAGCGCTCCGGGATCAGGCGGCCGAGGTCGACAACTGCTTCAGATCGTCAATGGGGATCGCATCGGGCTGCGGCACCGCGGATAGGCGGACCGAGATGACCGCAGCGGGCAAGGCGATCGCCGCCAGCAGCGCGAACGACAGAAAGAGCCAGGTGACCCCTCTGACCACCCCGCCCCCGCCCTGCATCGGGTCGGCAAAGCCCCCAAGATTGGCGATCATCCCGGCGAGCGCCGAGGCGAACGCCTGTGCGATCATCTGATTGGTCGAAATGAAGGCGCTGGAAACATCGCCTTCGGCCTCCTTGGCATGCGCCATCATCAAATTGCCCAGAGGGGCCCAGGCGGCGCCAATTCCGCCGCCGACCAGGACGACTGACAGCGCCATAAACACGAATGACCCCGCGATCAGCCCGCAGCCGGTGAGGAAGAGGCCAAGCGCCACCACCACCGGGCCGAATATCATCGACCCCGCGGCCGACCGGGGTCCGGCGGACGCACTGGCGAACGCAGTGGCGGTCCACGCCATCGAGGCGATCGCGCTCAGATATCCGCCGGAGATCGGCGAATACCCGCCGATCTCCATCGCCACGTACGGCAGGTAGATGATCGCCGTCGTGCCGCCCATCATCAGCGCCATCGCGAGAGACGCGGCGCCCAAAACATTATCCACCCGGTAGGCCCCGGTGGGCAGCAGGCGGAACCGGCTGACACCCGCATCGGGGTGTTGTTCCATGCGCAGCAAGGCGATCAGCAGCGCCGCGCCGGCGGCCAGCCCGATACCGCTCGATAGCGCGCCCCCCGACACCCCGCCGGTCGCCACCGCCAGCACGGCGGCACCGAGGAGCACCAGCCGTCCACCGGCGGTCCTGGCCTGCGGTACGGTACCGATCGGCTTGGGCTCGGCCCTCCTGGGCAGCGAGCATTCGGCCAAGATCCACACGATCGCAATGACTGGCAGGTCGATCCAGAACGCCCACCGCCAAAGACCCCATTGGGCGAGAATGCCGCCGAGCAACGGGCCGAGAAGTGCGCCCACCCCCCATATCGCCGGCACGAGCACCATGGCGCGGGTGCGCAGGGCGTGCGGAAAGGCCCGCTGAATGGTCGTGTAAGCAAGGGCCAGCAGCAAGCCGCCGCCCCATCCCTGGAACACGCGTCCGGTGAGAAAGACCGCCATGCTCGGGGCTGCTGCGCAGGCAATGCTGCCGACGGCGAACAAGGCCAGGCTGAGGCGATAGGCATGCCTCAAGCCGCGCGCTTTTGCCAAGGGTGCCGCAATCGCCGCGCCCCAGATTGCACTCACCACGGCTACGGTCGTCGCCCAGGCGAAAAAGCGCAGGCCGCCGATTTGCGCCACCGCCGACGGCAACACTGTGGCGACGATGCGCAGCGACAATGCATGAATCGCGACGCCGCCTGTCAGCATGACGCAAACCGGCGCATTGCCGTTGCTGAAGAGCGCCAGCCAACCGGCGGTCGGGCTGCCGCCTGCGGGAATCTCGACAAATCGCGAAACGCTGCTCTCGGAGGTTTCCTCGATGAACACAGAGTTGACCCCTATCAATGAGCGCGCGCTCTCACCACGACGAATTGCCGCGCAGTCGCTTGCGGGTGTCGACGGCGTAGTGCCCCAGCGTCCGCATTTGATCGGTGTTGGGGTTCATCGTCGCCTCGAAGCGTTGCCAGTCGTCCGCGTCGAGGTCGGCCAGGTCGAAGACCTTGAACGGCAGGGCGCCGTAGCATTGGCGCAACAGCGGTTGCACCTGGATCAGCGGATAGCGGACGTGAAACTCGACCGGCGAATTTGTGCGGGTCAGACGGATGTTGGTAAAAAGCGGGCCAAACCAGCTGTCGGCCTCGACGATGCCCTCGAAATGCTCGTAGCCCTGGGTTCGCGGGATGTTGGCCGGCCCGCGTGACAGCAATGCCCATTGCGGTGCGGTGCGCGCCAGATATCCGGTCCAGATTTGCACGACGCCAGGCTCTCTGGTCGATGCCAGAAACGGCGGGGCGAGAGGCTTCGCCCCATCGGGGGCAACCTCCTCGAAGATCTGGCGAAACCCGGGGAACTGAGCCCCGCGGAGCGGGTACCACCCGTCGGCGCCTTCATAGGTCCAGGCGATCTCGACGCCATCCCAAACCAGGCTGAAATTCAGCGGCGGGTAAAGATACCAACCGAAGGCCGAAGCGCTCGCGACTGCCTCACAATAGCGGTAGCCCCGGACCGGCAGCGTGCCATCGGCGGAGCGATCGGCCCGTCGCGGTTCCGGAGCGCCAGAAATAAGGCGGTAAAACTGGCAAATGACCGCTTCAACTGGCTCAGCCATCGATTGGCACTCCGGACGATCCGCGACGATGCGAAGCTAGTTAGCGAGCCGGAAAGCTCGCCGTGATCCCGGCGCTGCCCAACCGCACCGTGCCGCGATCGGCGATCTTCGGTTCCGGAAGCCGTAGCGGCGGGAAGTTCGCCGTGATCCCGGCGCTGCCCAGCCGCACCGTGCCGCGATCGGAGATCTTCGGTTCCGGAAGCCGTAGCGGCGGGAAGTTCGCCGTGATCCCGGCGCTGCCCAGCCGCACCGTGCCGCGATCGGAGATCTTCGGTTCCGGCGATTGCAGAGCCGGGCCGCCCCGTTCGATCGTCGTCATGCTCTTCTTCCTCCGTTACGCCTGGGACACAATTGTCCAAATGGCGCACGCAGGTTTGCAAGATCGCCGAGAACTTAGCGTGAAAAAGCCCGTTGTAAAAACGTGAATAAAGGACGAATTAACCAGTTTACATCTTGGCCGTGTTCATGAAGTTATGAATATCGGCGAGGTTGTATTCGTGTTTTTCTTGGCCCGCGCGGGATTTATACAGAATAGTCCTTTGCAGACTCTTTTAGTCGAACAGGGGAAGCCCTGCTCTGGCTAAGGCGTCGCAATAAATCTGCCCCATCGGACCGGCGCTGCCGGGAAAGCGTTGCCGATAACGCTCTACCGTCAACTCCGGCTCAAGTTTGAGCAATTGGCGCAGATGCGCCTTCGCTTCAACCTCGCGCCCCGCCAGCATCAATGCCAGTACGAGTAATTTGTAGGTCGCGGTAAAGGTCCGGTTCTGCGCGATGCTGCGCAGACCGCATTCTACCGCACGCTCGAGTTGGCCGTCGGCGAGGTAGGCCATGCCCGCGACGGCGCTATAGGCGTATATCAGCGGATCGTATGGCGACAGCGCCATCGCCCGGTTGATCTCCTCAATCGCGCGGCGCCCGTTGCCCATCCAGGCATGCGCCGCAGCGCTCCACAACCAGGCTGGCGCGGCATTCGGGTTGATCCGCAACGCGCTCTCAAACCGTTGGAACGCCAAGTCGAAATCCTTGTGCAGATAGGACGCCACGTGGCCGTGGACGGCGAGCGCCATAGGTTCGAGCGCATCGCACTCGACCGCGCGCTGCGCGAAATGTTCAGCCTGCTCCGTGTCGAGCGCCGGATCGCGCGACCAACCCTGCCCCACTCGCAAGACGTGCCAGTACGCCCGCCAGGCAAGCGCCACCGCATAATTCGGGTCGCGCGCGATCGCTTCGTCGAGCATCTGCTCCGAGCTTTCGAACACCCCGCGCGAGGAGTTGTGCATGTTCGCCTGGGCACGCAAAAACAGATCGTACGCATCGAGACGTTCAGGGCGTTTGATCCGTGCCCGCTTCAGTTCGGCCGCGTGCAGGTAAGGGGCGACGCGCGCGACGATCGCCTCGGCCAAGCGAGTCTGCACCTCGAGCAGATCGGAGAACTGCTCGTCGAGCTTTGACACCCATAGCGCAGTTCCGCGACGGGCGTCGGTAAGTTCGGCTGTCAGCCGCATACGGTCACTGACGACCCGCATGCTGCCGGACAGGACGTACCGAACCCCCAGCGCCTCGCCAATCTCCTGCGGCAGGCGGTCCTGGCTTCGGAATGCCAAAACCGACAATCGGGAGATCACAAAAAAGCTGGGAACGCGGGACAAGGCTTCGATGAGGTCCTCGACCAAGCCATCGGTGGCATAGTCATGCCCAGCCTCGGTCGACAAATTTTTAAACGGCAGCACGGCGATTGACGGTTGTTGGCGATGCCCGTGCGCGGTGTCGCTCGCTTGTCTCTCGGTCGGATCGGGTGGTTCTCCGGGATCCTCCGTCTCGAGGCCTACCCGCTGGCTGCCGTGCGGGGCGACGCCCCTGGTGTTCGAAATCAGGCGCATGGCTTCGTACAAAGCCACGGTCTCCTTCGATGGCGGCAGGTCGAGCATGGTTCGCAACGCGCTGCGACAACGCTCGTATTCACGGATCGCTTGCGGGCGATCTCCCATCTGCACAAAAGCGGTTATCAGGCTGCGGACGGCGCCTTCATGCGTCGGTTCGAAATTGATCAGCCGGCGCGCCGCCGCTGCCCTCAGGTCGGGTGCCGCGTTGTCCTCGATCAGTCGGTTAAGCTCTGTCTCCAGGGTCGCCCGCAAGCGATCCTCGAACTGGACCCGCTCGCTCGCCAACCAATGGTCGAAGGAGGGCGAAATCCCGGCGAGATCCTCGAGCAGCCGTTCGGCATGATCGGGGGCTGCGAACGCGTCGATCCAACACGCCCGGGCGTTGAGGCAGACCGACTCGCGGCCGATCTCGATCAGGCCCGGCACCCGTCCGTTGACGACGTCGTTCAACTCCGACAATGCATGACGTAGGCTCATCCGCGCCTGCGCATCCCCCGAGCGATCCCACAACAGCCCGGCAAGCCGGTTGCGCGACACGGCTTCGCCATGCGCAAGGCAGAGACACGCGAGCAGTGCCCGCGTTTTTCTGGAGCGCGGCAGGATATCCTCTCCACCGGGACCCGCGGCTCGCATTGTGCCGACCAGATGAATTTTTGACGTGCCCTTTGGCTCTCCCGAGAGACGGGAAATAACTGACGATGTGCTTGTTAAAAAGGAAATGTTTGTCATCTAAATTGTCCTATGGGTAGAACTATCTACCAATGAGGGCACCCGAAGACAGTAGATATGTGATTTTTAGCGTAAATTGACCGACATTTCACGCAGTATTCACATCTTCCCCGCGTCCTTCCACCGTCGCCGAAAGCCGGCGATCGTGACTCAAAATAACGGCGCAGGGCCAATTTGCCGGGCATTCACGGATTTTTCACGCAATGGCAACGCCTTAATCAAGGTAATGAGAAGAAATAAATAAAGTGTTTACGCTATTATCGGAGTCTCAACGACGTCGATCAGTATCTCCATGGTCAGACGTTCGGTTAATTCCCAGACGAGACATCCGCACTTTCATGGAGAAGGGAACGTGAAATGAGCCATCCAAACCGAAAAATGATGGAAATACATCAAATGCGGCCGGTTCTCGTCGATATCGAAGGGCAGGTGTGGTCTGCCACCCCTCCAATTTTCTGGATACGACCGCGGCAGCCGGATCCCAACATCGTCGACTACGCCGTAGGGAACCTCGGGTTCATCCACATTTGGTCAGTTGATGATTCATCCATCGTCGTCTCATTGCGGCCAGGCCTCGTGCATCCGAAAACCATGGTTGCCGCCTTTTACGAAATCGCTGACCTGAAACCCGTGCGCGTGTTCATTTCCACCGCCAATACGACAAAGCAGGGATGGGAGGTGTTCAACAGCCTTGGTCGCGCGTTGGACAGGATCGATCGACTGGTGACCACGGCCTGGCGGTTCTCGATTGGAGTGCGATTATCGCGTGTATGGGAAGGTCTAAGGCTGAACGATATCGCACCCCTACTTTACCCCTTTAGACTGCTGTACGCTTGCAAGTTTACGCGGAGGTGCGGCGACACCGAGGCAGTGCCGTCGCCGCGGGTGCGCGCGCTCGACGGTACCGCTCTACGCCCCGGGACGACGGCCCTGCTGGTGCGCGGCCTTGCGATGGCTTTCTTGTCTAGCCTTAGTCTGGTTTCCTCCCTAAGCTTCGCGCTTTGACGGGGTTCGCACTGCGGTTGAGCGAGTGGTGCGCGGAGCAGACGGAGGCAGAGAATGGCGTTCGAGTTCGGCATGTTCCATGAGTTTCAGCGCACCGCCGCGATGACCGAGGAAGACGCCTTCAGGATTTCGTTCGAGGAGATCGACGCCGCTGAGCGCTGGGGCCTCGATGCGATGTGGCTGGCCGAGATCCACGTCAACCCGGAGCGTTCGGTGTGCTCGGCCCCGCTGACCCTGGCGAGCGCGATCGCCGCGCGCACCAAGCGGATGAAGATCGGCACCGGCGTCCAGGTCCTGCCGCTGTGCCACCCGCTGCGCCTCGCCGAGGAGGCTGCGACGGTCGACCAGATCAGCCATGGCAGGCTGATCTTCGGGATCGGCCGCAGCGGCTTCCCACGCACTTACGAAGCCTATGGCGTGCCCTATGGCGAAAGCCGCGAGCGCTTTGCCGAGACGCTCGAGATCCTGAAGCGGGCGTGGACCGAGCCGGCGTTTTCCTACGCCGGCAAGTATTACAGCTTCGACAACGTCAAGCTGACCCCTAAGCCCTATCAGAAGCCGTGGCCGGAGATTCGCGTCGCCGCCAATAGCGCCGATACCTTCCCCAACATCGCCACGCTTGGCCATGGCGTCCTCGTCGCGGTGCGCCAGGGGACGCTCGAAGAGCTGGAGCCGAACATCGCCGCCTACCGCGCGGCCTGGAAGGCGGCCGGCCACCCGGGTCAGGGCAAGGTCTTTCTGCGCGCGCCGGTCTATCTCGCCGACACCGACCAGGCCGCGCGCGACGAGCCGGAAGAGAGCATCATGTATTTCTACCGCTATCTCGGCGAACGCCTCGAGGATTCGGCGACCCGCGCCGGGGTGCAGCAATCGGAGTTGCGGGCGGCGCGCGGGCGGCGGCTGCAAACCATCACCTATGAGGATGCGCTGCGCGAAAAGCTGATCGTCGGCTCGCCCGAGCGGGTCACTGATCGCCTGTTGGAGCTGCAGGAGACGCTCGGGCTCGACGGCATCCTGTGCGAGATGAACTGCGGCACCAAGATCCCCCACGCCCGGGTGATGAAATCGCTGCAGCTGTTGTGCGGCAAGGTGATGCCGCGCTTCAACTGAGCGGACGGCACACGCAGAGGTTTTATTCGCCGGCCCCGCAGCCCTGTTGCTGCTTGAGAACATCGAACGGGATTCACACCCCGGTTGCGCTCGCCCCGGCGTCCCGGCCGCAGGCAGGGAAGCTGGGTGAAGCTACCGCGCACGGCAGGGCGCGACCCAGGTGCGACCACGGCAATCGCCGCCTGACCGTCGATGCAGGGTGCCGTGCGCCGGGAACCGGCCGCGACTTTATCCGCGTCGCGCAATTTGCGGTTGCCTGAGACGGGAGAACGGGGAATCTTAACCCTACCGCCACCCCGATCCGGGAGATGGCGGACAAATGACTTGAACACAGGCTCACGAACGGGAGGTTCACGATGAAGCGACTAACGCGTCGAACGGTGCTCGCCGCCGCTCCGGCCGCCCTGGCTTTTGGTGGCCCGCTGCTCACCCCGGCGCCGGCCCGCGCCGCCAAGCAATACGGGCCCGGCGTCACCGACAGCGAAATCAAGATCGGCAATTGCGGCCCCTACAGCGGACCGCTTTCGAACGGCAGCCCGTTCCCAATTTCGCAGGGCCGCTATTTCAAGATGATCAACGACCAGGGCGGCATCAACGGCCGCAAGATCAATTTCATCTCCTACGATGACGGTTACTCCCCGCCGAAGGCCGTCGAGATGACGCGCAAGCTGGTCGAAAGTGACGGGGTTTTCATCCTCGCCGGTTCGATCGGGACGCCGACCAACACCGCGGTCTGGCATTATTTGAACGAGAAGAAGGTGCCACAGCTGTTTCCGGGCACCGGCGCGACCAAATGGAACGATCCAAAGGGCCACCCCTGGACGATGGCCTTTTTCGCAAGCTACCGGGCCGAGGGCCGCATCTATGCAGCCTACATCCTGAAGCACAAGCCGGACGCCAAGATCGGCGTACTCTACCAGAACGACGATTTCGGCAAGGACTATCTCGACGGGCTGCTCGACGGTCTCGGCGACAAGGCCGCCTCGATGATCAAGCTCAAGGCCTCCTACGAAACCACCGACCCGACCGTCGATTCGCAGATCGTTCAGATGAAGGCGGAGGGGTGCGACGTCTTTTTCATGATCGCGATCCCCAAATTCGAGGCCCAGGCGATCCGCAAGGTCGCCCAGATCGAATGGACACCACTGTTCATCACCAACGGGATCGCTGCCTCGGTGGGCGCGGCGTTCAAGCCGGCCGGCCTCGAAAATGCCAAGGGCATCATCAGCTCGAACTCGTTCAAGGACCCGACCGATCCCGCGTGGAAGGATGATGCCGGCTACAAATCGTGGGTTGCTTTCATGGACAAGTATTATCCGGAAGGCGACAAGACCGATAACGGCGCGGTCTACGGGGCCTCGGTCGGGGCCACGACTGTGCAGGTCCTCAAGCAATGCGGCAACGAGCTGACGCGTGAGAACGTGATGCGGCAGGCGGCAAACCTGCGCAATTTCGCGCTGCCGATGCTGCAGCCGGGGATCACCGTAAATACCAGTCCGACGAATTTCGACGCGATCACGCAGGTTCGCATGGAGCGTTTCGACGGCGAGCGTTTCAACTCGTTCGGCCCGGTCATCTCCGGCAACGTCAGCTGACCCGGAACGGCGATCGCAGCAGGCGGGAGCCGCTGCGATCGCCGACTACCCGCGGTCCTTAGGCCTTATCCAGCCAGAACGTGTCGAAGCGGACGACGTCGTAGATGCCGAAATAATCTTTTGGGTTGTGGCCCTTCACGTAGTTGTACCAGACATCGAGGATGTTTTCCCAGGCGACCGGCACCAACGGAGGGTCCATTTCCATGAGGTCCTCGGCGCGCCGGATCAGCGCCAGGCGCTTGCTCGGCATCGACTTCGACGTCGATCTGGTCGACCAGCTTGTCAAATTCGGCGTCGTGCCAGAACGAGTAGTTCTGCGGGCCATCGGTGCGGTACCAGGCGTTGAAGTAATCGGACGGGTCGAGGAGCGTCGAGACGATGGCGCCGACGGCCAAGTCGTAGTTGCCGGCGGCCGCGTCGCCGAACCACACCGATTCGACCACCACCGCAGGTCGGATTGAATGCCGACCTCCTTCAACATCGCCTGAATGGCCTGGCCAAACAGCTTGTGATGGTTGAGGTCGCGCACCATGAAGTCCAAGGGCCGCATGCTGGTCTGGCCGGCGGCGGCCAAGAGGGCCTTGGCTTCCTTGATCGCGGTGCCGGGGTCGTCCTGATAGCCCACCCGTTTGACGAGCTGGTCCTTGGGCGTGGCGAACTCGGAAAACGGATAGATGAACCCGCCGGTCATCAGCGGAGAGACATCCTTGACGACGTCGACCAGGACCTGTTTCTCGCACAATAGGTGCAGCGCGCGGCGCACGCGCGGATCATCGAGCGGCTTTCTCTTGGCATTGACCCAGGTCGCGTGAATGACGCTTTGGTAGAATTTCGCGGTCGAAAGGCCAGGGATTGTCGCCGCCTTGCGGGCGGTCACCGGGTCGAGCGCACGCGCGTAATCCACTCTTCCCGACAGGATCGCGGATCCCAGCTCCGGCGAGAACGGCAGGAGATTGTAGACTTCAAACCCGTCCAGGTACGGCAGGCCTTTGTTCCAGTAGTTCGGGTTTCGCTCCATCACCCAGATCTCGTTCTCGACCCGCCGTTGCGTCTTGAAGGGACCAGTTCCCGGGATGTTGAGAACCTTACGGAGGTCGAAATTATTCTCTTCCAGCGTCTTCTTGCTGAAGATGACGTTCCAGCCGCTGGCGAACGCCGACATCATGAAATTGATCGAGCGCGGCGCCGACAGCTTGAATTCGACGGTGTACTTGTCGCGCGCATTGATTTCGCTGACCGCCCGGAACAGCGGCGTGCGCGGGATGCTGATGCCGGCCGGCGGTTTGGCGATGCGGTCAAAGGTCGCCTTTACGTCGGCCGAGGTGAAATCGGTGCCGTCGTGGAACTGGACCCCCTGGCGCAGGTGAAACGCGTACGTTTTGCCGTCCTTGGCGATTTCCCAACTATGCGCGAGGTCGGGGACGATCGACTTGCCGCTGTCGCGCGGATCGCGCCGGATCAGGTTGTCGAACATGCAGCCCTGGGTGCCGATGTTGCCAACCGTGCCCGATTGATGCACGTCGAAATGCGGCGGGCGGTTGAGGATGCCGTAGCGCAGCACCCCGCCGTGCTTCGGATTGGGCTCGGGCGCCGCCATCTGGAACTTCGAGCCGTCGTACTCCAGCGGAATATCGGCGGCCAAACCATAGCGTGGGGCGAACCCGTACGCCCCGAGCAAAGCGGCGGCGCTACCGCGAAGCACATCGCGGCGGGACCAACCAGTCGGTGCCGGATGCCTGATCGTCATGATGGCGGTATCCTCCCTGCGAATTCTTCGCCGAATGTCTTCTGCCCGACATTCGTCAGGTTCCGGGGAACCTCGCGCCATCGTCGCCCGGTTGAGCCGCCGGGGCAACCGCAATCGCCAAATGCGCCCACGCGATACCGCGGCGGGATATGATGTCGGCTAGATGCAGCGGCCGCATGATGCCGCGGAGCGAGCCCCGATGCGTAACTCCGAAATCTTTCATCCCGATTTCACGCCGACCCCGTATTGGTGGGAGGCCTATCGCCCGGCGGCGGGGACGCTCGTCGACGTGCCGAAGGAAACGCGCGTCGCCATCGTCGGCGGTGGCTATGCCGGGCTCGCCGCCGCGCTCGAATTGTCAAAGCAAGGGATTGACGCCGTTATCTTCGAACGGGGCGCGCTCGGGGCCGGCGCGAGCACCAGGAACGGCGGCTCGGTCAGCGGCGGGGTCAATGTCGGTAAGAGCTTTTCCGGCCGCGCGACGTCGGTCGATCCCGAGCGCGCGCATCGCCTGCTGTCGGACGCCGCGGACGCCTTCGCCCTCATCGAGCGGCTGATCGCGGAAGAGGCGATCGAGTGCGCCTGGCAAAAGCGCGGGCGTTTTGTCGGCGCCTGGACGCCGGCGCATTTCGCCGCTCAGGAACAGCGCCTTGCGCGCCTCAACGATGCCGCGCAATCGGGCGCGTATATGGTGCCGCGAGAGCGCCAGAGGGAAGAGATCGCCAGCGATTATTATTATGGCGGGATGGTCGTCGAGCGCTCGGCGAGCCTCCATCCGTCGCTCTATTACAAAGGCCTCCTCGACGCCTGCCGGCGCCGCGGTATCGCGATTTGCGCCGAAGCCGCGGTCGAAGCCATCACCAGGAACGGCGCCGACTGGCGGCTCGACACCAGCCGCGGCACCGTCATCGCCGGCGAGGTCGTCGTCGCGACCAATGGCTATACCGGCAAACTGACCCCGGCGCTGCGCCGCCGCATCGTGCCGATCGCCAGCCACATCATCGCCACCGAGCCGCTCGCGCCCGATCTGGCCGGGTCCTTGATCCCGAAACGGCGCAGCATTTCCGATACGAAGCGCGTTCTGTGCTACTACCGGATGTCGCCCGACGGTACCCGCATGGTGTTTGGCGGGCGTGCCCGCTTTACCCCGGCCGACGCGTTGCTCTGCGCCCGGGTCCTTTACGGCTACATGACCGAGCGGTTTCCGCAGCTGAGGGGCGCGCGGGTCACCCACAGCTGGACCGGCAACACCGCCTTCACGCTCGATGCGCTGCCGCATATGGGCGAAGAGGGCGGGCTCAATTATTGCCTGGGGTGCAACGGCAGCGGGATCGCGATGATGACGTATCTGGGGACCCAGACCGCGCGCAAGATCGCCCGCGTGGCGAACGCGCCCTGCGCCTTTGGCGAGGGCGAATTCCCCGATCACCCGCTCTATACCGGCAACCCGTGGTTCCTGCCTCTCGTCGGCGGCTGGTATCGGATGCGCGACCGGCTCGACCGGATGCTCGCGTGAGCCGGGTCGAACGCGCTATTATCCCGGTCAATTCGCACAAAGGAGGAGACACATGCAGTTCGACGCTTTCAAATCCTCGCTCGCCGGCGCGGCGCCGCCGGCCGGGGCCAGCGGTGCGTTACAGGCGCTGTGGTGGCAGGCCAAGGGCGACTGGCATCAGGGTCATCGCTGCGCGCAGGCGCAGGCCGACGAGAAGGGCGCCTGGGCGCATGCCCATCTGCACCGGGTCGAGGGCGACGAGATGAACGCCGGCGGCTGGTACAAGCGCGCCGGCAAGCCCATGCCGTCGACCCCGCTCGAAGTAGAGTGGGAGGAGATCGCCCGCGCGCTCCTGGCGTAAGCGACGACCGGACCGCCCGCGGTCCCGATATAGCTACTGCGCCGCGGCGCGCTCGTATTTCTTGGCCGGGGTGTTGACCGGCTCGGATAAGGGGGCGGCGCCGAACGAGGCGGCGATGCGGGAAGCTGGCGGGTCGCGGTAGAGCGTCGTGCGCTGCTTCGGCGTGCGGCCCAATGAGCGGATCAGCGCCTCCATGTCCTCCGGCGGCATCTCCTGGCCGAAGCTGGCGCCGGCGGCGCGCGAGATGCTCTCGTTCATCAGGGTGCCGCCCATGTCGTTGCACCCGGCGTTGAGGCAGGCCGCGGCGCCCTCGGGCCCGAGCTTGACCCACGAGCATTGGATGTTGGGGATGACCGGGTTGAGCGCCAATCGCGCCACCGCGTGCATCAAGACGGCCTCGCGCCAGGTGGGTCCCAGCCGCGAACGGCCCTTCAGCGAGATCGGTGTCTCCATCGGCACAAACGGCAGCGGCACGAACTCGGTGAAACCGCCGCTCTTCTCCTGCAACGAGCGGATGCGCAAGAGGTGGCGCGCCCAATGGGCGTAGCGCTCGACATGGCCGAACATGATCGTCACGGTGCTGCGCAGACCGACGCCATGCGCGGCCTCCATCACCTGCAGCCATTCGGCAGTCTTGACCTTGTCCGGGCAGATGATCGCGCGGATTTCGTCATCGAGGATCTCGGCCGCCGTGCCGGGCAAGGAGCCGAGCCCGGCATCGCGCAACTCGCCGAGGAAATCGGGGAGGCTGCGGCCGAGCGTCTTGGCGCCCTGCCACACTTCTAAGGGCGAGAAGGCATGGACGTGTATGCCCGGCACCGCCGCCTTGATCGCGCGACAGACGGAAAGATAGGTGGCGCCGGTATATTCCGGGTGGATGCCGCCTTGCAGGCAGACTTCCGTGGCGCCGCGCTCCCAGGCCTCCTCGACGCGCCGCACGATCTCGTCCATGTCGAGGTTATAGGGCCGGCCGCGCAGGTTCTCGCTGAGCTTGCCCTTCGAGAAGGCGCAGAACTGGCAGCGGAAATAGCAGATGTTGGTGTAGTTGATGTTGCGGGTGACGACATAGGTGACCGTGTCGCCATTCGTCGCGCGGCGCAGTTCGTCGGCCGCCTCGCACACCGCGGAAAACGCTTCGCCGCGCGCCTCGAACAGGCGGACGATCTCGGCCTCGTTCAGCGTCGCGCCGGATATCGCGCGGTCGAGGATGTCCGATAAAGCCCCCACCCCAACCCTCCCCCGCTTGCGGGGCAGGGGGTCGCGGCGATGACCCCTGGCATCCCCTCCCCCGCGCACCGGAGAGCCGTGGTCATCGACGGCCAGGTACCCGCAATGCAATGGGTGCGGCAGAGGCACATGGGACAATGAACCACAATGCACGTGGCGGCTCGTCGACCAGCAAATATCACGCGCTCGACCAGCGCCGTCCCTGCGTCCCCAACGCC
>CAVTGB010000038.1:0-42152 GCA_963734125.1 uncultured Alphaproteobacteria bacterium
CAATCATGGCGTTCTAATCCCGGCCCGTGCTAGCGAGTTCGGTAGCAAATCGGGTAGCAACGTTCGCTGGGCGTTCTTAGCCCGTCGCCATCAGATCAAACGGATGGGCGCCGGCCCGCACCCCAACCGGGGGCTTCCGCTCCCTATATTGGCACAACCAGTTTGGTCGACGGACGCCCGCGCTGCCCTTCGTGCCATCCTTCGCTGCCCGGAGGCAGTTGGCTCGTTGGGCTTTCGGCATGACCTGGATATCGACGATGATCAATAGCCCGTTCTCAATGAGCTGTTTTGAGAACGTTGCCCAGACCAGCCGCGCGCGAGCGATGGTGTCAAGAAAAGCCAAGTCGACTCCCCGTCTCACGGCCGCCCTCCATCGCGCCTACTGCTGGAAAAAAGGCGGCTCGTTGCGTCGCCATTGTTTCCACGCGCAAGCTGCGGGCGAGGAACAGGTTGCGGGCTGGCCGAGGAACTGCATTCGAGCGCGATCTCAGCCATCATCGCATCGGAGAGCCCGTGCGACATCGTGTAAGCCACGCCGCGGTCGTCGAGCGTTGATCCGTGTTGTCGCTGCCATAGCAGGAACGCGGCAAGCAGGCGTCGCGCCGAGGTCCGCCCTGCGGCGAGCGCTTGCCGGTGCTGGACAACCCGCGGCCTTCGTGGAACGCTGATACGACGTTCTGCATACAACGAGTTTACGAACCGCTGCGCCTGGCGGCGACGGCAAGGAAACCGGGGCAAATTCCGGCGAGGCGACGATGACGGTTTACCTGCCATCCGGCAGCGGCACGGATTGGGGCGACCCCAATACATGAGTCCCAAAGGTATTCCGGGGGCTGGCGACGAGGTGGAGCTGAACCTTGCTCCGATGATCACCACCGACGGCGAGACCGTGGGCTCGGTTATCGGCTCTGAAACCCCAACCGTATTGCAAGGGACCGGCCTCACCGTTACCGGAGAACTGAGCTCCGTCATCCTCGATGGCGGCAATTATCAAGCCGGAACTTCTTTGGCACGCTTGAGACGGGGCAACTTGTCGGAGGGACGGCTTCGGGCACCGTCAGCGGCGGCGCTGGCACCCAATCCGACAATTTTCAAACGGGATGGCGATCGGGCTCGGCGGCAGTTTGACCCTGAAAGGGGCCAGCGATGACAGCATACACCTGGGGCGGCAGCGCCAGCGGCGATTGGGACGATCCGAGCAATTGGTCGCCCCTGGGGATTCCCGGGGCGGGCGATAGTGCAGAAATCGATGCCGCGAGCGTCACCAGCGTCACGGCTGACGGCAACACAATCGCCAGTTTCCTGGCTTTCGGTCCCGCCGAACTCAGCGGCAATCTCACCGTCACCGGTTCTTGGAGCGGAGGCACGATCCTCTCCGGTCAAGTAACAATTGGAACGGCACAGATCCTCACTGTCGAAGGCGGCAACGTAACAGTCGACGTTTTGTATAGCTCGGTGCTGAGCGGCGGGACAATCCAGGTCGGCAATCTTGGTTCTGCGGACATTCAGGGCGCAACGGTGACGGCAACGTCGATCGCGCCGGGTGACGTCGTGACCACCGGCGGCCCTTACGGCTGGATGACCGAGGTAATGAGCGGCACCTTGACTGCCGGCAGTCTTACGTTTGCGCCGGCCCCAACGGTTTCCGCTGAAGGCCTCGGCGTTGGCAGCGGAGCTACTGCCACGATCACCGGCGACGCGACCATCACCGCGTCGCTCGCCGACGCGGCCGGGATTACTGCGGAGGCTGGGGGTCAGGTGACTGTGGATGGTACCCTGTCGCTCTCAGAAAACGCCAATCCCAGCCTCGGCGCTAATGTTAATGTCTATGGCACGGTCACTGTGCAAGGAGTTACGACAATCAGTAGAGGCGGAACCGTCTATGTCAGCGGAGGCGGCGCCAGGTTCGTCGATAGTGCGTCCGCGATGGTCCAGGGCGGCGAATTAGAAGTCTACAGTGGCGGGTATGCTGCCATCGGCGGCGGGACCATCGGTAGCGGCGGGACCGTCCAGGTCAACGGAGTTGGCGCGGTGCTGAGTGCCGGCGGCGAAGTGTCGGTCGGCGCAGGCGGCTCGGGTTCGCTGGCGCTGAGCAACAGCGGCTCCGTCAGCGCTACCGGGTCCGGTTCTAGCGGTCAGATGCAGATCGGCTCGGGGGGCACGGTCACCGGAAACGGCACGATCTCCTCGACCTTTTCCGGCGGCAGCGGGGGCAGCGACGGCAGCGGCAGCTCGGGATGGTCGCTCTCGATCTACGATTCCGGCGCCGTTGTCGCCAGAGGCGGCACGCTGATGATCGACGCAAAGTTGAATGTCATGTCCGGGGGTCGGGCGATCAGCGCGACGATCGGCAGCGGCGGCAGCGACACCATCTCCAGCGGCGGCGCCGCGAGCGGCATGATGATCGTCAGCGGCGCCAAGGAGAGCGTGTCTTCGGGCGGCGCCGCCAGCGCCACGGTCTTGTCCGCGGGCGTCAGCGGCGGCGGCGCGTCGCAGACGGTCGCCGGCGGCACCGCGCTCGGGACGCTCGCTCGTCAGCGCCAGTACATCGAGTGGCGGCGCCGGAAAGGTGACGGTGAGCTCGGGCGGGGTTGCCAGCGCCACGGTGCTGAGCGCCGCGACGGTCAGCGGCGGCGCCGGTTCGCTTACGGTAAGCTCCGGCGGCACGACGCTGGGCACGATGATCAGCGGCAGCACCTCGAACGGCGGCGCCGGCAGGGAGATTGTGTCGAAGGGCGGGGTCGCCAGCGGCACCGTGCTGTTCGCCGGCACCGTCAGTGGCGGCGGCGGTTTGCAACTGGCCGCCGGCGGCACGACGCTGGGCACGATCATCAGCGCCAGCACGTCGAGCGGCGGTACCGGCAAGGAGATCGTGTCCTCGGGTGGGGTCGCCAGCGGCACCGAGCTGCTGCCCGGCGTGATCAAAGGCGGCGCCGGATCAGTGAGCGTCGCCTCCGGCGGCACGACGCTCGGCACGATCATCGACGGCAGCACCTCCAGCGGCGGCGCCGGCCAGGAGACTGTGGGCTCCGGCGGCCTCGCCAGCGGCACGGTCGTGCAGGGCGGCAGGATCAGCGGCGGCGGCGGGTTGGAGACCGTCGGTTCCGGCGGCAGGGCGATCAGGGCGATCATCGACGGCAGCGTCTCGAGCGGAGGCGGCGGCCGGCAGAGTGTGGCCTCCGGCGGGTCCGCCAGCGACACGCAAATCGTCGGTGGCAGGGTCAATAGCGGGGGTGGGTCGCAAGTGGTCGCCGGCACGGCAAGCGGTACGATCATCGGTGGCAGCATCTCCAGTGGCGGCGGCGGCCGGGAGACCGTGAACTCCGGCGGCGTTGCCAGCGGCACCGTGGTGGACGGCGGCTCGGTCGAGGGCGGCGGCGGGTTGCAGGCGGTTGCCGGCGGCATGACGGTCGGCACGATCATCGGCCCCAGCACCTCCAGCGGCGCTGCCGGCACCCAGACCGTTGCCTCCGGCGGCGCCAGCCCGACGATCGGCGTCGCCAGCGACACGACAGTGCTCGCGGCCACGGAAAGCGGCGGCGCCGGATCGCTGGCCGTCGATGCCGGCGGCATGACGGTGGGCACGATCGTCGACGGCGGCACGTCCGCCGGCGCGGCCGGCATGGAAACCGTGTCCACCGATGGCGTCGCCAGCGGTACGGTGGTGCGTGCCGGCGCGGTCAGCGGCGGCGCCGGGTCGCAGGAGGTCGCCGGTGGTCTCGCCGTCGGCACGATCATCAGCGCCAGCAGCGTCAGCGGTGGCGCCGGCAAGCAGAGCGTGTCCTCCGACGGGGTTGCCAGCGGCACCCAGATCCTCGCGGCGACGGTCAGCGGCGGCGCCGGCTCGCAAGTGGTATCGGGCGGCTCGGCCGTCGACACGACGATCGAGGGAAGCACCGTCAGCGGCGGCGCCGGCAAACAGTCGGTGTCCGCCGGTGGGGTTGCGACCGCACCGAGGTGCTTGCCGGCGCGATCAGCGGCGGCGCCGGGTCGCAAGTGGCGGCCGGCGGCCTGACCATCGGCACGATGATCAAAGGCAGCACGGTCAGCAGCGGCGCCGGCAAGGAGACCGTGTCTTCGGGCGGGGTTGCGAGCGGCACGCTGCTGCTCCCCGGCGCGGTCAGCGGCGGCGGCGGATCGCTCGCGATCAACGACGGCGGCACGGCGTTCGGCACGATGATCGACGGCGGCGTGGCCAATGGCGGCGCCGGCAAGGAAAGCGTCGCCTCCGGTGGCGTTGCCAAAGGTACTGTGCTGTTCGCCGGCGCGGTCAGCGGCGGGGCCGGGGTCGGTGTCCGTCGCCGGCGGGGGCGCGACAATCGGTACGATCGTCAGCGGCAGCGGGGTCAGCGGCGGCGCCGGCAAGGAGAGCGTCGCCGCCAATGGCGTCGCCAGCGGCACGATGCTGCACGGTGGCACAGTCAATGGCGGCGGTGGCACGCTGACGATCGCCTCCGGCGGCCGGACGGTCGGCACGATCGTCAGCGGCGGCGCGGTGAGCGGCGGCGGCGGCAAGGAGACCGTGTCGAAGGGCGGGATTGCGAGTGGCGGCACGGTCGACAGCGGCGGGACCGAGACCGTCTATGGGCGGGCGAGCGGCGGGGTGATCAACGGCGGGCTCTTCGAGGTGGCGAGCGGCGGCACGGCGAGCGGCACGGTCACCTTCGTCAGCGGCGGCACGTTGCAGCTCGATGCCGGGGCCGGGTTTACCGGCGTCATCAAGGATTTCGGCAAGCCCGACCTCTTGGACCGGATCGATCTGCAGGCGATCGCCTTCGGGGCGGGGACGACCCGAAGTTTCAAGGAGGCGGCGAGCAACACCAGCGGCACGCTGACGGTCACCCGCGGCACGCATACCGTCCACCTGACGCTGCTCGGAAGCTACAAGGCAACCAACTTCAAGCTGGCGACCGACGGGAAGGGCGGAACGCTTGTCGCCGATCCGCCGGTCACCGGCGGCGGGGCTTCACAGACCTCGTTCGCCGATATCTCTCCTGCCGGCCTACCCGCCGGCGCGGCAAACCCGACCGGCCTGCTGAGCTACTTGCCCGGCGCCATCGCTAGCAACGAGCATGCCCACGCCGGCCAGACGCTGCTCGCGACCAGCCCTCAGGGTGAGCCGGGCGGCGCCCACAATCCCCTGCTGGCGGTACCGCGCTGGGGCGGCTGATCGGCCAGCCGCTATATCGCCGATCTGGCCCGTTAACCCCACGTCCTATGATTGAGTCTGGAACCTAGGCCTCCAGGTCTGAGGCCTCCGCGGTGCAGTGACAAACCGTGTGCTCATTGTGGAAAACTCGCGAATTCAGCGCAAATTCAGAGTGCAGAAACTCAGCCGCGGATGCGTACCGGGTCCGCCTCGAGGCGGAACACGCGGCCCGCGGAACCGGAGAGCTGCGCGGCATATTGCGGATCGGTTTGGGAACGAATTTTGAAGGCGTGGACGTAGCGTTTCGCTTCGGTGCTCTCCCGGATTCGACAGCAACGGCGCGCAGAGTTCTCTCATGGCCCCGCGTTCTTGCCGCAGCGCGAGCGTACCTCGACAAGGCGGGAATCCCGGTACACCCGCGGATTTGCCCCAGCATACGATCATTCTCGGGCCCGGCAGCCTTGGCGGGCATTGGTCTTTTCGCAAGGGTAACGGCGTGACCTCCTTCCAGGTCAGGGGCCGGTTGAACGTAACGGCGAGCGAGGCGCGATAGCGGCTGCAGTCGCTGGACTGGGCATCGTCATCGCTCCGCTTGTCGCCTGCCGCCGGGAAGTAGAGAGAGGAGAGCTGACCCGGCTATTGCCGAAACGGGACGCGGGAACGGTCGAGCTCAACGCCGTCTATGCCAGCGGCAGGGCCGCCAAGCCATCAGCACGAGCCTTTGCCGACTACTTGATCGAAGCGCTTCGCGAAGACCAGCCGCCTTCGGACCGACCTTCGATTGACGAGAAGCGGTGATAACCCGGCTAGGCGACCGCGTACGCATCGCGATCTGACCGGCGCTGTCCTCCCATCTCCATTTGCGAGGCCGTTCGGCTGCGCGTGGGTCGGCGGGTCAGATCGACCCTACCGGCTCGATAAGAAAATCCGCAGTGACCCGTAGGATAGCCAGATATGCCGTGACTTAAGGAAATCGATACCTAACACGAGGTCGGCATCCGTGAGCTTTACATCGGTCACTGCAACCTCGGGATTGCGGATCATTTCTGCGCCGACTGTCAGTCGCGAGAACCGGTGAAGGCGCGAGTCGAGTTGGTGAGCTGTGGCATCTCGCGTTGTTATCGACCGATCACGCGCAAGGGCCGCCTCGGTCACGCCCAGAGCGAGTGCTGCTGTTGTGGAGAGGACGGTCCTTTGCGCGCCTGTGTCGACAAACGCCACGATCCCGCGACCATCGAGTTGCACCGGAAAAAACAGGTGCTCGCCGGCTGACCGGCCGGCGTTGATCCCGGTATAGGGCCCAGCCCACGGCGGCGCGCTTGGACAGGATTGCTTTTCATAAAGCAACATCTGCTGATGCGGCAGGTCGAGATCGATGTCGAAGCCGCTGAGGACGTCGGCACCGAGCAAGCCGTCAAGGGGTGTGGAGAATATCGTCGACATCGTGACCGAAGCGACAACGACCCGGCGCCATGGTATTGCGACCTCGCCGGCGGTGAAGCTGCGTAATTCGACTTCACGGGCCGACAAGGTCCCGGCTGCTCCATGAATTTGCCTTAGAAATTCGACGCGCGGCGGCTGCGCACCGATCCGCTCGGCGACATTGGGGGTGAAGACGGTCCTCTCTGCGCCGGTATCGAGGAGAAGAACCACCGGATGGCCGTTGGCAAATAAGGTCACGATCGGCACGTTGCTTATAGTTGCGACGACGATCCGACCAATCGACTTTGCGCTGCAACCGACTGTATCCGCGGCGGTGAGCATGCTTGCGGCGCTCGATGCTGGCGCGACAGGCGGCGGCGATTCATCGGCATGGCCCACAATTGCCGCGAAAACGGCCAGAATTGCGCCACCGAGCAAGGTACTTCGGATCGCGGCTCTGCGAGCGGCATACATTCATTGCCGACTTATAGATGGGGGTGGCTGCGGACCATGTCCGATAAGAGGCGGCCGCTGCGTTGGATCTCCGGGAGAAGGCGGCCGCTGCGCTCCATACCTGGCTGAATTAGGCCGCTGCGATCCAGTTCAGGCGAGTAACGGCTGCCGCCCGCACTGCCCGCCCCAACCGGCCGACCATTGAAGAGCAGCGAGCCGAGCCCGCTCTCGTCGAGGTCCCAGCTGCGCACCGGTCCCGTATCGATGTGCAGGAACCCGGAATGTGGGTACCATCCGACGCCGCCGCGTTTCATCGCCCGCGCGGCCTGCATCGCGTCGGCGAGCCTTGTCCCAAGCTGAACGTCGAGCGCGCGTCCATAGAGATGCTGGCTGTTTTCGGCGACCCCGAACCTGGTGCGCGCCAGCATTGCATTGGTTCCGGGCGTCCGATAGGCCGACAGGATGCTCGCGCTCGGCGCGTCAACCGCATCCATCACCGCGGCGAGAAAATCGATAACCGCGACATCGATCTCGATCATTGCGGCGGAATGATAATCGCGCAGAAACACCGACAGATCGGCCATTGCGTTGGGCAGCGGCCCGGAACCGTCACGATACGGACCCTCAAATTTCTCGCCGGTATGGAGATTGACGAGTCGAAGCCGTCGTCGCGTTGGCGGCGCCGGTACGGCATGCGCCATGCCTGGGAAAGCCACAACGCCCGCGATTAGCGACAGCACCAGCCGGCGGTTCATTTTGGTTGCTAGTCCCGAACAGCGGAGGAAGCCCGCACCTTGCGTAAGATCAACGGAATTTGCCAGGGCTTCTTCCCCGTTCCCCGTTCGCACCGGGAAGGTCCGGTCAGGGGGCATGAAGGGAAGGCCCCGCGGCCCAGGCTGAGCGGCCGCTATTCCTGGTTGAGGCGACCTTCGCCGATGCGTCCAGGCGCGACGGCCTAGCGCCGATTCCGGTCATTGGCGGCGTCAGAACCGGATTGCGAGGTTCGCCGCATGTCGGCCGTTTGCCTACCGATCCGGGGCATTTGGCTGTAAGCCCAAACGACGCGCGTTCAGCCGCGCGAGACCGAATCCGGCGATCGCCGAGGCGAATAGGGCGAGCGAGCCGATTGCGGCCCTTCGGATTCTCGGGGATTAACCGGTCGGATCGACGACATAGCGGCTGGCCGACCAACCGCCGTCAGCGCGCTGTCGGCAGCAGGGGGTTGTGGTTGCGATCGCCGGGCTCGGCGGAAGGACCGGACGCTAGCAGCGTCTGACCGGCGTGCGGATGCTTGTTGGTGGCGATGGCGCCGGCCAAATAGCTTAGCGGGTCGGTGGGGGTTGCCGCGCCGGCGTGCGGGCGGGCCGGGGCGATATCGGCGAACGTGGTCTGCGAAGCCCCACCGCCGGCGATCGGTGGGTCGGTGACCCGGGTTCCGCCGTGATTGTCGGTGGCCAACTTGAAGTTGCTCGTCGTGTAGGTTCCGAGCAGCGTCAGGTGGACAGTATGCGTCCCGCTGGTGACGGTCAGGATGCCGCTCCCGGTGGTTGTCTGTGCGAAGCGTTCGGTGGTTGCACCCAATGTGAAGGCGATCCCCCGCAGATCGATCCGGTCCGAGAGATCCGGCTTGCCGAAATCCTTGATGGCGCCGGTAAAGCGGGCCCCGGCATCGAGCTCTAAGGTGCCGCCGCTGACGAAGGTGACCGTACCGCTGGCGGTGCCGCCGCTCGCCACCTCGAAGAGCCCGCCGTTGATCGTGCCGCCGCTCGCCCTGCCGAAGACGGTCGCGGTCGCGCCGCTGTCGACGGTGCCGCCACTCGCCGTGCCGCCCTTTGACACGGTCTCCTTGCCGCCGCCGCCGCTCACCGTGCCGCCGCTGACAATCGCGCCGACCGTCCTCCCGCCCGAGTTGACCGACAGCGACCCGCCGCCGCCGACCGTGCCACCGCGCAGAACCGAGCCGCTGGCGACGCCGCCCGTCGACACGGTCTCCTTGCCGCCGCCGCCGCTAACCGCGCTGCCGCTGACAATCGCGCCGACCGTCCTCCCGCCCGAGCTGACCGACAGCGACCCGCCGCCGCCACCGACCGTGCCACCGAGCAGAACCGTGTTGCTGGCCAGTCCGCCAGCCAATACGGTCACCTTACCGCCGCCGCCGCTGAGCGGGCTGCCGAGCGCGGTCGCGTTGAAGGAAATTCCGTGGGCCGAAATCGACTGTGTGCCGCCGCCACCGGCGATCTGGCCGTCGCTAAGGATCGTGTCCTGTGCAGACCCGCCGGAGAAGACGGTCTGGGCACCGCCGCCGCCGCTGACCGGGCTGCCATCGGCGACCGTGCCAATTGCCGTGCCGCCGGCGGAGACACCCTGTTTACCGCCGCCGCCGCTGGCCGTGCCGCCGCTCAGGACTGTGGCGCTGGCGAGACCGCCGTCGAAGACAGTGTCCTTGCCGCCGCCGCTGTCCACGCCCGCGCCGCTGACGATGGTGTCGGCCGCGGTCCCGCCGGCCGAGATAACCTGGGTGCCACCGCCGCCGGCGATACTGGCGCCGCTGAGCATCGTGCCGCTGGCGTTCCCGCCGCTGAGGACGGACACCTTGCCGCCGCCGCCGTTGACCGGCCCGTCATTGGCAACCGTATCCTCGGCCGTGCCGCCCGAGACATCCAACTTCCCGCCGCCGCTGGTCGGGCCGCCCAGGAGGATCGCGCTGCTGGCGACCCCGCCGCCATAGACGATGATCCGGCCGCCGGCTCCGACAACCGGGCCGCCGCTGACGGTCGTGCTGACCGCGGTGCCGCCGGCGGAGACTTCCTGACTTGCACCGCCACCGCTGATCGCTCCGGCGCTGAGCATCGTATCGCTGGCGACGCCGCCGTTGGAGACGACCTGTCTCCCGCCGCCACCGCTGACCGCGGCGCCGGCAATATTGGTCCCGCTCCCGACCCCTCCGGACGAAACCACCTGCAGCCCGCCGCTCGCGACGAGTGCATGGTCGGCCGAGCCAACACGGTCTGGCTGCCCCCGCTGCTCACCGTCGCCGAGGTGGCCGAGCCGCCGGCCGACACCACCTCGGCGCCGCCGCTGCTGATCGTCGTGAACTCCGCCGGGCCGAGCACTGTCTGGCTGCCGCCGCTGCCAACCGTCGCCGAGGTGGCCGAGCCGCCGGCCGAGACGACCTCGACGCCGCCGCTGCTGATCGTCGCGAAGTTTGTCACCCCGCCCGAGGAAACGATCTCAACGCCGCCACTGAGCAGTTCGCCGATAATCGTCCCGGCGTTGAAGACGGTACCCGCCGTCAGCCGCACGCCGAACCCCGTCGTAGGGCTCGCGGCGATCGAGCCGTAGTTGATCAGCGTTCCGGGTGTGCCCGAAATTTCGACGCCGTAACGATAACCATAGATCCTCGCCGTCCGCCTGGTGATACTTTGCGTTAAGCGTCCCATTGTATAACAGTGCCGTTATATAAATCGTAGGCGGACTGCTCAGCGTGAAGCCGTGATTGTAGGTTCCGCTGATCGTCTTCGTCGCCATTGGGCTCCCCGCTGGCCATCTCGATCCCGCTGCATCCCATCATCCCGTCGCCGCGGTCAAAGGCTCGTTTGGACCGCCGATGACCGTGCCTTGGGTTGATCACCGTCCCCACAAAGCCGACGCCGAGGATGCCCGTGCCGCTGAAAGTGCTCGATTCCCGCCACGACCGTGCCGCTGATCGTGCTTGAAGCGACATTCCCCGGATTCGCGATCCGCATACAAGATTTTTGTTTCATCGAGGCGCGCCGCAACGAAATTTGATGACGACCGCCACTGTCCGCGGCCAACGGCCGCCGGGAATACCCGCCTCAGAGCAGAGCGCTCTATCGCGTCGCCCAGCCGCCCCAACTCGCTCAACCCCAATCGCCTCGCCGCACACCCGGCAAACCGCCCGCCTGTGAGAAATCCGGGCTGGCGATCTCTGTGCGTCCGCATGGATCGGATGCGCTGAAGACTGCTAAGCTGTCCGCTTGGCACCCGAGCACGATCCACTCCCCGGGCTGCCCAGGAACCGCCCCTCGGCATGAACGCCACCCGCATCCGTCCGCTGGCTTCGCTTTACGTCGCCGGGCCGTTGAGCATGGGTTACGTCGATTTCTACACCTTCCTGATGCCGCTTTATGCGCTCTCGCTCGGGTTCGACGCCACGCAAGTAGGCATTCTGGTCGGCGCCCGCTCGATCGTCGCGATGTTTCTGTCGATCCATATCGGCGTGCTTATGGACCGTTTCGGCACGCGTAAGGTCACGCTGTTCTTTGTCTGGACCGGTATGGTTCTGGCGCCGCTGTTTCCACTGGTGCCGTGGTTCTGGGGCCTGTTGCTGCTGCAGGTGGTCAACGGCGCCGCCGTGTCGTTCGCCTGGTCGGGGGCGCAAACGCTGATCGCGCAAGTGGCCGAGGGCGAAGCTCGATATCTCGGCCGGTTTACCTTCTTTGCCCGGCTCGGCTCGACGACGGCGCCGATCCTCGGCGGCGCGGTCTGGGATTTCGGCGGCGCGTGGCCGGCCTACCTCGTCGGCGCTGCATGGGGCGGCGTCTTGACCCTCGCCTTATTGTGCGCCCCCGAGGCCGAGTTCTTTGCCTCGCCCCACGACGGGAGCGCGGCCCGCGCCCGGTTCCGCGCCCGCGATGTATGGCCGCGCCTGTCCGACTACGCAAACTCCCTGATGCTGCTCGCCATCCCGGCGATCGCCGTGTCCTTGGCGATCATGGCGATGCGCAACACGACCTACAGCATCCAGACCTCGGTCTACGTCGTCTACCTCAACCGCGCGGGATTGGTCGGCACGACGATCGGCGTGCTGTTCGCCGCTGCCGAGATCGCCAGCGGGTTCGGCGCGTTGTTCGCCGGGCGCGCCATGAGCTTCGGCAACGCCCAGCGCACGATGCTGACCGGCACCGCGCTGTCGATCCTCTTGATTGCGCTGACGCCGCTACTTGGGGGCATCCTGGCGCTATTGCTGCTGTTCCAGGTAGTACGTGGTTGGCTCGAAGGCGTGATCCAGCCGATGGTGTTATCGGTCCAGGCGCGCGCCGCTGGTCGTCATCAGCAGGGCGCCGTCGTCGGGCTGCGCCAAACCGGTCAGCGGATCACCTCGATTGCGATCCCGCCGTTGATGGGCGCGATTGCCGACCGCTGCGGCGTCGGCGCAAGCTTCTTCATTCTCGGCGGCTTCCTGCTGCTGCTTTGCCTGCCTTTGGCCCTCATTATCCGCCGGGTCGGCCGGCGACGGCCGCTCGACGAATCGCTCGCCGGCGCGACCGATTGATCTTTCTAGAAGGGCCGGCGGTCGCGGGGGGCGTGCGGCTGTTCCAGCCCGTCCACGGGGATGTTGCGGCCGTTGATCCAATGGGCGCGGGGCGAAGCGGCGAACACGATGACATCGGCCACCTCCTCGGCGGTACCGAGGCGCCCCATCGGAAAGCCGTGGCGGACGTAGTCGGCGTAGTAGTCCGGGTTGCTGACCCGGTAGCGGTCCCAACCATTGCCCCCGACCAGGATCGAGCCCGGCGAGACGGTATTGACGCGGATGCCGTATGGCACGAATTCGAGCGCCCAGCGCTCGGTCTCGAAAATGAGCGCCGCCTTCGCCGCGCCGTATTGCCCAGACATCGTCAATTGCGGGGACCATCCCGAGATCGAGGCGATATTGACGATCGCCGCGCCGGGGCGGCCCTGCATGTGCGGCAATGTGAGGCGCATCATCCGCACGGTCTGGATCAGATTGCGCTCCAGAGCGCCGCGCCAATCCTCGTCAATGCTGTCGGCGATGCGCGCGCCCCCACCCCCGCCACCGACATTGTTGACGAGGATGTCGATGCCGCCATAGGCGGCGACCGTGGCGCCGACCAGCACGGCAGCCTCTTCGGGCTTTGCGACATCAGCCGACTGGGCGACGACTTCCGCGCCGGCCGCGCGCAGCTCCTGTTCTGCTGCGGCCAGTTGCTGGGGCGAACGCGCCGAGAGCATCACTCGACAGCCCTCGGCGGCAAACGCCTTGGCGGTGGCGAGGCCGATGCCGCGGCTCGAACCGGTGACGAGCGCAATTTTGCCCGCAAGTTTGAGATCCATCCACCGGCTCTCCCCGTTATGCCGCTCCCCCGGCGTGACACTCGCAGCTACGGCCTTGTTTGATCCCGGTAGAGGCTCAGGGCCTGCATCACCGGCGCGTCGCTGAAGCAGAACAGGAAGGCCGGCCGGCCGCCCTCATTGACGTGCTCGTAGAACGTCCAGGTCGGCACCGTGAACACGTCCTTGTCGCCCCAATCGAGCCGCCGGTCCCCGATCACCGAGTAGCCGGCGCCCTCGACGACGTGATAGTTCGTGCAGCACACCCGGCGACGGGTCTGTGTCTTCTCACCGGGGCGCAAGAGCTGCATATGGCAGGCGATCGTCGGCATCACCGGTCCGCCGGTCCGCCGGTTGGTGTATTCGAGGATGATCTCCTGGCCGGCGTTTGCGGCCGCCAGCCGTTGCAGGGCCTCCCTCATCTCCGACAGCGGGTAGTGCCACTCCGAGGCGTTGACGGGCGGCGCAAGCTCTTGCCGCTCCTGGGGATACTCTTCGTAGAACCCGGCTTCGAGCATCCGCACCAGCGGGGTGTCGAGGCCATCCAGCCAAATCATCGGCGCATCGGTGTCGTTGGCGTGGTCGTGCCATGACCAGTTGGGGGTGAGCACGAGATCGCCAGGCGACATCGGAACGCGCTCGCCGTTGACGACCGTGTAGCCGCCGCGGCCCTCGATGATCAGGCGCAGCGCCGCGCCCGAATGGCGATGTGCCCGGGCGATCTCACCCGGCATCACGATCTGGATGTTGGCGACGAGCGTGTTGCTGGCGATCCCGGAGAGGTTGGGGTTGCTGAGGCGCAGCACCCGGCGCTCGGCCTGCGCGGTGCCGACGAGTTCCGCCGCCCGCATCGCCTGCGGGCGCAGATCCCGCCAGTGCCACAAATAAGGCACGGCCCGGCTCTCCGGCTCGACGGTAATGCCGCCACCGATCCAGGCCGGCGTCACATGCTGCGCGGCCAATTGCGAATAAAAATCCTCCAGTTCCTCGGGCGACGATTGGATGTCCGAAACTGCAAGCATGGGAGGTCCTCCCGTTTGGGGGCAGTTAGGCCTTGGCCACCGCGGCGCGTACCGCCGCCAGCCGTTCGAGCGAGCCCAATACCTTCGGCTGGTCGTTCGTCAGGTGGCGCACCGAGATTTCGGTGTAGCCGATTTCCGCAAAGCGTCGAAACTTTTCGGCAACCTCATCGACCGATCCGGCGATCAGCGCCTCCGCCGGCATCCCGCGATAGCCTCGGCCCAGCGCCTCTTGCAATACCGCCTGTGCTTCGGCCGATGTCTCACCGACATAGATGTCACGCCGCAAGACGATGGCGCCGGGCGCTTTGCTGTAATGGGCGCAGCGCTCGCGATAGAGATCGGCCTGCGCGCGCGCTTCCTCGCGAGTGAGCCCGGGGCTGGCGATCCAGCCATCCGCAAGGCGCGCTGCGCGGTCGATGGCGGGTGGCGCGCTGGCACCGATCCATACGTCGACTGCCTCCGCCGGACGCAGCGCGAGGCTTGCGCCCGTCAGCCGGAAGCGGCGCGAGGAACTCACGGTTTCGCCGGCTAGGAGGCGCTGGATAATGTCGAGCGCTTCTTCGAAAGCCGAGGGGCGCGTCTTGAAGTTGGCGCCCATCGCGGCAAACCGATCGTCACCCCAGCCGAGCCCGCACTGCATGATGAAGGGGCCTTGCGCGATCGCCGCCAGCGTCCCCACTTGCTCGGCCACCAGCACCGGGTGCCACAGCGGCAGCAGGAACAGGCAGCCGGCCGGGGCATCGCCCCATTCCGCGAGAAGCCGCCCGAGCATCGGCGTGTTTTGGTAATAGGCGGTGGGCGAGACGTGCTGGTCGCCGATGAACAAGGAATCGAGCCCGGCCCGGCGTGCCGCTGCGGCCCGCTCGATCATCCAGCGCGCTCCCTGACGCGGGTCCTTCACATCCCCGTAATTGCTGGTGAGCGAGATCCCTACCCTCATCGCCGCGTCCCTCATCGTCGCGCAGGGTCCGATCAGACCCGAACTCGCCCTTGAAGCCAAGGACGGATTGTCGGGCTGGCGGCCAAGAAGCCTGCGCGTTCTCGGAGGTTATGGTAGATCCCTAGGCGACCGGTGCCGTGGTGGCCTAGCCTAACCGAGACGCGAAGGAAGATGGGCTTGGTTACCGTATATCGAAACGGAGGACGCCATGAAGTTTCTCGACGATGGAATGATCAGCGGGCTGCAGCCGGCCGAGACAGCATCTTTCCCGTCTCCAGTGCCGACGCAAATCGTTTCGAGCGACGAATACCTGCCGGTTCCGCAAACCGCTCAGCAGAAAGAGGTTGAGGCGCGGCTCATCGAGATCAGTGACCGCCTCGCCAAGCACCAGGGACTATCGCGACGCCGGTTCTTCCAGACCGCCGCCGGAATGGCCGCCTCGTTCGTGGCGATGAACCAGGTTTTCGGCCGCTATTTCGGCGTCAGCGAGGCGGAAGCCGCGACCCCCGAACTCGCCGACCAGCTGGCCACGGCCAATGCCGGGCAGTTCATCTTCGACGGCCACACCCATTTCCTGCGCGATGACACGCGGCTGATCGGCTTCGTCAAGGGCCGCGAGGCGGTCGGCCAGTGGGGCTGGAACAAGGAGCTGTCGGGCAAGGAACAGACGCTCGACGACCTCAAATTCAACAACTACATCAAAGAACTCTATATGGACAGCGACACCAAGATGACGATCCTGTCCAACTCACCCTCGGTCGAGACGCAAGACTGGTTCCTCCCGCAGGATCAGGCATTCAAGACCCGCGCCGCCGTCAATGAGAAGGCCGGCACGCGCCGCATGCTGGCGCACTTCACGTTCACTCCGGGATGGGACGGCTGGCTCGACAAGGTGGACGAGGCGATCGAGAAGTACAAACCTGATTCGTGGAAGGGGTACTCGGTCGGCGACAATACCCACAAGGAGCTCGACGGCCACCCCTGGCACGCCGATGACGAGAAGCTGATGTACCCGTTCTACGAGAAGATCGCCAAGACCGGGATCAGGAACGTCTGCATCCACAAAGGCTTGTTCGCCCCGGCAATCGCCGAGAAATTCCCGCGCCTGTTGCCCTATGCCGATGTCAGCGACATCGGCAAGGCGGCGAAGGACTGGCCGCAGCTCAATTTCCTCGTCTACCACTCGGCCTATCGCTGGGTCGGCGCCAACCCGGCCGACGCGATGGCCGAATTCGACAAGACCGGCCGCTCCTCGTGGACCAGCGATCTCGCGGAAATCCCCGAGAAATACGGCGTCACCAACGTCTATGGCGATCTCGGACAGATTTTTGCGTGGACCGCGGTCGCCGAGCCGCGTCTGGCCGCGGCGCTGATGGGCATGCTCGTCAAGGGTCTCGGGCCCGATCACATCGTCTGGGGCACCGACGCGGTATGGACCGGCGCCCCACAATGGCAGATCGAGGGTCTGCGGCGGCTCGAAATCCCCGATGAGATGCAGAAGAAATACGGCTTCAAGCCTTTGGGCCCGGCCGACGGACAGCTCAAAACGGCGATCTTCGGCGGCAATTCCGCCAGGCTCTATGGGCTCGAGCGACAGCATGCAGAGCGGGTCAATCACGACCGCTTTGCCGCGATCAAAGCCGACTACCTCGCCAACGGCGGCGGCCGCAGCAATCTGCGCTACGGCTATGTCGCCCGGCCGGCGTAGCGGGACGACTTCGCGCTTCGGCCATCGCCGGCCGACGCGGCGGGAGCTGGTTGCGACGGCGCTGGCGGCGGGCGCGGCGATCCCGGCGCGTGCCGACACGGGGCCGGCGAAGGTGTCGCAGCTTGCCGCGGCGTATCAGGGCACGCCCAAGGGCATGTTCAGTTGCGCCGTGTGCACATTTTTCATCCGGCCGCGCCGCTGCAAGGTGGTGAGCGGCGACATCAGCCCGACCGGCTGGTGCAAACTGTTCGACCTGCCCGACTGACGAGACAAGCGGCCGACCACCGTAGAGGCCGCTGACCGGGGGAATTCGCAACTTTATCGGGCGCGGGGCGATGTCGCCGGAGATCCCGTCAGGATCACCCGCGCGGTGTCCAACCCGCTCGCCAGCGCCGCCTCGACCGTGCCCATGTCCGGCCCGGCATAGAGCGCTTCGCCGGAATAGAAGATGGCGCCGCCATCGGGATTGCTCAGCACCGACTGCGCCTCGCGCGTTCGCGGCGTCGCGTAGGAATAGGCCCCGCGCGCGAACGGATCCTTACCCCAGTCGATCGCGCGCGACGCAACGAGTTTCCCCCTTATGGCGTCGACGGGCCGAGCGAAAATCTCGGCGAGCGAAATGAGGCCCATGTCGATCAGTTCAACTTCGGTGAGCGACGACACCCGGTCGGCCTTGGGCCCCGCGTACCAGCCGGTCAGCACTGGATATTCGGCCGGATGCTGCGTCCACCAGGTCGGAACCGTGGCGTCGGAAACCAGGAACGACAGGTCGGCAAAATCTCGCCCGACGTGATCGGCCCACCATCGTTCCGAAAACCGCAGCAGTATTTTGACGACGTTGCCGAAGCCGATGTCGGCGGCGGAAGCTGCCCGCTCGCGCGCGATCGGCGGCAGCGCGATCTCGGACAAGAGCGGGAGCGGCACCGCGAGGATCGCGGCGTCGGCCTCTAGCGTGGCGCCGTTATGACAGCGTGCGGCAATCCGTCCGCCACGCTCGTCGATGGCCGTGACGGCGGCGCAGAGATGGAGCGTGGCGCCATGCAAGCGGCAATCCGATAGGAGGTGCTCGATCAGCGTGCCATAGCCCCCCGCGACCCGGGCGTGCTCGCCATCGTCCCGAGCCATCCACTCGTCGCGGAGCGCGAGCGTGCTGAAGCGGTGCGGGTCGGCCGCGTCGTAGCCTTCGACGGTCCGCGTGACCGAGCGCCGCAACTCGTCGTATTGCGGTTCGGCAAACTGCGTCTCGAGGAATTCGGCGACGGGGAGATCGGCTTTCACCGCCTGCAAGGCCCGGTAAAACCGGTCCATATGAGGCACCGCATAGTCTGCCGGAGACAGCGCCCCCGCGCGGAGGCGCCAGCGCGTCCCGCCACGGGGCGATAGCGCAACCCGCGCCTCGCGCATCACGGCGCGGGTCACCGGCGCGGCGCCATGGACAAACTCGGCGCCGCCTTCCGCCTTGTATCCGAACTCTTCCTCGGGCAGCGGGTAGATGCGTCCACCGCACCGGCTGCGCGCCTCGAGTATGGTCACTCGGCCGCCGGCGCGCGCGAGTTCGCGGGCCGCCATCAGGCCCGCCGCCCCGGCGCCGACCACCACGAAATGCGTCGGATGGTGAGGGGGCATCTGGGTCAGGGGATCTGCGTACCCTCGGCGGCCACCGCCTTTTGCACAACAGGACGCGCCAGCATGCGGGCACGGTGTCGCATGACGCCCGGCACTTTGCTGGTGTCGACCCCGTCGCCTTCGATCCAGGTGCCGAGGGTGAAAAGATACGGGTCGCAGATCGTGTACCGCTCGCCCATCACCCACGGGCCCCGCAAGAGCTTATTTTCGATCAGCGCGAAGCATTCGGTCACGGTCGCCGGCACCTTTCGCTTCATGGCTTCGATGGCGTCGGCGTCGTCCGCCCACCGTGCGCCCCGCCGGCCATGCGCGTGCGCGACATGCACGGTCGAGCACAGATAGCTGTTGAACTCCTGGACCTGGGCGAGGGCGAACGGATCGGCGAGCGGCGCGAGCCCGGCCTCGGGAAAACGCTGCGCCACAAAGCACAAGAGCGCAGGCGTTTCGGTCAGCGTCCCCGTTTCAGTCACCAGCGCCGGGACCCGGCCTTTCGGGTTGACCGCCAGGTATTCAGGGCTGCGCTGGCGCTGGGAGCCGAAATCGACCAGAACCGCCTCGTACGCCGCTCCTGCCTCCTCTAGCGCGATATGCGTCGCGAGCGCGCACGTACCGGGAGCGTAATAAAGCCTGAACATGGCGCTTGTCCTCCATGGGAGCGGTCCGCATTCCCCGGTCCACAATACCAGCTAATATCGAAACCGCGGAACCGATGGAGACGACGATGACCGACGACCCCGCCTGGGCGCTCTCTCAGCATGTTTGCTGGCAGAAACTCAATCTTTGGTTGTGACAACCTCTCGCTCGCCCGGCAGGGCACCGCCTTCGGCGAGCGCGACGAAGAGCGGCTTCAGGTGCCGTTCATAGGGCTGCCAGCGGCCGAGGCCGCTGGCGTTGACCGGCTGGCGAACCTGGGCGCGGCTGACCGTGCGCACTCGGCTGTCTTGTTCGTAAAATCGCTCGCAGGCCGGATCGTAGGGAAGATCGAGGAATGCGAGCACCCGGCGCAGGGTGCCGGTGAAATCCTCGATCCAATCCTTCAGGTGAACGGTCAGGATCGGGTTCGGCAACGCGTCGCGCCAATGCGCCATCAGCCGCGCGTGCTCGGCGATGTACCAGCCGAGATCGGCGAGGTCGTGGGCATAGGGGTGGTAGCCGTAAAATCGGTAGGTGAAGATCGACAGGCCGATGTCGCGCGGGTCGCGTGCGCAATGGATGATCCGCGCCCCCGGCAGGATGAGCCCGGCCAGCCCGAGATAGGCGAAATTGCCCGGCATCTTGTCGACGATGCGCGCCGCCCCGGGAGCGAGCGCACGCAATTCGCCGAGATAGGCCGCGGCGGCGTGGTCGAGCGCCGCCTGGTCGAGGGCGGCAATCCGGGCCGCGGCGGCCGCGCTGTCGCCGCCGCCAAGCGCGGTGAAGGTGCGGCCGAGCGCGACCCGCTCGCCGGCGCCGAACGCCTTCGGGTGAGCGGCGATGATTTGTTCTGCCAGGGTCGTGCCGGAGCGCGGCATGCCGACGACAAAGACCGGTGTGCTGTCGCTGTTTTGCGCGCGCGGCCCCGCACTAAAGCGCAAATGGTCGAACCGCGCGATCGTCGCGTCGTGGAAAGCGCGAGTCGCGGCGCGCGAAAACGGCTGCATCCGGCCGAGGAGGCGGTGGCCTTCGACCCAGTGCGGAAAGGCGCGGTCGGCGTCCCGCCGCTGCGACCAGAACCGCGCCAGGTCGAAATGCGCCATGATGCGGTGCTCGGGAACCAACGCGAGCGTCGCGCCGAGCGCGGCTTCCATGTCGCCGGCGAAAGCGCGAGCGCCGCCTTCGTCATCGTCGGCCAGCGCCAGCAAAACCCGCCGCCACAACAAGAGCGGCCGCAGATCGGCGGAAACCTCGCCCATACGAGCGAGCGCGTCGCGCGCCTCCTCGGTCCGGCCCTGGTGCAACAGCGCGAGAGTGCGCTGCAGCGCCCAATGCCGCGCCAGCCGCGGTTCGCCCGGCGCCGGCTGTTCATCGAGCAGGGCGAGCGCTTCGCCGGAGCGCTCTTCCTGCAACAGATCGACGGCGAGGTTGAGCCGCGCCTCGGCCGCCTCGGGATCGCGCGCGAGGAGACCCCGCAGCACCGCCTCGCCCTCCTCGACTTCGCCGGTCAGGCGCAGAAAAGCACCGAGGTTAGCAGCCGCGGCGCGGTGTCCTGGAGCCGCCGAGAGCGCCCGGCGCATCGCCGTCTTGGCCGCGTTGATGTCGCTCATGCGGTAGCGGGCAACGCCGAGATTGACCCAGGCCTCGGCAAAGCCGGGCGCCAGGCGCACAGCGGCGGTAAACGCCTCGGCCGCCGCGGCGAAGCGCTCGCAGGCAAGGAGCGCCAGCCCCAGCGTGTAGTGCGTCTGCGGCATGTTCGGCGCGCGCCGCCGCGCCCGCCGCGCCGCGTCGAGCGCCGCCCGTGCCTCTCCGAGTGCCAAGAGGGCCGAGGCGAGGTTCAGATAAGGCGCCGGGTCCTCCGCCAGCAGCGGCGCGCAGGCGCGGAACTGCGCGGCGGCTTCGGCATGCCGCCCGACCGCGTGCAGCCCGAGCCCGAAATGCAATTGCGCGAACGGATCCGCCGGCGCGAGCGCCAGCGCCCTGCCCAGCAGGTCCAAGGCCGCGTCCGGTTCGCCGAGCCGCAGCCGGCACAGACCGAGTAGGCGCAGCGCGCCGGCATGAGCGGGCATGTGCTCGCCGATCCGCGAAAAAATCGCCGCCGCCTCGCCATAGGCTCCGGCCCGGTAGCGTGCTTCGCCCAACGCGATCGCGTCATCGACGGGCGGCACGCGCGGCTCCTCTGGCGCGTTCCCGTCGTTGACCTCGCCTCCGCCCGACATCGGCTATGTCCCCGCGTCGCGGTAGATTGTCAACTCCGCAATTCTGACCGGTCTCGCGGTAATACCCTTCCGCTTTACCGCCCGTGGCGCAATGCCGGAACAATTCGGAGTAGCAGTATCGCCGCAAAGTTCCCAATCGCCCGGTCGGTGGCGCCAAGCACCATCGCGCCCGCCTCCGAGGTCATCCTGCCGCCGTCGAACGCAGCCGACCACTGCGCGCCCGTCAACCGCTGTAACGCCACACCGATCCGCGGATGCCTGAGACGAACCCCAACAGACCGCAGACGAGACTGGGTGCAACTTTCAGGCGCTACCCAGCCTTCTTTCGCCGACGCGGGGTCGCAACCGGTGGTGTCGGGACCGTAGCGGTCGCCGGTTCCTTGGTTTTCCGGCCGCCTTCCACCGGCAACAGCAGCGCGGCCTGGCGGCGGTCCAGCGTGGCTTTGGCGCGTTTCGGCTCGGCCTTCGACGGTTGCGGGCTCGCCGGTGCCGCCCCTTCCGCCAGGCTGCGCTTCAGCGCGTCCATCAGGTTGATAACCTTGGTCGGCTCATCGACGGTGCGCGGCGCATGCGCCAATCCCTTGGTCTTGCTGTCGACGAGCGCTCGGAGCGCGTCCTGGTACCGGTCGTGAAAATTTGCCGGGTCGAACGTGGCGGATTTGCGCTCGATGATGGTCTCGGCAATGGCCACCATATCCGCGTCAACCTCGCCGTTCGCCTTCGGGTGAAACTCGGCCGGCCGAACCTCATCGGCACTGTGGAGCGTCGACATCAAGAGACCTGAACCACGCGGTTCGACCAGCACCAGGCGCTCGCGGCTCGCCAACACAACTCGGCCAAGGCCGACCCGTCCGGCGCGCGTCATCGCCTCGCCGATAACCTGGAACGCCTCGTCTGCCAGTTCGCCGTCGGGATAGACGTAATAGGGCGCGTCGAGATACACAGGATCGACCTCATCGCGGGCGACGAACTGATTGAGATCGATGATCTTCGACGACTCGATCTGGAGTTCCTTCAGTTCGTCGTCGCTGATCGTCACGTATCGGCCGCGGTCGTATTCGTAGCCCTTGGCGATCTGGTTGCGTTCGACCACTTCGCCAGTTTCCGAGTCGATCAATTGCTGCTTGAGCCGGTTGCCGGTCTCCGCATTGAGCTGATTGAGCCGGACCCGCTTGGCTTCGCTGGTCGCCGGTGTGAGGTACACCGGGCAACTGACCAGAGACAATCGCAGAAAACCGTTCCAAGTCGCACGAGGCATCAGGGTCTCCGACCGAATACCGCATCCAAACGACAAAGAAGCCACATCAATCGCGGCTGCGCAACGGGGGGCATCCCTACCTTGATTAAACGCTCGGGCCGGCGAAACCGCCGTCCTACCCCTTGTGTCGTGCCATCGCGACGATCAGATCCCTAGGTGGCGCCTCACCTTTGCATTGATCGATTGGCGACACTTGCCGATGTCGGCCCAGGGGTCGGAGGCGAGGCCGGCAAGGCAATTCGGAACGGTGAGGACCGTGAAATCGGCAGGTCGGGCGAGGTTCTCGACCTCCGCCCAGAATAACGGCGTCGATACCGTCGCGCCCGGACGGGCTCGCGGCGAATAGGCGCCGACCGCGGTCGCCCCGCGGCTATTGCGCAGGTAATCGACGTAGATGCGGGATTGCCGCGCCCGCTTGGCCGGGTTCGCCGTAAACTGCTCTGGGGATTGCTCGGTGAGGCGTTCCGCGACCCATCGGGTGAAGGTCTTGACCGCGTCCCAGCCCAGCTTTGGGGATAGCGGCACGACGACATGCAGACCTTTCCCGCCCGTCGTCTTGACAAAACTTTCGAGCCCGATGCCGCTCAAGGCGGCCCGCACCACGCTCGCTGCCTCGCACACTCTGGGCCACGGCAGAGCTTCGTCCGGGTCGAGGTCGAAGGTGATCCGGTCGGGCCTATCGATAGTGTCGATGCCGGCGCCCCATGGGTGAATCTCGACGACGGCGATCTGCACGAGCGCAACAAGGCCGGGAAGGTCCTCGATCACCGGATAGAGGTCGGTGCCGATTTCGCCGGCGAGGGCGAGGCTTTTGATGGCGTCGGGAACGCCGGGTCCAACATGCTTCTGGTAGAACGCCTTCTGAGCGATGCCACCGGCCGCACGCAACAAGGTCAGCGGCCGATGCGCGAGATGTGGCAATGCGCGCTGGCTGACTGCTGCATAGTAGCGCGCGAGATCGAGCTTGGTGACACCGATATCGGGAAAGAGGATGCGGTCGGGGTGGGACAGCCGCACGCCTTCGAACAGGATGCTGCCGTCGCGCGCGGGCCGGCTCGGCGTGCTGGTCGGCCGAATCGCGGCAAGCGCCGGCAACACGGGATCGTAGACGACCTCAGAGGCGCTTTTGTCGTCGCGCAATCCCTGGAAGGAGGCCTGACGCACGACCCCGTCCGCGGTCCAGTCCGCATAGTGGATCTCGGCAATAAGACGGGGCTGGGTCCAATGCACCCCGTCGGCGGAAAATCCTTGGGGTAGAGAGACCGGTGGTTTGACAATAGAGAGCGCATCCAGCCGGGCGCGCAGCTCTGGGAGGAGCGCCTCGCCAAAACCGCTGCCGACGCGACCGGCGTAGCGTAGCCTTCCGGTCGGATCGTGGTAGCCAAGCAACAGCGCACCAAACCCCTGCCGGGTTCCCTCCGGTTCGGTAAAACCGACGACGATAAATTCGTCCTTGTTGCGGCACTTGATCTTGAGCCAGCCATTCCCGCGACCGCCGCGGTAGGGCTTGTCGCGCCGCTTCGAAACGATCCCTTCGAGACCAAAGCCGGCCGCCTGACGGAGGAACTCGGGTCCGCGGCCCTCCTGATGATCGCTGTAGCGCAGCATCCCATCGGCATTGGGTGGGATGATCTGAGCGAGCACGGCCTTGCGGTTTTCGAGCGATGTCCCGGTCAGGTCCCAGCCGTCGCAAAAGAGCAGATCGAAGGCAAAAAAGGTCAACCGTCCGGTTTGACCGGTGGCGATCGCATCCTGCAGGTCGGAGAAGCTCGTGGTGCCGTCGGGCAGGAGCGAGACCAGTTCTCCGTCGATCACCGCCGCCTTGACCGGCAGTTCGGCGAATCGCCTCGCGAGGGCCGGGAACTTGGCGGTCCAATCGAGCCCGTTGCGGGTGAGGAGCCGCACCTTATCCCGCGCAACCTGGGCGATCAGCCGGTAACCGTCGTATTTGATCTCATGCAGCCATCCGGTGCCGGCCGGCGCCTCGGCAGCGGCCGTAGCAAGCTGCGGTTTGACGCTGTCCGGAATGGTGCCTTTGCGCGCGCCCGAGAGGCTCGACAACCGACGCTTCACCGGAGCGGCAGAGGGGGGCGTCTCGCCGCTGAGCGGATGCCATACCCGGTCACGGTCGGCGGCAACGGCATCGATCGAGCGATTGGTGTCGACACTGAGCGGATGATCGTCGACGACCGCGTTGCCGCTCTGCGGCAGCGCCGCATCGTCGCGCTCCTTCACCAGAAGCCAGTTGTCGTGCTTGTCGCGCGGCTTGCGCTTCAGCCGCACCAGCATCCAATTGCCGTGCAGCTTCTCGCCGTACAGCGCAAATTTGAGCATGCCCTTGCCAAGCGCCGCGGCGGGGTCGGGCTCGATCGGAGCCCAGGTGCCCCGGTCCCACAGCAATACCGTGCCGCCGCCGTACTCCCCTTTCGGGATGATCCCCTCAAATCCCCCATATTCGAGTGGATGATCCTCGACTTCGACCGCGAGGCGCTTCTCGGCGGGGTCGAGGCTCGGGCCTTTCGGGATTGCCCAGCTCTTCATCACGCCGTCGAGTTCGAGACGGAAATCGTAATGCAGCCGGCGCGCGGCATGCTTCTGGACGACAAACGACAGCCCGCCCCGCGCCGACACACGGGAACGCGCACTCCCCGCCGGCTCCGGCGTCATGTCGAAATTGCGTCGCCGCCTGTATTCGTCGAGGGCCATGCGCAGCCGAGCATACCCCCATTGGTGAGCCGCGTGCACCGAAGAGTCCGTTCGCATCCCGAAGCGGAGCGACCTGATTGGGCAGCAACCGTTTGATTTTATCTGCTTCGCGTTTTCCAGCTCCCAATCTTCCTCTCCATCTCCCCCGCCGCTGGGGCAGCCTCTTTCGCGGGGGCAGTTGTCGCGGAGGGAGGCGATGCAGGCGGACGCGCCTCGGCTCTGTTTAAGGGCGCGGGCCGGCCGCCCGAACCCGATCCGTAGCGAACCCCGGAACCTTTCGCCGAGATCATTCGTGGCGCATGATGGCTGCAACAGGGCGAGAGCGCCCTCGGCCGCGGCACCGCCGCCGTTCGCGCTCACCAAGGCGCGGCGCTGAGCAGACGGGGAGACGGAGGTGACGACTGTAAATCGTTACGAAATTCTCGAGGTCGACACCGGCTGGACGGACCCATCGACCGAGACATGGTTAAGCGGAAGCATACTATATCCTAACACCATTACCGGTAACCCGGTCTATATGCCCGGTGTATTTACGGTCATCGATACCGTGGTTAATGGCGGCCAAGTCGACGTCTATGATGGCGGCGTAGCGAGCGACACGGTGATCATCAGCGGCGTGCAGGACGTGAACGGCACGGCGATCGGCACGGTGGTCAGCGGCGGCAGTGAGGCCGTGTTGTCCGGTGGCGTGGACATCGGCACGGTGGTCAGCGGCGGCAGTGAGGCCGTGTTGTCCGGTGGCGTGGACATCGGCACGGTGGTCGTCAATGGCGGCGACGATCTCGTTGAACCCGGCGAAGTCGCTAGCGGCACGGTGGTCGTCAGTGGCGGCAATGACGTCTACGGCACGGCGATCGGCACGATCGTCTCCGGTGGCGGCGAGCAATTCGTCGGTTCCGGTGGCGTGGCCAGCGGCACGGTGATCGGCGGTGGCGTGATGGATGTGCAGGTTGACGCCATCGTCTCCGGTTCGATCGACTTTGCTGCCCACACGAGCGGCCTCTTGCAGATTGACGGCACCACGATGCCGACCAATCCGATCAGCGGATTCGCTCCGGGCGACTTTATCTACCTCCCAGGCACCGCTCCCGATTCGCCTATCTCCGCCTCGTATAACCTCGCGGCCGGCAGCAACAACGCAATGCTTTCTCTATCGGATGGCATCAGTTTATCAATTACCGGACCTGACCCGGTCCCAACATTCGGATTCACACGGTTCGAAGGGGGTGGCACGTACGTCGAGACAGTTGCGGTGAAGACCCTGCTCGACCTGGCCTACGACACATACAACGCGGTCCCCGAGGGCGCCGACGGCTATCGCTTTTTGATGGCAGCGAAGCCGGACGCCGGCTTCGAGGCGGACGCATACATCGACTCTCCCGGCGGGGGGATCCCTCCCGACATCGTGATCGCCTTCCGTGGGTCGAACCCCCCGTCAGGCGGGTGGGCCACATTCGTAAAGAATTGGTTTGGGGCCGACAACGCGTTTGTAACCGGGACGTCGAACGCGATTCTGGCAGATTACATCAAAGATGCCGCTGCCTTTGTCATGCAAGTCTATACCTACGTCCAGCAGGTCGACCCCTATGGCCTGATCACGCTCACCGGGCATTCGCTCGGCGGGGCGCTGGCGCAACTGGTCGGGACAGAGGGGCATTTTCCGACTGCCGCCTTCAACGCTCCGGGCGGCGGGCAACTCTACCCGCAACTCAGGAGCCAGCTCAGCATCGTCCCTGACGTGGGCTTTGGTGGTACCGACATCAATTATCGCGTGTCGGGGGACGTCGTGTCGCTGACGGGCGTCCCAATGGGCCAAACATTTACGATAAAAAGCCCTTACACGAGCAACAACGATTCTCATTCAATTGTAATATGGAACGCTGCAAACAATCATCAAAAACCGGCGTTTGCAAATTTGCAGAATGTTGCCGATTACCAGCCGGGCCGTACCGGACCAAACCCGATTCCGAGTATTAAAAATTATACTCGGGAAACATCAACGCCGACAACCCTAGCGTTATATTTTGATTTCCAGGCAATTCGATCGGTGACTGTTGCCCTGGATCCGGCGGCTGGAACCAGGTTTGTGTTCACCGAAAGTGCAGGCTCGCCGAATTTCGCGTCGATTGGATTGCCGTTTCTCTCGGGCGTCGCGTCATACAATGTGTCCTATGAAACCGGAACGACGTGGTCTGCCTACCAACAGATCCAGCCGGGTATCAGCGACATCCTCCCAGCAGGGGGCGACGGGATTACGTTGATTTCGCTCGACGCCTCGGGAAAGCCCGTCGGGGTCCCGGGAGCGTTTCTGTTTACCGCGAGTTTCGCCACCAGTGGCCCGTTTTCCGGGGCGTTGAACATAACTGGCATCCAGCCGACGACGGTGTCGTCGGGACAGACGCTGGTGGCATCCGCCGGCCAAACCTACAGCGACATCTCTGTCCTCAGCGGCGGCACGGTCGATGTGCTGTCCGGCGGCATGGCGAGCAGCATGATCGTTGATAGCGGCGGCGCCGAGACGGTCAGCGCCGGCGGCAGGGATTTCGGCGCGACGATCGGCGGCAAGCAATACGTCTATGGCGCGGCGACGAACGCCACGGTTGTCGGCGGCGGGAACCAATATGTCGAGGCGGGTAGCACGGCGAGCGGAACGGTCGTCTATAGTGGCGGCAACGAGCGCGTCCACGGAGTGGCGCGCGGGGTCACGGTCGACAGCGGCGGGCAGCTGCACGTCGGCGCCGGCGGGGTGGCGAGCGGCGGCCGGGTCAACAGCGGCGGGGCCGAGACCGTCAACGGCAGGGTGAGCGGCGGCACGATTGATGGCGGGCTTCTCGAGGTGGCGAGCGGCGGCACCGCCAGCGGCACGATCACCTTTGTCAGCGGCGGTACCTTGCAGCTCGATGCCGGGGCCGGCTTTACCGGCGCCATCAAAGGTTTTGGCAAGCCCGATCCAGCGGACCGGATCGATCTGCGGGGGATTGCCTTCGTATCGGGCGTCACCACCGTCAGCTTCGTCGAGGCCTCCGGCAATACCAGCGGCACGCTCAGCGTCACCAGCGGGGCGCATACCGCCAAGCTGATCCTGGTCGGCAGCTATGTAACGAGCCAGTTCACCCTTACCAGCGACGGGCACGGCGGGACGCTCGTCGCCGACCCGCCCGTCGCCGGCGGCGGCGCCGCGCAGACCACCTTTGCCGATATCACCCCGGCCCCACGCTTGTCCGGCGCGGCGGCGCCGGGAAACCCGGCCACCTTTTTGCCGGGCGCTATGCCAACCAACGAGCAATCCCACGCCGGCCAAACCCTCTTCGCCACCGGCCCTCCCGGCGGGCCGGGGGGCGGCAACCACAATCCGTCGATGGCGGTGCCACACTGACGGCGCGCTCGATTGCGCTGGGGTTACGGTGGGGTGAGGCGGAAGCCGGCGAGGCCGTCACGGGCGATCTCGGCCGGGAGCTCGGTCTCCCAGCGCAGATAGGCGCGCATCGCCGCCTGGTTGCCGGCCTGGCGGTCGTGGTTCCAGAACAGGTAATCGATGCGCTCATCATCGCTCGGCTCCTCGGGCGAGGCGGCAAACGGGCGCGCGGCCGCGCGCCACGCCGCGATCCCGTCGCGCACCAGCGCCACCGGCCCGGCCGCGATCTCCGCGAGATCGGCCGCCGCCAGCGCGCCCACCGCGTCATCCTCGGCAAAGACGGCGATGCGCGTCGCCCGCAACACGGTTCCCGGCAAGCGGTCGAGACGCGGCCGGATCGCCCACACCGCGTCCTCAGGATGGGCCTCGCGGTAATTGGCGCTCGACCCGATGACGATCGCCGCCGCACCGTCGTTGAGCCAATGCGCCGCTTCCGTGACGGTGATCGTCAGGATTTCGGGGAGCGCCGGCGCCGGCGCGCTCGGACTGCCGGTCTCCAGCTTCTCCCCCTCAAACGGGCGCTCGAGCACATAAGTGTCCCAGCCCAGCTGCATCATCCACTGCGCGGTCATGACCGCACGGGCGCCGGCGTCGTCGATTAGGACCAGCCGGGCGCCGCGCGTCCCCACCCAGCGGTCGATCGCCTGCACCAATTGCCCGCCCGGCGCCGAGACCGAGCCCGTCAAGTGGCCGGCGGCATATTCATCGGGCGTGCGCACATCGAGAAGATAGGTCGTGCGCTCGCCGGCCTCGCCTGCCCAAGTGGCAAGGGTCGCCCGATCCATCGAGCGCACGCCAAAGCGGTCAGCGACCGTTTGGGCGCGCCGTTGCGCTGCCGCGACCGCCGCCGGGCTGGCGGCGCGCAATTCGGTCGTCATGCCATGCTCGAGGTCGAGCCCGGCCAGCCGCCAGGCCTGCGTTCCGCCTTCCAATGACATCACCGTGTTGGGGACCCCGGCGGTCAGCAGCGACTGCGCGCCGATGATCCCACGGGTCCGCCCGGCGCACGAGACGACAACCAGCGTGTCCGGCTCCGGCACCAAATCCTCAAAGCGCAGCACCAGTTCGGCGCCGGGGCAGGTCACGGCGCCCGGCACGTGAAAGCGCGCGTATTCGTCGAGGGGGCGGCTGTCCAGGACGATGATCTTCTCGCCGGCCCGGCGGCGGCGGTCGAGTTCGGCGGCGGTCATCGCCGGGGTGCCAAACTCGTGCTCGACGATCTCGGCGAAGGCTTTACTGGGCACGTTGGTGCTCGGGAACAGCGGGTACTCGGCCGCCCACGCCGCGACCCCGCCCTCCAGCACGTAAACCGCAGGGTAGCCGAGCCCAACCAGCCGGCGCGCCGCCCGCTCGGCCACCCCGTCGCCGTCATCGATCAGCACCACCCGGCACGAGCGCCGCGGCACCAATTGCCCGATGCCGAGTTCGAGCCGGCTATAGGGCAGGTTGACCGCGAGCAGCGGGTGACCCATCCCGTGCTGACCCTCTTCGCGCACATCGATAAAGGCGACTTCGCCCGCATCGCCGAGCCAGCGCCGCGCGGTCTTGACATCAATCGGGGCGACACCGATCGGGGTAGACGCGGCCGGACCGCTATGCTGTGCCATGGAGACCTCCCGGGATGGCGGGTTGCGGCGCATTCTACGCGCATGCTGATTTCCTGCCGCAGGGAAATAGGAGGGAAATGCGCCGACCTTGCTTCTCCCTCTGATTAAGGGCGCGGTGGGGGTAAACTCGCGGCCAGGGTGGCCGATCACACGGGAGGAGATCATGGGTCAGGTGGATGGCAAGGTCGCGATCGTCACCGGCGGGGCCTCGGGCATTGGCGCGGCCTGCGTCGAGACGTTGGCGAAGGAAGGCGCCCGCGTCATCATCAGCGACATCGACGATCCGCGCGGAACCGCGCTCGCCGGGCAGATCACGGCGTCCGGTCAACACGCGATCTACCTGTCGCACGACGTCACCGACGAAGCGCGCTGGCGGGAGATCGTGGCCGAGATCGGGCGGCGATACGGGCGGCTCGACATCCTCGTCGCCAATGCCGGGATCGGCATCATGGTGCCCTCGATCGTCGAGATGACCCTCGCGGATTGGCGCCGGCAGACCGCGGTCAACCTCGATGGCGTCTTCCTCTCGGTCAAGCACTCTATCCCGCTGATGCGCCGCCCCTCTGATGGAAGTGCGGGAGGAGGCTCGATCATCATGACCTCGTCGATTGCCGGGCTGCGCGGCTCGGCGACCTTGGCCGGGTATTGCGCGACCAAGGGCGGGGTGCGCCTCTTCGCCAAGGCGATCGCGATGGAATGCGCCTCGCGCGGCGACGGCATCCGGGTGAATTCAGTGCATCCCGGCATCATCGATACCCCGATCTGGGGCAAGATTCGCCCCGACCTCGCCGACAGCCGGCGCAACGCGCCTATGGATATTGAGGAGATGGGGCGCCTCGGCGCGCCGCTCGGGCGCGTCGGCCTGCCGCAGGACATCGCCAATGGCGTCCTCTTCCTCGCCTCCGACGCAGCCAGCTACATCACCGGCACCGAACTCGTCATCGACGGCGGCATCACCGGCGGCGCGATCCCGCGCAGTGGGCCTTTGGCGCGCAGGCCCGAGGCCTGAACGAAACGATCGGAGCGGCGCCGCGACCGGCCCGACCTTTCGCATCCTGCGGTGATGCGCACGCCGCCGCGCACGCTATATTACGCTGAGCGACGACCGAGGGAATGATGGCCGAAACCGCGCTCAAGGGCATGACGGTCGATGAATTCCTCCAGTGGGAGGACGGCACCGACACGCGCTACGAACTCCTGGACGGCATCGTCGTGGCGATGGCGCCACCTGCGCCAGCGCATGGCTTCCTCGCAGCGCGGCTGTGCACAGCCATCGGCGCTGCGCTTCGCTCGCGCCCACCCTGCATGGTGCAGATCGAGGCCGGCATCGCGCGACCGGACCGCGACGATAGCTTCTACGTCGCCGATCTCGCCGTGGCCTGTAACCCGCCTCTTCCCGAGGACCCGGTGATCCGCGATCCCGTGCTGATCGTCGAGGTTCTCTCGCCGTCGACCGCATCGCATGATCGCCAGCGCAAGGTCGCCGATTACCGGCAGATCGCCTCGGTTGACGAGATCCTGTTGATCAACTCGCAAACCATCTTCGCCGAGGTGCTGCGGCGCGACGGCGCTCAGTGGATCACCGAGATCGTCGAGGGCCCGGCGGCGACGTTGACCCTGAGATCAGTGCCGGTCGGCATCGCGATGGCCGAGCTGTACGAGGGAATTCCGCTCCCCGCACCCCGGCCGACCGCCGTTTGACGGGCTGACCACACCGGCCAACCCCGCGCATTTCGCGAACGCGGCACGTCATGCTGCAACGCCTTTACGCGCGCACCCTGGCGATTGCCGCCGGCCCCAATGCGCTCCTTGCGCTCTTGGCCGTCGCCTTTGTCGAGAGTTCGCTGTTGCCGATCCCGCCCGACATCCTGTTGATCCCGATGATCCTGGCGCAGCCGGCCCGAGCGTTTCGCCTCGCCCTGCTGTGCACGCTGGCTTCGGTCGCCGGCGGCCTCGTGGGCTATGCGATCGGCTATTTCCTGTTCGACGCGATCGGCCGGCCGATCCTCGAATACAATCACGCGATGGCCGGCTATGAGGCGCTGAAGGCCGGGTTTGCCAAATGGGGCGTGTGGATCATCATCATCAAGGGGATGACCCCCATCCCCTATAAGCTGGTGACGATCGCCAGCGGGGTCGTGCATTTCCCGCTGCTGCCGTTTATCGCCGCCTCGCTGGTCTCGCGCAGCCTGCGGTTTTTTATGATTGCTCTCCTCTTGTGGTGGTTCGGCGACGCTGCGCGCGAGTTCATCGAGCGGCGCTTGATGTTGATGACCAGCCTTTTTGCCATTTTGCTGGTTGGCGGCATCGTTGCGGTGGCCATCTATAAATGATGGCCATCTATAAATGATGATTGTCACCCCCCGGCCGTTTGCCGGCTTTGTGCTGGTGGCGAGCGTGATCGTGCTCGGTTCGGCGTTCCTGTCGCAGTATTGGGGCGGCCTGGCGCCGTGCGAGCTCTGCCTCTTGCAGCGCTGGCCGTGGGCCGCGGCGATCGCGATTTCGCTCGTCGCGCTCACTGCCGGAAATCGCCCGGCGCTGCCCTGGGTCGCCTTGACGCTCGCCCTCGTCTTCGCGCTCGGCGCCGCTTTCGCGTTCTATCATGTCGGGGTCGAGCAGCATTGGTTTGCAGGCCCGAGCGCCTGCACCGCGAGCGGCGGCGGCGCGACGACGCTGGAAGAGATGAGGCGCCAGATCCTCGGCACCGCGCCGGTCTTGTGCGACCGCGTGCAATGGTCGCTGATCGGGGTGTCGCTGGCCGGCTGGAACCTCGTGGCGTCGCTCGGCATGGCCGCGGTGTGCGCGTTCGTCTTCGCCCGCACCCGCGGGGCGGCATCGCATGCCTCGGCCGCGGCATGACGGTAGAGCGCCCGCCTTATCTCCCCGGCGATCCTCGCCCCGAGGCCGAGGCCCACAGCATGATCCGGGTCGACCATGCCGGCGAATACGGTGCGGTGCGCATCTATGACGGTCAGCTCGCCGTCATCGGGCGTGGCCGGGCCCGCGACGAGATCGCCCGTATGGCCGGGCAGGAAAAGCGCCATCTTGCCGCCTTCGACGACCTCGTCCGCACGCGCCGGGTGCGCCCGACGGTGCTGACGCCGCTCTGGCATGTCGCGGGGTATGCGCTGGGCGCGGCAACCGCGCTTCTCGGCGAGCGCGCGGCGATGGCCTGCACGGTCGCCGTCGAAGAGGTCATCGACGAACATTACCGCGGGCAAGCCGAGCACCTGGGCGACACTGACCCGGCGCTCAGTGAAACGATCGAAGCCTTCCGCGCCGAGGAAGCCCAACACCGCGCGACTGCGATCGAATACGGCGCCAACGAGGCGGTCGCCTATGAAGTGATCTCGGCCGTCGTCAAGACCAGCTCGCGCCTGGCGATCTGGCTGTCGACGCGGTGGTGATTTTGCTACTGCTCCCAGACCCCGCGGCCAGCGAGGCGGGCTTTTTCTTCGGCGCTGCGCAGGCGTTCGGGCGCGTTGTCGGCGGCGCGGCCGCCGCCGTTCAAGACAATCGCCTCGTTCAGATCGTAATTGCCCAGTTTGCAGCGAAACTTCGCCGCGCCACGGCCGACCGGCTCGCAGGTAACTGCGCGGCCGCCGATGTAGCGGGCCAGTTGGTTCCCCTCCGCACCGCCCTGGCCGGCGATCCCGTCGAGATGGATCAGCTCGCCGTTCAGTAACAGCGTCGCGGTATCGACGACGATCGGGACCCCGCGCAGTTGCTGCGCGGTCGGCCCTGGCGGCTCCGCCGGTTGATCGGCGCTCGCGGACACCATTTGCTGCGACGCGCCGGCGCTCGGCGGCGGTGGTTGCACAACGCTCCCCGGCGGCGGTATCGCGGCCGACGGCGGCGCACTGGTGCCGCTCAGCCCGGCGGTTGCCGGCGTTGCGGCCGATGGTGCCGCAGTGGTGCCGCTCAGCGCGGCGGTTAGCGCCGTCGCGGCGGGCGCCTTCTCCCTCGCCATGATGGGCTCCGCCGCGGACACGAAATCGTGCCAGATCTTGGCCGGCATGTCGCCGCCGGTCACCCGTTCCATCGGGCTGTCGTCGTCATTGCCGACCCAGACCCCGACGACGATATCGGTGGTGAACCCGACAAACCAGGCGTCGCGATAATCGTCGGTCGTGCCGGTCTTGCCGGCCGTGCGGCGCCCGGAGCTATCGGTCAACCGTGCCGCCTTGCCGGTGCCCTCGGTAACCACGGCTTCTAAGAGGTGCATCATCCCCGCCCAGTTCCAGTCGGGCCGGTCGGCCACGGTCTCCGGGCGGGTGTAGAGCGGGCCCCCCTCGGTGCGGACCGCGCGCACGGTATAAGGCTCGATCGATTTGCGATCGGTCGCAATCCCATCCATCGCGCCGGTCATCTCGAGGAGCGTCACCTCCGCCGAGCCGAGCGCCAGGCTCGGCACCGCCGGCAGCGGCGAATGCACGCCGAGGCTCCTCGCCATCGCGATCACCCGGTTGACGCCGACGGCTTGAACGAGCTGCGCCGACACCGAATTCAGCGATTGCGCAAAGGCGGTCTTCAGCGACACCGGGCCGTGATAGCGCCCGTCGTAATTGGCCGGCTGCCAGCCATCGATATCGACCGGCTTGTCGACCATGACGCTGTCCGGGGTATAGTCGTTGCTGAGCGCGGTCAGGTAAACGAAGATCTTGAACAAGGAGCCCGGCTGGCGCCGCGCCTGCGTTGCGCGGTTGAACTGGCTTTGGGCATAGTCGCGCCCGCCGACCATCGCCAGGATCGCGCCGTCGGGGGCCATCGCGACGAGCGCCGCCTGGCCGACATGGCGGTGCACACCCTCGGTCGCCAGCCAGTGCTGGACAGAGCGCTCGGCGGCATCCTGCAGCTGCGGGTCGAAAGTCGTCGCCACCGTGAGATCGAGCGGCGGGGTGCCGACCAGCCGCTTCACTTCGGCGGCGGCCGAATCGAGGAAATAATTATTGTCGGGCGCGGTGTCGGGCGGGACCGCGAGCGTCACCTTTTCGGCGCTGGCCGCAGCGGCGCGGGCCTTATCGATCGCTCCAGTCTCGACCATCGCCTGCAGGACCAGCACGGCGCGGCGGTGCGCCCCGTCGAGGTTGCGGCTCGGTGCGAGCTGCGAGGGGGAGCGGATGAGGCCGGCCAGCATCGCGGCCTGCGCAAGGTCGAGCTCACTTGCCTTCTTGCCGAAATAGCGCTTGGCGGCGGCGTCCACGCCGAACGCGCCGGCGCCGAAATAGACGTTGTTCAAATATCTCGCGAGGATCTCGCGTTTGGAGAGCCGCGCTTCGAGCCACACGGCGATCATCGCTTCCTGCACCTTGCGGCGCAGCGTGCGCTCGGGTGAGAGATAGGTCAGCCGGGCCAGTTGCTGGGTGATCGTGCTGCCGCCCTCAAGCGACCCGCGGTCAAACAGGTCATGCCAGCCCGCCCGCAAAATGCCGTGCACGTCGATCGCGCCGTGGCTGAAAAAGCGCCGGTCTTCGATCGCGACGACGGCATTGACGAGATCGGGCGGCAGATGATCGGCGGTCAGCTTTTCGCCGCGGTACACCCCGCGCAGCGCCAACGGCTGACCGGCGCTCATGGTGTAGCGGATCGCCGCGGGCGGGGTCTCATTGGCCAGCGCCTGCGGCAGCGGCAGCGTAAAGGCGCAATAGCCGACGAACAGCGCGCCGCTGATGATGCCGAGCGCGAAGAGTGCGAACAGGCCGAGCAGCGTCCGCCGCAACGCCCCGAAGATCGTCATTCCCGCTGTGCTCCCGGATGGCAATAACGCTGAGACCGCCCCCCGTTGCTGGAACAAAATCGCGCCGCCTCTGTTCCTGGTGCAACGCACAAGATCGCTCGATTTCCGGTGGAACGAGCGAAACGAGGCGCGCGTCTGCGTAACGGTCGACGTGAGGTCGCAGGATGACGATTTGGAAGATTGCTCGAGGCGGACTGGCGTTAGGGCTCCTAAGCGCCCTGGCGGCCTGCGCCCCCGCCTACTACCCGATTTACCCGGCCTATTACGGGCACCCGGCATACGCGCCGGCCCCCGTTCGGGCGCCAAGCCAAACGGCGACTCGCGCCCAGCCGATCCCGCAGGGGCCGCAAAGCGGCGGCGACTGGGTCAACCCCGAGCCTGCTCATTAGCCGGTTTAGCCGGTCACCTCGGGCTGTGGGCCGCCTCGCGCCCCTCGGTGTGAGTTGAAACGGGGCCTTTTCTTGGCGCCGGGCGGCCATGCGACGAAGCGCGGTTGAAACCACAGGCCGCTGCCCGCTATTCTTGTACCTTACGGCTGCACCCGGCGGTGCATCGAGAAGGAGCCAGACGCGCGATGCAACAAAAGCTCATTTCCGGCGACAACCATATCGACCTGACCTATTGCCCCACCGATCTGTGGTCGTCGCAAGCCCCGGCGAAGTGGCAGAAGCTCGCTCCGCGCGTCGAGGAACGCAACGACGGCCAGCACTGGTTTGTCGACGACAAGGACCGCGGCATGTGGAACGGCGTCGGCCCGGGCTTTCTGCCCTACACCAAGGGCGCCTTCGACCACATCGACGAGATGAAGGATCTCGGCTTCGAGTGGGATTGCTTCCCCGGCGCCGAGCCGCGCCCGACCACCCCGGAATTGCGCCTCGCAGATCTCGACCGCGACGGGCTCGAAAAGGAGATCATCTACGGCTGCCTGATGGTCAACGATTTGATCGAGGACGCCGATCTGCGCGTCTGGGTCAACGCCCGCTACAACGATTGGGCCGCCGATTTCGCCAAGCGCTCCGATTCGAGCCGGGTCTTCCCGCTGGCCATCATCCCCAACACCGACCCGAAGGCGGCGGCGGCCGAGGTGCGGCGCTGCGCCAAGATGGGGCTGAAGGGCGGCGACCTCGCGTTCAAGCGGATGAGCCCGCCGCTCTACCACCCGGCTTGGTTCGCGCTGTGGGAAGCTTCGGCCGAGTGCAAATTCCCGATCTCGTTCCATTCGACCGGGTTCAAGGCGGTGCGCGCACCCGACACGCCGGAGATGGAAAAGGAGGTCTTCACCCAGTGGCGGCTGGTGCGCTCGACCTTGTTCCAGCTCGACACGATGGAGGTCTTGGCCTCGATCCTCGCCTCCGGCGCCTGCGAAAAATACCCCGAGTTCAACTTCGTTCTCGGCGAGTTCGGGGTGACTTGGCTTCCTTATGTGTTCGACCGCTGCGACACCGAATACCACGACCGGGCGCGCAGCCTCGGCTTCAAGATGAAGCCCTCTGACTATTTCCGCCGCCAGGGCTTCGTCACCTACCAGCAGGACAAGTACCTGGAGCCGATCGTCCCGCTGGTCGGAGAAGACAACATCATCTGGGGCGCCGATTATCCGCACCCGGACTGCATCTGGCCGAACTCGCACGAAACCCTGAAGCAGAACCTCGCCGGCTTTTCCGAGAGCGTACAGAGGAAGATCACCTACGACAACGTCTCCCGCCTCTACGGTCTCGGCTGAACCCTGACGAAAGCTCCCTCTCCCTCCCCGGGCGCCCCCCGGGGAGGGAGAGAGTCGGGGCGAGAAGCTGGTCGCGGGCGAGCCTGCGATAAAAAAGGGCGCCCCAAGGCGCCCTTTTTTCAGCTTTGTCGCGGTGCGCTATTTCCGGGCCGACCCGCGGGCCGAATTACGGCCGGTGCCGCGCCCGAGACCGATCTTCTTGGCGAATGCCGAGCGCTGCGCGGCATAATTGGGCGCGACCATCGGGTAATCCGGCGCCAGACCCCATTTCGTCCGGTATTCATCCGGGGTCAGGTTGTAGGTCGAGCGCAAATGGCGCTTGAGCATCTTGAGCTTTTTGCCGTCTTCGAGGCAGACGAGGAATTCCGGCGTGATCGACTTGCGCACGGGGACGGCGGGTTTCAGCGGCTCTGACGGCGCCTCGGCCGCTTGTCCCTCGAGCACGCGCAACGAGTTGTAGACGGACTGAATGACGTCGCCCAGCTGCCCTGTCGCCAGGGTGTTGTTACTGACATAGGCCGACACGACCTCAGCAGTCATTCGCAGCAATTCATCGTCCGCCACCTTGGGGGTTGTCGGTTCCGCCATGTTCTCCCTCGATCCAGCTACTGAGTTTTGCCAAGCCGGCATAATCGCAGAGTGATTTTTTCGTGTCAACCGAAACTCCCGGGCGAGTATAGTAATGGTCAACAAGCAGGACCGGCTAGGACTTGGCTGGCGCTGGAGTTTCCGCGCGGTGCCCTTGCGATCGTAGGCCCGCGGCAGATTCTGCTCAAGTGGACGATATCTTTCATTCGGTGATTTTTGGCCTTCGCCCGGATGACCTGCGCGCACTCGGGTGCACTGGCGATCACGCGATGTTTAGTAGGCGGCTGACATCGCCGACCGAGATATGGTAGATTTCGAACAATCGGCGTCGACGCTCCCGTCCCCCGTCTCCGAGAGGTGGTGCCCTGTCGATCTCTTCTGCTCCTCCGCTGCCGCTCCCGCGCGAGACCGGCTTTTTTGGCGATGCGCTCGCCGTGGCCGACCCGGAACTGGCCGCGGCCATCGATGACGAACTTACCCGCCAGCAATCGCAGGTCGAGCTGATCGCCAGCGAGAACATCGTCTCGCGCGCGGTCCTCGAGGCGCAGGGCTCGGTGCTCACCAACAAATATGCCGAGGGCTATCCGGGGCGGCGCTATTACGGCGGCTGCGCCTTTGTCGATATCGCCGAGCGGCTCGCGATCGAGCGGGCAAAGCGCCTCTTCGATTGCGGCTTTGCCAATGTCCAGCCGCATGCCGGCGCGCCGGCGAACAAGGCCGTATATCTCGCGCTCCTCGCGCCGGGCGATCCGATCCTCGGGATGTCGCTCGCCGCCGGCGGCCATCTGACCCACGGCGCGCCGCCCAACATATCGGGCAAGTGGTTCCGCGCCGCCACCTATGGCGTCCGCGCCGAGGACGCGCGGATCGATTTCGACGAAGTCGAGCGCCAGGCCGAAACCCATCGCCCGCGCCTCATCATCGCCGGCGGCAGCGCCTATCCGCGGGTCATCGATTTCGCCCGGTTTCGCGCGATCGCCGATAAAGTCGGCGCCTATCTGATGGTCGATATGGCGCATTTCGCCGGGCTCGTTGCCGGCCGCGCCCATCCGAGCCCGTTGCCCCATGCCCATGTCGTCACCACGACGACGCACAAGACGCTGCGCGGGCCCCGCGGCGGGATGATCCTGACCAACGACCCCGAGATCGCCCGGCGCATCGATTCGGCGATCTTTCCGGGGCTGCAGGGTGGCCCCCTCATGCATGTCATCGCCGCCAAGGCGGTGGCGCTCGGCGAAGCCTTGCGGCCCAGCTTTGCCGCCTATGCGCGCGCCGTCATCGAGAACGCGCAAACCCTCGCCGCGACGCTTGCCGAGGCCGGCCTCGCGATCGTCTCTGGCGGCACCGACACGCACTTGCTGCTCGTCGATCTGCGCCCCTTGGGCTTGACCGGGCGCGACGCCGAGCAGGCGCTCGAGCGCGCCGGCATCACCTGCAACAAGAACGGCATCCCGTTCGACCCGCAACGGCCGACCATCACCTCGGGGATCCGCCTCGGCTCCCCGGCGGCGACGACGCGCGGCTTCGGGCCGGCCGAATTCCGCCGGGTCGGCGAGTGGATCGTCGAGGTGCTGCGCGGCCAGGCGCATAGTCCCGGCGACAACGGCGGTTGCGAGGCGGCGGTGCGCGAGGAGGTGGCCAGGCTCTGTGCCCGCTTCCCGATCTATCCCGATAACCGCCGACCCTGATGTGACGGCCCGCGGAGAGGCGGGCGCGACGAGACGGAGGCTGACATGCGTTGCCCGTTCTGCGGCGCCGATGACACCCAGGTCAAGGATTCGCGCCCGACCGACGACAAGGGCGCGATCCGGCGGCGCCGCTTTTGCGGCAATTGCGCGGCGCGCTTCACCACCTTCGAACGCGTGCAACTGCGCGAGTTGACCGTGCTCAAAAAGAACAACCAGCGCGAACCCTTCGACCGCGAAAAGCTCGCCCGTTCGATCTATGTCGCGCTCCGGAAGCGTCCGGTCGAGCCGGAGCGGGTCGAGCGCATGATCAATTCCCTGGTGCGCCAGCTCGAAAGCTCGGGCGAGACCGAGATCCGCAGCGAGCAGATTGGCGAAGAGGTCATGGAAGCCCTCTCGATCCTCGACCAGGTCGCCTACATCCGCTTCGCCTCGGTCTACCGCAATTTCCGCGAGGCCAAGGATTTCGGCGAGTTCGTCGGACGCATCGCCGCCGACGGCGATTGAAAGCGCCCCGCCTCGGTGTCATTGCGAGGGCGCTCATTCGGGTGTTGACGCATAGATGGCCATCAAAGGAAAAAAATCACGGCCACGGCAAAGGTGGTCAGCCTTCCGATCCCAAGAGTCAGCTGATAATCCCCATGATCTTGTGCGTTACGCTCGGGGGACTAGGACGATCGAGCTGTGGCGCGCGTCGAGCGCCTCCTGATCACACTCTGGCAGAGCCGACATTCTGCCATCGAGCAAATTCGCTTGAGCGGTGGCAATCACCCCCAGGCGCCAGCCGGTGGCCCCGAAATACTTCGAGAAGGAATAGACCAGTATTGTGTTGCGTGGGCACAGGACGCGACGATCTGCGAGATCCTGGCGAGCCCGGCCTGGTTGATCTTGACTGACGACGGATTGCCGGGATTGACGAGGAAAAAGGCCTTGACCCGCGGGTCGAGCAGCTTGTCGAGTTCGCTGTCGGGATCTTGCCAACCGGCTTCCGGATCGGCGTTGATCGCCAGCTCGACCAGCCGATAATCGTTTAGGCGCCGGATTGGCGGCGAGCTCGATCAGGCGGTTCTTCAATTCGAAGGGGCTCAGGCCACTGAGCTCGTCGTGATCGGCAGTATCCACAGCGAACCTCGCGGTGGCCGGTCGCGATATTGGCGAGGCTCGCTGCTACCGCCTTGAGCTGGATCAACGCAAAGAGCCTGATAACAGCGCAAATCATACCAAATGGAGCCGCGGCAAAGCTCGCAGGGCTAGCTCAGGCCACGCTTCGATGAAAATCCACCAGCTTTCGGTCGAGGGCGCCCTCAGCTGCCTCGGCAGTAAACCAGACGGGTTATCCGCCGCGGAGGCCTCGCAGCGGCTTCGTGAATGCGGCCTCAACCGCATCGAGAGGATTGCCCATACCCCCGCAGGCCTCCGGCTGTTGCGCGAATTCGTCCAATTCTTCTCGGTCATCCTGTGGATTGCCGCTGCGCTCGCCTTTATCGCGGAATGGAGCGCGCCGGGTCAGGGAATGGCGCGGATCGGTTATGCCCTTATCGGGTGTGATCCTGGTCAGCGGGATATTTTCCTTCTGGCAGGAATATCTCGTCGAACAGACTCTCAACGCGCTCCAGCAGCTGCTGCCGCGGCAGGGCAACTGGCTGCGTGGCGGAGCCGTCGTTCGCTTGCCGGTGGAGGAGCTCGTCCCCGGGGATCTTCTCCTACTCGAACCAGGCGATATCGTTCCCGCGGATTGCCGCCTGATCGAGGCCTTCGGCGTACGGGTCAGCAACGCAACTGTGACCGGAGAGGCGATGCCTCAGGCGCGCGATGCCGAGCCCTCCCAGGAAGACGATCTGATCCGCAGCCGGAACATCATGTTGGCCGGGACTTCCGTGGTCGCCGGACAGGGTAAGGCCGTCGTCTTCGCAACCGGCTCCCGCACAGAATTCAGCAAGATTACGCACCTCGCCCAGGCGGGCGGCGCGGTCGTCTCGCCATTGCGCCGGCAGCTCGCGTATTTGAGCCGATTGATCGCAGCTCTCGCGATCGGCATTGGCCTTGTGTTCTTCACCATCGGCGCGGTGATCGACGTGCCGTTTTGGCAGGACTTCATATTCTCGATCGGCATCATCGTCGCGATAGTGCCGGAGCAATAGGAGATTCTTACCAAGTAGGTTACA
>CAVTGB010000039.1:0-9183 GCA_963734125.1 uncultured Alphaproteobacteria bacterium
GGATCAACAGCAACAGCGGCAGCGACACCAGGATGACGATCAGCATCAGCGCGAAATCGTCGTTATAGGCGATCATTGCCGCCTGGCGGGTGACCTCCTGATTGAGCGCGGCGATCCCGCTAGGACTGGTCAGGCTGTAGGGCGCGGCGAGATAGGGCGCCTGCGCCAGCGGATTGTCCGGGCGCAGCCATTCGATGAGGCGCGAATGCACGATCTGGGTGTTTTGCGAGAGCTGGGTCTCGAGGATGGCGATACCGATGCTGCCGCCAAGCATGCGCATCAGCGCCCGGATCGCGGTCCCCTGGGTCAGGATGTGGTGCGGCAGCCCCGAGAGCGCGAGCAGGTTAAGCGGGACAAACGTACAGCCGAGCCCGAACCCCTGGGCAAACCCGGCGAAGAGGATCGGCCCCGACCCCATCAACAGCGAAAATCCGGTCATCTGCCACAAGGAGGCCGCGGTCAACAGGAACCCGACGAGGATGAACAGGCGGTTGTCGACCCGGTTGATGATCCGGGCGACCAGGAACATCGCCAGCATCGTCCCGAACCCGCGCGGCGCCATCATCCACCCGGCGTCGAACACCGGGTAGCCCATCAAGACCTGCATCATCGACGGCATCAGCGCGAGCGTGCCGCTGAGGATCATGCCGACGCCAAACATCAAGAGGCTGCCGGCGACAAAATTCGGGCTCTTCAGGAGTTCGCGGTTGAGGAACGAGCGCTCGCCGGCCGTCATCGTGTGGACGACCAACAGGTAGAAGCACAAGACGGAGATCGCCGCTTCGATCCACACTTCGGTCGAGTGAAACCAGTCCTTGATCTGGCCGCGGTCGAGCATCAATTGCAGCGCGCCGACGGCGATACTCAGCATCGCAAAGCCGAACATGTCGAACGGGTCGCGCCGCATCGAGCGGGACGCGCGGATGAAGGCAAAGATGCCGAGCACGCACAGCGCCCCGACCGGCAGGTTGATATAGAAACACCAGCGCCAGCCGAAATTCTCGGTCAGCCAGCCGCCGAGCGTCGGGCCGATGATCGGCCCCATCATCGCGCCGGTGCTGAAGATCGCCATCGCATAGCCGTGCCGTTCGCGCGGATAGATCGTAAAGAGGGTCGCCTGGCCGAGCGGTACCAGCCCGGCGCTGCAAACGCCTTGCAGGAGGCGGAAGAGCACGAGCTGGTCGAGGCTGGTCGCGGCGCCGCACAGGGCCGAGGCGAAGGTGAACCCGATGACCGAGCCAAGAAAAATGTATTTGACGCCAAAGTGACCGGCCAGCCACCCGGTCAGCGGCATCATGATCGCCGACGCGACGATGTAGGAGGTCAGGATCCACGAGATCTGATCCTGCGAGGCCGACATGCTGCCCTGGATGTTCGGCAGGCAGACATTGACGATCGTCGTATCGAGCCCCTGCATGACGCAGGCGGTGATGACCGTCGCGGTGATCGCCGGCCGGTTGGCGACCGGCGCGGCGCCCCCCGCCCGCTCGGCTTGCGTCAGGGCCACAAGAATAACCGCAGGAGTGAACAGACGGCGGCGATCATCATCGGCTCAGGATCATCTCTCAAAGGTATACAGGCAACCTGCGGCGCTTGTCGCGTGACCACGCAAACGCAGCACGCGGGCGCGGTGATCTGGAATGCGCTCCTTCACAGATGCGGTGCGGTCGAGTAACCGCTATACTCGGAGTTCGCCCGCTATGCCCCTCTCGGGAGCGCCCGGCGGCGCGCGAAAGATCGGGATCATTCCGGACGATCCGGCAACCCACCGACGGAGGACGCCATGCATCTGATGTATTTCACCGAGCAGCCGATGTCGGCCTATCCGTCGGATATTGGGCTCGCCACCGGGTACACCGCGTTGATGTTCTCAAACAAGTATTTCGATCCGGTGGCCGGCAGCCGGCTCTATAACGAATATCTCGAGCATTACATCATGGTCGACGAGCTCGGCTTCGACGGCATCATGCTGAACGAGCATCACAATGCGCCGTTCTGCATGCAGGCGAAGGCCAATATTTTCGCTGCGATTCTGGCCGCGGTGACGAAGAAGGTGAAGATCGTCATGCTCGGCAACCCACTACCCTTGGCCGAGAACCCGGTGCGGCTCGCCGAAGAACTGGCGATGATCGACATGATCTCGAAAGGGCGCCTGGTTTCGGGATTTGTCCGGGGCGGCGGCCAGGAGCAGCTCGCCAACGCCGTCAACCCGGCCTTCAACCGCGACCGTTTCGAGGAGGCCCACGATCTGATCGTCGCCGCCTGGACGCGCGAGGGTCCGTTTCGCTGGGAGGGCACGCACTACCAGCACCGCGTCGTCAACCCGTGGGCGGTGCCGCTGCAGAAGCCCTATCCGCGGGTGTGGATTCCCGGGGTCATCAGCCCCGAGACGATCCTGTGGGCGGCGCAACACGGCTATCCCTACATCGCGCTCAATACGCCGGTTGAGCGGACCAAGCAGATCTGGCAGATCTACGACGAGGCCGCCGCCCAGGCCGGCTTCCGCGGCGGCCCCGAATATCACGGCCTCCTGAAGCAGATCCACGTCGCCGAGACCGAGGAAAAGGCGATCCAAAACGCCGCCCAATTCCGCTGGATGCAGGGCGAGTTCACCGGCCTTGCGCACCCGGTGTGGTCGACGCCGTCGGGTTATGGCAGCCCGGTCAACCGGCGTGCGTTCGTCGAGTTCGCCTCGGGCCGCGCCACCAACCCGCGCGGCCGGCCGTCCTTGGAAAAGCAGATGGAAGAATTGATGATCATCGCCGGTACCCCGAAGCAGGTGATCGCCAAGCTGCGCATCCTTTTGGAGGAGACGCGGCCCGGTATTCTCGGCCTCTGGGGCAATGATGGCACCGTCACCCATGAGGACGCCAAGACCTGCATCCGGCTGATGGGCCAGGAGGTGTTGCCGGCGGTCCGCGAGATGGCCAAGGAATTCGACCTGAAGGACCCGTTCGAGACCAATCAGCCGGTCAGCGTCGACTATCTGCCCGGCCTCAAGCAGCCGGTGCGGGCGGCCGCGGAGTGAGGGAGGTTGTGATGAACCAGAGCGAATTCGAAGCCGATCTCAAGCGCGAGGGGTATGAGGTCGTCTATGGCGGGTTGCGGGCCGACCACGTCAACCCGGACCACACCCATGAGTGGGACGCCCGGGTCATGGTGATTGGCGGCCAGATCACGCTGACCCGGGCGGGCCGGGCCGAGACCTTCCATGTTGGCGACAGCTGCGCGGTAGCCGCCGGCGAGCTGCATGCCGAGCATGTCGGTCCGCAAGGGGTCGCCTACATCGCCGGACGCCGCACCGCGGGAGCGTGACGTTCGGGTTGGCATTCCCTACCCGGCGAAAATCTCGCCGAGTTGCCGGATCGTGCTCAGCGCCTGCTCTTGCGGCAGCCCGGGCCACTGGCAGCGCATGATGAAGTGGTCGACGCCGAGACGCTCGCGGTAGCGGGCGATCTCGTCCTTGACCGACGCCTTGTCGCCGATGATGAACCGGTCGCGCGCGAAATCCTCGAACGACGTTGAGGTGCGGTCTTCGAGGCCCCAGGCCGCGTACGCGTTGTATTTGTATTCGAGCGGTCCCCGGCACTCTTCGTGCGCGGTCCCATGGCGCGCCCCGACGTAGCATTCGACAGTGATCGGAAACTCGATCGGGGTCCGGCCGTACTCCTTCAGCGCGGCGCGATAGGTCTGCATCAGCGGCGCCACTTTGGCGAGGCCGCTGCTGTTGACGATCAGCCAGGCATCGCCGATCCGCGCCGCGCGCCTGACCGATACATCGGCCTGCGCCGCGATATAAAGCGGCGGTCCGCCCGGGCGAACCGGCTTCACGCCGATGCCCGAATCGTTGACCGTGTAGAAGCGGCCGTGGTGGCTCACCCGGTCCTCAGTCCACAGCCGCCGCATCAGGCCGATCGCTTCGTTGAACCGCGGCGCCCGCTCGGACAGAGGGATGCCGAAGGCGTCAAACTCCGGCTGGCGGTACCCGAGGCCGACGCCGAGGATGTAATTGCCGCCGGTCAGGACGTCGACCGTGGCGGCCTCCTCGGCGACATGCACCGGATTGAGCGGCGGCAAAATCAGAATGTTGGGGCCGATCGTCATGCCCTGGGCGTGCGCCGCGACATAGCCCATCAGCGGGGTCAACTGCAGCATCTGCATCGGCTGGGTCAGCCAGTGGTGCGGGAACCAGAGCGAGGCAAAACCGGCATCGCGCGCCGCACGGACCTGCGCGACAATTTCGGGGATTCGCTCCGCAACGTTGGTGCCTTCCGGGAACTGCGTATTGATGAAGAGACCGACCTTCATGACCGGCGTTTGCCTCCCTTATGCGGCGATGCCCGCGGCACGGTCGAGAAAGCGCCGGTTTGGGGCGCTGCGCGGACGGGTCGCCAGGCGTTCATGTGCCAGCGATAGGGCCACATCCCGCTGACCGGCGCGGATCGCCGCCTCGACGAGGGTCCAGTTGACGACATCGCGCTGCGCATGGCTGCCGCCGATCTGCCACAGATCGAAGCGGGTTTGCAGCAGGTGCTCGACCGCCTCGGCGTAGGCGCCGCGATGAAACGCCGATAGCGCCTCGACGACCGGAATGCCGACAGTGCGGTAGAGCCCGGCCGCCTCGACATCGCTCGCCGCCGTCTCGTGCATCGCGCCGAGGCGGCGCTCGACCAGCGCCTCCTGCCCCGAGCGCAACTCCGCCATCGCGGCGTGGATGTCGGCGAAGACCAGGCATTTCCCGTCGGCGTGTCCCTCCCAAAGCGACGCCAGATCACGCCAACGATCCCCGATGTCGCAGCCGAGCGTGTCGAGCCGCCACAGAAGTGCGGACGCATTGGTGAGGCTGAGCGCAATCGGCCGCTGCGTCGCGCAAAGCGGCCCGTCATAGAGCGCGAGCGCGGCGTCGTACTGGCCGAGTTCGAGGTGGAACAGCGCCTTGTGCCACCAGATGTGGACCTGGTTCATGTGGCTCGGCCCCGACCACAGCGCCTCGCGCGCCGCCATCCAGCCGAGCCCGTCTTCCGGCCGTCCGGTCATCTCCATGACGTGGGCGACGGTGTGATGCGGCCAGAAGCTCAGCGGTTCGAGTTCGGCGGCGGCGCGCGACTCGTCTTCCGCGCGGGCGTAGTCGCCGGCTTCCTCCAGCCCGAACCCGTGGAAGGCGAGCATCGTTCCATACCCCGCCTGCTCCTTGGACCAGAGCGGCAGGGCGCGCGCCGAGCGATCCCGCACCCATTGGAAACGCCCGAGGAACCCGTCGGTCACCGCCGCGCCCTGATGCGCCACCAGGTCGAGGGGGTAATGCATCAGGTGGCGATCGAGGACCGCTACGGCGGCCATCCGGGCGCCCTTGCACAGAAGCGAGAGCGCCGCGAGATGCGCTGCCTCGCGCTCGTTCAATTTCAGCCGGCCCGCGGCGTCGACCAGCGCTTCGGCGCGGGTTCGAAATCCGGGGTCGTTGGCCATCGCGAACACCCAGGCTTTTCCCAGATGCGCCATGGCGCACTCGGGGGCTGCCTCGCGTGCCGCATCGAATAGGGCGACGGCGTCGCCATCCACAAGGTTGAACGCCCGCGCCGCCTGATCGTAGGTGGCGGCGGCCGCCGCCGTCGCGCCGGAGAGCTGATGTCCCTGAGCGTCCTCGATCATGGTTGGCTCCGTTAACGGGTGGGCCGAGAAAATCAGTCTAGCGTGCGCCGTCCGGCGGCTGAAGAGCGACTATCGGCACCGGTGGCGATCGGGCCGTCCATGCCGTGACGGTATGTCAGAGGCGCGCTATGGGCGAGGGTAGTATGATTGCCGTGGCGTTGCTGGCGGCGCAAGCTTGCCGGCAATCGCTGCCGGCCGACGAGGCTGTAGATCATCGGCCGGGCGAGGCTCACGGCGAAGAGATAGGCAGTATTGCCCCAACATTGCGGAGGAACTCGATGAGCGGCCACGGTCACCTCAGCCCGTCGCAAATTCGCGCGAAACTCAACCACCCGGTCATCGACGGCGATGGCCACTGGGTCGAGTACGATCCGGTGTTCGCCGAGCAGATGCGCAAGGTGGGCGGCGACAAGGCGGCCGATGGCTACCTCGCCGCGATGGCGTGCAACCTTGAGCGCGCTGAAGATGGGTACCAAGGAACGCCGCCGGCGGCAAATCGCCATGCCCGGGTTCTGGACCCGGCAGACCGGCAACACGCTCGACCGCGCGACCGCGATGATGCCGCATCTCCTCTACGAGCGGCTCGACGAGATCGGCTCGGATTTCGCGATCGTCTATCCCGACCGCCGGGCTGCGCCTGCCCGCGCATCAACGACGACGCGACGCGGCGCGCCGTGATCCGCGCCTACAACATCGTCTCGGCCGGCTATTTCAAGGATCTCAGCGACCGCATGACGCCGGCCGCGATCATCCCGATGCACACGCCGGACGAGGCGATCGCCGAACTCGAATTCGTCACCAAGCAGCTCGGCTCCAAGGTCGGCATGTTCGGCAGCGCCATGCCGCGGCCAGGTGGCTTCGGTCGCAGGGCAACGACCTGGACACCGACCGCCTCGCCGTCTGGTACGAAGTGTTCGGCATCGACAGCCTCTATGATTATGACCCGGTCTGGGCAGAAGTGCCGCGAGGTCGGGATCGCACCGACCTTCCACAGCGACCGGCAGCAACCAGGCGCTGCGCAATTCGCCGACCAACTTCACCTACAACCACATCGGCCATTTCGCCGACGCCGGGCACGCCGCCGCCAAGGGCATCTTCCTCGGCGGGGTGACGCGGCGTTTCCCGGAACTGCGCTTTGCCTTCCTCGAAGGCGGCGTCGGCTGGGGCGCGCAGTTGTTCGGCGATCTGATCGAGCATTGGGAACGGCGCAACGCCAAGGCGCTCGAAAACATGCAGTCCCGAGAAGCTCGACCGCGCGCTGTTGATGAGCCTCGTCGAGAAGCACGGCTACACGGAGCATCGCCGCGGCGTTGCGCGAGCGCGACGGCTGGCCCGATCCGGAGCTGCATCTGACCGGCGGTCTCGACGAACTCGACGACTTCGCCGCCTGCAAGATCACCCGCAAGGAGGACTGGGTCGATCTCTACGCCAAACGCCGTATTATTTCGGCTGCGAGGCGGACGACCGCATGAACGCCACCGCTTTCGGCAAGGGCAACCCGTTCGGCGCGCAGCTCAACGCGTTCTACAGCTCCGACATCGGCCATTTCGACGTCATCGACATGCGCGAACCGCTTGGCGGAGGCCTATGAGCTGGTCGAGGACGGGTTCCTGACGGATGATAATTTCCGCGACTTCACCTTCACCAACACCGTGCGGTTGTGGGGAACGCAGAACCCCCGCTTCTTCGAGGGTACGGTGGTGGCGAAGGAAGCCGCCGCGGTGTTGAAAGAGGCGCAAGCGCCGATCCGCGTCGCGGCCGAATAGCCGGAGCCAGCCCCTCACCCCCTCTCTCTCCCGGTGTCTACGGGGAGAGGGAGGGAGCCGCGCGCAGCGTCGGAGGGTGAGGGCCCGGCACCACCCTTAGGAACACGTCATGAAGCCTGGACCTTCAGTGCCACATCACTGGGACATGGAAGCCGATGTCGTTGTCGTCGGGTTCGGGGCCGCGGGCGTCGCGGCTGCGGTGACCGCCCACGATCTCGGCGCCAAGGTCGTCATCCTCGAAAAGGCGCCTGAGGGCGAGGAAGGCGGCAATACGCGGGTCGCCGGCCAAGGGTATCTGAATACATCGTCGGTCGACGACGCCATCGCCTACCTGACGGCGCTCTGCGGACCCTACACCGTGCCGCCGGCGATGGTGCGGGTGTGGGCCGAGGAGATGGGGCAGAACAACGCCTGGCTCACCAGCCTCGGCGGCGACCCACAAGAGCATCAGCATCCCCCGGTCGGCATCGAATTCCCCGACCTGCCCGGCGCGAGCTGTGTCCACAAATTCCACGACGGCCCGACCTACGGCTATTCCTACACCTGGAAACTGTTCGAGCGCCTAGTCAAACAGCGCCCGATCCGGATCCTTTATGAAACACCGGGGACGGAGCTGATCCAGCACAACGACACCAGGGAAATCCTCGGGGTGCGCGCCGAGCGCGGCGAAAAATCAGTCTTCGTCAAGGCGCGGAAGGGGGTGGTGCTGACCTGCGGCGGGTTCGAGAACAACCAAGAGATGATCCGCAACTACCTGCCCGGCGTGCCCTATTGCTACACCTCCGGTTCGCCCTACAACGAAGGCGACGGCGTCACGATGGCGATGTCGGTCGGCGCCGATCTCTGGCACATGAACAATTACGCCGGGCCCTCGATGGCCCTCAAAGTCCCGGAGATCCGCACCAGTTTCTCGATGCAGGCGCTCCACTACAGTAAGGAAATTCCGGGCGGCATGATTGTCGTCGGCCCGGACGCCAGGCGCTTTACGGACGAAAAATACAAGACCCGCCACGGCAAGGTTCCGGTAAACGGGCGCTGGCTGCCGCTGTCGGTGCCGTGTCCGATGTTCCTGATTTTCGATCACGCGATGTTCTCGGCCGGCCCCCTCTATGACATGCACCCGAGCCACGGCTGGACGCAGATCATCGAGCGCTACGAATGGAGCGGCGGACAACAGCGCCGAACTGACGAAGGGCTGGATCAAGTCGGCCGACAGCCTCCTTTCTCTCGCCGCGCTCCTTGGGCTCGACGCCGCAACATTGCTCGACACCGTCAGCCGGTGGAACCGCTCGTGCGACGCCGGGCACGACGCCGGATTTCGGCCGGACCCTGATGCTGACGCCGCTCGCCGAAGCACCGTTTTACGCGGTCGAGCTCTCGCCCTCGATGCTCAATACGCAGGGCGGCCCGCGACGCAACGAGAAGGCGCAGATCGTGCGGCCCGACGGCATCGCCGATCGCGCGGCTCTACAGCGCCGGAGAACTCGGTTCGATCTACAGCTATCTCTATCAGGGCACCGGAAATATCGGGGAATGCCTGGCGTTCGGCCGTGTCGCCGGGCGCAACGCGGCGGCGGAAATGCGCTGGGAGTAAGAACGAAACCACGAGGCTCTAAGCGTGTCATCGGAATTAAAGTCGTTGTTCCCGGCGTAGGCCGGGAGCCATCGTTCGGCTGTCGAGCTGGCAGATCAATGGATCCCGGCCTGCGCCGGGAACAGCGGGTGTTATGATATTTCAGAGCCCCCAGAAGTCTCGCAGCTCATGCCA
>CAVTGB010000040.1:0-15879 GCA_963734125.1 uncultured Alphaproteobacteria bacterium
CATAAGTTAACGCGGGAACGCGAATCGAGTGTGCGCGAAATCCGGTTATTTTCCGCTGTCTGGGCCGTAAGTTTGGCGCTTTTCTAATCAGGCGGGACGCGCCGTGATTGTCGCCGCGATTGGCGGCGGTCGGCGTAGCGTCTGCAAGACGACGCAGTAGCGTTCGGTCAGCTTCAAGAGCGTGTCGATGCGCTCCTGCGGCTCCTCTGTGTCAAGGTCGAAGGTGAGGCGGATCGCCGCAAAGCCAACGGGAGCGGTGCGCTCGACCCCGAGCGTGCCGCGGAAGTCGAGGTCGCCCTCGACCCGCACCTGGCCGCCTCGCAAGCGAAACTCGAGCGCCGTCGCCACCGCCTTCAGCGTCACCCCGGCGCAGGCGACCAGCGCCTCCAAGAGCATGTCGCCCGAGCACGCCTCGAGCCCCGACCCGCCGGTCGCCGGGTGCAGCCCGGCCTCAATGAGGGCACGCCCGGTCTCGACCTTGCAGGCAATCGCCCCCTCGGCGAGATCGCCTACCGCCTTCAGGGTGACGAGCGCAGCCTCAGGATGCTCACGATACGTCGCCTTCAAGGGCGCCTGCAACTCGCGCAATGCCGTCGCATCCATCGCCTCACCCCCTTCCAGCCGTCATCCCGACGAAAGTCGGGATTCATCCCCGCCATGGATACCGGCTTTCGCCGGCATGACAAGGATGGAAGCGCCGCCCCGCCTCTCTCGGTGATAAGCTGGGCGCAGTTGAACGAAAGGAAAGGCCAATGGGACCGCTGGAGGGGGTGAGGATCATCGAGCTGGCGGGGATCGGGCCGGCGCCGTTTTGCGCGATGCTGTTGTCGGACATGGGCGCCGAAGTCATCCGGGTCGACCGCGCCGCCAATGTCGGACACGATGTCGGCCGCGAGGGCGAGGATCCGCGCTTTGCGCTGTTACAGCGCGGCCGCCGCAACATTGCGGTCGATTTGAAGCATGCCGATGGGGTCGCGGCGACCTTGCGGCTGATCGACCGGGCCGACGCTCTCATCGAAGGGTTCCGCCCGGGCGTCATGGAGCGGATCGGCCTGGGCCCGGAAATCTGCCTTCCGCGCAATCCGAGGCTCGTCTACGGGCGGATGACCGGGTGGGGCCAGGACGGTCCGATCGCCCACACCGCCGGGCACGACATCAACTATATCGCGCTCTCGGGCGTGCTCCACTCGATCGGAGAAGCGGGCGGCCCGCCGGTGCCGCCGTTGAACCTGGTCGGCGATTTCGGCGGCGGCGCGCTCTATCTGGCGATGGGTGTGCTGGCCGGCATTATCCGCGCGCGGTTGAGCGGCGCAGGCCAGGTCGTCGACTGTTCGATGGTGGAGGGTTCGGCCTCCTTGATGATGATGATGTATGGGGCGCTGGCCGCCGGCGCGTGGCGCGAGGAACGGGCCCATAACCGCACCGACGGGGGGGCGCATTATTACGGCGTCTATCAGACCAAAGACGGTGAATACGTCTCGGTCGGATCGATCGAGCCGCAATTCTATCGGCTCCTCCTGAAGCATACCGGGCTCGACGGCGAGAGCCTGCCGCCACAGACCGACCGCGCCCAATGGCCCCACATGCGCGAGCGCCTGGCGGCGATCTTCAAACAGAAGACCCGCGCCGAATGGACCGAAATCATGGAACAGACCGACATCTGTTTCGCCCCGGTGTTGCGCATGTCGGAGGCGTTCACCCACCCGCACAACCGCCACCGCAACAGCTTTGTCGAAGTCGACGGCATCCCCCAGCCGGCCCCCGCCCCGCGTTTCCTCGGCACTCCCTCCCATGTGCAGCGCCCGCCGGCCCGCATCGGCGAGCACACCGACGCGATCCTCAAGGATTGGGGCTTTTCGGTGGACGAGATCGCGCAGTTGCACCGCAGCGGCGCGGTAGCCTCGGCAAGGTGAGGCGCAGCACATGAGGCGGCGCAAGTTTGTCGCCCTTCTCGGCGGCGCGGCACTCGCGGGGCCCCGCTCCCCGCGCGCTCAGCAGAAGGCGATGCCGGTGATCGGCTTCCTTGCAAGCGCCTCGCCTGGCCTTTATGCACCGATTTTGGCCGCATTCCGCCGGGGATTGCGCGAAACCGGCTATGTCGAGGGCCAAAATGTGGCGATCGAATACCGCTGGGCGGAGGGAAGCTACGATCGGTTGCCCGCGTTGGCCGCCGACCTCGTCGCCCGCAAGGTCGATGTGATCGTGGCCAGCGGCGGCCTCACCCCGGCATTGGCGGCGAAGAGCGCAACCTCGACGATCCCGATTGTCTTTGGGGTTGGCATCGACCCGGTCGCTGGGGGCCTGGTCGTCAGCCTCGCCCGGCCGGGCGGCAACCTCACGGGCTTCAGCATCATCGCCGCCCAGCTGATGCCCAAACGGCTCGAACTGCTGACCGAGCTGGTTCCCCGGGCCAAGGTGATCGCCTTCCTCGTGAACCCTAACAATGCGGCTACCGAGCGTGCCGCGAATTCCCTGGAGGAAGCGGCCCGCGCGAAGGGGGTGCGGATCGCCATCGTAAAAGCCAGCAGCGAAAGCGAGATCGACACCGCGTTCGCGACCCTCGTCCAACCGCAAGCCGGCGCGCTCGTCGTCGACGCCGACCCGTTCTTCAGCAGCCGGCGCGAGCAGCTCTTGGCGCTGGCATCGCGCGATGCCATTCCGGCGATCTATGCGTGGCGTGAATTCGCCGCGGCCGGCGGCCTGATCAGCTATGGACCGAGCCTCACCGCTGCCCCTCGCGAAGCCGGCATCTACGCCGGAAAGATCCTCAAAGGCGAGAAGCCCGCCGATTTGCCGGTCCAGCAGCCAACCACTTTCGAGCTGGTCGTCAACCTCAAGACCGCGCAAGCGCTCGGCCTCGCTATGCCGCAATCGATCCTGGCGCGAGCGGATGAGGTGATCGAGTAGCGGTTCGCCCGGCGCCGGCACGGGTTGACCCAGATCAAGGCGGCCTCGTTCGGGGCCGCTACCCTGCGGGAGTTGATCGCATTGCCTGAGGACCCCGCGATGACCAGCTCTGCCACGATTGAAGTTGAACCACCCCTGCCCGCCCGCGGGTTGACCGCGCGCCTTGCCGAGCGCCTGCGCCTGTGGCGCCAGCATCGCCGCTGGATCGGCGACATGGCCAACGTCGCCGCGCTTGGCAGCCTCGACGACACGCTCAACGATGTCGGGATGACGCGGGCCGAGCTGGACGCGCTGATCGAGGCTTCGGCGGATGCGGGAACCCAGTTCGAGGCGCTGGCAGGGATGGCGCGGGTCGACCTGCACAAACTCGATCCGGCGGTGTTGCGCGAGGCGACATGGGTGTGCCGCCGATGCGAAACTCGGACGGCCTGCAAGCGCTGGCTGCGCACCGGAGTATGGAGGAGTGGCGCCGACATGCGCTGCCCCAACGCCGCGATCTTCCACCACTGAGGGCGCACTTCTCCCCGATGCGCGGCTGCCCGAAATGCGCTATGCTCGGCGCAACCGGTCAACCGCGCACCCGAGAGGAGTCGCCATGGATACCATCGAGAGAACCGCCCCGGCGCAAGCCAAGCTCTTGGAAGAATTGCCGCTTCGCCTCCACCACAACGCCTATGTGGTCAAGGATCACGAGGCCAATCGCCGGTTCATCGAGGATCTGCTCGGGATTCCCCTGGTCGCCACCTGGTGCGAGAAGACCTTCCGCAGCGACCTCAACCGCGAGGTCGAGTTCTGCCATACCTTTTTCGCGCTGAAGGACGGCGGCGCGCTCGCGTTCTTCCAGTTCGCCGATCCCGAAATGTACGAGCTGACCCAGGCGAAACAGCCGCCCAAGGTCGGCAGCCACTACCACATCGCGCTGAAGGCGAGCGACCAGACCTACGAAGAGCTGAAGGCCCGGCTCAACGCCGCCGGCGAGAAATTCCGCGAGACCGATCACGGGTATTGCAAGTCGATCTACACGACCTCGCCCGACGGGATGATCCTCGAATTCACCTGCGATCCGCCCGATGTCGCCGAGATCGACGCATTGCGCCGCGCCGATGCCCATAGCGAACTGGCGCGCTGGCTCGACGGCGACCACCGGGTCAACAATCAGTTGCGCCACCGCGAGAGCTAACCATTCGGCCGGGGCACTTGCTGGCTGCGCCGCCGGCCGCCGTCAACCTCGTCGAATAAGGCGCCCCGAAGCGCGGCTGAGGCTTGCGTTCGCCCCATCGGCGCGGCCACACTCCCGATCCTGCAGCCTTACTCTCGACAGGTGGAGGATCGAGATGCGTGTCGGTTTCATCGGGCTCGGCATGATGGGCAAGGGCATGGCGGCGAATCTGCAGAAGGCTGGGCATCAACTCACCGTCCATGACCTCAACCGCGCCGCAGCCGAACCGTTTCTGGCAAAGGGCGCGGTCTGGGCCAACTCGCCGCGCCAGGTCGCCGAGGCGAGCGAAGTGGTGTTTACGTCGCTCCCCGTCCCTGCGGACGTTGAAGCGGTGGCGCTCGGGCCCAACGGCCTCATCGAGGGGATGAAGCCCGACACCGCGTTTTTCGACATGTCGACCAATTCGGTCGCGGTCGTGCGCAAAATCAACGCCGCCTTCGCCGAAAAGAACCTCTACATGCTCGATTCGCCGGTGAGCGGCGGCCCGGGCGGCGCGGCCAGCGGCAAGATGGCGATCTGGGTCGGCGGCGATGAGCAGCAGTTCGGCCGGCATAAGACCGTGCTCGACGCGATGGGCGACCAGGCGCGCTATATCGGCCCGATCGGCGCCGGCACGATCGCCAAGCTCGTGCACAATTGCACGAGCGCAGTCATCGGCGTCGCGCTCGCCGAAGTCATGACGATGGGGATCAAGGCCGGCGTCGAACCATTGGAATTGTGGGAGGCGGTGCGGCAGGGCGCGACCGGGCGGCAGCGCACCTTCGACCGGCTCGGCAAGTTCTTGAGCAGCACCTATGACCCGGCCGATTTCGCGCTGCGCCTCCTGCACAAGGATGTCTCGCTCGCGGTCGGGCTCGGACGCGAGGTCGGGGTGCCGATGCGGCTGGCCAATCTGGCGCTCGAAGAATTGACCGAGGCGATGAACCGCGGCTGGCAGCAGCGCGACAGCCGGGTCGGCGGGCTCCTCCAGGTCGAGCGCGCCAAGATCCCGCCGCTCAATGTCGACCCGGCGAAGATCCAGGCCGTACTCGACCGCGATCAGCAGAAATAGCAGATCCGGCGGGTCCCGCTCTCCGGCTCCCTAATCGGTGAGGGCGCGTTCGGGTGCGGTGAGCGGCAGCCCGAGATCGTGTGCGACCGCGGGATGGGTCAGGAAACCGCGGGCCGCATTGAGCCCGTTGCGCAGATGCGGATCGTCCGACAAGGCGCGCCGCCAGCCGCGATCGGCGATCGCCAGGACGAACGGCAGGGTCGCGTTGTTGAGCGCCACGGCGGAAGTGCGGGCGACCGCACCCGGCATGTTGGTGACGCAATAATGCACCACCCCCTCGTCGATAAAAGTCGGTGCGGCATGAGTGGTCGGCCGGCTGGTTTCGAGGCAGCCACCCTGGTCGATCGAGATGTCGACGATGACCGAGCCCGGCTTCATCGCGCGCACCAATTCGCGGCTGACCAGCTTCGGCGCCGCCCCGCCCGGGACCAGGACCGCGCCGATCAGGAGGTCGGCGGTGACGACCTCGCGCTCGATCGTCTCGACGGTAGAGAACAGCGTATGCAGCTGCGAGCCGAACTGCAGGTCGAGCTCGTAGAGGCGCGGCAACGAGCGGTCGATCACGGTGACATAGGCTTCCATCCCCATCGCCACGCGCGCCGCGTTGGTACCGGAAACCCCGCCGCCGAGGATCACCACCTTGGCCGAGGGGACGCCGGGGACGCCCCCCAGGAGGATCCCCATGCCGCCCTGTTCCTTTTCCAGGCAGTGGGCGCCGACCTGCACCGACATGCGGCCGGCAACTTCGCTCATCGGCGCGAGCAGCGGCAGACCGCCGGCCTTGTCAGTGACGGTTTCGTAGCCGATCGCGACCGCGCCCGAGCGCAACAGCCCCTCGGTCAGCGCCCGCTCGGCGGCGAGGTGGAGATAGGTGAAGAGGATCTGGTTTTCGCGCAGCGCGCCGACCTCCTCGGGCTGCGGTTCCTTGACCTTGACGATCAGCTCGGCGGTGGCGAAGACCTCCGCGGCGCCGGCGATGATCTCAGCGCCGGCGTTCTCATAGGCCCGGTCGTCAAAGCCAATGCCGGCGCCGGCACCGCTCTCGACAACCACCTTGTGCCCGTGATGGACGAGCTCGCGCACGCTGCCGGGGACGAGGCCGACGCGGTATTCGTGGGTCTTCACCTCCTTGGGAACACCGATCAGCATTGTCGTCACCCTCAGCTCGCACTGGAGCCGAATGATAGCGCCGCGCGCGTCCGGCCGGCACTCTTTAGCCGCGCTCGCTTAGTGCAGCCGTGCTGCACTGCTCCTCGGCGGCAAACTCGCTGGCGACGACCTCGCGCAGGAGGCCGCGCAGCGTCGCGGCGCGCTCCGCGCCGTAAACCGCATCGAAGCGGGTCTGCGCGACCCTCCAGCACTCGCTCGCCGCGCGGAACTTTGCGGCGCCGGCGGGGCTGAGGCGCAATTCGCGGCGGCGCCGGTCGGTGAGGGACGCGACGATCTCTACGAACCCGTCGCGCTGCAGCGGCAGGATGTTGCGCCCCAAGGTGGTGCGGTCCATCACCAGCGCAGCGGCCAGTGTGTTGATCGTCATCGGACCCTCGCGATTGAGGCGGCTCAAAATCGCGAATTGGGTCGCGCGCAGCCCGGTCGGCGCGAACAGCTGGTCATAGAACTGCGTCACATGGCGCGCCGCCTGGCGGATCGCCAAGCAGTTGCAATCCTGGAAGCCGGGTGTAGGGCTGGCGCTCTGGTTGGCGCTTGGATTGGCGCTCATGGCGGCACTCCGAATTAGGGCGATGCGGGGTCTGGACAAAGGCGTATATGCGCACTTATATAGGCGCATATACACTCTATTACCAGCCGCCTGCGCGGCCCGGAGAATAGCATGCCACTCGACGCCGCGATCGCGCCACTTCCTCTCGCTCGCCTCGCTCCCGCGCCGAGCCGCCCGCTCGATCCCCGCACCCGGCTTCTCCTCGACGCGCCGGTTGCGCGGACCCTGCTGCGCCTCGCCTGGCCCAACATCCTGGTGATGTTGGCGCAAGCCTCGACCGGCCTCATCGAGACCTGGTGGGTCTCGCGCCTCGGGATCGATGCCTTGGCCGGGATGGCGCTGGTCTTTCCCGGTTTCATGATGATGCAGATGCTGTCGGCCGGCGCGATGGGCGGCGGCATCTCCTCGGCGATCGCGCGCGCTCTCGGCGGCGGCCGGCGCGCGGACGCGGACGCGTTGGTCCTCCATGCGATCGTCATCAATGTCGCGATCGGCGGCGCCTTCGCGGTTCTGATGCTTGGGTTTGGGCCATCGTATTACCGCGCGCTCGGGGGCGAGGGCGGCGCGCTCGGAGGCGCGCTTCTTTATTCCAACGTCGTGTTTGCCGGGACCCCGCTTGTCTGGCTGATGAACGCGCTGGCGAGCGTCATCCGCGGCACCGGCAACATGCTGGTCCCCTCGCTTGCCGCGTGTGCGGGCGTCGTGTTGCTGGTGCCGCTCTCGCCCTGCCTCATTTTCGGGGTCGGGCCGTTGCCGGCGCTGGGCCTGGCCGGCGCCGGGATTGCGGTCGTCGCGACGACGGCGCTCACGACGGTGGTGCTCGCCCTCTACATCGCCGCCCGCCGCAGCGTCGTCCAATTCGCCCGGACGCGGCTGCGCTGGGCCTTGTTTGCCGATATCCTGCGGGTTGGCGCGGTCGCCTCGGTGACGACGCTGCAGACGACGCTGACCGTCGGGCTGACGACCGCGCTCGTCGGCGGCGCGCGCGCGGGTGGCGGCGAGGCCATTGCCGGCTACGGCACCGGCGTTCGGCTCGAATACCTGCTGGTGCCGCTGGTCTTCGGCCTGGGAGCGCCGCTCGTTGCGCTGGTCGGCACCAATATCGGCGCCGGAGAACGGGCCCGGGCGCTGCGCGTCGCGCTGACCGGCGGGGCGATTGCCTTCGTCTTCGCCGAGGCGGTGGGCGTTGTGGCGGCGCTGTGGCCGGCGGCCTGGCTCGGCCTCTTCAGCAATGACCCGGGGATGCTGGCGACCGGCGCCAACTACCTGCGGATCGTCGGTCCGGCCTATGGGTTTTTCGGGCTGGGCCTGGCGCTCTATTTTGCCTCGCAAGGCGCCGGAAGGCTCGTTTGGCCGCTCTTGGCGGGGCTGGTGCGGATGACGATCGCGCTCGGCGGCGGCTGGGTCGCGGTGCGGCTGAGCGGCTCTTTGAGCTCGCTCTTTGCCGCGCTGGCGCTGGGCCTGGTCGCCTATGGGGCTATCCTCTCTGCGGCGGTCGGGTCAGGCGCCTGGTTCGGGGGACAAAAGCCGCTCGCGATCGGGAGTTCCGGCAGATGAGCAAACACTATTTCGAGGATTTCGCGGTCGGGCAGAAATTTGCCTCCTCCGTCCTATCGATCGATGCCGAGGCGATCACCGCCTTCGCCGCCGCCTTCGACCCGCAGCCGTTTCATCTCGACGACAAGGCCGCGCGGGGCACGATCTTCGCCGGGCTCGCGGCGAGCGGCTGGCACACCGCGGCGCTGACGATGCGGCTGTGTGTCGCCAGCGAATTCCGCCCGGCCGGCGGGATTGTCGGCATCGGCGGCGAACTCAACTGGCTGAAGCCGGTGCGGCCCGGCGACACGCTGCGCGCCCTGATCGAGGTGATCGAAACCCGGCGCTCGCGCTCGCGGCCGGGGCAGGGCATCGTCAAGGTCCGGATCACCACGCTCAACCAGGCGGACGAGCCCGTGCAAACCTTCGCTCCAACGCTCTTCGTCGACCGCCGGCCCGACGCCGATTAGCCGAAGAGTTCCGCGGCGCGACGCACGACGATGCGCGCGTCGCCGACCCGCCGCGTGACGCCGATCTGATCGAGATATTCGAGGACCTCGATCGTCAGGTTGCGGCCGATGCCCGACCGGTCCTTGAAGAGGGACGCGGTGAAGCTCTGCTCGGGCGAACCCTCGGCGAGCTCGGCGGCGAGGTTCGCCAGGCGCGCGATCGTCTCGGGCAGGAACACCCGGTTGGGCGCAACCGGCGCGACCCGGCCAAAACGCTCGATGCGCCTCAGAAACCGGGTGAGCGGCTCGGGTTCAAGAGCGAGCGCGGCGGCCAGTTCGCGCACCCGCGGCGGGCGTAATTCGGTGGCGGCGAGGAGCGGGCGCACGCGCTCCCAGAGGCGCTCGTCCTCGCGCGTCAAGCGCGGCTCGTGCCGGGGCAGCCGCAAGAGCGCGCCCGAGCGCACCACCTGCCCGGCCGCGAGCAACCGGGCGAGGGCGGCGTCGAGCGCGGCCTCAGGCGCAGTGCCGCGCAGCCGGGCGAAGAGGGCGCCCTGTACCGGCCCCAGCGCATCGGGCTCGGCGCGGTGCCATTCGGCCAGGGCCGCGAGGATGCTGTCGCCGAGCCGCGCGAGATGGGTCGGGCTCGCCGCGATTGCCGCAGTGCCAGCGCCGACCAACCGAAAGCCGCCGGCCTCGGCAAGGGAAGCGACCTCGTCCTGCGGCAGGTTGCGGGCCAGTGCGAACGGCGCCAGCGCGACGATCCCGGCTGCGTCGAGAAGGCGCTCGAGGGCGTTCCCGGCATCGGTTTCGGCGAGGGCTTTGACGGCGAGCAGGCGTTCGGGGCGCGAGCGGCCGCGCCGCGGTGGTCCCGGATCGAGCACCCGTCCGCCGGCCAGCGTGTGGCGCGCCATGTGATCGCGGATGATCGCCCGGTCGCCCCACAGGGCGGCGATCGGGCGGTCGAAATCGACCTGGATGAACCCCGAACTCTCGGGCGCGATGGTGCGCGCGCCGAGGACGGCGAGGCGGCCGACAATGTCCTCGGTGCCGAGATGAAAATGCACCGGCAACCCGTCGCGCAGTGGCGCGGGCGCCGCGCGCGACACGGTGACGCCGAGATCGAGGCGGCTGACAGGCTTGTGCAATTGGGGATCGATGACCCAATCGCCGCGGCCGGGCTCGGCGCCCTCGGGAAAATTGCCGGCGAGGTTGAGGGCGCAGCGCTCTCCCTCCCGGGCGCGCTCGATTGCGCGGTTATGGGCGTGGATGCCGCGCACCCGAACCTCGATCCCGCGCGGGCTGAGGGTGAGGCGATCACCGATTGCGACTTCGCCCGAGGACGCGGTGCCGGTGACCACCAGCCCGATGCCGGGAAGCGAGAAGGCGCGGTCGATCGCCAGGCGAAAGCGACCTGTGATGGGGCGGGCGGCGCGGGCGCTGTCGGCGGCTTGGGCGGTGGCGCGCAGATGCTCGGCGAGCGCCGGGATGCCCTCGTCGGTGAGGCTCGATACCGGGTAGATCGGGCTCCCCTCATACCCCGCCTCGGCGAGGAGAAGGGCGATTTCGGCCTCGACCGTGGCGCGGCGCTCGGCCGGCACCCGGTCGATCTTGGTCATCACCGCGGTGATCTCGGCGATCCCGATCAGTTCCAAGACGTCGAGATGTTCGAGGGTCTGCGGACGCGGCCCGTCATCGGCGGCGACGATCAGGAGGACGCGGTCGATCGAGAGGACCCCGGCCAGCATGTTCGGCAGAAACCGCTCGTGCCCGGGCACATCGACAAAGCCGAGCTCGGTGCCGTCGGGCAACGTCGTATAGGCAAAGCCGAGATCGATCGTCAGCCCGCGGCGCTTTTCCTCGGGCAGCCGGTCGGCGTCGACCCCCGTCAAGGCGCGCACCAGCGCGGTCTTGCCGTGGTCGATATGGCCGGCGGTCGCCAGGATCATGCGCGATCAGGCCGCCATCCCGGCTCGCGGCGAGGGGCTAGGCCGGAGTGAACATCGGCACCGGCGGGCCGCCTTCGCTGGGCTTGAAGACGAGGCGGACGGCTTGGCCGATCTTTATGCTATCCAGATCGCAATCGACGATATTGGTCATCATCGTCGGGCCCTCAGCCAACGTCACGTAAGCGATCGCGTAGGGAATGGGGGCGCGCCGCATGACGCTGTAGGTGTAGACAGTGCCCTTCCCCGAAGCTTCGGCCCATTCGGTCTTGTCGCTGAAGCAGAACGGGCAGTGGGTGCGCGGGTAGAAGTGCGGTTCGCCGCATTGGATGCACTTTTTGTAGAGGAGCTTGCCCTCGGCCGCCCCGTCCCAGAAATGCTGGGTTTCGAGGTTGACCGCCGGCGCGGAAATCTTGCGGTCTTGCGCTTGCGCCATGGCGCTTACTCCCTTTCCATGATGACGGTTGCGGCGGCATGCCTAGTCCCGAGCGAGCCGCCGGTGCCGTGCGCCAGCGCGACGTCGCAGTTCGCGACCTGGACCTTGGGGTGCGCCTCGCCGCGCAATTGCCGCACCGCTTCCAAAACCTTGGTAAGGCCACCGCGGTTCGAGGGGTGGTTGTTGCACAATCCCCCACCATCGGTGTTGAACGGCAGTTTGCCGACCCCCGAAATGAGGTTGCCGTCGCTGACAAACCGGCCGCCCTGGCCCTTTTCGCAAAAGCCAAGATCCTCCAACTGCATGACGACCGTGATCGTGAAGCTGTCGTAGATCGAGGCGTATTTGATGTCGGCGGGCTTGACCCCGGCTTCGGCGAAGGCGAGGGGCCCTGACCACACCGCACCCGAATAGGTGAGGTCAACCTTGCCGCCCATCTGGTGCTTGGGCGCTTCCCCGGCGCCGATCACCTTGACGAGCGGGCGTTTCAGGCTCTTGGCGATCTCCGGGGTCGTCAGGATGATCGCGCCGCCGCCGTCGCTTATGACGCAGCAATCGAGGCGGTGCAGCGGGTCGGCGATCATCGGCGAACTGACGACGTCTTCGACGGTGACGACATCCTTCAGCATCGCGTGCGGGTTGTATTGCGCATGGTGCGAGGCGGCGACCTTGACCCAGGCGAGCTGCTCGCTGGTGGTGCCGTACTGGTACATATGGCGCATCGCCGCCATCGCATACATGTTGGCGGTCGCCGGCGCGTAGGGCGATTCAAATCCGCTCTCGGGCATCGGCACGGCCGGCGCGCGCGGCTGCGTCCCCGTTGCCATCCCCTCGGCGCGCGGCCGTCCGGCGAGCGTGATCAGCGCAATCGAGCATTTGCCCAATGCGATCGCCTCGGCGGCATGGCCGACCTGCAGGAGATAGGACGAGCCGCCGACATCGGTCGAATCGATGTGCCTTGTCTTCAGCCCGAGGTAATCGGCGGCCGAAATCTGGCCAAGACCGGGCGTGTCGCCGGCGGCGCAGAAATAGCCGTCGATGTCGTTCTTGGTGAGGCCGGCATCGGCGAGCGCGCCTGCCGCCACCTCGGCGTGCAGCATCATCACTGTCTTGTCCGTAGCGAGACGCGTCGGATGCTCGTAGATCCCGACGATGTAGGCCTTGTCCTTGATGCTCATCGCGGGCGGGTCCTCACGGTTGTTCCTGACGCGGATCATAGACCGTAGGATGGGTTGAGCAACGCGAAACCGATCGACGCCGCGCATCCCGCGATCGGTTTCGCTCTGCTCAACCCATCCTACAGATTTCGGCGGCCTCCGCTGCGGAATACCCGAGTTCACCGAGGATTTCGGCGTTGTGCTCGCCGAGGCGCGGCGGCGGCAAGCGAACCTCGCCCGGTGAGCGGGAGAACGAGGTCGGGATCGCCATCGTCACGGTCGGCCCCTCGGAGGGGTGAAGGAGGGGCTGGAAAAACCCGGTGTCGCGCAGATAGGGGTCGGCGACGAGCGAAGCCAAGTCATTGACCCCGCCATTGGGTATGTCGAACCGGTCGAGGCGCGCCCGCCACTCTTCGGTCGTGCGGCCACGCATCGCCTCGGCGAGGAGCGTGTAGAGCTCGTCGATGTTGGCGGTGCGTTGCGCGATCGTCGAGAAGCGCGGGTCGTCGGCCAATTCGGCGCGCTCAATCGCGGCAAACAGGTTGCGCCATTGCCGGTCGGTCGTCGCGAGAAGGCAGACATGGCCGTCCCGGGTCGCGTAGGGCCGGCGGTAGGGCGTCAGCATGCGCGGATAGCCGAGCCCCTTTTCCGGTTCGCCAAAGACGCCATGCCAGAGATGGTCGACGAGGGTGAAGGCGCTCATCGTCTCCATCATCGGGACGTGGACCTCCTGGCCCATGCCGCTGCGCTCGCGCTCGAAGAGCGCCATGCCGACGGCGCCCGCGAGGACGTGGCCGCACACCTTGTCGCACACCACCATGGGCACATAACGCGGCTCGCCATCCGCGCCCTTGTTGAGCGCGGCGAGGCCGCTTTCGCCCTGGATCACATCGTCGAAGGCGGCGCGGTCGCGATGGGCGCTGTCCGGCCGATAGCCGCTCGCCCAGGCATAGACGAGGCGCGGGTTGGCGGCGGCCAGCGTCGGGTAATCGATGCCGAGCCGGGTCGCCGCACCCGGCCGCAGATTGTGTACGAATACGTCGGCGGTGGCGGCGAGGCGCAACATCGCGGCCTGCGCCAAGGGGCGCGTCAGGTCGAGGACGAGGCTTTTCTTGTTGCGGTTGACGTTGAGGAAGTAGGCGGCCATGCCGGGATGGCGCGCCGGGCCCAGATAGCGCGTCGGATCGCCGACCGGGTTCTCGACCTTGATGATTTCGGCGCCCATGTCGCCGAGGATCTGGGTCGCCACCGGCCCCAGGACCGCGATCGTCACGTCGATGACGCGGATCCCCGCGAGCGGCCCGGACATCCTGCCCCCCGATAATGGCTGCCGCGATGATGGCCGACCCGGCCGCGCGGCGCCACAAGGATGGTTGCGGCCCCGCAAAGCTTTCTAGGGGTTCACCGCCTCGACCTGCGGCGTGGTGAACGGCTCCGTGCGGTGGACAACCTGATCGGCGTACAATTGCTCGATCGCCGCTGCGGATAGGCCCAGCATCGTCGCGAGGATGTCTGTCGTGTCGTCGCCGATCGAGGGAGCGCCGCGCCAGATGCGGCCCGGAGTCAGCGACAGCTTCGGCACCACCCCGTAGACGCGGATCGGCACGCCCGACTGCCGGTCCAGCACCGGAACGGTCATCTCGCGCTCCGCATAGTGCTCGTCGTTATATTGATCGCGCGTGTTGAACACCCGCGCACAGCCAATCTTGGCCGCATTAAACGCCGTTTCGACCTCGAGCGCGGTGCGCGCCGCGCAATACTCGCGCAAGCGGCGGTCGAGCTCGCGCCCTTTCTCGGAATTCACCGCCGCCGCGTCCTTCGAACATTCCTCGTAGCTGTACTCGACCGGATCGAGCCCGAGGAACTGCGGCACCCGGTTGTAGATCGGCCCGCCGAGCGCGCCGATGAACACCCATCCGTCGCTGCACTGGAAGGTGTCGTAGGGCTGAAACCCCGGCGCCTTGTTGCCAGTATGACCGGAGAACGCGCCCTCGCCGGTGAACAGCGGCAGAGTGTTGCCGTTGGTCTGCGCCACGGCCTCGTATTGCGCGACATCGACAACCTGGCCGCGCCCGCTCTTCTTTACCTCCCACAGCGCCATCATCGTTGCCGCCCAGCCGGTCAGCGCGGTGATGTAATCGCCGGTATAGGTCTTGGCGCGCTGCGGTGGGCCGGCGGGATCGCCGGTGAGGTTGATCATCCCGCCATAGGCCTGCGCGATCGCGTCGTAGCCGGCCCGCCCGAGGTACTCCTCCTTGCCGTACTGCCCGTACGTGCTGACGCGTACGATGACGAGGCTGGGATTGACCGCCAGCGCCAATTCGCTGGTTATCCCCGCCCGTTCGAGCGTGCCCGGCATCGACGATTCCATCCAGACGTCGGAAATCTTCCACAGCGCCATCAATAATTCGAGGCCGCGCGCGTGCTTGAGGTCGAGGCCCATCGACAGTTTGTTCTTGGTGACCTCGGCTTCGTCGCAGCCGTGCGGGCGCGGACCGCGGGTCAGCTGCGGCGCGGTGAAGCGGAAGACATCGCCGCCGTGGCGTTCGATGTGAATGACCTCCGCGCCGAACTCGGCCAGCTTGGTGCCGATATAAGGCTGCGCGATAAAGATGCCGGTACCGACCACACGGATGCCTTCCAATGGTCCAAACGCCGGAACGACACACGGTGTCGCCGGCCGATCCAGGCGCTTGATCCAGTCAGGTATGGTCTTCTTCAGTTCTTCGATCTTGTCCTCGGATTCGATGAGCCGCGGATCGTGCGCCATGTCTAGTTCTCCCTTCGGGTTCGGGCCTGCCCCCGGTTCGCCCGACCGGTTTTGGCGGGAGGGACGATTGTTCGCTTACCAGCCAATTAGACAAGCTCCGATTCCACCCTGGTATCAACGGTAGGAGCCTCGCGACGCCGGTCCCCTTTCGGCCTCGCAGATCGGCGCGACATCGCCAAGTTTGGCGGTTGCCGCGGCGCCCGGCAATGCTTAGCTTTTGCGGTAGGCTCTTGGCAGGAGGCGAGTTATGGGCGAGATCGTTCAGATCCGCGAAGTTGGCATGCGCGACGGGCTGCAGAGCATCGCCGATATCCTGCCGACCGCAACCAAGCTCGCCTGGCTCGACGCGGAATACGCCGCCGGGGTGCGCGAGATCGAGGTCACATCGTTCGTGCCGCCGAAGCTGTTGCCGCAGCTCGCCGACGCGGAAGCGGTGGTGCGCCATGCGATGTCGCTGCCGGGGCTCAAGGTCTCCGCCCTCATCCCCAATTCGCGCGGCGCCGAGCGCGGTCTCGCCCTCGGCGTGCCTGAGATGAATTTCGTGCTGTCGGTCAGCGAGGGCCACAACCTGTCGAACGTCCGCCGCACCACCGAAAAGTTGATCGCGGATTTCCGCCGCGTCGTGCAGCTGTGCCGCGACAGCGGCAAGACCGTCAAAATCAACTGCGGGCTGGCCACCGCCTTTGGCTGC
>CAVTGB010000041.1:0-24339 GCA_963734125.1 uncultured Alphaproteobacteria bacterium
GATCAGCCCGGTCCGGGCGCCCTTGCGTTCGAGGATCGCATTCGAGGCGACCGTCGTGCCGTGCAGCAATTCGACAACGCCCGACGCCGCGGCGCCGATTTCCGCGAGCAGCGCCGCCAGCCCGTCGACGATCGCGCGGGCGTAATCGTCGACGGTCGACGATACCTTTTTGGTGTAGCGCTCGCCCCGGTCGCCGAGCAGCACGATGTCGGTAAAGGTACCGCCGATATCGACCCCGGCGCGGAAATTGGTCATGACCCGCCATTCACAATTGCCGGAGGGTTGTACTATACATTCGATCGGGCATCACGCTGACGGCGGCCCCGGCGGATCAAGCCGAACCGGCATCCTGAACGCTGGCGTGGGCCTCCGACAGATTATCGGTCTGGTCCGAGAAATTCAGGCGCTGTTTCGGGAATGCGGCCGGCGCCGATCGGGGTCGCAATCACTGTAGGGGGGGCAGAGATCATGATTAGGGCTCGGGTATCGTGCGTTGTCGTCATGCTCGCCGGCGCGGCGGTCTTTGCGACCGCGGCGACGGCGCAGATCTTCGCCGCAGATCGCGCAGGCGCCAGCGGCCGCGACCGCCGTCTTGGCCACCGCGCAGTCCTCGGAGGACCCCGATCTGCGATGCGACCTGTTGGAGGTGAAGCGGATCAGCGGCGGCGCGCTGATGGTCCGCTGGCGCATCGTCAACGCCGCGGGACAGCCCAATGCCTCCGCGACCGGCGGCTTCGCCGACCGACACCGGCAAAGGCAATCCATTATGGTTTCTCGCTGGGATCAGCTCTATTACATCGACCCGGCCGAGAATAAGAAGTATCTGCCGCTGACCAATTCGCAGAACAATCGCATCCTCGACGTCCCTACGACCTCGCATTGCAGCCCGGCCAGCAGCGGCTCAACTGGGCGAAATTCCCGGCGCCGCCGGCCCGGTTCGGCGAAGGTTAGCGTCTCGATCCCGAATTTCGCGCCGTTCGAGGACGCGCCGTGGCCCAATAGGGCGGGTCGGTGATGTCGGCCGATCGGCGCCCTTTGGCTGTGGCATTCGCCGTGTGCGTTGCGTTGGGGTTGCAGCCGGCAGCGGTCCGGGCGTTCGAAGCGGACGAGCCGCTGCCGCCGGGTACCAAGGCCACGATCCTGCCGCTCAACGCGACCGTCTTCACGCTCAATCCAACCATCCTGCCGCTCAAGGCGACGGTGCTGGAGTTGCGCGGCTTCGGCACCGGCGTCGGCGGCGGACCGGCGGCGCTGCAGGCGCATGTCGAGCCGCTGCAGGCCGCGCTGAAGGATCTCGGCGCCACCGTCAAGGGCCGCGAGATCAAGATCAATCTGGCCGCCGACGTGCTGTTCGACTTCGACAAATCGACGCTGCGGCCGGAGGCCGGGCCGGCGCTCGGCAAGGTCGTCGCGGTGCTGCAATCCTATCCGAAGGCCGCGGTGCTGATCGAAGGCCACACCGACGGCAAGGGCAACGACCAGTACAATCAGCGGCTGTCGGAGCAGCGCGCCAATTCGGTGCGGCTATGGCTCGTCGAGCACGGCGTCACGACGCCGATGACCACCCGCGGCTGGGGCAAGACGCGGCCGATCGCGCCGAACACCAAGCCCAACGGCGCCGACGACCCGGAGGGCAGGCAGAAAAACCGCCGCGTCGAGATCACCGTCAACACGTGAGCGGCGGCGCGGATAGCCCCTCACCCGCGCCGCGGGAGAGGGAGAGCCCGTCGCGCAGCGGCGGCGGGTGAGGGTTTTCCCGCGGCCGACACCCTCGCCCGCCTCGCTACGCTCGGCGCCCTCTCCCACAATGTGGGAGCGCGACATTACTCGGCCGCCAGTCGCGCCCCAGCTGTATACCGGCGTCTCCGCCCATTTCCGCGTCGCCCGCATCCGCTGCCGCAGCGCCGCTGTGGCGGCGACATCGACCGCGAGCGGCGTGCCGGCGAGTACGACGCCATAATCCTTGCGCGCCGCGCGCGGGCTGACAAATTCGTTGCGCACGTCCTTCAGCACCAGCGCCGGGTCGCGCTCCAAGCGGATCGCCCCAGCCGCCGGCGCCGGCGACCTCGTGGCGGAACAGGTCGCCCCGCTTGATGTTCATCGTCAGCTTCGAGGGTAAGGGCGCCGGGTTCTCGTCGGGGTTCAGGTAGTTCATCGACGGCCGGCCGGGGCCGCCGCCGTAGAGCCCGAACGGGCGGAAATCGCGGCGGTCGGAGCGCACCTGCAACACCGCCTCGTCGGCCAGGAGCCTGTATTCGCGGCGGAACGGCGCGCCGCCCCTGAACTTGCCCGGCCCCATCGCGTCCTGGATGAATTCGTAGGCGGTGATCTGCAAGCGGCTGCTCGGTCTCGGTCACCTCGATCGGCTGCGACGCCATGTTGGCGTAGATGTGCGAGTTGCCGTCGAGCCCGTCGGCATAGGGCCGCGCCCCCCAGGCGCAGCAGGTGAAATCGACATAGATGAACGGCGTGCGGTCCGTGTGATAGCCGCCGATCGAGACGCCGGTATTGCCGCCGTCGGAGGCGGCGAAGACCTGGTCGGGCAGCATCTTGGCGAGCGCGCCGAACATGCAGTCGACCATGCGGAAGCCGGTGAGGCCGCGCGCCGCGCAGGCCGCCGGCAAGACGCCGTTGGCGATCGTGCCCGGCGGGCGCGGTCACGCTCGATCGCGCGGAAGACGCCCTCGTTGGTCGGGATGTTCTGCGGCAGGATCGAGCGGATCGCGCAATAGCTCGCCGATTTCGTATAGCTGAGCGTGTTGTTGATGGCGCCCTTGACCTGCGGCGAGGTGCCGGTCCAGTCGACATCGACCCGGTCGCCCGCTTTGGTGATCGTCACCTTGAGGGGGATCGGCTTTCCGACATCGATCCCGTCATCGTCGATGTGGTCGAGGAAATCGTAGACCCCGTCGGGCAGTTCGCGGAGCGCGGCGCGGGTCATGCGCTCGGCGTAATCGACCAGCTCGGTCATGTATTGCGCCAGCTTCTCGGTGCCGTAATGCGCCGCGATCTCCAGGATCGCCTGCTCGGCGATGTGGCAGGCGGCGAGCTGGGCGCGCAGATCGCCGAACACCTTGACCGGCACCCGGACATTCTTCTCGATCAGTTGGAACAGGGTCTCGTTGCGCTCGCCGCGCTCGTAGAGCTTCAAGGGCGGGATGCGCAGCCCCTCCTGGTAGATCTCGGTCGAATCCGACGCGTTCGAGCCCGGCACCCGGCCGCCGACATCGGTGTGGTGGCACACCGTGCCGGCCCAGGCGATCGGGCGTTGTCCTCGAAAGATCGGCTGGAACACGAACACGTCGGGCAGGTGCATCCCGCCCTGGAACGGGTCGTTGAGGATGAACACATCGCCCGGATCGACCCGGCCGGCGAAGGCTGCCTTCACCGCGGCGATCGCGGTCGGCATCGAGCCGAGATGCCCGGGCAGGGTCAGCCCCTGCGCGACCAGCGACGCCCTCGCCGTCGAACAGCGCGGTCGAATAATCCATGTTGTCCTTCGAGCACGCCCGAATAGGTCGTGCGGAAGACGGTCAGGGCCATCTCGTCGGCGACCCCGAACAGCGCGTTCTTGAACAATTCGAATTCGATCGGGTCGCTGATCATCGCGGCGCCACCAGAAGCTTGAGGCGTGAACATAGCACCGCAGGACCGCGCCGCGATCAAGAGCCGATCGCAATCGGACGGGGCTATGATAGGCTTGCGGAGCGCGCCAAAACCGGCAAAAGCCGGCGGCAAACGTGAAAATGGGAGGAAGAGATGGCACCGACATTGCGCCTGGTGGCCCTGTTTTTCGGCCCCCTCGCCATGTAGGTCGCAAGCAGCGCGGCGCCCGCCCAGAAGCAGGGCGGCTGGTCGAGCCAGACCTGGGACCCTGAGAGCGACGGTCTGATCATCGCCTGCCTCAATTTCCGTTCGCAACCGATCATCGACGCGCTGGAAGCGCGGATCGGGAAGCCGGTCTGATCTCGACCCAGGCGACCTTGTGGCACGTGCTGCGGCTTGCCGGGGTCGCGCGCCGATCCCCGGTTACGCCCGTTTGTTGCGCGAGCATTAGCCGCCCGGTTTGGTGTATGTATTGCCGGACAGACCGCCGTCGCTGGGAACAGCATAGGGCGGGCGCCGATCGGGAGGAGAACGCGCATGGGCTGGCTCGACGGACAGGTGGCGCTGGTGACGGGCGGCGGGTCGGGGATCGGCCGCGCGGTCGTCGCGCGCTTTATCGAGGAGGGCGCGCGGGTCGGCGTCATGGAGCGGGTCGCGACCCGCGCCGAGGAGTTGCGCAGCGAGTTCGGCGACACGGTCGTCGGGGTCGCCGGCGATGTATCGCGGCTCGCCGACAACAAGCGCGCCGTCGCCGAGACGGTGCGCGCCTTCGGCCGGCTCGACGTGTTCGTCGGCAATGCCGGGATTTTCGACGTCTACGCCTCGGTCGAGGAGATGCCGGAGGAGCAGCTGTCGCGCGCCTACGACGAACTGTTCGCGGTCAACGTCAAGGGTCTCCTGTTCGGCGCCAACGCGGCCTTGCCGGAGTTGCGCAAGACGAAGGGCTGCGATGGTGTTCACCGCCTCGGTCGCCGGCCTCAATTCGGGCGGCGGCGGCGCGCTTTATACCGCCTCGAAGCATGCGGTCGTCGGCTTGGTCCGCGAGTTGGCGGTCGAATTGGGCCCCGACGTCCGGGTCAACGGCGTCGCGCCAGGCGGCACGATGACCGATCTGCGCGGCCTGCAATCGCTCGGCAACGACGACCGCTCGCAATTCGCCGCGCCCGACATGGCCGAGCGGCTGCGCGCCGGCAACCCGCTGCATATCGCCCTGGAGCCGGCCGATCTCGCCAGCGCCTATGTTTTCTGGCGTCGCGCCGCAACGCGCGCGGCGATCACCGGCAGCATCCTCACGGTCGATGCCGGCGGCACTGCTGCGCGTGCCGCGGCCGCGTTCGCCGCATGGAGGGCGATGACGATGAGCAGCGAAAGCACCGAACTCGTCGACGCCGAGCGCGGGCTGGTGAGCCGGCGCATCTTTATCGAGCCGGACATCTACGAACAGGAGTTGCGGCAGATTTTCGCGCGCTGCTGGCTGTTTCTGTGCCACGACAGCCAGATCCCGCTTCCCGGCGATTTCTTCACGACCTATATGGGCGAAGACCCGGTCTTGGTGGTGCGCGACAGCGCCGGCGCGGTGCACGCCTTCCTCAACGTCTGCCGCCATCGCGGCAATCGCCTGTGCCGCGCCGACACCGGCAACGCCGCCAGCTTCACCTGCGCCTATCACGGCTGGACCTACCGCAACGACGGCAAGCTGACCGGCGTGCCGTACCTCAAGGAGGCCTACCACGACGAATTGGACCGCGACCACTGGGGCCTCGTGCCGGTGGCGCAGCTCGACAATTACAAGGGCCTGTGGTTCGCGACGTTCGACGCCGAGGCGCCGCTCTTGCGCGCGTATCTCGGCGAGATGACGTGGTATCTCGACGCCTTTTTCGACCGTTGCGAGGGCGGCATCGAGCTGGTCGGCGGCGTGCACAAATGGATCATGCCGTGCAACTGGAAGTTTCCGGCCGAGAACTTTGCCGGCGACGGCTATCACGTGCATTGGAGCCACTTGTCGGCGGTGCAGACCGGCTCGGGCGGCGATTTCCGCACCAGGCCTGACGACGCAGGCCGCGCGATGTCGCCGGGCAACGGTCACAGCGTCATGTTCGCCGGCCCGGGCATGGCGGCCGACATGCCGGACCCGACCGTGCTCGCTTACGAGGCGCGGATCCGGCCGGAATTCGGCGCCGCCTCGGTCCGCGCATCGCGCTCGGCAACCCGGTCGCCGGCACCGTGTTTCCCAATTTGTCGATCCTGCGGCCGACCTCGCGCACGATTCGCGTGTGGCACCCGCGCGGCCCCGACAAGACCGAGTGCTGGGCTTTTGTTTACGTCGACAAAGCGGCGCCGCCCGAGGTGAAGAAGGCGATCCGGCTGGCCGGCGCGCGCGTGTTCGGCCCGGGCGGCACCTTCGAGCAGGACGACATGGACAACTGGCAGGGCTGCACGCAGACCGGGCGCGGCATCGTCGCGCGGCGCTATCCGCTGAACTATCGGATGGGCATAGGCCGCGAGCGGTTCGACCCGGAACGCGGCGCCGTCACCAGCGATTATCGCTACAGCGAATCGAACCACCGCGGCTTCTATCGCCGCTGGGCGGAGCTGATGGCGGCGCCCGGGCTGGCGCAGGCGGCGGAATAAGCCGATAGCAGGAGGCTGATATGGCAACCGATCTTGCCGGTCTCGTCGATACCGAACGGGGGCTCCTCAGCCGGCGCATTTTTATCGAGCCGGCGATCTACGAACAGGAGCTGCACCAGATTTTTGCGCGGTGCTGGCTCTTTCTGTGCCATGACAGCCAGGTCCCGCTGCCCGGCGATTTTCTGACGACGTGTATGGGCGAGGATCCAGTGCTTGTCGTGCGCGACACCGCCGGCGACGTCCACGCCTGTCTCAACGTCTGCCGCCATCGCGGCAACCGGCTCTGCCGCGCCGATCACGGCAACGCCGCCAGCTTTACCTGCGCCTATCACGGCTGGACCTACAGCAATGACGGTCGGCTGACCGGCGTCCCCTATCTGAAGGAGGCTTATCACAATGAATTGGACGCGCGACCATTGGGGGCTTATTCCGGTCGCGCAGCTCGACAATTACAAGGGGCTGTGGTTCGCGACGTTCGATCCCGACGCGCCGCCGCTACGCGAATATCTCGGCGAGATGTGCTGGTACCTCGACACGTTTGTCGACCGGCGCGAGGGCGGGATCGAGATTGTCGCGACCCATAAATGGGTCATGCCGTGCAACTGGAAATTCCCGGCGGAGAATTTTGGCGGCGACGCCTATCACGTCGGCTGGAGCCATAAATCGGCGCTCGACACCGGGTTCAGCGTCGGCTCGACGGCGACGCCGAGAAACCGCAACCGGATGGTCGCGCCGGGCAACGGTCATGTGCTGATCTGCATCGACCCGGACGGTTACGGCGATGCGCCGCTGCCCGAGATCCAGGAATACGAGCGCGCGATCCGCCCCGAGGTCAACGCGCGATTGGGGCCGCGCGCGGCGCTGACCAACCCGATCGTCGGCACCGTCTTCCCGAATTTCTCGCTGTTGCGCGGCACCTCGCGCACGCTGCGCGTGTGGCATCCGCGCGGCCCCGAGAAGACCGAGATCTGGTCCTATGTCTTTATCGACAAGGCGGCGCCGCCCGAGGTCAAGCGGGCGTTTCAGCTGTCGGGCGTGCGCGGGTTCAGCCCGAGCGGCACCTTCGAGCAGGACGACATGGACAATTGGCAGGAATGCACGCAGACCTGTCGCGGGGTCATGTCGCGGCAGATGCCGGTCAACAACCAGATGGGCATGGGGCACGAGCGCTTTGATGAGGCGCTCGGCGCGTTGGCCAGCGATTTTGGCTTTAGCGAGAGCAATCACCGCGAATTCTATCGCCGCTGGGCCGAGCTGATGACGCCGGCCGAGCTGGCGCAGGCGGCGGAATAACGACCCGTGCAGGAGGCTCTGATGACAGCGGATCTCGGTCATCTCGTCGACAGCGACAGCGGACTGATCAGCCGGCGCATCTTTATCGAGCCGGAGATCTACGAAGCGGAGTTGCGTCAGATCTTTGCCCGCTGCTGGCTGTTCCTGTGTCCCGACGGGCAGATCCCGCTGCCGGGCGATTTCTTCACGACCTGGATGGGCGAAGACCCGGTCCTGGTGGTGCGCGACAGCGCCGGCGACGGTCCACGCGTTTCTCAATGTCTGCCGCCACCGCGGCAATCGCCTCTGCCGCGCCGACGACGGCAACGCCGCCAGCTTCACCTGCGCCTATCACGGCTGGACCTACACGAATGACGGCCGGCTGACCGGTGTCCCCTACCTCAAGGAGGCCTACCACAACGAATTGGAGCGCGACCGCTGGGGTCTCGTGCCGGTCGCGCAGCTCGACAATTACAAGGGGCTGTGGTTCGCGACCTTTGACCCCGACGCGCCGCCGCTCGCGCGAGTATCTCGGCGAGATGCGCTGGTATCTCGACAATTTTGTCGACCGCATGGAAGGCGGGATCGAGGTCCTCGGCATGCACAAATGGACGATGCCGTGCAACTGGAAGTTTCCGTCGGAGAATTTCGGCGGCGACGCTTATCACGTGCCGTGGAGCCACATGTCGGCGGTGCTGACGTCGTTCAGCACCGGGGTCACGACCAAGCCCAACGCCACCGGGACGCTGGTGTCGCCGGGCAACGGCCATGTGCTGATCTGCGTCGGCCCGGAGATGAGCGGCGAGCCGCCGGGCGACAAGCTGCTCGGATTACGATTGGGCGACCCGCGATCAGGTCAACGCACGGCTCGGGCCTCGCGCCAAGCTGGTCAACCCGATCGTCGGCACCGTGTTTCCGAATTTCTCGCTGCTCCGCGCGACCTCGCGCACCTTCCGCGTCTGGCATCCGCGCGGCCCGGGCAAGACCGAGGTGTGGTCCTGGGTCTTTATCGACAAGGCGGCGCCACCCGAGGTCAAGCAGGCGTTTCAGCTCTCCGGGACGCGCGGTTTTGGCCCCTCGGGCACATTCGAGCAGGACGACATGGACAATTGGCAGGAATGCACCCGCACCTGCCGCGGCGTCATGTCCCGGCGCATGCCGCTCAACACGCAGATGGGCATCGGCCACGACCGGTTTGATCCGGCGCTCGGCGGCTGGGCCAGCGAATACCGCTACAGCGAGAACAACCACCGCCATTTCTACCGCCGCTGGGCCGAGCTGATGGGGGCCGAGGGGTGGGGCGACCTCCCGCTCGCGGTTGCCGCGGAGTAGCGCGATGCGCAACGACCCTGTGCCCGACGAAAAATTGCTGCGCGAGGTCGAGCAGTTTCTCTACCGCGAGGCGCGGCTGCTCGATTCGCGGCGGTTTCGCGAATGGCTCGAGCTGTTCACCGACGACATCCGCTACTGGATGGCGAGTCGCACCAACCGCTATCCGAAGCACAGCAAGGCGATCTCGATCCTCGACCCCGCGCGCTACGTCGAAGACGACATCACCGCCGAGGACGAGCTGGCGATCCTCGATGAGGACAAAGGGACGCTGAAGGCGCGCGTCGACCGCCTCGACACCGGCATGGCCTGGGCGGAAGACCCGCCGTCGCGCACCCGCCACATGATCGCCAATATCGAGGTCGAGGCCGGGCGAGAACGACGACGAGATCAAGGTCTACTCGAACTTTATCGTCTATCGCAGCCGCGCCGAGAGCGAAGAGGATTTTTATGTCGGTGCCCGCGAGGATGTCCTGCGGCGCGTCGACGGCGCGTGGAAGATCGCCCGCCGCAAGATGGTGCTCGACCAGAACGTGTTGTCGGCGAAAAACGTCAGCATCTTTTTTTGAGCGGAGGCTTGCCATGATCAAGGGCTTGCACCACAACGCGTACCGCTGTCGCAATTCCGAGGAGACCCGCACTTTCTACGAGGATTTCCTCGGCCTCAGGCTGGTCAGCGCCTTCGAGATCGGCGGGGAAGCGGTCTCCATACCTTCTTTCAAATGGATGACGGCTCGTGCCTCGCCTTCTTCGAGGTGCCGGGCCGGCCGTTCGAGTTCAAGCGGCAGGACGATCTCGACCTGCACATCGCGCTCGGCGTCGAGAACGACGTGTTCGACGCAATGCTGGCCAAAGGCAAGGCGCAAGGCATCGAGGTCCGGGGGCCGGTCGATCATGGCTTCGTCCGCTCGATCTATTTCCGCGATCCCAACGGCTATGTCATCGAACTGACCGCCTCGACCGGCGTGCATCAGGAAATCATGGACCCCGCGGTCTCGAAGCCGCACGATTCGCTCGCCCGCTGGCAAGCGGCAAAACCCAGCTGACCAGGGAGCAAGGCATGCCCGAAATCCCCCGCCTAAACCCGGCAATCCGTGCCCTCGCCGAGGACAAGCCGGCGTTCGTCACCTTTTCGCCGGCCGAGATCGGCGCCGCTCAGGCGATCGCCGCCGCGCCCTATGACGGCGTCGTCTTCGAGATGGAGCACGGCCCCTACGACATCCGGGCCCTGCGCGACTGCATGCAATACATGCTCGACCGCGCGCAGATCCTCAAATCCGGCAGCCTGGCGCCGGCGGTGGCGCCGATGGTGCGCATCCCGCCCAACGGCGGCGAACTCAACCAGTGGATCGCCAAGCAGGTGCTCGACATCGGCGTCTACGGCATCGTCTGGCCGCATGTCTCGACGGTCGAAGACGCGCGCAACGCGGTCGCCGGCGTGCCGCTACCCGCGGCCGCGCGAGGCGAACTATTACGAGCCGGCCGGCCAGCGCGGCGATGCGCCGCGGCCGCCGCGCGCTACTGGGGCCTCGGCGCAGCAGGATTACTACAAGCGCGCCGACACCTGGCCGCTGAACCCCGAGGGCGAGGTCCTCGTCGTCATCATGTGCGAGGAGAAGCGGGCGATCCGCAACCTGCCGCAGATGCTGAAGGAGGTGCCGGGGATCGGCGTCGTGCTGATCGGCGAGGGCGATCTGTCGCAGGATATGGGCTATCCGCGGCAATACGAGCATCCCGACGGTCGCCGCGGCGATCGACGACATACTGGCGATCTGCAAGGACGCCGGCGTCCCGTGCGGGCACCCGCACGTCGACAGCAATAATGTCGAGCAGCTGGTCGCAAAAGGCTTCCGCTGGCTGATGCCGGCGCCGGCGCGATCCTTCGCAGCTCTACAGAAGGGCCTGGCTGCGAGCGGGCGGAAGTGACGGCCGACAGGCCGTCATCCGGGGGCGCGGCAGAGACGCGAACCCGGGATCCATGAACACAGGCCGAGCTGATAGAGTTCCATTTTCGGAGGACCGGCGATGAACCAGGACGCCAAGAAGACCGCTCTGCGCATGATCCCCTATGGCATCTACGTGCTGACCGCCGATGACGGCAGCGGCAACGTCGCCGCCGCGACGGTCAATTGGGTGACCCAGACCGCGTTCAACCCGCCGCTCGTCGTGGTCGGCGTCAAGACCGACTCGGGCGCCTACTCGATCCTCAAGAACACCAAGAATTTCGTGCTCAACATGCTCGGCAAGGCGCATAAGGGCCTCGCCTTCACCTTCTTCAAGCCGGTCCAGGTGGAGGGCGGCAAGCTCTCCGGCCAGGCGATCCACAAGGGCGCCAACGGCGCGCCGATCCTCGATGCCGCGCTCGCCGCGGTCGAGTGCAAGGTCACCAGCATCGTCGAGCAGGGCGACCACCAGGTCGTCGTCGCCGAGGTCATCGAGGCGCACCTGCCGAACCCGATTTCGGGCCGCCCCGACGTCGCGATCCTCGAAATGAAGGACCTCGGCGACAACGTCTTCTACGGCGGGTGAGGGCTGGGCCACACCCTGAGCTCCACGGTAAAGCCAACCACCCGAAACCTTCACCCGCCCCGTCCATGGTCGGGCTTGGCTTGGCCATCCGCGAGACGCAGGTGAGCCCTCGCACTTGCTCGCGGACGCCCGGCCCAAGGCCTGGCACGAACGAGTTGAGGCCGGAAGCCGATCGCGGCTGATTAGGGGTTGACCGCTGTTATCGTCGCACGCGGCGGGATGCTGAACGGCGCGATTTCCTGGATGATGCCGGCGTCGCGCGCGGCGGCGGCATCGAAGTACACCGCATGTCGCTTAAATTCCTCCATCTGCGCCGCGGTAAGCGATGTTCGTTCCCGGTAAATGTCGTCCACTCGTTTGATGTCCATCGATAGAAAAGTCTCTCGATCCTTGAAATCATCTGACGTCAAGGCGGTATTACCGGTAACGTTTTGGTTCAAGTGATGAAACATGAAGATCGCATTCCGGCTGGCGATCCGCCGCTCTCCGGCAAGAAATATTATTTCTCCGGCGGATTGAATTGTGCTCAAATTGTATGTCGTCACTTTCGCCGGCAGGCTGCGCAAAAAGCCATAAACCAATAATGCCGCACTGATGCTGCCGCCGCCGCTACCGACGATCAGGTGAATATCATCCACCCCTTTCTGTATTGCCCCGCCCGCGACGGCGATCAGGCGCGAGGTCGTGGTTTCGTTGATCGGAGCTTCAAAGCTGATGTATTGCCGCGATGGGGTCGTCCGCGGCGCATCGCCGGCGGCGCCACCGGTCTTCCGCCGCGACAACCCTCGACCGCGCCGCCAGGAACGGGAAGCCAACGTCGCCGCCGCGAGCACAAACTGGCGTCGGGTCGCCAACGGCGCCCAGCCTCGCGCGCCTCGGACTGATTTGGCATTCTCATTGGCGTCGCCATCGGAACCCCGCGACCGGAGCCTCACAGTAGCGATCCGCCGCGTCCTCGATCAATGACGAATTGGTCCAGTCCTTTAGGCCATGATCGCAGGCCGCGCGGGACGATTCCCGCTCGCTCGATGTATGAATGTCAAATGAAAGGTCGAAGCCGCAGAAGACATCCCGCGCCGCGCTGCGCAGCACGCCGCCCGATGGCAGCAATGCGCGGCCGGCCCGACTGATCGCCCGTGAGACCGCCGACCAGACGCTGGCTGTCGGTCTGCCGCGGCCATGGTTACGCGACGTCTATCACCACACGCTGCGGATGGGCTGGTGCCTGTTTCTACTGCTCGGCGGGCTGCTCTACATCGCGCTCAATCTTGGCTTTGCGCTGCTCTACCTGGCGCAGCCGGGAGCGATCGCCAACGCCCGGCCGGGCTCGTTTGCCGACGCCTTCTTCTTCAGCGTGCAGACTGTGGCGTCGATCGGCTACGGCCAGATGTATCCGGCGACGACCTACGCCAATCTCGTCATGACCGTCGAAGCGGCGTCCGGCCTCTGATCCTCGCCCTGGCGACCGGGCTCGTCTTCGCCCGCTTCTCGCGGCCGACCGCCCGCATCCTGTTCAGCCGGGTCGCTGTCATCGGCCGCATAACGGCCGCCCGACCCTCTCCTTCCGGCTCGCCAACCAGCGGCGCAACCAGATCCTGCAGGCCGAGGTCGCCGTCACGCTGGTGCGCGACGAACGGACCCAGGAAGGGCCGCTGATTTGCCGCTTCTACGACCTGAAGCTGGCGCGCTATCGAAGCCCTGTCTTCGCGCTGACCTTTACGATCCTGCACGAGATCGACCGCGACAGCCCGCTATCGGGCGCGACCGCTGCCTCACTGGAAGCGGACAACACCGAGCTCGTGGTGACCGCGAGCGGCATCGACGAGACGATCGCCCAGCGCGTGCACGCGCGGACCTCCTACCTGCCGTACGAGATTCTGTGGGACCGCCGTTTTGTCGACGTCATCGGCTGGACCGACGACGGCCGCCGGGTCATCGATTATCGCCGATTTCATGACTCCGAGCCGCTCGCGGGCGTGCATTAACGGTGGGCTACTCCTCCGGCAGACCGGCCAGGCGCAGGCCTTCGAGGAAGCGCTCGCGCTGTTCGGCGCTGCCGAACGGGCGGTTGAGCCGTTCGTCGGCCGCGGTCAGGCCCGGGCATGCGCCGCAACAGCTCGTCCAACGCCGCGCGAGCGGCGTCGGCATTCCCCAGATGGCCGTGCGCCGCGGCCAACACGGCGTAGATATCGGGAAACTCGGGATTGGCCTCGGCCGCCTCCGTCGCAAATTCGACGGCCTCCTCGATCACGCTCCGAGAGCAACGCCGCCCAGCCCTTGCATAGGTGCCAAATGATCAGCAGCGGGTCGCGCGGGCTGAGCCGGATCGCCTCTTCGAAATGCGGCAATGCGGCCTCGTAATCGCCGGCGAACGCGTAGCTCCCGCCGAGATAGCCGCGCGCGAACACCGAGTTGGGGTCGAGATCGAGGGCGCGGCGCAGCCGGCGCCGGGCTTCCTCGTGCCGGCCCGAGAACAGATCGTAGATCGCCAGCGCGGTATGGGCGTTGGCGTCGCTGTCGTCGATCGCGACCGCCCGGCGCGCCGCCTCGCCGCAGCGGGCGAATGACTGCGCCAGGTCCTCGCCCCACCCGAACACGGCCTCGAAATGGTGGGCAAAGGAAAGATCGCCAAACGCCATCGCATTCGCCGGATCGAGCTCGATCGCTTCTTCGAGCAGGCGCCGCGCCTCGGCCAGATCGTCCCGCGTAAAGCGGCGGATATGCCAATGCGCGCGCATCGTGCGGTCCCAGGCATCGAGCTGGCTCGGGTCCTTGCGTCGCGCCTGCTGCATTTCGGCGGCGATGATGCCGGGCGCCAATTCGCCGGTGATGGTCCGCGCGATCTCGTCCTGCACGGCGAACACGTCGGCCAGCTCGCGGTCGTAGCGGTCGGCCCACAGGTGACGGCCGCTTGCGGCATCGATCAGCTGCGCGGTGATCCGCACCCGGTTGCCGGCGCGCCGGACGCTGCCTTCGAGCACGTAGCGCACGCCGAGTTCGCGCGCCACCTTGGCGACATCGACGGCCGGGCCCTTGTAGGTGAACGTCGTGTTGCGCGAGATCACGAAAGAACGCGCGGTTGCGCGACAGCGCGGTGATGATGTCCTCGATGATGCCGTCGGCGAAATATTCCTGCTCGGCATCGCCGCTCAAATTCTGGAACGGCAGCACCGCGATCGACGGCTTCTCGGGCAGCGCCAGCGCAGCGCCGGCCGCTGCCGTCTCGGGCACGCGGGATCGCGGCTGCTCGCGCGACAGTCCCGACAGCGAACACGCGCACCGGGCGGGCGATGTTCTTGACCTGCTGCTCGCCCTTGTCGTCGAAGGTGAAGTCGAGCTTGTCGCGCACCTGGTCGCGCACCACCCGGCTGACGCAGATCCCGCCGGGCTCGGCCAGGGCTTCGAGGCGGGCGGCGACGTTGACGCCGTCGCCGATAGATGTCGTCGTCGTCGATGATGATGTCGCCGAGATTGATGCCGATGCGGAACTCGATGCGCCGCTCGGCCGGGACGTCGGCGTTGCGCTCGGCCATTTCGCGCTGCACCTCGACCGCGCAGCGCACCGCATCGACGACGCTGGCGAATTCGACCAGGACGCCGTCGCCGGTGGTTTTGACGATGCGGCCGCGATGCTCCGTGATCTTCGGGTCGACCAGTTCGCGCCGGATCGCCTTCAGCGCCGCGAGCGTGCCTTCCTCGTCCGCGCCCATCAGCCGCGAATAGCCGGCGACATCGGCCGCCAGGATGGCCGCCAGCCGACGCTCGACCCGCTCCTCGCTCATCGGCTGGCGAACCCCCGTGGATTGCGCGTATTCTATGCCGATGTCGCGGTTTGGCGACATCTTTCGCGGCGAGGTTGTCGATGGATCAGCACGCGCTCACCTGGCCCGAGGAGGGCAATTCGCGGGTGCCCTACCGGGTGTTCGCCGACCCGGAGATCTACCGCGCCGAGCTCGACCGCATCTTTCTGGGCGCGAGCTGGCAATACCTCACGCTGGCCGACGAATTGCCCGAGCCCGGCGATTACAAGACGACCTTCCTCGGCGAGACGCCGATCATCGTGACCCGCGGCGACGATGGCGAAATCCATGCGATGGTCAATCGCTGCGCCCATCGCGGCAATCTCGTCTGCCTGAAGCGCCAGGGCCACACCACGGACGGGCTGACCTGCGTCTATCACTCGTGGAACTACGACCTCGCCGGCAATCTGAAGAGCGTCGCGTTCCGCCGCGGCGTCGGCGGCAAGGGCGGCATGCCCGACAGCTTCCGCCTCGAGGAGCATGGCCTTGCGGAAACTGCGCACCGACCAGTTCGCCGGGCTCGTCTTCGGCACGCTGTCGCCCGATACGCCACCGCTCGCCGACTATATCGGCAACCTGATCGGCGCGCGGATCGGCCGCGTGATGCGCGCCAGGCCGAAGATCCTCGGCACGACCTCGCAGATCCTGCACAACAACTGGAAGCTCTACGTCGAGAACGTCAAGGACACCTATCACGCGACGCTGCTGCACACCTTCTTCGCGACCTTCCGCGTCAGCCGGCTGACGGCCGGCGGCGGCGTGTTGGTCAGCGAAAGCGGCGGCAATCACACGAGCTACACGCGCGGCAAGACCGACACGGTCGGCCGCGAAGGCAGCGACAAGCTCTATGCCGACATCCAGTCGATGCGCGACGGCCTGCGTCTGGCGGATCCGCGGCTGCTCGAATTGGTCGAGGAGTTCGGCGACGATGTCACGGTGCAGATCCTCAGCGTCTTTCCCAATTTTCGTGCTGCAGCAGATCCACAACTCGGTTGCCCTGCGGCTCGTCCTGCCGAAGGGGCCGGAGGAGACCGAATTGCAGTGGATTTATCTCGGCTTCGAGGATGACGATGCGGCGATGACCGAACGGCGGCTGTTGCAGAGCAACCTTGTCGGCCCGGCCGGGTATGTCTCGATGGAGGACGGCGCGGTCGGCAATTTCGTCCAGCGCGCGATCAGGGGCGGCGAGGAGGAATGCTCGATCCTGGAGATGGGCGGGCACGAACACGCCTCGCAGGACACCCGCACCACCGAAGCCTCGATCCGCGGCTTCTGGCAGGCTTACCGGTCATTGATGGGGTTGTAGCGCGATGGACCTCGCGGCGATCGAGCACCGCCTCGAAATCGAGCAGCTCTACACCGCCTACGCCCATTGCCTCGATGACGACCGGTTGGAGGAGTGGCCGGAATTCTTCACCGATGATTGCGCCTACCGGGTGACCTCAGCGGAGAACTTCGAGGCCGGGCTGCCGCTGGGGATCATCTACGCTACCTCGAAGAACATGCTGGTCGACCGCGTCATGGCGCTGCGCCGGGCCAACATCTACGAGCCGCAGCGCTACCGCCACGTGATCTCCTGCCTACAGATCGAAAAACCCGGGAGCGCAGGCGTCTCGCCCGCCGGCGCCCACGGATCACGTCCGTGGGCTGAAGGCCCACGGGACGGCCGCGGTCCGGATGCGCTCGATGCCATTGCCAATTTCCTGGTGGTGCGCACGATCCAGGACGGCGCGATGACCCTCTTCGCGGCCGGGCGTTACATCGACCGGGTGGTGCGCACCGACACAGGCTGGAAGTTCGCCGCGAAGCAGGTCATCCTCGACAGCCGCCAGATCGATACGCTGCTCGCGCTGCCGCTCTGAAGCCTTCGCGGGGCGTCTGCGCAAGGACCCCCAGAATATGAGCGCACCAGCTCAACTCGCCGAGGCAAGATTAGCTTTCAGTTTAAATAAAAACAAATATAATCGTGCCGAGCAACGTAAACCCAGCTTTTAATGCCAGGAGAAAGGCGATGACCTTTACCCTTAACGCGACGCTGTTTCAGCCATGAGTTGCTTTACTCGCCGGCATCCTAATTCTCATCGTTCTGCGGATCTTGAATTACATCATTGCCGTCTATCTCATAGTCGTGGCCGTGACCGGGCTATGGCCGCACCTTCTATCCGGCCTCGCGCACTGAACAAGTCGATTGGAAATGTCAGCCTTATATAATGGCCATCAATCAGAAGCAGAGGGGATTAAAATACCGGCAGCGCGCGTTTCCGTATCAGGCTGGCGCGCACGACGGGGAAGCAGAGGTAAGGCTATGAGGGCAGGTTTGCTCCCCGCGCTCGCGGGCATTTTGGCCGTCATGTTGCTCGGCTCGCTGGCGGCGGCGCAGAACCCGCCGCCCGCCTCGCCGCCGCCCGAACAGACCACCGCACCCTCCTCCTCGCCGCCAACCGGTCAAGCCGCTGCGGCGTTTACGCCGGAGCAGCTCGAGCAATTGACCGCGCCGATCGCGCTCTATCCCGATCCGCTGGTGGGTCAGATCCTGATGGCCGCGACCTATCCGCTCGAGGTCGTCGAGGCCGAGCGGTGGCTGCAGCAACCGGCAACGCCGCCCTCAAAGGCGATCAGCTGGCCGCGGCGCTCGCGCAGCAGCGCTGGGACGCCAGCGTCAAGTCGCTGGTCGCGTTTCCGCAGATCCTGCACGATGATGGACGGCAACCTGACCTGGACCGAGCAGCTCGGCGACGCGTTCCTCGCGGACCAGACCGCAGTCATGGACTCGGTGCAGAGGCTGCGCCAGAAGGCCGAGGCCGCCGGCAAGCTGCAATCGACGCCGCAGCAAACTGTGTCGACCGACGACGGCATAATCGTCATCGAGGAGCCCAATCCGAGCACCGTCTACGTACCGGTCTATGATCCGAACGTCGTTTACGGTTCGTGGCCCTATCCCGACTATCCGCCCGATTACTTTTCCGGCTTTTTCCCCGGCGTGGATATCGGGCCACTCGGCTTTGGCTGGTGGGATGTGAGCATCATCGCCCCGCTTTGGGGGTGGTACCATTGGGACTGGCACCACCACCGGATCGACATCGATCCGCACCCGTTCAACGCCATCAACCCGCATCAGCCGCCGATCACGTCGGGCGTCTGGCAGCACGACCCGTTGCATCGCGGCGGCGTGCCTTATCGCGACCCGGCGGTGCGCGCCCGGTACCAGGGCGCCGCAACGGCGGCGGCGATCCGCGCTGCCCGCGGCTTTCCGGTCGTCGCGCCGACGGCGCCGGCCCGTCCGGCGGCCAATATTGCGCGTCCGACCACCACGGCGGCGCCAACCGTGCTGCGTCCGGCCGCCACGGCGGCGCCAACCGTGTTGCGGCCGGCGGCACCGCTGGTGCAATCGCTGGGAAGCGGTCCGGAGGTTCGCGTCCAGTCCGCGCGCGGACAGGCGAGCCGCATGTCTGCGCCGGCGCCTAGACCTGGGGTAATAGCGCCCGCGCCACGAGCTCCGGCGCCCGCGCCAAGGGCCGTGCTGGCTCCCCAAGGCAGGGGGGAACGCAGATGAGATCGATCGGTATCGCCCTGATGGTGATGAGGCGCCGATCTGGCATCGCGGCAGTCGGCCTCGGCCTGCTGTTGCTGTCGGCGACGCCATCGCCGGCGCTTCGCGCGGCGCAGCCGGGACCGCAAACCTTTGCGATCCCCGAACAGGCCGCCGCTGCTGTTGCCGAAGCCTGCAGCCACGGCGACAAGGCGGAATTGCTGAAGATCTTCGGGCCCGCCGCGGCGAAGCTGATCAGCTCAGGCGATCCGGTCGCCGACGCTAACGCCAGGCGGCGGCTGGCTGCCGCATACACCGCCAGCCACAAGATCGAATATCAAGGCGACAGCAGGGCGGTCGTGAGCGTCGGCACGGATGATCTTCCCCTGGCGATCCCGCTGGTGAAGCAAGGCTCCGCCTGGTACTTCGACACCAAGCAAGGGGAGCAGGAGAATTCTCGACCGCCGCATCGGCCGCGACGAGCTCACCGCGATCGCGGTCAGCCACGCCTATGTCGAGGCCCAGCGCGAATACGCGGCGATGCATCAGCTAGCCAACGGAAAGGGCGAGTACGCGCAGAAGTTCCACAGTTCCCCCGGCAAACATAACGGGCTCTTTTGGGAGCCCGAGAATGCGGCCGATGTGAGCCCGCTCGGTCCGCTGGTCGCAAACGCCCGGGCCGAAGGCTACCGCGCAAACCCCGAGGGGGCACCAACCCCCTATCATGGCTATTATTTCAGAATTCTGACGCGGCAGGGCGTAAACGCAGCCGGCGGTGCCAAGGACTATATCGTCAATGGTCATATGACCGGCGGTTTCGCGATGATCGCGTTCCCGGCGAAATGGGGCGATTCCGGGGTTATGAGCTTCATCGTGGACCAGAACGGCATCGTGTTCGACAAAAATCTCGGCCCCGACACGCAGTCGGCCGCGCGGGCAATTTCAGCATACGATCCGGACCAAAGCTGGAAACCGACCCATTAGCGAGCCGAGGAAGTTCACGCTGGTCGCCGCTCTGCTGGCGGCTGTCCTCGCCCTGCGCCCGACAATCCCGGCGAGTGCTGCCGGAGCGATCGTCGTCGCCTCAAAGATCGATACCGAAGGCGCGCTGCTCGGGCAGATGATCGCGGCGATGCTCGAAGCGCGCGGGCTGCCGGTCGAGAAGAAGATCCAGCTCGGACCGACCAACATCGTGCGCGCGGCGATCCTTGCCGGACAGATCGACCTCTATCCCGAATACACCGGCAACGGCGCCTTCTTTTTCCACCGCGAAACCGACCCGGCCTGGAAGAATGCGGCGGCGGGTTATGCCGAGGTGAAACGCCTCGATCAGGAGGCAAACCATCTCGTCTGGCTCAATCCGGCGCCCGCCAACAACACCTGGGTCATCGCGATTCGCAACGATCTGCGGGGCTTTCCAAAAGGTCGGTGCCTCGACGATCTCACCGCCTATCTGGCCGCGGGCGGCCGGTTGAAGCTCGCCGCCTCGGCCGAATTCGTCGAAAGCCCGGCCGCACTCCCCGCCTTCGAGAAGACCTACGGTTTTCATCTCGGATCGCGCCAGCTCTTGACTCTGTCGGGCGGCAATACCGCAGCAACCCTGCGCGCCGCGGCGGAAGGCACCTCCGGGGTCAATGCGGCGATGGCTTATGGCACCGACGGCGAGATCACCGCGCTCGGCCTCACGGCCCTCTGCGACGACAAGGGTGCGCAGATCGTCTATGCCCCGGCCCCGGTCGTGCGCGAGGCGGTGCTGGACCAGCAGCCCGAGATCGCCGCCGCGCTCGACCCGGTGTTCGCCTCGCTGACGCTGACCACGCTGCAGGGGCTGAACGCCCGGATCGCGGTCGCCGGAGAAGATGCCCGGCGCGGTCGCAACCGATTATCTGAAATCGCGGCATTTCCTGCCGTGACCGGTGACGGCCGCGAGAAGCAAGAATTTATTTAGCCTGCATTCCCCGGATCGTACCGGATTTTGTCGTGTAGTACTCCTGATTATAGTATATGATACAATGCTTTGTGTGAGGTCGAACGGGGCGGCCATGGCAGGCCCGGCGGGTGAAGCGGACAGCGGGGCGCTGAGGCTCGATACCGACCGCCGCCTGAAGCTCCGGTTCCACGGCTCGGCGATCACCTCCGACGGTGGATTGCTGGCGTGTCGCGAACTGGACGACGTATTCGCTCTGACCGCAAGCGGCGGTGGGAGATTGGCCGAGGAGCGCACCGGCAGGAACCGGCGCCACCTGTTGGTCGGATTGCTACGGCAGTCGGTTGGTTGCGATCGAATTACCTTGCGGCGCGCGATCGATCAGGCGGACAGTGACACGACGAAGTCCCGGCATCCGGGGGATATCGGCTTGGACATTCCTCCGAAATTGTGAAGGGGAAACAATCAGGGTCGGTAAAAAATGCAAAATTTGCAAAACAACGTCGTGCGCAAGCAGGGCACCCGCGCAACATCTCGTGCAAGTTACCTACGACGTCTGAAATTACCTCGAACAGATGCTTTTCGAGATGACGAGGCAAGGTATGAAGGACCATCCATCTCATCAGTATCGGGGTGATCGGAACATCGGTCTTTCTCCGACTGACTGCATCGGAAGTCATTATGGTTGAGGTGACCGAATTGGAACTTGACCGGCACGAATCTGGATTCGTATATGCGAGCAAGCTGACGGGGAGAAAGGTTTGGGGTTCTGACCGTTGGAAGGGCGTCCGGATCGAGAAAACTAGCCCTCGGGTGCATCCGGTGATCAGCTTCGACGATATCCGCGTTGGCTTCCCCAACTCACAATGGCAGTTTCATTTCGATAAACTCCGATTCCATCAATTAAGAGCAAATGGTTTGTTGCTTTTGGCTCTAACACAACTTGAAGGTCGAGATCTCATCTCCCGTATTTCTTTTACTCAAACGATTGAGACGGAGCTACTTTACACGCTTCCTATTTGTCCTGGCGTCCTGACCTTCGATTGCCGACCGTGGGGTTTTTGTTCCTGCGGCTGGGAAACCGATGACTCAGGAAACATCATTCAAGATTGTCACTGCTACGGCCTGGGCTTCTGTGCCTGGGGACCGACTGGTACTACTTGTGTCCCTATCGGATGCAGCCCATGCCATAACCCGTTTGGATGGCAAGTCATCTGCCCCTGTTATTGATAAGGAGTTAGTCACAGCATAGCCGAGTTGCACCCGCGGCGCCGGTTGAAACCCGCGTCTCTACCTCTCTAGGCCTCAGGGGAGCTAGCCATGATCTTTCAAGTTACAGGAGAGCCGGGACACGGCACCGTGAAAACCGCGTCCGCCGAAGCCCATGATCATTGTAGACTTTCTCGCTGAGACCGTCTGCGAAAAACCTACGTACAAAGGACTCGTCTCCATCAGCTGCAAGTTCGTACCTGGAGGCCCTGTAGCGACTTATGAAGTAACGAGGGTCGAGACCTGGGAATGCCCTCGGTGCCGGGTTTTGGATCCTGCTCGGGTCAGCCGCTCTGGCACTGGTCGACGCGCTGCAACGCGCCGGCGCCGGCCTCGGCGAGCGGTTTCTTGTCATCGCGGCGCTCGCCGTGGCGATCGCCGCGATGGCTCATGCCGGCCTCTTCGACGCGCTGTCGCTCGCCCGGGAATATCGGGCGCACCGCGATTTGTTCGCTGCGGCGCTGGTTCGGCACGTCGTTGCCGTGGCAGTCGGACCGGCTGTGCTGATCGGCATCCCGCTGGCATCGCCGCGCGGACACCGTGCTGGGCAGAGGCGCCGCTTTTCGCCGTGCTCAACCTGTTGCAGACGATCCCGTCGATCGCGCTGTTTGGGCTTCTGATCGCGCCATTGTCAGCGCTCGCGACGGCGGTGCCAGGCCTGGCGAGCGCTCGGCATCGGCGGCGTCGGCCCGGCGCCGGCGGTCATCGCGCTCGTGCTCTACGCGCTGCTCCCGGTCGCGCGCAATACGCTGGCCGGGATCGGCGGCGTCGTCGCCGGCGGCGATCGACGCGGCGCGCGGCATGGGAATGACGCCGGCATCAGCTGTTCTGGCAGGTCGAGCTGCCGCTCGCGCCTGCCGGTGCTGATCGCCGGGTTGCGCATCGTCACGGTGCAGGCGATCGGGCTGGCGGTCGTCGCCGCGCTGATCGGCGCCGGCGGGCTCGGCAGCTTCGTTTTCGATGGGCTCGGGCAATACGCCACCGATCTGGTGTTGCTCGGGCGCTTGCCGGCGATCCTGTTGGCGCTGGCGGCCGATTTCCTGTTGCGCGCTGTTGCTCGCCGCCGCGTCAGCCGGCGCTACGCGCCATGATCGACATCAGCCGGGTCAGCAAGACCTATGACGGCAGCGCCGTCGTCGACGATCTGTCGCTGACGGTTCCGCAGGCCGCGTTTTGCGTGCTGCTCGGGCCGTCGGGCTGCGGTAAGTCGACGACATTCCGCATGATCAATCGGCTGGTCGCGTTCGACAGCGGCACGATCCGGGTCGGCGGCGAGGATGTGCCGCGGTGCCGCCCGAGGTACTGCGCCGGCGGATCGGCTATGCGATCCAGTCGATCGGCCTGTTTCCGCATTGGCGGGTCGACGACAATATCGCCACCGTGCCGCGGCTTCTCTCGACTGGCCGCGGGCGCGGGTGCGCGACCGGGTGACTGAGCTGTTGGAGCTGCTGCGGCTCGATCCCGAAAGCTACCGCACACAAATACCCGCACCAGCTGTCGGGCGGCGAGCAGCAGCGCGTCGGCGTCGCCCGCGCGCTCGCCGCCGACCCCGATCTGCTGCTGATGGACGAGCCCTTCGCGGCGGTCGACCCGATCACCCGCGACGCTCTGCAAGGCGAGATTGCCCGCATCCATCGGGCGACCAGGAAGACGGTCGTTTTCGTCACCCACGACATCGAGGAGGCGCTGCGCCTGGCGACGGTCATCGCGATCCTCGACAAGGGCCGGCTCGCGCAATGGGGCACGCCGCTCGACCTCCTCGAACATCCGGCGAGCGATTTGTTGCGCGAGCTTCGTCGGCGGCGCAGGGCGAGCGGCTTGAAGCTCCTGTCGTTGCGCAAGGTCGCCGACCGGCTGCATCAGGGCGAGGTGCGCCGAAGGCGAGCCGCTGCCGAGCCACGCATCGCTGCGCGACGCGCTCGCCGCGATGGCGGCGCGCCATACCGACCGTCTGCCGGTCATCGACGAGTTCGGCCGGCCGGCCGGGGTGATCACGCTCGCCGATCTCGTGCGGTGACCATGTGTGGTTTGAGCCTCACTCCACCATCGTTCATGCCCGGGCTTGGCCCGGGCATCCACGACCAATCGGCGAGCATTGCCGCCGTCTCGTGGGTGGCCGGGCCAGGCCCGGCCATGAACGGGCAAAGGCAAGCGGGCGTCGACACGCGATTTGCAGGCCCTTGGCGCCCCGGTGCTGTGGGTCGCGGTGCTGTTCGCCGCGCTTTGATCGGAATGCCGGCGCTGAAACCGGTCTTCGCCTGGGCGTTTCCGGGGGTCAGCCCGCCGGTCTTCGCGCGCGACAGCTTCTTGGCGCTGTGGCTGTCGCATGCGGGGCTGGTTGCGGCAGCGAGCAGCGCCGCGCCGCTTTCTCGGCACCGGCCTGGCGATTGTCGTGACCCGCCCCGCCGGCCGCTATTTCCGCCCGATCGTCAACACGCTCGCCACGA
>CAVTGB010000042.1:0-15262 GCA_963734125.1 uncultured Alphaproteobacteria bacterium
CGGCGCGGCTCGAAGCGGGCCTGAAACAGAAATGGGCGGCGCAGCGCTACGAGCGCGATCTCGCGGCGCGCCATGACGCGATCACCGCCCGCCTGCATCCCGGCTCCTCTCTTGCGGCGGGGTTCTCTGACGGCGAGTTGTCGTTCTCGATCGACGGCGTGCCGGTCATCAACAGGATCTTCGTCGCGGACGCGGAGGGCGAATTTATTGCCGCCCAGTGGAAAGTCCGCGCGGCGACGCTCACGGTAACCGAGCGGACCGATGGCAGGACGCTCGCCAACCTGCTGCGCAGGTTGGCCGTCGCGGACAATCCGGCGGTCGTCGAGCAAATCATTACCCTTGAAGGCGAGCTGTCCCGGCTTGACCCGGACATCGCCCGCCAGGAAACCGAGATGAACGAGGTTGTGTATCGGCTCTATGGGCTGAGTGATGCGGAGATAAGACTCGTCAAGAACGACAGATGATAGCCGACGATTGCACAGAGCCCTTTCCGGTCGCAGGCAACGAGACGACGCCCATCACGATCACCGCAAGCTGGCGCCCGCCGGCCGAAATTTTGGTTCACGCGCCGCTGGCGCGGGCGATGCTGGCCGAAAAGCCGCATCGCCCTTTGGCACGGCTTCGGCGCAAAGTGGCGCGCACGCTCTTCCATGTCGTGCACCAGCGGATTGGCCTGCCGGCCCCGGCCGATTTGCGGTTCGCCAATGGCAAGGTCGCCACGGTCGATTGCGCCAACACGGCGTTTCTCGACTATGCGGCGCGCAACCAGCGGGCTGACGGTGTCGAACCCGAAGTCAGCGGGCTCTTGATCGGCTTGGCGGCGCGGCTGCGTGTGGTTTACGACGTCGGCGCCAACTGGGGGTACTATCCGCTGTTGCTCGGCGCCGAAAGGCGGTTTCGCGGCGTGATCCACGCCTTCGAGATCAGCCCGCGGACGGCGACCGATTTGCGCCATGTCATCGCCGCGGCGGGACTGGGGGAGCGGGTCGCGGTCCATGGTTTCGGGCTGTCGGACCACGCGGGCGAGGTACGCCTCAGCCGCGAAAAGCACAGCTATCTGGCGCGCATCGTCGGCGAGGGGTATCAGGGTGCCGTCGATCGGGTCGGCGTGCGCCGGCTCGACGGTCTCGGGCTTCCGCCCCCCGATCTAATCAAGATCGATGTCGAGGGGCACGAGCTCGCGGTGTTGCGCGGCGCCGCCGGCATTCTCGAGCGCGATCAGCCGCTGGTCGTGATGGAAAGCTGGCATGAGCCGGCGCGCACCGAGGCGATGCTGGCGCCGTTGCGGCTGCTCGCCGGGCTCGGCTACCGATGGCATCGGTTGCATTGGTACCCGCAACCGGGGGGTGGGGTCGCACCGGGTGTTCGGCAGGGGTCGATCGTGCTGGCGCCGCTCAGGGTTTCCGAGCGTCCCGCGATCCACGCGACGCTGAACCTGCTGGCGGTCCCGGCCGACCGAGCGGCGGAAATTGGGATAAAGTGACACCTGTATCAGGTGACGGCCCGATTGCGTCCCCGATCGCCACCCCCGGCCGCCGCGGCATCTGGCAGCGCATAGCGCGCTGTGCCATGATCGTGCGCTCGCATCGCATTGCGACGAAATGACGGGAGTAAAGAATGACCGCGGCGGACGGCCTTGTCAGGAGACAGAACATGACGGAACTGAAAGGGAGGGCGGTCGCGCCCGAGAGACGGGTCGGCGACAGAAGGGTCTTGGCCGAGCGGAGGGTCTCGGGCGACCGACGCGTTTGGGGGGGAGATCGAAGAGGTGCGGCGGCGGAGCGGCGGGTTGACCCCGGAAGGCGAAGAATGGGGGCGCGGGGGAGGCGGATCGGTGCCGCAGAGAGACGCGCCGCGGCCGACCGAAGGATCGCCGCGCGGGAGCGGCGAGCGGGGGCAGGCGAGCGACGGATGAGGGCGGCCGGATAGGAGGACCCCGCGATGGCGCTGAAACGCATGGTATTGCAGATCGGCATGGGGACCGACATCCGTGGCGCGGACTACACCAAGGCGGCGGTACGCGCGCTGCGTGACGCCCTATGGCACAATTCGCTCTCCGTCGCGACCGCGCTCGGCCTCCCGGTCGATGCGATGCAGGTCGAGGTCACAATCGGCGTGCCGCGTCCCGAGCGGGTTGACAAGGCTGCGGTGTTGGCGGTGCTGCCGCACGGCACCGGGACTGTCGAAGTGGTCGAGGGCGGTCTCGAAATTACCAACGACGAGGGCACCAACACGACCGTCCTTGCCAATGCCGCTGCGATCGTCCGGCTCGACGTTCCGGAGGCCCAACCGATGGGCAGCGCGCGGTCATGACGCTGCGACGGGTCATCACCGAGTTTGGCAGCGGCAACGATCTGCACGGGGGCGATTATACCAAGGCAGCGGTGCGCGCGGTCGCGGACGCGATCCACCACAGCTCATTGTCGCTGATCCGCAGCCTCGCGGTCGATGCCCGCGCCATGCAGGTCGAGGTCACGATCGGGGTGCAGCGCCCCGCCGAGGTCAACGCCGAGGCGGTCAAGGCCGCGCTGCCGCACGGCGAGGTTACGGTGAAAATCATCAAGGGCGGCCTTGACGTTCCGGGCGAAGCGGGAGGCGACGTTGCCATCATCGCGAGCGCTGCGGTGACCGTCAGGCTCGATCTCGCCTGATACCGACCGGATCGGCGGGTCAGTCGGGGGGTGGCGCCAGCTCGCTCAATCGCGCCGCGGCGGTGTTGCGGCGGCGCCACAGGCGATTGCTCTCGATCGCCTGCCAGATGGCGATCGTCGGCAATCCGATCGCCAGGTCGCGCCCGCGTTTCAACAAGGAGAGCGCCAGCGACATTTCCGGCGTCAGTCCGAAACCGACGCCGAGCAAGAGATAGGCGCCCTCCTGGACTCCGACCGCCTGGGGCACGAGAAAAGCCACGGTGCGGATGGCGTAGAGCAAACTTTCGATCGCCAGCACGGCGCCGAACGGCAGCGGCTGGCCGGCCAGACGAAGCGCGAGCCACACTTCGGCGGCGCTCGCGATCCAGGCGCCAAGATGTAAGAGAAAGCTCACCCATAGCCCGCCGCGTCGGCGATAGATGCGGGCGAGCGCGTCATGGAGCGCCGCCGCCCCCGCGGCGCCGCGCTCGGCCCAGCCACGGCCGAGGTGACGGGCGATGCGGTCGAAGAGCCCAATGCCGCGGCGCTGCACGAGGACAAAGGCGGTGGCGGCGAGCGCGGCAACCCCAAGGCCGAGCAGCACCGGCAGCGCCACCCGCGACTCCGGTTGCAGCTCGATGAACCAGGCGAGGCCCAACGCGGTATAGGCGAGCTGAGCGATGAATTCGACGGTCACATCGACAATCGTGCTCGCCGCGGCGAGGGTTCCGGACACACCGGTCAGCGCCAGGGCCCGAGCGCCAAGCACATAGCCGCCGACCTGCGATAACGGGAGCGCCTCGGCTCCGGAATCGCGAACCAGCCGCGCCCATATCACCATCCCCGAAGGGGCGCCCGGCAGCAACGCGCTCCAGGCCAGACCCATTCCGGCGGTCAGCACGAGATGGATCGCGCAGATCGCCAAAAAGCCGACAGCGCCGACCGCGAGCAGCGAGTGCAACACGGCGCCGGCCCCGAAATAGCCGACGAGCATCGCCATCGCCGCCACCCCGATGATGGCGACGAGGATCGGCAGCGCTTTCATCGGGACAGGGCCGCGGTGCGGGGCTGCCGGTTGCGCATGAACCGGCGCACGAAACCGATCAGGGACGGGACCACCTGCGGGCGTAACAGGCGCGGATCGTAGCCTTCCATGCGACGCTCGTTTTCCGCCAGGCAGAGGTCGAAGAGCGCGGCCGGCGCCAAATCGATGTCGGCAACCGCCTTGCTGCCGGTCAGGGTGAAGTTGTTGTCCTGCGGCACCTGGCCACGCGACGCGTCGCGCGCCAGACCGATGCGCTCGTATACCAGGAAGACCCATACCGCGGCGACCCGGCACCAGAACCACGGTCGGCGCCACCACGCCAAATTGCGGCGGTGCCAGGCCACCCAGTTGACGAAGAACAGAATGTGGCGCGCCTCCTCCTGCATGATCGGCTCGAAGGTGTCGATCAAATCCGGCGGGAAGAAGCGCGATTGCCGAGCCAGCGCAAACAGGCCGAAGGCGAAAAAGCTGTCGATGCATTCGCTGAAGCCGGTAACCATAAATGCCCATTCGGGATGGCGCGGCCGGTGATATTCCGGCTCCGGTGCGAGCGGGATGCCATAAGCCTCGACGAGGTTCGACAGGACCTGCTTGTGGCGCCCCTCTTCGAACGCGTTCAGGAGGACGGCCTCGCGCAGCAACGGATCGGCTGTCTCGTCGGCATAGCTGAGGACCCGCAAGCTCGCCTTGCCTTCGGTCTGCACTGCGATGTCCCAGATCGGCAAGGCGACGAGGCGGTCGCGCGCGTCCCTGTCGAGCCGGGGCCAATCGATGACTGCCGGCTTATAGGGGTTATGGGTGTCGAGCAGCATCCGGCAGAAGGCGACCCTGTGGCGCTCGCTGCCCGGGCGGATCCTTCCCGATGTGGGCGCCGTCCAGCGCCGCGCCGTCTGCTCGGCAGCCGCTATCGTGGTGTCGTCGGTCACCGGATCACTACCCCCAATCCTACCCTGAACCCGAGCGAAGGCGGCCCCGGCCGTCGTTGACTCACCCGGACCCCTCCCCTATATAGCGGCCTCCGCTCAACCTGGGCAGTTCCCGTCGGAGAGGCGCCGTGAAGCGCACTTACCAGCCGAGTAGGCTCATCCGCAAGCGCCGCCACGGCTTTCGTGCGCGAATGGCCACTCCGGGCGGCCGTCGAGTGCTGGCCGCGCGGCGCGCCAAGGGCCGCAAGCGCCTCTCTGCTTGATCGTTCTTGCCTGCTTGATCGCTCCTCTCTGCTTGATCCAACCAGCCGCGCTACAACGCCGCGGGCTCAACCTGCCGATAACCCGGATATCGATGGTGAGTGGGCTTGTAAGGCTCAAGACCCGCGCCGATTTTCTGCGGGTCGCCGCAGAACGCCGCCGCGCGGTGCGGCCAGGCGTGGTGTTGCAGACCGCGCCGAACCCGTTGGGGGTGGGTGGCGTCGAGTCGGTGCGGGTTGGCTTCACCGCGAGCCGCAAGGTCGGGAATGCCGTTCTCCGCAATCGGGCAAAGCGGCGATTGCGAGCGGCCGCCGCCGAAATCTTGGTTCGCGACGGGAAGAAGGGGACCGATTACGTGTTGATCGCCCGCGCCGGAACCGCCGAGCGGCCGTATGCAGATCTCGTGCGTGATCTCGCGGCGGCGCTGCGCCAGATCGACCGGCGCCCCGCCCCCAACCCTGCGCCGCAAGCGGCGCAGCGTTGGGTAGGTGCAGGCGGCGACGCTCGGCCGCGGCAGGGCGAGGAGCGTTGAGATGGCTTATTACGGCGGCGCGGGCCGGGTGCTGGGGTTGGCGATAAGGGTAATGATCCGCGCCTATCAGCTACTGGTGGCGCCGATCCTGGGGCCCACCTGCCGCTATTACCCGAGCTGCTCGCACTATGCCACCGAGGCAGTCGCGCGGCACGGACCCTGGCGCGGCTCGCTCATTGCCGTGCGGCGGGTGCTGCGCTGCCACCCCTGGGGCGGCAGCGGCTACGACCCGGTTCCCTCCGAGCCGGGCAGCTGAGCCAGGCCCGGGGCCGCCGCTCGCCAATGGAACAGCGCAATCTCCTGCTCGCGATTGTGTTATCGGTCGGCATTCTGGTCGGGTTCCAGCTCCTGTACGCGAAGTACTTTCCAACGCCGCCGCCCCATCCTGCGCCGGCGGCGCAGACCGCACCGTCGCCGGCAGCACCGGGCAGTGGCGTGCCAGGTGGCGCCGCGCCAGGAGTTGCCGCGCCCGCGCCCGCGGCTGCCGCCGGGCCTGCCACGGCGACGGCGCCGCTGAGCCGCGAAGCGGCGATTACCAAGCAGCAGCGGGTGCGCATCGACACGCCGCGCCTGCATGGCTCGATCGCGCTCGACGGCGGGCGCATCGATGATTTGACCCTTGCGACCTATCACGACACGGTCGATCCCAAGAGCCCCGAGGTTGTGCTGCTCTGGCCGACCGGGACCGAGGAACCTTATTTCGCCCAATTCGGCTGGGTTGCCGGCGCCGCTGGCATCAAGGTTCCCGGGCCGGAAACGCACTGGACGGCCGCGGGCGGTCCCCTGACGCCAACCTCGCCAGTGACCCTCAATTGGGACAATGGCGCCGGGCTAATCTTCACCCGCACGATCACGATCGACGAAAATTACATGTTCACGGTGAAGGACGCGGTGCGCAACACCGGCTCCACGCCGGTCAGCCTGTCGCCCTATAGCCTCATAAGCCGCACCGGGACGCCACATGTATTAGGGTATTATATCCTGTTCGAAGGATTGATCGGCGAGCTCGGCGGGTCGCTGCGCGAACTCAAATACGCCTCGCTCGCGCCAGGGGTCCCGACCGATTACGACTCCACCGGCGGCTGGCTCGGCTTCACCGACAAGTATTGGGAAACGGCGCTGATCCCCGATCAGCACGAGGAGGTCAAGGCGCGCTTCACTCATGTCGTCGAAGGCGGCATCGATCGCTACCAAACCGATTTCACCGGATCGGCAATCACGATCCCGGCGGACGGCACCGCGGCAACCTCGACCCGCCTCTTCGCCGGCGCCAAGGAAGCCAACCTGCTCAACGGCTACAGCGCCGCCGGCATCCCGCTGTTCGAATATTCCATCGATTTCGGGTGGTTCTGGTTTCTGACGAAGCCGATCTTTCAGGTACTCCAGTTCTTCTATGGGCTGCTGGGCAATTTTGGTCTGGCGATCTTGCTCCTGACCCTGATCATCAAGCTCATGTTCTTTCCGCTCGCCAACAAATCCTATTCGGCGATGAGCAAGATGAAGCTCTTGCAACCGGAGATGCAAAAGATCCGCGAGCGCTTTCCCGATGACAAGGCACGCCAGCAACAAGAAATCATGGCGATGTACAAAAAGGTCGGGGCTAACCCGCTGGCCGGGTGCCTGCCGATCGTGATCCAGATCCCGGTGTTCTTCTCGCTCTACAAGGTGCTGTTCGTGACGATCGAAATGCGGCACGCGCCGTTTTTCGGCTGGATTCACGATCTGTCGGCACCCGACCCGACCTCGTTCGCCAATCTTTTTGGCCTGATACCGTTTACCCCGCCGCATGCGCTGATGATCGGCGCGTGGCCGCTGATGATGGGGGTGACGATGTTCCTGCAGCAGAAACTCAATCCGCAGCCGGTCGATCCGGTGCAGGCGCGCATGTTCATGCTGCTGCCGGTCGTCTTCACCTATATGCTGTCGGCGTTCCCGGCCGGCCTGGTGATCTACTGGGCATGGAACAATCTTTTAAGCATCGCCCAGCAATGGACGATCATGCACCGCGCGGGTGCCGCCTGAGCGGACCTGCTGCGGCGGGCGACCTGTTTCCGCCGCGCGAGATCGCGCCGGAGCTGCTCGAAGCGGGGCGGCTCATATTCGCCCGTGATTGCCAGTTCATCGCCGGCGCCAGCGATAGGGCGTCGCTGCCCGCGGAGAGCCTCCCCGAAATCGCCTTCCTCGGCCGCTCCAACGTCGGCAAGTCCAGCTTGGTCAACGCGTTGACTGGGCGGCGCACGCTGGCGCGCACCTCGAACACGCCCGGGCGCACGCGTCAGATCAACTTTTTCGCGCTCGACAACAGGCTGATGCTGGTCGACCTGCCGGGCTACGGCTACGCCGCGGCCTCGAAGAGCGCGGTCGCGGCATGGACCGGGCTGGTGCAACACTATCTGCGCGGGCGGGCGAGCCTCCGCCGGGTTTGCCTCTTGATCGATTCGCGGCACGGCATCAAGGAGCCCGACCGCCCGATCATGCAGCTGTGCGATGCGGCTGGTCTGTCCTTCCAAGTGGTCCTGACCAAGGTGGACAAGTTGGGGCTCACCGGGCGCGCCACCATCGCCGGCTCGGTCTGCGCCGAACTCGCCCGCCACAGCGCCGCCCACCCCGAGATCCACCTGACCAGCGCCGAAAAGGGGCTCGGCATCGCCACCCTGCGCGCGGCCGTCGCCGGCTTTGCCGCGGGGGATCAGCGGCACCCCGATGTCGCCGCCCAAGCGGTGGCGTCGGCACGCCAACCGCGATAAAGTCGCGCGCGATGAGTTCGAGTGCTCGCAACGGCTGAGACGTCCGGGATCAAAGATGGCATACACCACCCGGCGCGAGCGCTGCCCGCTCGGTGCGGTCGAGACCTGGATTTTCGATCTCGACAACACTCTCTACCCGGCATCCTGCCGCCTCTTCGATCAGGTCCAGCGGCGCATGACCGAGTTCATCTGCGAGCGGCTGTCGCTGTCGCCGGAGGCGGCGGCCGAGCTGCGGCGCAGCTATTTCCGCGAACATGGCACGACCCTGCGCGGGCTGATGACGCGCGATGACATTGATCCGCACGAATTTCTCGCCTTTGTCCATGACATCGACCTTGCCTGCGTGCCGCCGGACCCGGCGCTCGCTGCCGCGCTTCGGCAGCTCGGTGGGCGCAAGATCGTCCACACCAACGGCTCGGTCGGCCATGCCCAACGCTTGCTCGATCATCTCGAGCTCAGCGGTTCGTTCAGCGGCATCGTCGACATCGTCGCCGCCGATTTCGACCCGAAGCCCGCGCTTGCCGGCTATAGCCTCCTGCTGCGGCGCCATACGGTCGCTGCCGAGACCGCGCTGATGATCGAGGATATCGCCCGCAACCTCGCGCCGGCTGCCGCGCTTGGCATGACCACGGCCTGGGTAAGAAATGGGCTCGACTGGGCGGCGGCAGAGGCCGACGGCGACTATATCCACCACGTCATCGATGACCTCGCGGGTTTTCTCGCCGCCGCGGCGGCGCTGCAGAACCGCAGCGCCAACCAGACGCCGGCCGCACCGTGAGCGTCGTCCAGACGATCCGCGACAAGTTGACCGAACGGTTTGCGCCGACCCGGCTGGTGATCGTCGACGAGTCGCATCGCCACTCCGGCCATGAGGGCGCGCGAGCGGGAGGAGAAACCCATTTCGTCGTGACGATCGTCGCTGCGGATTTTGCCGGGCTCAGCCGGGTGGCGCGCCAGCGGCTCGTCTATGAAACGCTCGCCGACGAACTGGCCACCCGAATCCACGCGCTGTCGCTGACAACGCTCGCCGCCGACGAAGATCGCGGCTGACCTCTCACCCACTGCGTGCAATCAGATCACGTCGATATGCAACCCATGAAACTTCTTAGTTTTCACGAACACGTTTCGGTTGCAATTCTTTAAATGCCGGGTAGATTGCGAGGATGCGATCGGAATTGCCGCGGCGGCTGCGCCGTACCCCCGAAAATGCGCCATCCTCGCTGGTGATCCATAACGTCGTCGTCGGCGGGCACCGGACCAGCGTTCGTCTGGAGCCGGTGATGTGGGAGGCCCTGCACGACATTGCGCAGCGGCTTCGGACTACGACACACAACCTCGTGACCCACATCGACCGCGAGCGCACCGCATCGAGCCTCACTGCCGCAATTCGCGTCTACATCGTCGATTTCTACCGCGCCGCGGCAATGCCTGCCGCGCAGGTGCAAGTCGCCGAGATACCCATCTCGCGGATGTAGCGGGCCTCGATCTCCTCTGCCTACGGTGCGAGGTTCATCCCGTTTCGGCCAGAAACGACCGCAATTCCCCGGCCGGCGCGTCGCGCATGACAAAAACCTCGCCGATCCGGCGCGGCAGGATCAGTGTGATCGCGCCATCCTTCACCTTCTTGTCCTTGCCCATATGCGCCATCAGCCGATCGGCGGCGCTGCCGGAGAGACCGATCGTGGAAAGCTCGGTTGGCAAACCCGCCTCGGCAATGTGGCGCCGCACGCGATAGGCATCCTGCCCGGAGGCGAGGCCGAGGCGCACAGCGAAATCGAACGCCAGGACCATGCCGAGCGCGACCGCCTCGCCATGCAGGAGCCGGTCGCCAAACCCGGTTTCCGCCTCGAGCGCATGGCCGAATGTGTGGCCGAAATTCAACAGCGCACGATCGCCCTCTTCGCGCTCGTCGGCGGCGACGATTGCCGCCTTCATCCGGCAGCTGACCATGACCGCACGCGTCAGCGCCGCCGGCTCGAGATCGCAAACCGCACCGCCCTCGGCTTCGAGCGACTGGAAAAACTCGCCGTCGCGCATCAGCCCGTATTTGACGATCTCGCCATACCCGGCGCGCACTTCGCGCCGCGGCAACGTGGCCAGGCTTGCGGTGTCCGCCAGCACGAGGCGCGGCTGGTAGAAGGCGCCGATGAGGTTCTTGCCGGCGCTGGTGTTGATCGCGGTCTTGCCGCCGACCGAACTGTCGACCTGCGCTAATAAGGTCGTCGGGATTTGCACGAAATCGATGCCGCGCAAGAGGGTCGCCGCGGCAAACCCGGCAATGTCGCCGACCACCCCGCCGCCCAAGGCCACCAGCATCGTTCCGCGTTCGATGCCGTGGCCGAGGATATCGTCGACGAGCCGCCCGAAATGGGCCAGATCCTTGGTGCCTTCGCCCGGCGGCAGCACGACCGCCCGCTCGGTGATGCCGTGTTCGGCGAGGCTGGCGCGGAGCGGTGCCAGATGATGGCGCGCCACGGTCTCGTCGGTGACGATAACAGCCTGCTTCCGGCGCAAGAGCGGCAGGATCTCCGGACCGGCGCGCCCAATGAGGCCAGGCCCGACCAGGATGTCGTAGCCGCGCTCACCGAGTTCGACGCGGACGCGCTCGATCCGGCCGGCGGCGGTTCTGTGGGTGGTCTCTGGCATGGTCATCCCTCGATCTCCGGCCTGGGCTCCGGATCGGGCGGCCGCAAGGCGCGCTCGGAACCGGTGAGAGCGGCAATCACCCGCGCCGTGGTGAGCTCCAGCGACCCCTCGCCACTGTCGATGATCAAATCGGCCTCGGCATAGATCGGATGGCGCCGTTCGATCAGTTCGGCCAGCACCGCACGGCGGTCGCCTTGCTCCAGCAGCGGCCGATTGTTGCGGCGCGCTACCCGCGCGAGCAGGACCTCGAGATCGGCGCGCAACCATACCGATACGCTGCGGCGGGCGATCAGGTCCCGGGTCACAGCGTCCATGAAAGCGCCGCCACCGGTCGCCAGTACGTGAACCGGCTGGGTCAGCAACCGCGCGATGACCCGGCGCTCGCCGTCGCGGAACACGGCTTCGCCACGATTGCGGAATATCTCCTCGATCGTTTCGCCCGCCGCGGCCTCGATCTCGCTATCCGAATCGGCAAAGGGTAAATCGAGGCGGGCCGCCAGACGGCGCCCGATCTTGGTCTTGCCCGCGCCCATCAGACCGACGAGAACAATCGTCCGGCGGGGCAAGAATCCTTGGGTCCGCGCCGCTGTTTCGGCCGTTTGCCTGGTCTGGAGGTCCACAATGCGCCTCTGCTGCTTCGCCGCGCTTCCGCGCAACCCTTGGCAAGGGTACTAGCATGACGCGCCGCCTCTTCGTCAATCGGCACGGCGGCGCCCGGGACAACTAAACTGGTCGCGGATACGGGTCGCGGTATGGGAAGGCTCGGCATTTCTCTCCTGGTCGTCGTGGTGCTGGTGGTCCTTGGCGGATGCTGGTTTCTCGCCAATTGGGATTTTCCCGCGCCGTCGGTTCCGGTCGAGAAAGTGCTGCCTGATGCGCGTTTCCCGAAATAAACCGCCTGCGGATGTAGAGCGGTGGTCGCGCCGGCTCGAGGCGTTTCTCGAGATGCTGGCCGCCGAACGCGGCGCGGCGCGCCTCACGCTCGCGGCATATCGCAACGACCTGGCTGATCTGGCGGGGTTTCTCGCCGCCCGTGGGATCGCGCTCGAAAACGCCGACACAACAGCGCTGCACGATTACCTCGCCGCCATGACGACGCGCCGGCTGGCGCCGCGAACCCTCGCCCGCCGACTCTCGGCGCTGCGTCAGTTCTTCCGCTTTCTGGTCAGCGACGGCACCCGCGTCGACGACCCGACTTCGGGCCTCGACGCCCCGCGGCTCGGTCGTCCGCTGCCGAAAATTCTTGCCGAAACCGAGGTTGAACGACTGATCGAAGCGGCCGCTTGCTGGCCCGACGAAGAGGGAGTGCGGCTGCGCTGTCTCCTGGAACTCCTCTACGCGACCGGTCTGCGCGTCTCCGAGCTGATCGGCCTGCCGCTCGCCGGCGCGCAGCGCGATCCGCGCTTCCTGCTGGTCCGCGGTAAGGGCGGCCGGGAGCGGGTGGTGCCGCTGAGCCCGCCGGCGCGCCAGGCGCTCACCGCCTACCTCGAATGCCGCTACCGGTTCCTGCCGCAGAAAGAGCCCGGCAATCCCAAAGTGGCGCGCTGGCTATTCCCGTCGCGCGGCGAGGACGGCCATCTGACCCGCCAGCGCTGCGGCCAGCTCTTGAAGGAATTGGCCCTGGCCGCCGGGCTCGACCCCGCGCGCCTGTCGCCGCATGTGCTGCGCCATGCCTTTGCCAGCCACCTCTTGGATCACGGCGCCGATCTCAGGAGCGTGCAGCAGATGCTGGGCCATGCCGATATCGCGACAACGCAGATCTATACCCACGTTCAGGGCGAGCGGCTGCGCCGCCTCGTGGAAAGCGCGCATCCGCTGGCGCGGCGGAAATGACCGACGGGCGCGGCCACGGCGTTGACAAGGCCCGGCCGTGCCCCGAGATTGCGGGCCGCCGATGCGCCATTTTCTCGATTTCGAACGGCCGATCGCCGAGCTCGAAGGCAAGATCGAAGAACTGCGCCACCTGTCTGCCGAAAGCGGGCTCAACATCGCCGAAGAAGTAAGCCGGCTCGAGGCCCAGGCGAGCCGCCTTTTGCGCCAGAGCTATGCGCGGCTGAATTCGTGGCAGAAGGTGCTGGTCGCGCGCCATCCGGAGCGGCCGCACTGCCTCGATTATATTGCCGGGCTGATTACGGAGTTCGTGCCGCTCGCCGGCGACCGCGCGTTTGCCGAGGACCCGGCGATCGTCGGCGGAATCGGCCGGTTCCGCGGGCAGAGCGTCATGGTCATCGGCACCGAAAAGGGCGCCGACACCGAGAGCCGCGTCACCCACAATTTCGGGATGGCGCGGCCCGAGGGGTATAGGAAGGCGCGCCGCCTGATGCGCCTGGCAGAGCGCTTCCAATTGCCGGTGCTGACCCTCGTGGATACTGCCGGAGCCTATCCCGGGGTCGACGCCGAGGCGCGCGGGCAGAGCGAGGCGATTGCCCGGGCGATCGAAACCTGCCTCGATGTCCGCGTACCGGTGATCGCGGCGATCATCGGTGAAGGCGGTTCGGGCGGCGCGATCGCGCTCGCCGCCGGCAATGCCGTGTTGATGCTCGAGCACGCGGTCTATACGGTGATCTCGCCGGAAGGTTGCGCCTCGATCCTATGGCGCGACGCCGCGCACGCCCAGGAAGCCGCCGACGCGTTGCGGCTGACCGCGCAGGATCTTTTGCGGCTCGGGGTGATCGACCGCATCGTGCCGGAGCCTTTGGGCGGCGCCCACCGGTTGCCGCAGGAGGCGATCGCCGCCCTCGGCGCGGCGCTCGCCGAAACCTTGCGCCCTCTCTTGGCGCGCGACACCGTCAGCCTGCGTGCGGAGCGCCGCCGCAAATTCCTCGCGATCGGAACCAAGCCTCCGGCGTGATCCGGGCCGATCGAGGTCCGCAGCAGCTCATTGCCCGGTCCATTGATCGGCCAACGCCGCTTCCCACATTTAGCGCGAAGCGCCGGATATGAGCGGCGCCGTTTCTTCGCTGGAAAGGTATTCGATGGTCCCCCAGGAACGCGATCTGATCACTACCCTGCTCGCGCGCCTCAAGAGCGTCGCCGGGCAGCCGAAAGATCCGGAAGCCGATGCGCTGATCCGCCAGGATTTGGTGGAGCAGCCGGACGCACCCTATTACCTCGTGCAAACCGTGCTGATCCAGGATCTGAGCCTCCATCAGGCGCAGAACCGCATCGCCGAATTAGAACAGCAATTGAGCGCCGCCCAGGCGACAGCCAAGCCGGCAACCAGCTTTCTCGGCGGCCTGTTCGGGACCAGTCAGCCGGCGAGCCCAGCGGTGGGCAGCGTTCCGAGCGCCGGTCCGTGGGTCCGCACCCCGCAAGTTGCGCCCGCGCCGCCGCAGCAAGCCTACGCCCAGCCGCCGCAAGGCTATGCGCCCGCTGGCGGCGGGATGATGGGCGGCGGGATGATGGGCGGTGGGATGATGGGGGGCATGGGTGGCGGCGGCGGCTTCCTTCGCTCGGCGGCGGCGACCGCGGCGGGAATCGCCGGCGGCGCCCTGCTGTTCCAGGGTATCTCATCCTTGTTCGGGCATGGTTACGCCAACAGCCTTTCCGGCGGCATGGGTATGACCTCCGGCCTCGGTGAGACCATAATCAACAATAATTACGGCGACAGCGGCGCGGGCGGCACCGATTACGGCGGGGGCGGCGATGCCGGATATGCCGGCGGCGACAGCGGCGGCGGGACCGACTACGGCGGTGGCGGCGATTTGGGTGGCGGCGATTCGGGCGGCGGCGATTTCGGCGGTGGCGGCGATTTCGGCGGGGGTGGCGATTCGAGCGGCGGTGATTTCGGCGGCGGCGGCGACAGTTCGTCCTGCTGAAACGCGACCAGCCGGGGGCTCAATGCCCCCGGCTGGCGGTTCGACGCTGAAGCTTAACGAGGCGCGCTGTAGCTGACTACCAGAGCCAGGTCTCGGGGTTGTCGTAGGGGCGGCCGTCGAAAACCGCGATCAGCCCTTTGATGCAGCGGACGGTGAACCAGATCAGCGTCAGAAGGAGGAGCACCCAGAACACGGCCATGTGGATGTAAGCCGTCAGTGCGCTGATCAGGGCGAACAGCAGCCCTATCCAGAATGTCCGGATCTGGAGCTCATAGTGAGACTGCACCCAGGCCGGCTGGGCGTCGTGGTTTATGAGGGCGAAGATGGCGCAGATCAGGGGGACGACAGGGCCGGTAACCAAGCCAACCAGGTAAAGAATATAGATGGCCTTCACCGTTCTTATCTGCGCCGGATTGCCGGTGCTGACCATGCTGCCAGATACGCTCACGGGAGCCTCCTCGGTTTTCGGCGGGACGGTCCGGTTCACACAACGCCGGTGCCTAAAGGATAGCAGACGCACTGCTTCTGCGCAAATATGCCGCCTCCAGCGTAACCCTACGTTGCGTGAAGTATGTCTCGGTAAGGCGGTCCGGCACCTACCAAAGCCAAGTCGTCGGGTTGTCGTAGGGGGAGTCCTCGAAAATCAATTTCAGCCCC
>CAVTGB010000043.1:0-6269 GCA_963734125.1 uncultured Alphaproteobacteria bacterium
CACCGCGACCGCGCCGATCCGACCGCCGATCCATTCGGCATGATGAAGCGTCCCGGTGTCGCCCTGCCAGCGCCACGGTTCGAGGTGGACCCAGCCGTGGCTCGCGACGGTGAGGCCGAGATCGATCGGCCAATCGAAAGACAAAACCCCCTCCCCCACGCCAAAACGCTCCCTCGCCCCCATTGGAGGAGAGGGTTTGGGTGAGGGGGCGGCAGGGCAGGGCTCGGAAGAGTTCCCCCTCACCCTCCCCTCTCCCCCAGTGGGGGAGAGGGTTCTCCCGCGGCTTTCGTCCCAAAGTCACGCCTTATTGAGTGCCTGGTGGAGGTCGGCGATGATGTCGTCCTCGTGCTCGATGCCGAGCGAGAGGCGCACATAACCGTCGGTGACGCCGGTTTGCAGCTGCTCCTCCGGGGTGAGCTGAGAATGCGTCGTCGTCGCCGGGTGGATCGCAAGCGAGCGCGCATCGCCGATATTGGCGACATGATAGAACATCGTGAGGGCGTCGATGAAGCGCCGTCCGGCATCCTTGCCGCCCTTCAACTCGAAGCCGAGGAGCCCGCCATACCCGCCTTTGAGATAGGCATCGGCGCGGCGCCGAGCTTCACCTTCCATCACCCCGGGATAGATCACCTTCGCGACCTTGGGGTGGCTCCTGAGGACGCGGGCGACCGCGGCGGCGCTGGCGCAATGCGCGCGCATCCTCAAGGGCAGCGTCTCCAATCCCTGGATGTGGAGGAAGGAATTGAACGGGCTGGCCGCGGCGCCGAGGTCGCGCAACAGCGTCACCCGCATCTTGATGATGTAGGCGACCGGTCCCATCGGCTTGGTCGCCTGGGTCCAGATCGCGCCGTGATAGGCGGGGTCTGGCTGGTTGAGGAGTGGGAAGCGGTCGGCGTGGCTTTCCCAGTCGAAATTGCCGCCGTCGACGACGATGCCGCCAATCGAGGTGCCGTGGCCGCCGATATATTTGGTCGTCGAATGCATGACCACCGCGGCGCCGTGGTCGAGTGGCCGGCACAAGACCGGCGCAGCGGTGTTGTCGACAATCAGCGGCACCCCGAGCTCGCGCCCGATTTTGGCGACTTCACCGATCGGAAAGACCTCGAGCTTCGGGTTTGGCAGCGTCTCGGCGTAATAGCAGCGGGTTTTCGCATCGGTGGCGCGGCGGAAATTCTCCGGGTCGGACGGATCGACGAAGCGGACCTCGATTCCCATCGTCCGCTGCATCGTATGGAGAAACAGGTTCCATGTGCCGCCGTAAAGGTCGGTCGAGCTGACGAAATTGTCGCCCGCCTGGGCGATGTTGTTGACCGCGAACATCGAGGCGGCCTGGCCCGAACCCAGCGCCAGCGCCGCGACCCCGCCTTCGAGTGCGGCCACCCGCTGCTCGAGCACATCGCTGGTCGGGTTCATGATGCGGGTGTAGATGTTGCCGAGCTCCTTCAGCCCGAACAGATTGGCGGCATGCTCGCTGTCGCGGAACTGGTAGCTCGTCGTCTGGTAGATCGGCACGGCTACGGCGTTGGTCGTGGGATCGCTGCGATAGCCGGCATGCAGCACGATGGTTTCAGGATGTTTGCTCTCGGTCGGCATAGAAATCTCCATTCCGGGGGCCGCTTGTGTCGCGCAACTGTGCCATGACCGGATGCGTGAGGTAAGCGGGATCGTAGGCGCGCGCCAATCGCGCGGGGGATCGAGGAGGGACGAGTGCGGGCTGGAGCGGGCGGGATCGCGGTGGCGCTGGCGGCGATCGCGGTCGTCGGGGTGCTCGCGGTCGTTGCCAGCCTGTGGGCGTCGGTTGGCAACTCGCAGATCAGCGCGGCCGGCTGGGCCGCGATGGTGCTCGGCGTCCTCTTCGCCCTGGCGCTCGGGATCGGGCTGATGGCGCTGGTCTTCTTCAGCAGCCGGCACGGCTATGACGACCCCGACCGCGACCGCCGTTGATCACCGGCGGCGGATGCACCACTTAAGCGGTTGCCCGTTTTAAGCGGTTGTCCGTGCGCGAAGTTGGTTGCCGCGGCGGTCGGGCCAAAGCGCAGCGAGGCGCCCAATGCCGATGAAGAAAGAGACGCAATATCACGCCTGGTATTGGATCGCCGCGATGCTTGCGGTGATGATATTCCAGGGGTTTTATGCCTCCTATACCCAGATCGCCCAGCTCCCCTACAGCGATTTTCAGGACGATCTGAAGGGCGGCAAGATCGCCGAGGTCCGGGTCAGCGGCAATTACATCCAGGGAAAGTTCAAGGAACCTGACAAAGACGGCCACACGGATTTTATCACGAACTCGTGTCGACCCCGAGATGGCGCAACAGCTGACCAAGTATAACGTCACCTTTGCCGGAGCGATCGAGAGCACCTTTCTGCGCGATTTCTTGTCATGGGTCATTCCGATCGCGCTGTTCGCCGGCGTGTGGATGTTCATGTACCGCCGCTTTGCCAGCCAGCAGGGGTTCGGCGGGCTGATGTCGGTCGGCCGCAGCAAGGCCAAGGTCTATGTCGAGACCGACACCAAGACGACCTTCGCCGACGTCGCCGGGGTCGACGAGGCCAAAGCCGAGCTCCAGGAAATCGTCTCCTTTCTGAAGGACCCGGCGAGCTACGGCCGGCTCGGCGGGCGGGTGCCCAAAGGGGTGCTCCTGGTCGGACCGCCGGGCACCGGGAAGACGCTCCTGGCGCGGGCGGTCGCGGGCGAAGCCAACGTGCCGTTCTTCTCGATCAACGGTTCGGAATTCGTCGAGATGTTCGTCGGGGTCGGTGCGGCCCGGGTGCGCGACCTGTTCGAGCAGGCGCACGCGAAGGCGCCCTGCATCATCTTCATCGACGAATTGGACGCGCTCGGCCGCGCCCGCGGCGCCTATCCCGGGGGCGGCGGGCACGACGAGAAGGAGCAGACCCTCAATCAGCTGCTCTCCGAACTCGACGGCTTCGACACGCGGGCCGGGATGATCCTGTTGGCGGCGACCAACCGCCCCGAGATCCTCGATCCGGCGCTCTTGCGCGCCGGCCGCTTCGACCGCCAGGTGCTGGTCGATCGCCCGGACAAGATCGGCCGGGTGCAGATCCTCCAGGTCCATGTAAAGAAGATCCAGATGGCCGCCGATGTCGATCTCGAAACCGTGGCGGCGGTGACCCCGGGCTTTACCGGCGCCGATCTCGCCAATCTCGTGAACGAGGCCGCACTTCTGGCGACGCGGCGCGGCGCGGAGGCGGTGACCCTTGCCGATTTCACCGGCGCCATGGAGCGCATCGTCGCCGGGCTTGAAAAGCGCAACCGCCTCCTCAACCCACATGAGCGCGAGGTCGTCGCCAATCACGAGATGGGGCACGCGCTGGTCGCGCTTTCGCTGCCGGGAACCGACAAGGTCCACAAGGTGTCGATCATACCGCGCGGCATCGGCTCGCTCGGCTATACGATCCAGCGGCCGACCGAAGACCGCTTCCTGATGACCCGCCAGGAGCTCGACGACAAGATGGCGGTGCTGCTTGGCGGCCGGGCCGCCGAGCACATCGTTTTCGGCGAGGTGTCGACCGGCGCCGCCGACGATCTGGTCAAGGTGAGCGACATCGCCCGCAGCCTCGTCACCCGCTATGGCATGACTGAAGAACTCGGCCAAGTCGTCTACGAGAAGACCCCGCACAGCTTTCTCGGCAGCGAGATGGCGCAGATGCCCTACACCGAGCGCAGCTACAGCGAACACACCGCTGGCGAGATCGACGCCGCGGTCAAGGAAATCGTCGAAGCGGCATTCCACCGGACCGTGGCCCTGCTGCGGGCGCAGCGCGATACGCTGGAGCGCGGCGCACGCCTCTTGCTCGAGCACGAAACGCTCGATGAAGCCGACCTTGCCGCGTTGCGCAAAGAGCCGGTGGCCGCCAAGTAGGATCACCGCCGCTGGTGGCGCGGAGGTCAGCCACACCTGTGGCTGAGACATTTTCGCCACCGGTTTAAGCGGCGGCCGCGCTCGCCACCATGCTAGAGTGTCGCCGTTCCGCGGAGGGATGGATTGGGCGATCCCGGGATGACTAGCGCATTACACCTGCCGCCGGCTCGCCTTGCCCGAAAAGGCTGGGCGCGATGAGCGACGAAATCGGGCATTTCGCGCTGGTGCTGGCGCTGTGCATCGCGGCCTTGCAGAGCGTCGTGCCGCTGGTAGGCGCGGCGCGAAACGATGCGACCTTGATGGCCTGGGCGCGCCCGGCGGCGCTCGCCCAGTTTCTCTTCGTCGGCATCGCATTTTTCGTGCTGATGCACGCCTATGCGGTCAGCGACTTCTCGCTCGCCAACGTCGCGGCCAACTCCAGCACCATGAAGCCGCTCCTCTACAAGCTGACCGGAGTGTGGAGCAACCACGAAGGCTCGATGCTGCTGTGGGTGTTCATCCTGGCGCTGTTCGGCGCGGCGGTCGCCGCGTTCAGCCACAACCTGCCGCCGCAATTGCGGGCGCGCGTCCTCGCCGTCCAGGCGATGATCGGGGTCGGCTTTCTGTTGTTCATCCTGTTGACCTCGAACCCGTTCCAGCGCCTTTTCCCGGTCCCCGCCGAGGGCGCCGGGCTCAACCCGATCCTCGAGGACCGCGGTCTCGCCTTTCACCCACCCTGCCTTTATCTCGGCTATGTCGGGTTTTCGATCTCGTTCTGCTTTGCGATCGCCGCGCTGATCGAGGGGCGGGTCGACCCGGCCTGGGCGCGCTGGGTGAGGCCGTGGACGCTGGCGGCTTGGTGCGCGCTCACCACCGGGATCGCGATGGGCAGCTGGTGGTCGTATTACACGCTCGGTTGGGGTGGCTGGTGGTTCTGGGACCCGGTCGAGAATGCTTCGTTCATGCCGTGGCTGGTCGGGACGGCGCTCCTCCATTCCGCGGTCGTCGTCGAGAAGCGCGACGCGCTCAAAACCTGGACGATCCTTCTCGCCATCATCACCTTTTCGCTGAGCCTCGTCGGCACGTTCCTCGTACGCTCGGGGGTGTTGACCTCGGTCCACGCCTTTGCCTCCGACCCGATGCGTGGCGTGTTCATCCTCCTGCTATTGAGCTGCTACACCGGCGGCGCCCTCATTCTCTTCGCGTGGCGCGCGCCGCAGCTTAGCGGCGGCGGCCTGTTCGCACCGATCTCACGCGAAGGTGCGCTCCTGTTGAACAATCTGCTGCTGGCGACGGCGGCGGCGACGGTCTTCATCGGCACGCTCTATCCGCTGCTCCTCGATGTCGTCGCGCACCAGAAGGTATCGGTCGGCCCGCCGTTCTACACGATGACCTTTGTGCCGATCATGGTTCCGCTCCTCGTGGCGATGGCGGTCGGGCCGCTGTTACCGTGGAAGCGCGGCGACCTGGTGGCCGCGTTCGGCCGCCTCAAATTCGCATTTGTTGCGACCGCGGCAGCGGCGCTGGCGACCCTCATCGCGAGCGGCGCGCGCTCGATCGGTGCGGCTTGCGGGCTGGCGCTGGCGGCCTGGATCCTGGCCGGAACGTTGAGTGAGCTGGCTGAGCGGGTGCACCTCTTCACCGAGAAGCTGGGGAGCGTAGGGCGCCGCGCGCTGCGCCTGCCGCGCGCCACCTGGGGGATGATTTTCGCCCATGCCGGGATGGCGGTGGTGATCGCCGGGATCACCGGCTCCTCGGCCTGGACCGAGGAGAAGATCGTCAGCGGGCGGCCCGGCCAATCCTTCGAGATCGCCGGATATACGGTCGCGCTCGATAAGGTGAACGAGGTCAGCGGTCCCGACTATACCGCGACCCGCGCCGATATGCGCCTCATGCGCGACGGGCGCGAAGTAGCTGCGATGCATCCCGAGAAGCGGTTCTACCCGGTCGAGGACGGCGCGGCGACCGGGGTGGCGATCCACACGAATCTGTTCTCCGACGTCTATGCCGTGATCGGCGACAAGGACGGCCAGGGTGGCTATCTGCTGCGTCTCTATTACAACCCGCTGGTGCCATGGATCTGGCTCGGCGCGGCGGCGATGGCGCTCGGCGGGCTCGTCTCGCTGACTGACCGGCGCCACCGGGTCGGCGCCCCGGCCCGGCGGACGCAGGCGGCGGTCGCGGCGCGGGTACAAGCCGCCGAATGAACAAGCGGGGCTGGATCTTCCTCGTTCCGGCCGCGGTGTTCGGGCTGCTGGCCGTGGGGTTCTTTGTCGGTCTCGGCATCGACCCGAGCGTGCTGCCGTCGCCCTTGATCAATCAGCCGGCGCCTGATTTCGCGCTCCCGCCGCTCGAGGGTGACCGCGGGTTTTCGTCGGCCGATTTGAAGGGGCATGTCAGCCTCTC
>CAVTGB010000044.1:0-23705 GCA_963734125.1 uncultured Alphaproteobacteria bacterium
CGCATACTCATCGTGATCGGCATAATGCATGCCCGCCCGGGTCACGCCTTGTCGAGCCAGAACGTATCCTCGCGCACGACGTCGTAGATGCCGAAATAGTTGGTCGGGTTGTGGCCCTTGACGTAGTTGTACCAGACGTCGTTGATCTGCTCCCAGGCCACCGGCAGCACCGGCGGGTCCTGTTCCATGATCGCCTCGGTCTGGCGGACCAGCGCCAGGCGCTTCTGGCGGGATCGACCTCGCGGTCGATCTGATCGGCCAGCTCGTTGAACTTTGCTGTTGTCCCAGAACGAATAGTTCTGCGGACCGCCGGTGCGGTACCAGGCATTGAAGTAGTCCGACGGATCGAGCAGGGTCGAGACGATCGCGCCGATCGCCAGGTCGAAATGGCCGCTGGCGGTGTCGTCGAACCACACCGATTCGACGACGGTGCGCAGGTTGCACTGGACGTTGAGCCCCTCCTGCAGCATCGCCTGGATCGCCTGCGCCCAGAGCTTGAAGCTGGCGACGTCGCGCACCAGGAAATCCAGTCCCTTGATGCCGTCGGCATGGCCCGCCGCCGCCAGCAGCGCGCGCGCTTCCTTGAGGGCCGGCGCCGGGTCGGTCTGATAGCCGATCCGCTTGAACAGTTCGTCCGTCGGCGTGGCGAATTCCGAGAACGGATAGATGAAGCCGCCGACCCGCATCGGCGTCACGTCCTTGACGACATCGACCAGCGTGGGCCGGTCGAACGCCAGATGCAGCGCGCGGCGCACCCGCGGATCGTCGAGCGGCTTTTTCTTGCTGTTGACCCAGGTGCCCTGGATCACGCTCTGGTTGAACGCGGGCGATCGACATGCCCGGCGTCTCCTTGGCCTTGCGCGACGTCACCGGATCGGTGATGCGCACGTAATCGACCCGGCCCGACAGGATCGCCGACCCCAGCTCGGTCGAAAACGGCAGCGCGTGGTAGAACGTGATGCCGTCGAGATAGGGCAGTCCCTTGTTCCAGTAATTCGGGTTCTTCTCCATCACCCAGATTTCGTTCTCGACGCAGCTTGACGCTCTTGAACGGGCCGGTGCCGGGGTAGACCTCGACCTTGCGCAGATTGTAGTTGTTGTCCTCCAGCGTCTTCTTGCGGACGATCACGTTCCAGCCGCTGGCGATCGCCGACATGATGAAGTTGGGCGGGCGCGGCTCCGCCAGCTTGAACTGGACGGTGTATTTGTCGGGCGCGGCGATCTCGCTGACCGCCTTGAACAGGATGCTGCGCGGAATGCTGATGCCCTGCGGCGGCTTGGCGATGCGGTCGAAGGTGGCCTTGACGTCCTCGGCGGTCAGCTCGGCGCCGTCATGGAACTGCACGCCCTGGCGCAGAAAGAACGTGTAGGTCTTGCCGTCCTTGGCGATCTCCCAGCTATGCGCCAGATCGGGGATGATCGTCTGGCCGCTGTCGCGCGGATCGCGCCGGATCAGATTGTCGAACATGACCGCCATGCGCGCCGAGGTTGTTGATCGTCCCGGACTGGTGGATGTCGAAATGCGGCGGCCGCATCGTGATGCCGTAGCGCAGCACGCCGCCGCGCTTGGGGTTGGGCTCGGGCGCGGCGAGCTGGAACTTCGAGCCGTCGAATTCGTAGGGGATGTCGGCGGCGTGACCGAGGCCCCAGCGCATCCCATAGGCGCCGGCCGCCGCGGCGGCGCTGCTTTTCAGGAAATCGCGGCGGGTCCACCACGGACGCGTGGCACGCGGGTCGGTCATGACGTTTCTCCCCTTTGGCTCTTTTCAGGACCGAGCACGCGCGTGCTCTGATGGTCTGTCGACAGCGCGCAGCAAAATATCACCGAACCCGCAGGTGTCACTCTTGAATGACGCGGAGCCGATCGAACAGGGCGCTCGCCGGTCCGGCGCGCGAGCCGCGGCGCAGCCGCTGCTCGAGATCGACAATCTCCAGACGCATTTCTTCACCGCCGCCGGGACGGTGCGGGCGGTCGACGGCGTCTCCTATGCGGTGCGCGCCGGCGAGACCTTGGGGGTGGTCGGCGAGTCCGGCTGCGGCAAGAGCGTGACCGCGCTCTCCATCCTGCGCCTGGTCGCCGACCCGCCGGGACGGATCGTCGGCGGCGCGATCCGCTTCGAGGGCACCAACCTGCTCGATCTGAGCGAAGGCGAGATGGAGGCGATCCGCGGCAACGACATCTCGATGATCTTTCAGGAGCCGATGACCTCGCTCAACCCGCTGATGACGATCGGGCCGCCAGATCAGCGAGGCGATCGCGCTGCACCAGGGCTTGTCGCGGCGCGACGCGATGGACCAGGCGATCGAGATGCTGCGCCGCGTCCACATCCCGGAGCCGGAGCGCCGCGTCCACGCCTATCCGCATCAGCTCTCCGGCGGCATGCGCCAGCGCGTGATGATCGCGATGGCGCTGTCGTGCAATCCCAAGCTGCTTGATCGCCGACGAGCCGACGACCGCGCTCGACGTGACGATCCAGGCCCAGATCCTCGACCTGATGCGCGAGCTGCAGGAGACTCTCGGCACCGCGATCATCCTGATCACCCACGACATGGGCGTCGTCGCCGAGAACGCCGACCGGGTGGTGGTCATGTACGCCGGCCGCAAGGTCGAGGAGGCGAGCGCCGACGATCTGTTCGAGCGCCCGGGCCATCCCTACACGAAGGGCCTGCTCGGCTCGATGCCCAATCTCGAAGTGGCGGCGCACACCGACGCGCGGCGCGCCCGGCTCGAACGAGATCAAGGGCATGGTGCCCTCGCTCGCCAATCTGCCGCAGGGCTGCAGCTTTGCCCCGCGCTGCGGCTTCGCCACCGACGAATGCCGCGCGGCATATCCGCCGCTGGTCGCAGCATCGCCCCGGGCATTGGGTCGCCTGCTGGCACGCCGACCGCCTGCTAGGCGACGCTGCGTGACGCTGCAAGTCGATCCGGGCGGTCCGGCGCCCCGCTGCTCGAAGTCCGCGATCTCAAGAAGCATTTCCCGATCCATACCGGGGTCTTCTCGCGCGTTTCCGACCGGGTCTATGCGGTCGACGGCGTCTCGTTCCGGATCGATCGCGGCGAGACGCTGGGCCTGGTCGGCGAGAGCGGCTGCGGCAAGTCGACGGTCGGGCGCACCCTCTTGAAGCTGCTCGAACCGACCGACGGGCAGATCGTCGTCAACGGCACCGACATCACCCGCCTCGATGCGGCGCAGATGCTGCCCTACCGGCGCCAGATGCAGATGATCTACCAGGACCCCTACGCCTCGCTCAATCCGCGCATGTCGGCCGGCGAGATCGTCGGCGAGCCGCTGGTCATCCATCGGGTCGGCACGCCCCAGGAGCGGCGCGAGCGGGTGGCGCATCTGTTCGAGCGGGTCGGGCTTGCGCCCGGAGCTGACCCAGTCCTTTCCGCACGAATTTTCCGGCGGCCAGCGCCAGCGCATCGGCATCGCCCGCGCGCTCGCCCTCAGCCCCGAGCTGATCGTCGGCGACGAGCCGGTGTCGGCGCTCGACGTGTCGATCCAGGCGCAGATCATCAACCTGCTGATGGATCTGCAGGACGAACTGAAGCTGTCCTATCTGTTCGTCGCCCACGACCTCGCGGTGGTCGAGCACATCAGCCATCGGGTCGCGGTGATGTATCTCGGCCGCATCGTCGAGATGACCGACAAGACGAGCCTCTTCGAGACGCCGCTGCACCCCTACACCGAGGCGCTGCTGTCGGCCGTGCCGATCCCCAAGGCGCGGGCGAAAGGTCGCAAGCGGGTGATCCTGACCGGCGATGTGCCGAGCCCGATCAACCCGCCGCCGGGCTGCCACTTCCACACCCGCTGCCCCTATGCGATGGCGCGCTGCCGAGAGCGAGGTCCCGGCGTTGCGCGAGGTCGTGGCCGGCCATTGGGCCTCATGCCACCTGCACGATGGCGGCCTCAGAGTTCCGCTCGCCAGGCCCGCCGGGCAGTAGCCCCGCGCCCTACGCGGGATGGCACGGGGAGACCCGCGCCTGGCGCAGAGCACAATTCATTGCCTGACCGCCGATGACGGCGTAGCCTCGCTCCTTGCGACAGTATGGCACACTCGACGGACCGTTCGAACCCCGCCGGGGTGGACGCGCCGGGATCGGCTTTGTGCCCGGATGGGCCAAATGGGAGGGACAGCATGGCATTCGATCTCCTGATTAAGAATGGGCGCGTGGTGGACGGCTCGGGTGAGCCGGCTTTCAGTGCCGACGTGGCGGTGCAAGGCGGGAAAATCGTCGGGGTCGGCAAATACGCCGGCGCTGCCGCCAAGCGCACAATCGACGCTGAAGGCCGCGTCGTCGCCCCGGGGTTCATCGATCATCATACCCATTTCGACCCCCAGGCGGTGTGGGACCCCTATTGCGGCTCGTGGCTGCAGAACGGCCACACCACGGTCATCGTCGGCCAGTGCGGCCAGGTGATCGCGCCGGTGCGTCCGGGCGACGCCGAGTGGTATCTCGAATTTTTCTCCGATGCCGAGCAGATCCCGCTGCCGGTGCTGAAGGCCGGGGTCGATGTGACCTGGGAGTCGGTCGGGCAGTATCTCGACGCGCTCGGCAAGAAGCGCGGCATCAACGTCGGCACACTGATCGGCCATTCCGGTATCCGCCGCTACGTGATGGGCGAGGCCGCCTCCGAGCGCGAGGCGACGCCGGAGGAAATGGCGGCGATGCAGCGCCTGATCCGCGAGGCGATGATTGACGGCGCGCTCGGCTTCTCGACGGCGCCCAAGGATCGCGGAGATCCGGCGGGCGTGCCCGATGACGCCGAGCGCTGGGCGCTCGCCAGTGTCTTGGGCGAACTCGGCACCGGTGTCTTCCAGGTCGCCGGCGGCGCGCCGGGCGGCACCAAGCAGACCCGCGCGGTTGCCCGCGAACTGGCGGCGCGCACCGGCCGGCCCTCGATCTACAACCTGATGTCCGATCCGATCAGTAATCCCGACGAGTGGGTCGAGCACCTGAAGTGGCTTGAGGATGGGTTCAAGAGCGGCGCGCGCTGCTATGGCTCGGCGCTGTCGACCGTCGCCGGCGCGATCTTCGACCTGCGGCGCGGCCTCAACGTCCCGCAGGACGAGGACATCACCCATCCCGAGGGCTTCTTCCGCGGCATGCCGACCTGGGACAAGGTCATGGCGCTCCCCTATGAGGACAAGATGCGCGCGTTCCGCGACCCGGAAATCCGCCGTGCAATGTCGGCCGAAGCGGTCGAAGGCACGGTCGCCCAACAGGGCGGCATGACCGACCGGCGTGGCCGCGCCCGGGGCCTCTTCAACCGGCGTTGGGACCTCGTTGAAGTGTTCATGACCGCGAAGGGGCAGAACCGCCACCTCGAAGGCAAGAGCGTCGAACAGATCGCCAAGGAGCAGAACAAGAGCGTGATGGACGCCTTCCTCGACCTGTCGCTCGACGAGGATCTGCAGACCTGTTTCCAGGCGATCGACCGCAACAACGATCCAAAAACCCAGAAGCACATCCTCAACTCGGACTACACCGTCATCGGCACCAGCGACGGCGGCGGCCGGCCGCACACCGCCGACCGGCACGAGACCAGCACCAACCTCCTCGGCCACTGGGTGCGCGAGGAGCAGGTGATGCCGCTCGAAGAGGCGGTTTATCGCCTGACTGGCAAGACCGCGCTGATGCACGACATCACCGACCGCGGGTTTATCGCGGCCGGCAAGGTGGCCGACATCACGATCTTCGACCCCGACACGATCGCCTCGAAGCCGCGTGAGCCCGTGGCGTCGCTTCCAGCGGGCGGCATCCAGGTCAAGCGCGACGCAGTCGGGATCGATCACGTGATCGTCAACGGCACGGTGCTGCTCGACAACGGCCAACTGACCGATGCTTTGCCGGGCCAGATCATCCGCGGCCCGCTCTACCAGGGCGCCCGCGCCTGATCGGGCTCTCGTCACCGCCGGTTAGCGCCCGCGGGCGCTAACCACCGCAAGTGTGCTTCACCCTGTTCCGCTCGCGCGGGGCAGGGTGAAGTTTTGGGCCCCGGCAGCGGCGCGCGAGGCCATGGTAGTTCGTCGGGCGATTTGGTAGGATGACCCATTGGGAACGGCGGTGTGCGACAAGGCATGGGCGAGCTTGCTATCAAGCCGATGACGCTGGACGAATTTCTCCAGTGGGACGACGGCACCGAAACATATTACGAGCTGATCGAGGGCTTTCCGGTGGCGATGGCGCCGCCAGCCGAAGCGCATTCGATCCTTGTCGTGCGCCTCGTCACGCAGATTGATGGCGGGCTCTCCGGTCGGCGGCCCTGCAGGGCGCAGATTGAAGCTTGAGTGACCCGACCAGATAGCGCAGATACTTATTTTGTGGCCGACATCGCGGCAACTTGCGCTGCGATAGAGCCTCGCCGTCAGACGGTAAAAGACCCCTTCCTGATCGTCGAGATCCTGTCGCCGGACACCGAGCGTCATGATCGCCGGGCCAAGCTGCCGGTCTATCGGCAGATCGCAAGCGTGCAGGAAATCCTGTTCATCGCCTCGGACGGTCTTTACGCCGAACTGCACCGGCGTGCCGGCGCGCGGTGGATTACTGAGATCCTGCGCGGCGGCGATGCGCGCCTCGCGCTCGCCTCGGTGGGCATCGAAATCCCGCTCGGCGACTTGTACGAAGGGATCGCGGTCGCCGACGCCGAGACCTGAGGCCTTACACCGCGCCGCGCAGGCGGGGGTCGACGAGGTCGCGGATGCCGTCGCCGAGGAGGCTGAAGGCGAGCACGGTCAGCGTGATCGCGCAGCCCGGGAACAACACCAGCCACCACGGCGGCACCAGACCGGCATTCAGGGAATCGGCGAGCATGTTGCCCCAGGTCGGGGTCGGCGGCGGGATGCCGACGCCGAGAAAGCCGAGCGAGGCTTCGATGATGATCGCGACCCCGAGATGGGTCGTCGCCAGGATCAGGTATGGGGCGATGCACTGCGGCAGGATGTGCCGCGCCATCATTCTGAGATGCGAGGCGCCGAGGCCGCGCGCCGCCTCGACATAGGACAGTTCCTTCAATGACAGGACGACGGCGCGGATCACCCGGCCGCCGAACGGGATGCGGGTGATCGCGATGGCGACGATCACCGTGCCGATCCCGGCGCCCAGAGCCATCGCGATCGCCATCGCCAGGATCAGATCGGGAAAGGATTGCAGGAACTCGATGATGCGCTGGCTGACGATGTCGAAGCGCCCGCCGAAATAGCCGCTCGCCAGGCCCCAAAGCGCCCCGAGCGTGGTGCCGAACAAAACGGCGCCGAACGCGACGGCGAGCGAGGCTCGGCTGCCGTAGATCACCCGGGAGAGCGTATCGCGGCCGATCTGGTCGGTGCCGAAATAGTGCGCGGCGGCGGGCGGCTTTGTCATGTGGCGGAAATCGGATTTGAGCGGCTCATAGGGCGCGATCACCGGCGCGGCCAGCGCGACGACGATGATCGCCGCGGCGACGCAGCCCCAGAACGCCGAGAGCGGCGAGCGCCGGACGAAGGTCCGCAGCCCGCGTCCCACCCGGCGCCATCGCGACGGCTCGGCCGCGGGCGACGGGCGGTCGATCGAAAAGGCAGTCTCGGGGCCGATGACGGTCATTGATAGCGGATCCGCGGGTCGAGCCAGGCGATCGTCACATCGACGAGGATGTTGAGGATGACGATGACGAGGGCATAGAGGAATACGAGGTTCTGCATGACGAAGACATCGCGCTCGCTGACCGCGGTAAACATCGCATAGCCGAGCCCCGGCATGCCGAACGCGCGCTCGACCGGGATCGAGCCGGCGAGCACAAAGCTGAGCAGGATGCCCGACAGCGTGATCACCGGCAGGAGCGCGTTCGGCAAGGCGTGGAGGCTGATCACCATACGCGCGTTCAGCCCCTTGGCGCGGGCGGTGCGGACATAATCCTCGCGGATGACCTCGAGGAGGCTGGAACGGGCCAGGCGGGCGATGTAGGCGCCCTGGCCGAGGCCGAGCACGATACCGGGTCCTATGACGATCTGCAGGTTATCCCAGGGGTCAGCCCACAGCGAGGCGCCGGTCAAGGGCGCGCGATAGCCGAACCAGAAGAGCGACGCGAGCACGATCAGCATGCCGACCCAGAAGCCCGGGACGGCGAGGAACAGGATGCTGAAAAAGCGGGAAATATTGTCGGCTGCGCTGTTGGGACGCAGGGCGCTGACGATCGCCACCGGGATGCCGACCAGCCACGACAGCACCACCGAAATCAGCGCGATCTCCGCGGTCAACGGTCCGCGCCGTTCGATCATCTCGGCAACGCTCTCGGCGCGGAAGAACGAATGGCCAAGGCTGCCGCGGGCGATGTCGCCGATCCAGCGCAGATATTGGACAATCAGCGGGTCGCTCAACCCGAGCTGCGCCATGTAGCCGGCGCGGTCGGCGGCGCTGAGCTTGGTAAAGCCTTCCGGGCCGAAGATCGCGATCAGCGGGTCCCCCGGCAGCACCCGCAGCACGAAAAAGACGACGATCGAGACTCCGACCACCGTGATCGCCCCGAAGCCCAGGCGACGGACGATGTATTGGTACATGGCTCAGTATCGGCACATGGTTTGGGGCTTCCGCCGCGCCGGGTTTCCGCCGCGCGCAGACTGAGGCCCGGCGCGCGAGGCGGTCAAGCGGTTCCCCCGCCTGGGGCCCGGCCGACGACCGCGATCAGCGGATCCTGTTCGTCCTCGATCCATTCGGCAAGAAGGTGGGTTTCGATCCCCGCGAACCCGGCAGCCCGCAGATAGCGCTCGACGAGGGCGGCATGGCCCGCATCGTCGAGGGCGCGCCAGACCGCCACCGCCTTCGTCCAAAAGCACCGGTTGGAAAAGCTGATGACGAGGGGGCCACCGGGCCGCAGCACCCGGGCGACCTCGCACAATACCGCTACGGGGTGCTCCAGATATTGCACCGAGACGCAGATCATCGCCGCGTCGATGCTGGCGTCGGCGAGCGGCAGCACGGGATCGCGGTTGAGGTTCTGGACATACCAGCGGGCGAGCCGCGGATTGGCGGCAAGCTCGGTCGCGTTCATACCGAGCCCGATCACTTCGGCGTACTCCGCCTCGGGCGGCAGATGGCTGACCCAGCTACTCATCAGGTCGAGGAGCACGCCATCAGCGGGCAGTAGGGTGCGGTAGAAATCGGTCAGCGCGGCGACGGCATGATCGTCGATGTGATAGACGAGGCGCGGCTCTTCATAAAAGAACGCGTCGTCCTCGCCGTCGATCCTGGCAAAGGCGCCGTCCGGGAACCCAAGTGCGTCATTCATCTCAGTGACCCTGGCATCTCCGCAATCCTGGCATCTCAGCGACCCCGGCATCTCCGCGATCCTGGCATCGCCGGCGCGGCGGCGCAATCACCCGGCACCGGGCGCCCCGCCGATCGGCCCGGGGTCGAGGAGGCCGGAAGCGGCCATCTGCACGGCCGCACGGCGTCCATGCAAAGTCAAATTGAGACACGACCCGGCGGGGCATCGCGTTTGGAAGCCCTCCCCCTGGATGGGGGAGGGTTTGGGTGGGGGTGATGCCGAAGTTCTCCCCATTCCCGCGCACGCGACGCGGCCGGTGCACCCCCGCCCCGGCCCTCCCCCATCAAGGGGGAGGGAGAGGAGAGCCAAATGCGATCGCCCACCTACCCCGGGGTCGCTTGGCTTGCCCGCCGCGGTGCCGGCGTGCTATCCGGTCGCGGGCCATTATGCCTTGTGCCGATCGGGAGGGCGCGGATGCGCTTCGGGTTTTTCGACCAGTTGCCGTGTGCGCCGGGCTATACCGAGCAGCAGCGCTACCAGGACATCCTGGCGCAAATCGAGCTCGGCGACGAAGTCGGGTTCGATACCGTGTGGCTCGGTGAACTCCATTTCAGCCGGGGGTTTTCGATCCTTGCCGATCCGCTGATGGTGCTGGCCGCCGCCGCCCAGCGCACCAGCCGCATTCGCTTGGGCACGGCGGTGACGCTGTTGCCGATGCACAATCCGGTCAAGATCGCCGAGGAAGCCGCGATCTGCGACATCCTCAGTCGAGCGGCCGGCTCGAACTGGGCGTTGGCCGCGGCACCGCGCCGCTGCACTACGCCGGCTACAACATCGCGCAGGAGGAGAGCCGCGCGCGCTTCGACGAGGCGCTCGATTTTCTCGTCGGGGCGTGGACGCACGACCCGTTTTCGTTCGAGGGGAAATTCTTTCGCGCGCACGAATTGAGCGTGGTGCCGCGGCCGCTGCAATCGCCGCATCCGCCGGTGCGGATCGCCGCCAACAGCCCGGACACCTTCCCCTTTGCCGCGCGCCGGCGTTTCCCGATCTTCGCGACCCCGATGATCAACCCGCCGGACAAGCTGAAGGCCGACCTCGCCGTCTACCGCGACGGGCTCGGCGCCAACCCTCTGCGACACCGCGCTCGCCTTTCCGGTGCACGTGGCGGCGAGCCGCGAGGAGGCGCGGGCCGAATGCGAGCCGGGTCTCATGCGCTTCATGCACGAGGCGGCGGCGCGGCTGCGGCCGTTGGAGCAGAGCGCGACGTCAAGAGCTTCGAAGCCTTTCGCCAGGTGCTGGCGCGCATGGACCGCGTAACCTTCGCCGACATCGACCGCGAGATGGGCGTTTTTGGCGACCCCGATTATTGCGTCGAACGGGTGCGCGACTTGCGCCGCGACTACGGCATGGACGAGTTCATCTGCTATTTCAACCAGGGCGGGCTGATGGACGCCGGCCATGGTGCGGCAGACGATGACGCGCGTTCGCCAAAGAGGTCATGCCGCACTGCCGCTAGCCAGAGGGAGAATTCGGGGATGATGAAGTACAGCTGCACGCTGGTCGCCGGCGGCGAGGATTTTTTCTATGTGACGCTCGTTGCCGAAACGGGCAAGCAGGCGCGCGACATGGCGTTCGCCGAAACCAAGCGCGGGTCGCCGCGTGATTGGAACGCGGCGATCCTCGAACGCGAGGTCGAAGGCCCCGCCCGCATCCTCGATTCCGGCTCGCGCGAAGCCTAGGAGGCTGGGCCTTGGGAAAGCTGGCGCCGCTGCCGCGCGGCGTCCACCATCTGGCGCTGTGCACCGACGACATGAAGAAGACCGTCGATTTTTATGTCGATGTCTTGGGGATGCCGCTGGTCCATGCGATGAAGGTGCCGCCGGGGCTCGGCACCGGCCCGAAAAACCGCGGCAATCCGCCCTATGAAGCGCTGCGGCACTATTTTTTCGATATGGGGAATGACAGCCTCCTGGCCTTTTTCGAGATCCCCAAGGGCAACGAGCCGGCAGGCAACCGCAACGCCATCGGCGCGATGCAGCATTGCGCCTTTACGGTGACCGCATCGCGCTTTCGCGAGGTCGAGGCGCGCCTCAAGGCCCGCGGCGTCGAGTATATCGGGCCGATCCCACAGCTCCCCGGTCTCGCCGGCATCTATTTCTACGATCCCAACGGCATCCGCCTCGAATTCGCGTGCCAGCCCGAGGATGGCGAGAGACCCGGGGTCATCGCCTGCATCGCCCAAACCAAGGAAGCGGCGCGCGCCGAACTTGCCACCCTGCCCGGCGCGACGCCGGAATGGATCGAGGAACGCCTGTCGGCGCTTGGAGAGCCGGTATGAAGAACGGATTGCGCGTCTACGATTCGGACACCCACGTGCTGCCGGCCGCCGAGGTGATCGAGCGCTATGTCGACCCGGGCTTCCGGCCGCGCCTGGCTGAACTCGCGCATTACCGCGTGCCGATACGGCAATCGGCCGAGCATTCCGGCGGCGGCATGCACGGCTACCGGATCGCCCAGCAATTCTACCCCCGGGTGCTCGGCGAAGCGGCGCCGCGCGAGGGCCATAGCGGGCGCGAGACCACCTGGCGCGGCAGCAAATTGCCGCGGCCGGGGGTTCAGGACGACGATGCGGCGAACCGGGTCAAGGACATGGACGACGAGGGGAGCGACGTTCATTTCCTCGTGCCCGGTGGCTGGACCGGCCTCATCGGGATCGACGACCCGTCGCTCGAAGTCGGCATGATCCGCGCCTTCCATCGCCACATGGCGGACTATTGCGGGCGCTATCCCGATCGGCTGAAGGGCCCGATCGTGGCCTCGACCCGCGACGTCGATGCCGCGGTCCGGGAGATCCGCGAGTGGGGCGACGCCAAATGGGCGGTCGCGGTCAAGCCGGCGATCGACACGGTTCCGGCCGACCATCCCTCGCTCGACCCGATCTGGCGGGAAGCGGCCGAGCACGACCTGCCGATCGTGCATCACAGCTCGACCTGGAACCCGCCCTACTACCCCGGGCACAACGATCTGTGGGACAACATCTTTCTCGGGCGCCTCGCGTCCCATCCGTGGGGCGCGATGCGCTTTGTCGCCGCGTTTATCGGCGGCGGCATCCTCGACCGCTTCCCGGACTTGCGCTTCGGCACGCTTGAATGCGGGTTTGGCTGGCTGCCGTTCTGGGGCCGGCGGATGGACGAGCAATACGCCTATGTCGGCTCGACCCAAGAGCTCCGGATGAAACCGAGCGAATACCTGTCGAGCGGCCGTTTTTTCTGCTCGATCGAGCATCAGGAGGGCGAGGACATGTTCGCCACCGTCACCCAATTTCTCGGCGACGGGGTGTTGATGTACGCTTCCGACTATCCGCATTCGGAGTGCCAGTTCCCCGAGTCGGTGGAGCACATCCTCGCCTGGAAGAGCCTCGGGCCGGCGATGCAAAAACAGCTGCTGTGGGACAACGCGGCGCGGTTCTACCGGCAGAATTGACGGCGGATCCGCCCTACGCGGCGGAGTCGTCGGGATAGCCTAGCGCCGGTCGGCACCCTATACTGGGTTTTGGTGAACAGGCGCGGGGCGAGCGATGATCGTCGAACAGATCTGGACGGCCAATGCGGGCCGCAATTTCAACTATTTGATCGCGTGCGGCGAGACCGGGGAGGCGCTCGCGGTCGATCCGCTCGACCACGCGAAATGCCTCGCCGCCGCCAAGGCCCGGGGCTGGACGATCACCCAGATCCTCAACACCCACCATCACCGCGACCATACCGGCGGCAACGGTGAGGTGATCGCGGCGACCCATGCCAAGCTCCTGGCGCATGCGAACGCACGGGACCAGATCGAGGGGATCGACCGCGGGCTGAAGGCGGGCGACGTCATCAAGGTCGGCCGCACGGTCGAACTCGAATGCATGGATACGCCGGGCCACACGATGAGCCATATCTGCGTGCGCTCACGCGGCGACGTCGACGCCTTGTTCTGCGGCGACACCCTCTTCAACGCCGGCGCCGGCAATTGCCACAATGGCGGACATCCGAACGAGCTTTACAACACCTTTGCCGCCCAGCTCGCCAGATTGCCGGAGACGACGCTGGTCTATCCCGGCCACGACTACATCGCCAACAATCTGCGCTTCACGCTCGACCGCGAGCCGGACAACATGAAGGCCAAGGAAATGCTGCCGGCGATGGAGCGGCAGGATACGACCAAGCCGTTGGTGACGACGCTGGCGCTGGAAAAGGAGATCAACACCTTTTTCCGGCTGTCGAGCCCGTCGGTGATCAGGCGGCTGCGCGAAGCCTTCCCCGACCTGCCCGAGCACCCCGATCAGAAGGCCGTGTTCCTCAAGTTGCGCGAGCTGCGCAACAAATGGTGACGCATCAATCGACGGAGGTTCCGATGGCGAAACATTACGACCGCAAAGCCGAGGATTTGGGCAACATCACCGGGCTTGAGCACGTCAACCTGCAGATCCCCGACCAGGCGCAGGGCAATCTGTTCTATGTTCAGGGGCTCGGGCTGACGCGCGACCCCTACATGAATACGGGCCTAGCGAACATGTGGATCAATGTCGGCAAGAGCCAGTTCCACCTGCCGACCGGCGACCCCTGGGTGCTGCGCGGCGCGATCGGCCTGGTGACGCCTGACCGCGACGCCCTCCTCGCCCGTCTCGCCGCGGTAAAAAAACAGCTCGCCGGGACCAAATTCGCGGTCGCCGAAAACAACGATTATGTCGAGGTCACCTGCCCATGGGGCAACCGCTTCAACATGCACAGCCCCGACGAGGAGCGCTTCGGGCCGATCAATCTCGGCATGCCCTATCTCGACTTCGACGTGCCGGCGGGGACCGCCAAGGGGATCGCCCGCTTCTACCGCAAGATCTTCGATGCCAAGACCAAGCTCGAAGAGAACGGCACCGGCCGGGTCGCGCGGATCAGCGTCGGCTACCACCAGGAACTGTCGTTCCGCGAGACCGACAAGCCGATCCCGGCCTATGACGGCCACCACATCCAGGTCTATGTCCAGGACTTTTCCGGGCCCTACAAGCAACTCTTGAAGCGCGACTTGTTGACCGAGGAGAGCAACGCCTACCAGTACCGCTGGGAACGCATCGTCGATCCGAAGACGGACAAGTGCCTCTTTGAGATCGAGCACGAGATCCGCAGCATGACGCATCCGCTCTATATGCGCCCGCTGGTCAACCGCAACCCGACGCAGAGCCAGCAGAGCTACCAGATGGGCGGCGATGCGTGGGACTGGGAAATCCGCCGCTCGAACGTGCGGTTGGAGGGCGTGCCCGCGCCCACCGGGCCGAGCGCCAAGGCCTACGCCGAGCGCCGCTCCACCCGGATGGCACGCCAGGCGATGTAGGACAGAGCTGCCCCAAATACCCCCTCTCCCCCACCGGGGGAGAGGGTTGGGGTGAGGGGGCGGCCGCAGGAATCCTCCCGACCACCCTCACCCGGCTCGCTCGGGACGAGCGAGCCACCCTCTCCCGCAATGCGGGCGAGGGGCTAGACTGCACTCCGGAAAGGCTGCCCCGCCGATGGCTGTCGAGATTCCCTATCGCCGCGACATCGTGTTCGAGTATGGCCGGCTCGAACCGGTGGCGCCGGGGGTGCGCCGGATCGTCGCGCGCAATCCGGGTCCGTTCACCTTCAAGGGCACCGGCACTTATGTCGTTGGCGAAGGCGAGGTCGCGGTCATCGACCCCGGCCCCGAGCTCGCGGAGCACATCGCCGCGCTCATTGCCAGCCTGGCAGACGAACAGGTCACCCATATCCTCGTGACGCACACCCACCGCGACCATTCGCCGGCCGCCAAGGCGCTGAAAGCGGCGACCGGCGCCTCGACCTATGGTTTCGGGCCTCATGCCGGCGGCCAACGTGGCGAAGCTGGGAGCGAGGAAGGCGGCGACTGGGATTTCGCGCCCGATATCGTCGTGCGCGACGGCGAGTGGGTAACCAGCGGGAAATGGCGCTTCGAGGCGGTGCATACCCCGGGGCACACCTCGAACCACCTGTGCTTCGCGCTCCCCGACAGCGGTATCCTGTTCAGCGGCGACCATGTGATGGGCTGGTCGACCAGCGTCATTGCCCCGCCCGATGGCGACATGGCCGCGTACATGGCCTCGCTCGACAAGCTCCTCTTGCGCTCCGACCGCGTCTATTGGCCGACCCATGGGCCGGCGATCACCGAGCCCAAGCGCCACGTCGGCGCGTTCATCGCCCATCGCCGGGAGCGCGAAGCCGGCATCATCGACTGCCTCAAAGCGGGCGTCGAAACCGTCGATCTGATGGTCGAGCGGCTTTACGTCGGGCTCAACCCGGCGTTGCAGGGGGCTGCCGGGCGCTCGGTGCTGGCGCACCTCATCGATCTCATTGGCCGCGATATCGTCGCCAGCGACACCTCGCCCACCGTCCTGTCGCGCTATCGCCTGCGTCATATCGCCCGACAGCACTGATCGCGTGGTGGAGCGATTCGGTGAGGGGTGCAGCGGGTCACGGCGGTCGGCAGCCCGGGCGGTGCAAAAACGACGCGGCCGGCAGCGGCCGGCCGGGAGGTTCAATTCGCCGCTTTAGCGGAAGGGGCGAAAGTGCTATGCCCGCGCGATTACCGTGTTGCGCTGTTCAGCCTGGGAGAGGGTCGTGCTCAAAATAGTCAAACCGTTGCTTGTCGCCTCCGTGTTGGCGTTGCTCGCCGCCTGCTCCAGCGCACCGCCGCCGCCGCCCGTGGTGGCTCCGGTCGCTCCGATGGCGGCCCCGGCGCCGCCGCCCGAACCCTATGTGGCGCCGAGCACAGCGCCGATGCGCCATCACGTTGCGATGCACCACCACCACCATCGCCGCCATGTCGTGCATCATGTCCGGCACCACAGGCACCACAAGAAGGTGACGCCGGCCTCGACCGCTCCGGCCGGGACCGAACCATCCTCGACCGCGCCGGCCCCGATGGCCCCGATGGCCCCCGCTCCGGCAGCGCCGACATCCGCACCGCCCAGCGGGCGTTAAGCCGGTCTCGTTCGGCTACGGGCGCAGCCGGGTTGGCTGCGCCCGTTTCGGTTCAAGCGAGGTGGTGCAGGTACTGGGCGACGAAGTCGCAGCCGACCTCGTGTGCGTAAGCTTCGGTGAGCCGCCGCGTCACCGGTCCGGGAAGTGGTGCCGGCAACATCCGGCCGCCGATGCTGCGCACCGGACATAGGCAGAGGCTCGTCGAGGTCATGAAGATCTCGTCGGCGGTCGCCGCGTCGTAGAGATCGAGATCGGCTTCGCGGCACTCGATCCCGAGCGTCGTGCACAGCTGGATGACCATCGCGCGGCTGACTCCCGGCAGGACCCAGCGCGCGTGCGGGGTCCGGACCGCACCGCCCGCGACGACAAAGATGTTGCTGCCGATGCCTTCGGCGAGGTGGCCCTCGGCGTCGAGCAGCACCGACCACGCCTCCTTGTCCTGCGCCTTGGCCTCGAGATCGGCCATGATCAGGTTGAGGTAATTATGCGTCTTGGCGCGCGGGGAGAGTGCTTCCGGCGCGACCCGCCTTGTCGGCGGCACGACGATGTCGATGCCGTCGCGGAAGAGCCGTGCACGGGCCTTTAGCGGCAAGGGCACGCACTCGACGATGACATTGGGGCCGGTATGGTCCCAGCCCTCGTCGCCGACCGCATCGACCCCGCGCGAGACCCGCTGCCCGAGCCAGTAATCGGTCTCCGGGGTGAGGAAATGGCGGTTGCGCTCCAACACCTCCTCGCTGACCGCGACCATCTCCGACGGGCCGAGGCCGGGGTCGATCCGCAGATAGCGCAACGAACGGTAGAAGCGGTCGATGTGCTCCCGGAGCTTGAACGGCCGGCCGTTAAACGTGCGGGTCATGTCGAAGGCGGCGTCGCCGTATTTGAAGCCGCGGTCGCGGAACGGCACGACGACCTCGCGCTCGGGCACGATATTGCCGTTGAAATAGGCGACGCGGTGATTGGCGCGGGCGTCGGTCATCTCCGTCCTCCGATCCGGTTGACACCTAGACCGCTCACCCACCGCTGTCGCGTCCCAGACCGCAGCAGCGGCGGATTGTTCCGATCGGAGCGAACCTCACCCCAGCCCGTAGAGCTTTGCGGCGTTGTCGTGGGCGAGTTTCTGGCGCATTTGGGGGGAGAGGTTCTGCATCTGGCGGGCTACCGCCTCTTGCGAATGCGGCCAGACGCCGTCGGGGTGCGGGTAGTCCGAGGCCCAGAGGAGGTGGCCTTCGCCGAAGAACGGGATCAGCGACATCGCCGCGTAGTCTTCCTGGAAGGTTGCCCAGATCTGCCGCTTGAACAGTTCGGACGGCTTGGTTTCGAGTGCGGCGCCGCCCTTGTCGGCCCAGAAATCCTTGGCTTCCCAAAGGCGCCAGTGGCGGTAGTCGAGCTCCTGCACGAGCCACGGCAGCCAGCCGGTGCCAGCCTCGGCCATCACCATCTTCAATTTGGGGTGGCGCTCGAGGATGCCCCAGGCGAACAGGTCGACAAACGGCTCCAAAAAATTCGCCATGAAGAACTTGGTGTTCTCAAAGACGCTGGCGGCCTTGCCGGCGGCGCGGCTCTTCGGGTTGGGGCCGAACACGGTGATGTGCCAGCCGAGGATGATCCCGGTGTCTTCAAGCGCGCTCCACAGGCTCTCCCAGGCCGGGTCGTCGAGCTTGGGGTCGATGTTGGCGATCATCAGCGTCACCTGGCGCACGCCGCCCTTGGCGTGGAGGCGTAAGAGTTCCTCTGTCGCTGCCTGCGGCGTCTCGGGCAGCATCGGCGCGCCAATGAGGCGGTCGGGCGCGGCCTGACAGAACTCCATCAGCCAGTCGTTGTAGACGCGGTAGCAGGCGACGCGGAGCACCGGGTCGTCGGTCGAGATCTGGAAGATCGGGCCAAAGATGATCTGGGCCTCGACCCCGTCGCGGTCCATGTCGGCAAGGCGCAACTTGGCGACAGCCGGCCGGCGCTCACTTTGGTCATAGATGCCGGCGCGGTCGAACGAGTTGTAGAGCGGCTTCACCGGGCGGTCGTTGCCGGTCGCCGGCTTTTTCCCGCCCCAAGTGCCCCACACCTTGCCGTCGCAGATCCACACCGCCTGGCCGTCGCGCTCTTCGACCCGCGGCGCCCGGTCGCGCAGCTCCGGCGGCAATCGGGTCAGCCACAGATCGGCCGGCAGCTGGCCGAGATCCATGTGGTCGTCGCAGGAAATCAACTTGTCGGTCATCATACCCTCCATCCCGGCGCACGGGGCCGTTATAGCACTAAGAGCGGGTTTGCAGCGCCGGCGTTGTGACCGGCCTGCGGCGCATCGGCCGGCCGAGATCGGGCAGCAATATCGTCAACAGCCCGACCAGCGGCAGGAAAGCGCAGATCTGGTAGACAAAGTCGATGCTGGTGGCGTCCGCCAGCCAGCCGAGCGCCACTGCGCCCACGCCAGCGAGGCCGAACGACAGGCCGAAGAAGAGGCCGGCGATCGTCCCGATCTTTCCGGGCACGAGATCGAACGCGTAGACGATGATCGCCGAGGAGGCCGACGCCAGCGTCATCCCGATGACGACACTGAGGATCCCGGTCCACAAGAGACCGACGTGCGGCAGGATGAGAGTGAACGGCACGACCCCGAGGATCGACCCCCAGATCACCGCCTTCCTCCCGATGCGGTCGCCGAGCGGTCCGCCAACCAGGGTGCCGACCGCGACCGCCGCCAGGAACGCAAACAGATAGATCTGCGCCTCCCTGATCGTGAGGCCGAATTTGCTGATCAGGTAGAAGGTGTAATAGGTGCTGAGGCTGGTCTGGTAGAACGCCTTCGAAAACACCAGTGAGAGGAGGATCGCCAACGACCAGCCGACCTTGGCCCGCGACAAGGCCGGGCGCTCGGCGAGGTGGGCGGGGCGCGCCCGCGGCGGCGCGGCGCGCTCCTTCCAGTGCCAGTTCCCGACCAGAAAGAGCACGGCGATCGCGAGGAGGGCGGCGCCGGAAAACCAGCCGATGCTGCCTTGCCCCCGGGGAATGACGATGAACGCCGCCAGGATCGGCCCGAGCGAGGAACCGACATTGCCGCCGACCTGAAAGAGGGATTGCGCGAGGCCATGCCGCCCGCCCGAGGCCATCCGCGCGACCCGCGAGGCTTCCGGGTGGAACACGGCCGACCCGGCGCCGACCAGCGTCGCCGCGAACAGCAGCACCAGGTAGCTGCCGGCGCTCGCGAGGAGGAGGAGGCCGACCAAGGTCACCCCCATCCCGACCGCCAGCGAATAAGGCTGCGGGCGATGATCGGCGAAGAAGCCGACCGCCGGCTGAAGGAGCGAGGAGGTTGTCTGCATCGTCAGGGTGATCAGCCCGATCTGGGCAAAGCTCAACCCGTAGGATCCTTTCAGCATCGGATAGAGCGCCGGGACCAGCGACTGCATCATGTCGTTGAGGAAATGCGAGAAGCTGAGCGCGAGGATGATCGAGAATGTCGTTACGTCGGCCCCGCGGCGGGTCGCGCTCTGTTCCTGCGAGAGGGTCGTGCTCATCAATCAGATCCTGCTGCCGCGCCCGGTGTCGCTTCCAAACACAATAATAACCCGCAATGCGAAAGGCTTGGCTTTATTCATGGCGGCGTTTAAGCGATGGCAGCCATTCACTCCGATCGGAAGGGGCCCTGATGGAGCAGCACGGTTTTGGGCGCCTGCCGCCGGTCTCGCGGCTGACGCTGGGCGGCGGCGGCCTCGGCATGGTGTGGGGCGAGACCACTTTCGCCGAGTGCGTCGCGACCGTGGAGGCCGCGCTTGATGCCGGCATCACGCTGTTTGATCTCGCGCCGCGCTACGGCGACGGCAAGGCCGAAGAGGTGGTCGGCGCCGCGTTCGCCGGCCAGTTGCCGGCGGGGGTGCGCGTCACCAGCAAATGCAACCTCGGCAACGCCGCCCCGGGCGAGATCGAAACCCAGCTGCGCCACTCGATCGAGGGGAGCCTGAAGCGCCTGCGCCTCAATCGGCTCGACCTGTTTTTCCTGCACTCAAATGTCGTGCCTGACGCGGCCTTTCTGGCCGGCCGCCCCGACGCCGCCCAGCGCATGACCCCCTACGCCAGCTTCGTCGACCATGTCCGCCCGGTGTTCGAGCGTCTGGTTGGCGAGGGCGTCATCGGCGCCTGGGGTCTGACCGGCATCGGCCACCCCGACACGATCATCCGGCTCTTGCGCGAAAAGCCGGCGCCGGCGGCGGTGCAGTGCATTGCCAACCTCCTCGATTCGCCGGGCGGGCTGAAGTTTTTCGACGGGCCGGCAAAGCCCCGCGCGGTGATGGCGGCGGCGCGCGCGAACGGGGTCGCCACCATGGGGATCCGTGCGGTCCAGGCCGGGGCCCTGACCGCCGCTATCGATCGGGTGCTGCCCGAGGGTCACCTCGAGCTGCGCGACTACGCGCGCGCTGCCGGCTTTCGCGCGCTCGCCGCCGAACTCGGCGAGAACCCGGCAATCCTCGCCCACTGCTATGCGCTCGCGCTCGACATCGACACGCTCGTGCTCGGGGTCAAGAACCGCCGCGAACTCGCCGAGTGCGTCGCCGCCGCCGATTCTGGCCCGCTATCGTCGGCGCTGACCCTCCGGATCGATAGCTCGGTCGACCGCAGCCCCGACGCCTAACCCAACACCTCAGCTCGGCACCAGGCCGCCATCGACGTTGTAGGACTGGCCGGTGATGTTGCGCGCGCCGGACGAGGCGAGGAAGACCGCCATCGCCGCGATGTCCTCGGGCGTGTTGGCGCGGCGGATCGGAATTGCCGCCTCCTGCTCGGCCTGAAGCGCCTCGACCGAGATGCCGCGCGCGGCCGCTCGGGTCACGGAATTGCGCGCGCTCAATTCGGTGCGGGTGAAACCCGGGCAGATCGCGTTGACCGTGATGTTGTGCGGACCGAGCTCGTAGGCCGCCTTGCCGGTCAGCGCGATGACCGCGCCCTTACTCGCCGAATAGGCAGCGTTCGAGGCGGCGGGATGGCCACGCCCAGCGATCGAGGCGATGTTGATGATGCGCCCGCCGCCCGTTTTCATCATCTCGCGCGCCGCACCCTGCAGGCAGAAGAAGACGCCCTTGGCGTTGACCCGGTGGATGCGGTCCCAATCGGCTTCCGTCAGGTCCATGATCGAGGCGGCGCGGGTGACCCCGGCATTGTTGACGATAATGTCGAGCCGGCCGAATTCGGCGACCGCGCGCGCGACCATCGCATCGATCGAGGCAACATCGCCACAATCGGCTTCGATCGCGATCGCCCGGCGGTTCGCCCCGGCCGCGTCCGTGGCGGTGCGCTCAGCCGCCGCGCGGTCGATATCGGCGGCCGCGATCGTCGCGCCTTCGGCCGCCATCGCGAGCGCGATCGCCCGCCCGATCCCCGCCCCCGCCCCGGTCACCAGCGCGACCTTGTCCTGAAGTATCGTCATGCCTGTTCCCTCTCGGCGAGCAGCCGGCGCAGCTCGGTCTTCAGCACCTTGCCGTAGTTGTTTTTCGGCAGCGCAGTCGACAAAGCGGTACTCGCGCGGGCGCTTGAAGCGGGCGATCTGGTCGAGGCAGAGCCGGTCGAGCGCTGCCGGCTCCACGCCCGCATCCCGGACTTCGCCACGATAAACGCGACGACCTCCTCGCCCCACTCGGGGTGCGGGCGGCCGACGATCGCGGCTTCGACGACGTCGGGGTGGCGCAGCAGCACCTCCTCGATCTCGCGCGGGTAGATGTTGCTGCCGCCCGAGATGATCATGTCCTTGGAGCGGTCGCGCAGTGTCAGAAACCCGTCTTCGTCGATGCTGCCGAGATCGCCGGTATGGAGCCAGCCGCCGCGCAGGGTTTCGGCGTTGGCCGCCGGGTTTTCCCAATAGCCTTCCATGACGCAGTCGCTTCGCGTCACGACTTCGCCGATTTCGCCCGGCGGCAGTTCGGCGTCGTTGTCGTCGACCACCCGGACCAGCACGCCAGTGCGCGGCACGCCGCACGACCCCAGCCTCGCGCGTGATCGGCGTGGAGGCGCTGCGACAGCCCGGTGATCGTCATCGGCGACTCGCCCTGGCCGTAGAGCTGGTAGAGGCGCGGCCCGAACAGCTCCAGCGCCTCTTCGAGATCGGCGACATACATCGGCCCGCCGCCGTAATAGATCGTCTTCAGATTGGCGAGATCGGCGCCCAGCAACCTCGGGCGCGTGGACGAGCCGGGTCAGCATCGTCGGCGCGGCGAACAGCGAGACGCGCGGATGCCGTCGCGACACGTCGATGAATGTCGCGCGACGTCGAAATGCGGCAGCACGATCTGGTGCGCGCCCTTCAGCACGAACGGCAGCGCATAGAGCCCGGCGCCGTGCGATACCGGCGCCGCCAGCAGATGCGTGTCGCGCTCGTCGAGCGGGTCGATATCGGCGTAATAGCACTGGCTCATGAAGAGCAGGTTGCGGTGGGTCAGCACCGCGCCTTTCGGCCGGCCGGTCGTGCCCGAGGTATAGAACAGCCAGGCGCGATCGGTCGCGGTGCCCGGCTCGGGGCGGAGCGGCTCGCGCCGCCAGCAGCGCGTCGTAGTCGGCGGTGCGGGTCGAGATCACCGCGTCGAGGCTGGCGACCGAGTCGGCAAGCGGGGCCAGCGCCTCGGCAAGGCCGGGGGTGGCGACCAGCAGCCGGGCGCCGCGAATTCTCCGCGATGTACTCGACCTCGCGCGGATGCAGGCGGGCGTTGGCCGGCACCGCGCACAGCCCGGCCGCCCAGCAGCCGAACAGCAGTTCGAAGAACTCGCCGCAATTCTCGAGCGACAGCAGCACCCGGTCGCCGGGCGCGAGGCCACGCGCCCGCAATCCGCCGGCCACACGCGCGACCCGCTCGGCCAACTCGCGATAGGTCCAGGCATGGCGCTCGTCGCTGACTGCCGGCTGGTCGGGCAGCCGGCGCGCAACGTCGAACAGCAGCGCCGCGAGGTTCATCGCTTTCCTCAGGCCTTCGCGCCGACCGGCCGGTGCCGAGGTTGCAGAGCATTATATCGGTTCCTCATGCCCGGATAGGTGTCATAGGGCCCGGGCTGATAAACCGGGGCGGGCGGGACTTGGAGGGGGCGCTGATATTGCGGCATCGGCTGATATTGCGGCACGGGCTGATACTGCGGCGCCGGCTGATATTGCGGCGCCGGCTGATATTGCGGCACCGGCTGATATTGCGGCACCGGCTGATATTGCGGCGCCGGCTGCCCGAGTGCAGATCCCGGCGCCGCGACGCATTCGACCAGCGCGAACAGGGCGACAAGCAAGATGAGCCGCGACGTCTGCCCGGCAGGCAATGGCGCGGCGGTTCCGGTCTCGCGCGTCAACGCACTTCGCCGACAAAGCTCTGCTGGATTTCGGCGACACGGGCGAGGGCGGCCGGGGAGAGCGGGCCCTTCTCGATCGACTGCGGACGGCGTATTCGAGGTGCTCCATCGTCGAGTAGCCGACGAGCACGGTCGAGACGGCCGG
>CAVTGB010000045.1:0-26958 GCA_963734125.1 uncultured Alphaproteobacteria bacterium
TTGTGACGGTGTTGAGGGTGGAGCCTAATCCCTGCTCGATCGGGGCGCCAGCGGGGCGAAAGCACCAAATGCTTCCTATATTAAGAGACGGAGCCGGGTCGATGGGTTTTCATTCGGATCGTTCCGTCGCCCCCGGTATCCCTGGAATTCCCTCCGGAGCATGCTTTGATCAGGAAACCAGAAGGGAGATTGACGGCACCCGAGGCGGAGGTCGTCAAAGCGCTTCTCGCAAAAGGGTGGCGAAATCAGGACATTCAAGCGCTCGTGAATTTGGGTAGACCAGCAACCATCAACAGCGCACGCGTTACCGAAGTCAAGCAGCGGGTCAAGATTAAACCAGCCTCGGATGAGTTGGTCGAATTTTTTATCATAAAGAAAAAATCCTTTGATCCGCAAACCGGTCTGAACTTATTTGACGATGAGCGGCTCATCCGAGCACGCGAAGCTATGGCTCTTGCCGTTCAAATTTTCAACAGCCCAACCTTAAAATTCAAAACGGAGGTCTTTGCACTTTTGGTTAATGTCGCCTGGACCTACCTCCTGCACGAATTCTACATTCGCGAGAGAGTGGAAATCGTCGGCAACGACGGTCGAACGCTGCTTCTAAGCCAGATGCTGAGGCGACCGGATTGCCCGCTTACTGCCGGAATGAAAAGGAATCTAGAGGCAATCAAGATAATTCGCGACGAGGTTGAACACACTCTGCTGGGCAAGAGTGATCTTAAATGGCTTTCGCTCTTTCAAGCCTGTTGCCTGAATTTTGATAAAATTATACAGGATCTTTTCGGCAAGGCGTTGTCGCTGCAGAATGAACTGGGTATCGCCCTCCAGTTTGCGTGGCTCAGCATGGATCAGGTCTCAGCGCTTCAGAAATACGAAGTCCCTGAACAGATCGAGGCGCTGGACGCACGCCTGAGGGAAGGACTGACGGAGGAACAACTCAGCGATTTAGAGTATCAATTTCGCGTTATCTACACTCTGGATAGCGCTTCCAAGAGTAAATCACATATTCAATTCATTCATCCGGGTTCGGAAGAAGCCGAGAAAATCCACAATATTCTTGTCAAATATAGGCCAACGGACGACTTATATCCGTATTTGCCAAGTCACGTTGTGGCGACCGTCGCGAAGCGGTCGCGAAGGCGGTTCACCAGTCATAATCACACGCAGGCATGGCGGAAATTTCAAGTTCGTCCTCGGTCTCGCTCCAAACAGCCGGAGGGCACCAATAAGGATTACTGCATTTATCATCCTACACATAACGACTATACATATTCGGAAAAATGGGTCGATTTCCTTATCGAAAAAATTTCAACGAATGAAGGGTACGGAGAAATCAGCGAATACAAGATTTAGTGTTTCGGCGACCGCCCTGCTGCTTGGATCACGCGAAGCCTGCATCGACCCGGCGCTCGCGCCTGGTTCCGCATCTTCGACGGGAAATGGCAGGCCGTCCTTGGCAAGCACTTCGAGATAGCCGCGAATGGCGTCGGCAGCCATCGCGCGAGCCTCTTCGAGCGTATCCCCTTCGGTTACGAGCCCGGGCAACGCGGGACACGTCACGACGTAGCCGCCCTATTCGGCGGGGTCGAACAAGGCGGTATAGCGATACTCGCGCGACGACACGGTTTCTCTCCGGATTTGCCGGGTGCATCCTATCACATTATGGATCGCGTTGCCGATCGCATGGCCCATTTGCCGTCGGTCGAGGGAGGGACCGCCATGAAAATCGCGCGCATAGAGAGCTTTATCTTCGGCACCAGGAGTTCGAAGGACCTCCTGTTCTGCCGGGTCGAGACCGTGGATGGCACCTATGGCTGGGGCGAAGCTTATGTGACGGCCGGCAAGGAGACGGTCATCGCCGAGTGCGTCCGCGCGATGGCGCCGCACGTCATCGGCCGCAGCGCCTTCAACATCCGCCATACCGGGCAGGTGATGTTCGACGATTTCGCGATCCGCCGCGGTTCGATGGAGCTGCTCTCGGCGTGGAGCGCGATCGAGATCGCCTCGTGGGACATCATCGGCAAGCGCGCCGGGCTCCCGGTCTACAATCTCCTGGGTGGCGCCTCGCGCGAGCGGGTGCGGGTCTATGCCAATGGCTGGGCCGGGCGCGGCACGATCGAGGATGGGGTGGAGCGCGCCCTCAAAGTGAAGGCGATGGGCTTTAGCGCCGCCAAGTTCGACCCGTTCCCCGGGCCATGGCGCAGCTATATCGATCGCAAAGACGAGGATTTCGCGATTCGATACGTGCGCGCGGTGCGCGAGGCGGTCGGACCCGATTTCGAGATCCTGGTCGAGGCGCACCGGCGCTTCGCGCCCCAACACGCGATCCGCATCGGCAACCGCCTCACCGAATTCAACATCGACTGGTACGAGGAGCCGTGCCTCGCCGACAACCTCGCGCTATTGGCCGAGGTGCGCCGCGCCGTCCCGATCCCGATCGTCACCGGCGAAGCGCTTTATTCAAAGGAGCAGTTCGCCGCGTGTCTGGCGATGCGCGCGGCCGACATCCTCAACCCCGACATCTGCGCGATCGGCGGCATCTCGGCCTTGATGGACATAGCGGTGATGGCGCAGCCGCACGCGGTCGTGATGTCGCCGCACAACTACAATTCGCCGCTCGTCGGCATGGCGGCGACCGTGCATGTCTCCGCGGTCATCCCCAACTTCCGCATCACCGAGTATTTCGTCAATCTCGAGGGCGTGTGCGCCGAAGTTGCCACCCAATCGCTCGCGGTCAAGGATGGCTGGATCGATCTGCCGACAGCGCCCGGGCTCGGCATCGACATCGATGTCGAGCGCCTCCGCGCCCACCCCCACCAGGAGGCCACCAAACACGGCTTCCGTCAGTACTGGGAAGAATATCCGCGCAAGGGCTATGTGCCGAAATTGTGAGGAGGAAACACCATGCCGAAACTGGCGAACAAGGTTGCGCTGATCACCGGGGCGGCGGGCGGGCAGGGGACGCAGGAGGCGGAGCTGTTCGTCCGCGAGGGCGCCGCACTCATGCTGACCGACATCGACCGCACCAAGGGCGAGGCGCTGGCGGCGCGGCTGAACGCGGCGGGCGGCCGCGCGCTCTTCCGCGTGCACGACGCGGCGAGCGAAGCGGATTGGCAGGAGATTGTCGCCGCAACCATCGCCGCGTTCGGCGGCCTCCACATCCTCGTCAACAACGCCGGAACGATCGCCCGCCAGGGCATCGTCGCGACGACGCTGGAGGCATGGAACCGCACGCTCGGCGTCAACCTGACCGGGCCCCTTCTGGGCATGAAGCATGGTGCGCCGGCGATTCGGGATTCCGGGGGAGGCGCGATCGTCAACATCTCGTCGACCGCGGGTCTCACCGCCCATGACGACGCCGCCTACACCGCGAGCAAATGGGGGCTGCGCGGCCTCACCAAGACCGCCGTCCTGCAATTTGCGCCCTGGAACATCCGGGTCAATTCGATCCATCCCGGGCAGATCGCCGATACCGGCTTCTTCCAGAGCGGGGGCGACGCCTTCGCCCACGCCGCGCGCGCCGCGATCCCGATGCACCGCCAGGGGACGCCCAAGGAATGCGCCGAACTGGTGCTGTTCCTCGCTTCCGACGAGGCAAGCTTTATCAGCGGCGCGGAGATCGCGATCGACGGCGGCTACATCGCCGCCGGCCTCGCCAGCATGCGAAACCAGATCCGCGCTGAATATAAAAAGTAGAACGAGAAAGATCCCTGCGCAGGCAGGGATCGATGATGTCCGCGGTCAAATCTATGGCGCGATGGGTCCGTGCCTGCGCAGGGAATCTGGGGGGTGTTACAGCCAGCCGGTGTCGGCTTCGAGGCCCATCAGGTATTGGCCGACGGTTTCGAAATGCTGCTGGCGGCCCTGCAGCTGCTGCGCGACCGAATGGATATCGCGGAAGCGGCGTTCGAACGGGTTGATGTCGAAGATCGCGGTGGCGCCGGCAGCCTGGTAGAGGATGTCGACGACTTCGAGCGCGGTGTGGATCGCAAAGGTCGCGGCGAGGCGGATCGTCATTCGCTCGTCGAGCGTGAGATGGCCCCGCTGCGCGACCGCCTTGGTGATGTCACCGAGCGAGTGGAGCAGCCAGCCGCGCGCCGAGGAAAGCCGCGCCTCGGACAGCGCGACCTCGCGTTGGACCACATTATTGTTGCGCAGCGTGTTGCGCGCGCCGCGCGGGATCTTGTCGCGGGCCAGCTCGATGAAATCCGAGAGCGTGCTGCGGGCGATGCCGAGCGCGACGCCGGCGAAGCCCGCAGCGTACAAGGTCAGGCTGCTGAACCGGTATAAGAGGCCCGGTTCGCGCGCCGCCATGGCGCGGCGCGACAACACGTCGACCGAATGATCCTCGGGAACGAACAGGTCCTCGACCGAATACTGGTCGCTGCCGGTGCCGCGCAGCCCGATCGTGTGCCAGATATCGGTGAACGTGGTCGCGCTTTTGGGAAACAGCATCGTGCGCACCACCGGCGCGTCGGTCTCACCCAGCCGCGGCTTGCCGTCGGCGTCGATCACCGGCACATGGCAGCCGAGCCAGGTCGCATGATGGCTGCCGCTGGCAAAGCTCCAGGTCGCCGTGACCCGGTAGCCACCGGGAACAATTCGCGCCTCGCCCGGCCCTGGGCCCCAGGCGAGGATGCCGCGCTTGCCCCCGAAGATCTCGCGCGCGACCTCGGGGGAGAGATAGGCCGCCGTCATCGAGCAGCCGGAATTCTGGTTGACGCACCACGCGGTGCTGGCGTTGGCCCGGGCGAGCTCCTCGATGATCGGCACGTAGTGCGCCGGTAATAATTCCGCGCCGCCGAGCGATTCCGGCAGGAGGAGACGGAAGAAGCCGCCATCGATCAACGCGGCAACGATTGCCTCGGGCAGCTCGCGGCGGCGGTCGATCTCCTCGCCCGCGGCGGCCAGCGCCGGCGCCAACTCGCGAACCCGCGCCACATAGTCCAGAGCTGCCTTGGGGGCGGGCTCGGGCGTTGCCCCCTCCGATGCCGACCGCTCGGCCGAGCCGCGTCCCATCCAATGCCCCCTTCGCTCCTGTTGCCGGCGTACTCCACCGGGAAGCACGTGCCGTGTCAAGGCGGGCCCCGCTCCTCGTCTTACTCTTGACGATACGGTAATGATCCGCTCCTAGGCTGATGCTGCCGGTGGATCGAACGGGGCGCGATGGCGATCAACCAACCAGGTGAGCGGGTGGCAATCGCCGAGGGGTCGGCGGCGGGCGCGCCCCATTGGCTCGACGCCGAGCGTGTCCGCGTCTATTCGTGGATGATCGTCCTGATCTTCGCGCTGGTGTTCATCGTCTGGTTCGCGATGTCGCTGCCGAGCCTCGTCGATCCGCGCGGGAAGCCGATCGGTTACGACTTCATGGCGTTCTGGAGCGCGGCGCGCCTCGCGCTCGCCGGCCATCCGGAGACCGCCTTCGATGGGCCGACGATCGCCGCGGTCCAGCATGCCGCGGTGCCGTTTCTGCCCAACATCTGGTTCCCGTGGCATTACCCGCCGGTTTTTCTGCTTGCCGTCGTGCCGCTCGGCCTCCTGCCCTATCCGGCCGCACTCGTCCTCTTCGTCTTGGGCTCGGCGGTGTTGTGGGCGCTCTTGGTGCGCAAGGTCCTGCCCGATCCGAGGGCCTGGATCGTCGCCGCCGCGACGCCGGCCGGCCTCATCACCCTGGTCGACGGTCAGAACGCCTTTCTGACGGCGGCGCTCGCCGGGTTCGCGCTCCTTTGGCTCGAGCGCCGCCCGGTTGCCGCCGGGATCCTCGTCGGGCTCCTGGCGATAAAGCCGCACCTCGCGCTGTTATTCCCGCTAGCGCTGTTGGCCGAAGGCCGCTGGCGCAGCATCGCCGCGGCGGCGGCGACGGTCCTGGCGCTGAGTGCGGCAAGCCTCCTGGCGTTCGGATGGGCGAGTTGGGCGGCGTTTCTCCATCACCTGGCGATCAGCCAGGCGATGGCCGATCAGGGCGCGGTCCCGTGGGGCACGATGCCGAGCCCGTTTGTCTTCGCGCTTTCGCTTGCGGTACCGGTGCGGGTGGCCGGCGTGCTGCAGGGGGTGGTCGCGCTCTTTGCCGCTGCTTGCGTGTGGCGGACCTGGCGCAACCGCGATGCCTCCTTCGAGGCCAAGGCGGCGACCCTCGCCGCCGGCTCGCTCCTGGTCTCGCCCTATCTCTTCTATTACGATTTGACCTGGGCGACCCTGGCGATCGCCTGGCTGGCGCAGCTCGGCCTCAGGCACGGGTTCCATCGTGGCGAGCGCGAAATCCTGCTATTCGCCTGGTTGGCTCCGCTCTTGATGCCGGCGGTCTGGGCGGTTACCAGCGTCCAGGTCGGGTTCCCCGCGATATTCCTGTTGATGCTCGCCGCGGTGCGGCGCGCCGATGGCGAGAGGCAGCGATGAGCGATAGGGTGTTGCGGCACGGTCGGCTGGCCCGCGGGTTCGCCCTCTTCTTTACCCTGGCAACCCTCGGTTCCCCGGCGATCGCCGCCGGAATAGCCTCGCATACCTACACCTGCGCGGCGCTGCAGAGTTTGATCACCGCCCACGGCTTTGTCTTTATCAGCGCCCCCGATTTTGGCGACTTCGTTGTTGCCGACGTGTCTTATTGCGGCGGCGGCGAACGGATTGAGGTGCGCAGCGTCGCGACGAGCGACCGTGCCGAGTGCCCGGTGAATTACTGTCTGCCGCTGTTCGGTGGGGGCGGCGGCGGCCCGTGAGAGCCGGCATGGTGTCGGCGCATTTGCGGTCGCCGGTGCCGCTGGGCGCCGCTGCCGACACGATCGCGATTGCTGAGAAGCGCGTGGGGTTGGCCCCGCTGTTGTGGAGATCGGCCGGGCTTCTCGTGCTTCTCCTCTGGGTGTTGGGAGTTCGCTACCGGTCGTTTGACCTCGGCGTCAGCGATGCCGACGAGTTGCTGTTTATCCTCATTGGCCAGGCCTGGCTCGCCGGACATCTACCGTATGTCGCGATCTGGGATGTAAAGCCGCCCGGGCTGTTCCTCTTGTTCGCCATCGCCCAAGAGGTGGTAGGCCCGGGAATCCTGGCCGCCCGCTTACTGACCGCGGTCGCGGTCTTTGCCGGATCGCTCGCGCTCTTCCGGTTGATCCGGCGCCACTTCGAAGGGCCATGGATGGCGCCGGCGGCGGCGTTTCTCTACCCCCTCTACACGGTCATCCTCTACGGCTTGCGCAGCCGCCCCGAGGTCCTCATGGCGCCATTGGTCATCCTGGCGCTCGATCTGGCGCTGAGCGAGCGCCAGGGCTGGTCCGGCGGGCGCGGGTCGCGGGTCGTTGGGTGTGGGCTCCTCCTCGGCGTTGCGGTGATGATCAAGCAGACCGCCGGGTTCGAGGCGTTGCTCGCGGCCGGTCTCGTCAGCCTCAGGGTGCCGGGGTCGAGGCGCTGGGTATCCTGGCAGCCGCTCGCCAAAATCGCCGCCGCGGGCGTCCTGCCGTCGGCGTGTTTCCTCGCCTACTTTGCCCACAGCGGCGCCGCGCCGGCATTGTATCTGACGCCCTTTATCGGCGCCGCCAGCCGGCTGCACGGCGACGGCATCAGCTTTGGCGCCGGGCTCTGGCGGTTCCTGCCGATGTGTAAGCCGATCCTGCCGCTCTTCACCGGCGGATTGTTGCTCGCCGCCGAACGCCGCGCGCTCTTCAGGATGCCGGACGCTGCCGGCGTGCGAATGATCGCCCTGTGGATCGCCGCGAGCGCCGCCGGGGCGGTGGCGATGCGCTCGATGTACTTTCCCTATTTCATGCCGCTGGTGGCGCCGCTCCTCGTCGCATCCCTCCTCGTTCTGCGCACTTGGGCAGCGGCGCTGGCGGCCCCGGCCGCGAAATTCGCCATCGCCTTTGCCGTTGTGGCGGTTGTCGGCGGCTATCCGCTGGCGTGGTTCGCCAAGTTCGAGGTCTACGACGTCGGCGCCTCGCATCTGCCCGCCGATGTGGCGCGCGCCATGCAGGCCGCCGGGCTGCGCCCGAATGACACGATCTATGTCGTCGACCAGGAAACCACGATCTACCTCTTCGCCGGCGCCGCTCTGCCGACCCGCTACATCCAGTCCGATCACCTGGTGTGCGATTTCACGCTGCCCGACACCGAGCCAGATGCCGAGATTCGCCGGATCATGGCAAGCGGCCCGCGCTTTGTCGTGATCTCGCACTGGCGGCGCTGGATGGTCTGCGAGCGGCCCGACCGGGTGGCGATCGTGGATACCTACCTCGCGCGCGATTACACGCTCTTGACGACCCTCGACGACGACGGTCAATCGGTTGACATCTATCGCCGAAGCCGCGCACCCGAGGCGCCCGCCTCGACCCCGCCCGCTGCGGGCCCACACCCTTAGGGTTTGCCGGGTGCTGGACCGCGCGATCTCCTTCGACGGCGATTTCGCGGTGGCGTAAACTCGGCGCATGAAGATCCGCCAGCTGCCGCCCGTCGTCGTCAACCGCATCGCCGCCGGTGAAGTCATCGAGCGCCCGGCCGCAGCGGTCAAGGAACTCGTCGAAAACGCGATCGACGCCGGCGCCAGCCGGATCGACATTACGTTGCGCGAGGGCGGGCAGGCGCTGATCGCGGTCAGCGACGATGGCGCCGGCATGGAAAGGGCCGAACTCGAGCTCGCCGTCGAGCGCCACTGCACTTCCAAACTGCCCGATGACGACATCCTGGAAATAAAGGCGCTCGGGTTTCGCGGCGAGGCGCTGCCCTCGATCGGCGCGGTCAGCCGGATGCGCATCCTCTCCCGCGCCGCCGGCGCCGACACCGCCTGGGAGATCGCCGTCGAGGGGGGTGAGAAGCGTGCGCCGGTGCCGACTGCGCACCCCCAGGGGACCAGGGTCGAGGTGCGCGACCTCTTTTTTGCGACCCCGGCACGGCTCAAATTTCTCAAAACGCCGCGCGCCGAGCGTGACCAGGCGGTCGATGCGGTAAAGCGCCTGGCGATGGCCTGTCCCGGGGTCGCCTTTACGGTCATCGGGGACGAGGATCGCGTGCTCTTGCGCCTCCCGGCCGCCGCGTCGCGCGAAGCCCGGCTCGGTGCCCTCCTGGGCCGCGACTTCACCGAGAATTCGATTGCCGTGATGGCCGAGCGCGAGGGATTTCGCCTGACCGGCCTGATTGGCCTCCCGACCCTAAATCGCGGGCTGCCGCGCGACCAGTACCTCGTCGTCAACGGCCGGCCGGCGCGCGACCGGCTCCTCGTCGGCGCGGTGCGCGGGGCCTACCAGGATGTGCTCGCGCGAGATCGCCATCCGGTCGTCGCCCTCTTCCTCGACGGACCGCCCTCGGAGATCGACGTCAATGTCCACCCGGGGAAGGCCGAGATCCGCTTTCGCGACGCCGCGCTTATTCGCGGCCTCGTCGTCCTCGGGTTGCGGCACGCGCTGGACGCCGCCGGGATGCGCAGTTCGACAACGGCGAGCGACGCTGCGCTCGGCGCGTTCCGCCCCGGTAATGGCGCGCTTCAGCCGCACCTCGCGCCGCAGCCGCACTTCAGCTTTCCGCCGAGCGCGCCCTCACGCGAACTCGCCGAGACCGGCAACGCCTTTCTCGCGCCCGGTGAACGAGGGTTGCGCGACCCGGACAGCGAACCGCTCCCCGATTCGCTGCTCGGCACCGCCCGCGCGCAATTACACGGGACCTACATCCTCGCCGAGACCGCGACCGGCATCGTGCTCGTCGACCAGCACGCCGCCCACGAGCGCCTGGTCTATGAAAAGATGAAGGAGGCGATGGCCCAGCATGGGGTCGCGCGCCAGACGCTACTCCTCCCTGAGATCGTCGAACTCGATCCCGCGCTCGGCGCGCGCCTGGCTGCGCGCGCTGAGGAACTCGCCCAATTCGGTCTCGTTCTCGAGCCGTTCGGGCAGGGCGCGGTCATCGTCCGCGAAGTGCCGGCCCTCCTCGGGGGGCTCGATATCCGGGCGATGGTATGCGATCTCGCCGATGAACTCGCCGAATGGGGGGACGCGCCGGCCTTGCAGGAGCGGGTCGAGAGCGTCTGCGGGACCTTGGCCTGCCATTCGAGCGTCCGCGCCGGGCGCCGCCTCGCGCCGGCCGAGATGGATGCGCTGCTGCGCCAGATGGAGGTGACCCCCAACAGCGGCCAGTGCAATCACGGCCGCCCGACCTTCGTCACCCTCGCTCTCAGCGATATCGAACGCCTGTTCGGCCGGCGGTGATCCGAAGGACGCGGCCTGCCGGTTGCGCCGGGACCGTGTGCTACCAGGTCGCCGAGGGGTCGGTGATCGCCTGGGCGAGGTGCTGGTATTGCGCGCAGCCGGTGCCGCAGATCGCCTTGATCGCCCGCAGCTGCGCCTTCGCCTGCCCGATCTCGCCCTTGATGACATAGGCTTCGCCCAAATACTCGCGCACCTTGGCGTAGCGCGGATCGAGCGCGATCGACTTCCTGTAATAGCCGATCCCCTCGTCGACCCTGCCGAGCTTGCGCGTCGCATAGCCGCGATAATTGAGGGCTTCGGGGGTATTGGGGTTTTTCAGGAGATTGAGGACGTCGAGCGCCTCGTCATAGCGCTCGGCCTTGGCCAGCGCATAGGCATAATCGGTGAGCGCCTTGTCGGGGATGACTTCGCTCCCCTGTTTGACGCAGCTCTGGCTGTTCGCGTCATAGACCTGGCCCGGCGGACAGGTCGTCGAGCTTGCACCGCCCCCACCCCCGCCGCTCCCGCCGCCATCGGCAAGCGCCGGGCCGACCGAAATCAGGCAGAGACCCAGCGCCGCCGCCAGGAGCGTGAGGTGGCGGGTGATCGTCATCTCGAACCTCATGATTTCCTCCTCGTTCAGGACAGGCGCTTTGCGAGGAACGCAGCGGTGCGTTCCCAGGCCTGGTTGGCCGAGGCCAGGTCATAGGCGGCGCTGCGCTCGTTGAAAAACGCGTGGGCCGCGTCATAGCGGTAGATCTCGGGCGCGGCGCCGGCCGCCTTCATCGCGCTTTCCAGAGCATTGACCGCGGCCGGCGTGCACCAATCGTCCTGATTGGCGAAATGGCCCTGGAACGGCAGCTTGATCTTCGCCGGGTCGGCGAACTCCTTGGGCGGGATGCCGTAAAAGCAGACGCCGGCCGCGATTTCGGGGACGTGGACGGAAGCGGCGACCGTCAAGGCGCCGCCCATGCAGAACCCCAGCACCGCGACCTTGCCGCTGGTGACCTTGAGGTGTTGCGCGGCGCCGCGCAGATCCTGGTGCGTTGCGTCGGGGAAATCGAGCCCGCTCATCAGGTGGTTGGCTTCGTCGGGCGTGGTGGTCAGCCGGCCCTTGTAGAGATCGGGGGCAAGCGCGTTGTAGCCGGCGCGGGCGAAGCGGTCGGCGACCCCGCAGATCTGGTCGTTGAGGCCCCACCATTCCTGGATCACCACGATGCCGGGCCGGCCATTCCCGGCCGACGCCAGATAGCCCCGGGTTTTGCCCCCGTCGGGACGCGCAAATTCGATCATGCTGCCCATGGCTCGTCTCCGCTCTCCGCCATCAACCGGCTGGCCGAAGGGTGCCGCAGCGCGCTCGGCAATGCAAATCAGATATCGGTTACCGGCGCGTCGGGCTGGGCTCAGGGCCAGTCGGGGTGATGCGCCAGGAGGATCGCAACCAGGCGCTCGATACCGGCGCGATCTTCCTCGTCAAAGCGTCCGGGCCGCGGGCTGTCGAGGTCGAAGACGCCGACGACCCGTCTGCCCGTGACGAGCGGCACGACGAGCTCGGAGCGGGACGCCGCATCGCAGGCGATATGGCCGGGAAAGGCGTCGACATCGGGGACGACGATCGCTTGCCCGCGCGCAGCGGCGGTGCCGCACACGCCCTTGCCCCAGGCGATCCGCACGCAGGCGGGCTTCCCCTGGAACGGGCCGAGCACGAGTTCACCGTTTCTCGCGAAATAAAACCCGGCCCAATTGAGCTCTGGGAGCCCGTTATAGAGGAGCGCTGCCATATTGGCGGTGTTGGCGACGAGGTCGGGCTCACCTTCGATCAGCGCCGCGAGCTGTTCGGCCAGCTCACCGTAATCTGCGCGCGTCCCCAAGCCCATCGAGCCGGCCCTTGTTGGTCACGATGCGGCGCCGGCGGATCCGACCGACATCGCCTGTGCATGCTACCTCGGGAACGGCACAAGCGATATCATCGGCTGCCATGGTGGTATCGCGCCGCGTCTTCATCTCCTCCTCGATCGCGCTGGCGGCAATGGGCAAAGCGCACGCAGCACCTTCGCGGTTCATCGATCTGACCTATTCGGCCGGTCGCCTGTCGTGGCCCGGGGGCGGGGCGGTGGCGGCCTGCGGGCGCAGTGGGGTACGCCCGGACAAGCGGGAGGGTGATGGCGCCACCCCGGCCGGCCGCTTTCCGCTGCTCCGGCGGATTTTACCGCGCCGATCGCATCGCGGCGCCGCCGACCGGGTCTGCCGATGCCGCGCGTTGCGCCCGGACGACGGCTGGGTCGACGATCCCGCCGACCCGCGTTACAACCGGCTGGTGGCGCTGCCCTATCCGGCGCATCACGAAGAGATGTGGCGCGCGGACGGGCTCTACGATCTCCTGGTCGTGATCGGCTACAACACCGATCCGCCGCTGCCCGGGCGCGGCAGCGCGATCTTCCTGCATGTGGCGCGGCCCGATTTCGCGCCGACCGTGGGCTGCATCGCGGTCGCCCGCGACGTGCTTGCCGGGTTGCTTGGCTCGCTCGGGCCGGGCAGCATGATCACGATCCGGCCCTGACGGATCGAGAGGAGGAAGCATGGGTCTCGCCATCGCGATCCAGATGGATCCGATCGACACGATCAACATCGACGCCGATTTCAACCTTTGCGCTGGCCCTCGAGGCGCAACGGCGCGGCCATGCGCTGTTTCATTACCTGCCGCAGGCGCTGACCCTGCGCGACGGCCGGCTCTATGCCCGCGGCCGGTCGCTCGAGGTGATGCGCCGGCATGGCAACCACCACCGTTTCGGGGCCTTCGAGGAGCTCGACCTCGCCGGGTTCGACATCGTGTTGATGCGGCAGGACCCGCCCTTCGACATGGCCTACATCACCGCGACGCACCTGTTGGAGCTCTTGCCCGAAGGCGGGCCGCTTATCGTCAACGACCCGGCGTCGGTCCGCAATGCCCCGGAAAAGCTCTTCGTGCTGCACTTCAAGGAGCTGATGCCGCCGACCCTGTTGACGCTCGACCGCGGCGAAATCGACGCCTTTCGCCGAGAGCACGGCGAGATCGTCCTGAAGCCGCTGTTCGGCAACGGCGGGGCCGGCGTCTTCCACCTGCGGCCGGGCGACGACAATCTGGGGTCGCTCCTCGAAATGTATGCCTCCGTCTACCGCGAGCCGGTGATGGTGCAGCGCTATCTCCCCGACGTGCGCCACGGCGACAAGCGGATCATCCTGGTTGAGGGCGAGCCGGTCGGCGCGGTCAACCGGGTGCCGCCCGAGGGCGAAGCGCGCGCCAACCTGCATGTCGGCGGCCGCGCCCAGAAAACCGCGCTGACCGCGCGTGAACGCGAGATCTGCGCCGCGATCGGCCCGAGCCTCAGAGCGCAGGGGCTGGTTTTTGTCGGGATCGATGTCATCGGCGACTACATGACCGAGATCAACGTAACCTCGCCCACCGGGATCCAGGAGATCGCGCGGCTCGACGGGGTCGACCTCGCCGTCAACATCTGGGACGCCATCGAGGCGCGGTTCGGCGCGCGCAGCGAGCGGCATCCGGCCTGACAACGGAGGATAACATGAGCGAACCCCGCAATGTCTTCGGCGAGCCGCTCGCCGAATGCTGCGCGAAACCGCTGACCGGGTTCTACCGGACCGGCAGCTGCGAGACCGGGCCAGAGGATGTCGGGGTGCACACCGTGTGCACTCGGGTCGACGCCGACTTCCTCGCGTTCTCGCAGGGCGCCGGCAACGATCTGTCGACCCCGGTTCCGGCCGCCGGTTTCCCCGGATTGCAACCGGGCGATTGCTGGTGCCTGTGCGCCGAGCGCTGGAAGGAGGCCTTCGAGGCCGGAAGGGCACCCCGGGTGCGTCTCACCGCGACGCACGAAGCCACCCTGGAGATCGTGCCGCTCGACCTGTTGAAGAAATACGCGATCGACCTCAGCTGAGCGTTCCGCCGCTCATTCCGACCGATCGCCCGGCATCGCAATCCGGCGGCCGATCCAGTCAGGCCGGGGCAGGATGGCATGCGCGGCCGCGGCGGCGGCGATGCGCCGGTGCAGCACCTCGGGAAACGGGCTCACCCGTCGGGCCGCCAGATCGACGTGCAGAAACATCAGCTCCTGGGTCGCGGCGCGGTAGCCGCCGGCGAGCGCGAACATCTCGTGTGCGAGGTAGAGCCGCTTGGTGTCGGCTCCAACGATCTGCGTGGCGACGCGCACCCGCGCGCCGACGAGCAGCTCCCGCTCAAACAGATTGTGGGTCTCGGCGACGAAGGTGCCCTGCCGGGTATCGCGGCGATAGTCGAGGCCGAGCCCGAGCTCGTCGAAGAGAAGGTCGGTCGCGTAGTCGAAGAGCACGGTGTAATAGGCGAGGTTCATGTGCCCGTTGTAGTCGATCCACTCGGGCAGCACCTCGCCTTCAAAACGATCGTAGGGGGTGAGGAAGCTCATCGCACGGGGCTCCTGGTCGGCACCGGGTTCGCTTGTATCAGGCAACGGGCGCAGGGGGCGAGGGCCGCAATTCGCCGGCCGGCCGCGCGCCGAGATCGGCGGGGAGCGACGCCGCGCTCCTCAGCGGGCCTGGATTGCTTCGGACGCGCGGGTTTGTTACAAGCGACTCGCGCGTGCCGCCGCGGGATCGGGCCCGAGGCCGCCGCTCTTGGCTCTCGGCCGATGAAAATCCTCGCCTGCAACAGCAATCGCCCTCTCGCCGAGGCGATCTCTGCCTATCTCGGTCAGCCGCTGACCAGCGCCAGCGTGCGGCGGTTTTCCGATATGGAGGTTTTCGTCGAGATCCACGAGAACGTGCGCGGCGAGGATGTCTTTGTCGTCCAATCCACCTCCTATCCGGCGAACGACCACCTGATGGAGCTGCTGGTCACGTTCGATGCGCTGAAGCGCGCCTCGGCGCGGCGGGTGACGGCCGTCATTCCCTATTACGGGTATGCCCGCCAGGACCGTAAATCGGCGTCGCGCACGCCGATTTCGGCCAAGCTCGTCGCCAATCTGATTACCACCGCCGGCGCCGACCGGGTGTTGACCCTCGAGCTTCATTCGGGACAGATCCAGGGTTTCTTCGAGATCCCGACCGACAATCTGATACGCCGAGCCGGTGCTGGTGAAGGACATCAGGGAGAACCACGCGGGCGCTGACCTCGTCATCGTGTCGCCCGATGTCGGCGGGGTGTTTCGCGCCCGCCAGATCGCGCGCCGGGTCGATGCCGATCTGGCGATCATCGACAAGCGCCGCGAGCGCGCCGGGGTCTCCGAGGTGATGAACATCATCGGCGATGTCGCCGGCATGCGCTGCATCCTGGTCGACGACATCGTCGACAGCGCCGGCACGCTGTGCAACGCCGCTCAGGCGCTGGTCGACAGCGGCGCCGAAGCGGTCTATTCCTATGTCACGCACGGGGTGCTGTCGGGCGGTGCGGTGGCGCGGGTCGCTGCCTCGCCGATCAAGATGCTGGTGCTTGACCGACAGCATCGTCGCCACCGAGGCGGTGCGGCTGTCGCACAACATCCGGCAGCTGACGATCGCCCCGCTGATCGCCGAGGCGATCCTGCGCATCAGCGAGGAACGTTCGGTTTCGAGCCTATTCGATTGACGACAACACCGGCCGATGCGAATGCGGTGCCTTGACGCGCCGCCCGGCTGGCTTTGCGATAGAGGAGAGGACGTCGATGCCCGAGATCATCAGCCTCAATGCCGAGCCGCGCCCGCGCGCCGGCAAGGGCGCGGCCCGGGCGACGCGGCGCGGCGGGCGCGTCCCCGGGATCGTCTACGGCGACAACCAGGAGCCGGTGCTGATCAGCCTCGAACCGCGCGCGCTGGCGCAGGCCGTTGCCAGGCCCGGGTTCTTCGCCACGCTCGTCGATGTCAGCGTCGGCGGCACGACCCACCGAACCTTGCCGCGCGATGTCCAGTACCATCCGATCAGCGATGCCGCGCTGCATGTCGATTTCATGCGGGTCGGCGCCGGCGCGCAAGTGACCGTCATGGTTCCGGTCCACTTCATCAATCATGAGCGCTCGGTCGGCCTGCGCCGCGGCGGCATCCTCAACATCGTGCGCCACGGGATTGAGATGGTCTGCTCGGTCGACAACATCCCCGAGCGCGTGGTCGTCGACCTCGACGGGCTCGACATCGGCGACAGCATCCATAGCGGCGCCGTCGAGATGCCGCAGGGCGCGCGCCCGGTGATCCGGCGGCGCGATTTCACGATCGCCAGCATTGCGGCGTCTTCCGCCGTGAAGGAGGAGGCAGCCCAGGCTGCGGCGACGGCGGCGACCGCAGCGGCCGCACCGCCGACCGAGGAGCCGGCGGCACCGCCACCGGCGGCCGCGGCGCCATAAGGCTTGCGGCGCCGACGCGGCGATGCGCCTTATCGTCGGCCTCGGCAATCCGGGAAGCCGCTACGCCAAGAACCGCCACAATATCGGTTTCATGGTGGCCGTGGCGATCGCGCGGCGCTATGGGTTTGGGGCCTTTCGCAACCGTTTCAAGGGCGAATCCGCCGAAGGGGTGATTGCCGACGAGCGGTGTCTGTTGCTGTGTCCGCAGACCTTTATGAACGCGTCAGGCGAAGCGGTGCTGGCGGCGATGAGCTTTTACAAGATCGCCCCCGACCAGATCGTGGTGATCCATGACGAACTCGATCTGCGGCCCGGCAAGGTCAGGGTCAAGCGCGGCGGCGGCACTGCCGGACACAACGGCTTGCGCTCGATCGATGCGATGATCGGGGCCGATTTCTGGCGAATCCGGATCGGCATCGGCCACCCCGGCATGAAGGAGTTGGTGGAGCCCTATGTGCTGCAGAACTTCCCTGCGGACGAATTGAGGCTGTGGGTCGTGCCGCTGGTCGAGGCGCTGGCCGAGACGATCCCCTGGTTGATCGAGGGCGCCCCCGACGCCTTTATGAGCGAGGTGGCCCGTCGTGTCGCTCCGCCGGAATTCGATAACGACGAGGCGGCGCCATGAGCAATCTGACGAACATCCTCTATCTGATCGGTTCGCTGTGCTTTCTGGTGGGCAGCGCCGCCAACATGATTCGATAGCAGCGGCGGGTCATATCGGCGAATTCCGGGCGTTCCGCCGGATCGATGCGCCGCTGCGCGCGCATCCCGTTGCCGTGCCAAACAAAACCGTCGCCGACCCAGGCGGCGACCCAGAGCACCGGCAGCAGCAGGTCGCGAACCACCAGCGCCACCATGAGACGCGGCGACAACCGCCAGCCCACGCGCCACGCCAGCGCCGCCTCGGCGCCGGACCAGGTGAGGAGGAACAGGGCGACCGCTCCCGTTACGCCCACCCCATACTCTGTCGCAGCGAGGCCCAGGGCGAGGCTCGGCAGCGCGCCGCCAACGAGAATTTCCGGAAGGAACAGCAGCGGGAAGCTCGCGCGGCGAAGCCGCGCCCAACGCAACTGGCGCGCCCAGACCTCGGCGGCGCGGCGCCGACCGAGCGGCTGATCGAAGGGATGGTCGACGAGATGCACGCGGCGCCCCAGGGCGCGGACCATCTTGGTCGTCGCCGCATCCTCGGCAGTTTCGGCCGCCAGCGCACCGATGCCGCCGGCGCGTTCGACCAGATCGCGCCGGAACAGCATGGTCTTGCCCTGGGCGAAGCCAAAGCCCAGGGCCTCGCTGACATACTGGAAGCGCGCTTGCAGCGTGTTCAGAAACGCGCATTCGAGCTCGGCCCAGAAATTTCCCGGCCGTGAGCCGAGCGGCATCGAACAGACGATCCCGGTATCGTCGCGCCAGCGGCCCAATAGCCGCTGTAGGGAATCGCGCGCCATCAACACGTTGCTGTCGGCAATGACGATCCACTGGTGCCGCGCCGCCTCCCAGCCCTTGAGGAGGTTGTTGAGCTTGGGGTTGGCGCCGATGCGTTGGTCGCCGATCAACAGCCGTGCCGGCATCTGCGGGTTAGCGTCGATCAGGCGAGCGACGATCGGCACGACGGGATCGTCGGCCCGCGCGACGCAGAAGATGATTTCGTATTGCGCATAGTCGAGCCGAAAGCTGGATCCCAAGGTTTCCCGCACAAAGGGTTCGAGGCCGCAGACCGGGCGCAAAAGAGTGACCGGTGGTGCCGGGTTAGGCATCGCGGACGGCGAAGTGCGGCGGCCGCAGCGGACCCAGGCGACCCCGATGCTAGCCAGCTGAATGCTCGTCGCAACGGCGCAAAACCCGGCAGCCCAATACGCGAGAACCATGGTGCCGCTCGCCCAGTAATTCCGACTGAATCAGTCACCAGATAACTACCGCAGTTCAGTGACGATTTTGCGACAGCCACCAGATCTGGCATGGCAAAAAATTGTAACATACTTCTGGTAGAGGCTTCCTCGGATCGTCCCCGAGGATGCCGTGACCCGCAATCCCGAGCACCGTCAGTACCGCACGATCTGGATATCGGACGTGCATTTGGGGACGCGCGGGTGCAAGGCCGAGTTTCTGCTCGATTTCCTGCGCTGCAACGATGCGCGGACGATCTATCTGGTCGGCGATATCGTCGACGGCTGGCGGTTGCGCAAATCGTGGTACTGGCCGCAGACCCACAATGACATCGTGCAGAAGCTGCTGCGCAAGGTGCGGCACGGCACTCGCGTCATCTATGTGCCCGGCAATCACGACGAATGGCTGCGCGATTACGCGCGGCTGCGGTTCGGCGGGGTCGAGGTGGTCGAGGAGGCGGTGCATGTCACTGCGGACGGACGCCGCCTGTTGGTCATCCACGGCGATCACTATGATCTGATCGTAACGCAAGCCCGCTGGCTGGCACTCCTCGGAGACGGTGCCTATACGCTGGCCTTGTGGGTCAATCATCATTTCAACAAGGTGCGTCGCGTCCTCGGCTACGACTATTGGTCGCTGTCGGCTTTTCTGAAAATGCGGGTCAAGAACGCGGTCCAGTATATCGGCTCGTTCGCCGATACGCTGGTCGACGAAGCGCGCCGCCGCAAACTCGATGGTGTGGTTTGCGGCCATATCCACCATGCGGACATCCGCGATCTGGGCGGCGTCTTGTACTGCAATGATGGCGATTGGGTGGAAAGCTGCACCGCCCTGGTCGAGCATTTCGACGGGAGGCTGGCGATCGTCAGATGGGCCGAGCGTGGTATCCTCGATGCGGTAACGGCGCCAGCGGCCATTGCGCCCCTGGTTGGCGCCGAGGTGTGACGCTCGGCACCGAATCGGAGCTACGCCGCGAGCGGAACGACACAAATCGCGGCGAGACTTGTGCTAATCGACCACGATGCGGATCAGCCGATCGGTGGATCGCGTCCGCGCGGTTTGGGAGAGTGCCGCCTGGAATATTGCAGCGATCGTCGTGTCCGGCACGGCGACACGCACCTCCTTTCCGCTGTAGGAGGCGCGCATTGACGCCGGACCGAGGGCGTCCAATGCCAAAACGGCGATTCGCACCGGATCGAGCGAGGGCGGGGTCTCGGGCAGCGGTGCGATGAGGGGCCGCACCGGCGGCAAATCGTGTTTGCGGCGTCCCTCGCGTCCGCGGCGGATCCGGCGGCTGACGATCGTAATGCGCGACATTGCGGGCTTTGCTGCGAGCCTCTCCAGGCCGGATCTCCAACCCATCTGCACCCCCTTGTCGAGGTCGGCAGAGGTATCACGCGGCGATGACAGTTTAGCGACGACGGCGGACAACCCACTACGAATAGCGCAGTGTAAAGTCCGGACCGACCACGCGTAGCGGTACGGTCGGCAGTGGCAAGGGTTTCCGGCGCTGGGCAGTTCCGAGGCGTTGGCGGCGGTGGTCGGGCAGTGCCCTGGAATTTCCGCGCTCGTGGGGCTACATACCGCGTCATGGCCGGACCTGTTCCGGCCACCCACGTCTCAACCTCGCGGCGGTTTCGTGGATGACCGGGACAACCCTGGTCATGACGTATGGGGCTGGTAGAGCATCATGGGCTTCAACTGTGGGATCGTCGGCCTGCCGAATGTCGGAAAGTCGGCCTTGTTCAACGCGTTGACGGCGACCCAGGCGGCCGAGGCGACGAAATATCCGTTCTCGACGCGGGACGCTAATGTCGGCCGGGTCGCGGTGCCCGACGAGCGCCTGGAGGTGTGTGCCCGCCTCGCCAAATCGGCGAAGATCGTGCCGACGCAATTGGAATTCGTCGATATCGCCGGGCTGGTGCGCGGCGCCTCGAAGGGGCAGGGGCTCGGCAACCAGTTTCTCGGCCATTTACGCGAAGTGGATGCGATCGCCCATATCCTGCGCTGCTTCGAGGACGACAATGTGGTTCACGTCGAGGGTTCGGTCGATCCGATCCGCGACGCGGAAACGGTCGAGACCGAATTGATGCTGGCCGATCTCGACAGCCTCGAGCGCCGTCTCGTCGCGGTGCAGAAGCGCGTGCGCGGTGGGGAGCGCGAGGCGAAGGACCTGCTTGCCGTCATCGAGCCGGTGCTGGCGGCGCTGCAGGAAGGCAGGCCCGCGCGCAGCATCGCGTTGCCACGCGAACAGCTTGGCCAGTTGAAGCTGCTGCAATTACTGACCGCGAAGCCGGTGCTTTACATCGCCAATATCGACGAGGGCGCCGCGGCGAGCGGCACCGAGGCGAGCCGCCGGGTGGCCGAATATGCCGCATCGCAAGGGGCGCAGGCGGTGATGATCTCGGCGGGGATCGAGGCCGAACTCGCGCTCATCGCCGACCTCGACGAGCGGCGCGAATTTCTCGCCGCGCTCGGTCTGGCGGAAACCGGGCTCGCCCAGGTGATCCGCGCCGGCTATTCGCTCCTGGACCTGATCACCTATTTCACTGCCGGCCCCAAGGAGTCCAAGGCCTGGACGATCCCTCGCGGCACCAAGGCACCGCAGGCCGCCGCGGTCATCCACACCGATTTCGAAAAGGGCTTTATCCGCGCCGAAACCATCCCCTACGCCGATTTTGTCGGCTGCGGCGGCGAGCAGGGCGCCAAGGATGCCGGCAAGATGCGGCTCGAAGGCGCCGACTACGTCGTGCAGGATGGCGACGTCATGCATTTCCGCTTCAATGTGTGAGGGTGGCGCCTACTGGGCGTGAAGGCGCGGCGAGGGAAGGAGGTATCCCATGGATTTCGGTATCGGCATCGCCAGCGCGAGCGATTCGTGGAAGGTGGCGCAACGCGCCGAGGAACTGGGGTTCACCCACGCATGGTTCTATGACACCCAGATGATCACCGCCGACTGTTTTGTCGCGATGGCGGCGGCGGCGGTCAAAACCTCGCGCATTCGGCTCGGCACCGGGGTGCTCGTGCCCTCGAACCGGATCGCTGCGGTCACCGCGAACGCGTTTGCGACCCTCAACGGCCTCGCGCCGGGGCGGATCGATTTCGGGGTCGGCACCGGGTTTTCGGCGCGCCGGGCGATGGGGCTGGGCGCGATGAAGCTGGCCGATATGGAGGAGTATATCCGAGTCGTCTACGCGCTACTGGCCGGGGAGACGGTCGAGACCATGATCGAGGGCAGGCGCCGCAAAATCCGTTTCCTCAACCCGGAGATCGGCCTCTTCAACACCAGGGATCCGATCCCCTTGCACATCTCGGCCTATGGTCCGAAATCGCGGGCGCTGACCGCGAGGCTCGAGGCCCGCTGGAAGTGCTTCATCCAGGATGTTGACGGCGGTCTCGGCGCGATTGCGGCCATGAAGGAAGCGTGGAAGGCGGCGGGGCAGCGGGCCAGCGATCTTTACGCCACCGCCTGGGTTTGCGGCTGTGTGCTGGCGCCGGGAGAAGTGGCCGATAGCCCACGGGCGATGGCGCAGGCCGGCCCGCGCGCCGCGACGCTGTTGCACCGCGCCGCCGATGTCGACCAGCAGGGCTGGGACAACACGATGCAGGTGCGGCCGGAGGGGATCGCCGAGGCGGTCGAGGGCTATGTCGAGATGGCGCGGCATTTCACCCCGCCCGACGCGCGTTATCTGCAGAACCACCGCGGGCATTTCGTCTTTCTCAAGCCCGAGGAGCGCCCGTTCGTCACCGCCGAATTGATCCGGCGTACCACCTTCACCGCGACCGAGCAGGAGTTGACGCAACGGATCGAGGCCTTGCGCGACGCCGGCTGGGGTCAGGTGGTGATCCCGATCATCCCGGGCGAGGAACGCGCGATCGAGGACTGGGCGCGGATCAAGGACGCCTTTGCCTGAGGCGTCCTGCCTCGGGCCTCGGAGAATTCAGAACGCGACGCGGGCGCTCGGCGATTCGGAGATCGAATCCTCGCCCGGCTGCGACTGGATGTCGCCCGAGATCTGGCCGCCGCATTCGATTTCGATCTGACCATAGCGAATCGTGCCCGAAACGCGTCCGGTGGCGCGGATCAACAGCCGCTTCCTGACGACCAGATTGCCCTCGAAACGCCCGCGCACCTCGATCTCGTCGATCGTCGCAGAACCTTTGAACAGCCCCGACTCGGAGATGTCGACATCGTGACAATTCTGCAGGTTGGCTTCGACGCTGCCTTCGACGATCAGTTTGTCGCAGGAGGTGATCTCGCCCGACAGCGAGATTTCGCGGCCGACGATGAGCTTGCGCAGGTCAGCGTCGTTGCTGCGCCGCTGGGCGGCCCCAGCCACGGGACGAATCTCGCTCTCCGCCGGTCGCGGCGCCTCCGCCGCCGGCCGGATCGGGTCGGGCGAGCGTGGCGGCAGCGGGGTTGCCGGCCGGCCGAGCGGCGCAACCGTGGCGGCCGGCCCCGACGAACGGGTGGGCTTCATCGGAATACCCAGATCATCAGGCGCGTCGGACATCTTGCGATCCTCTGTCTCGGGTCTTTTGCGGCCGAACATCGATGAGGCATTCCATCGTAATGCTGCCGGGATGAGCGGCTTTCCCGACCGGTTCATGAGGCGAAAACATGCGGCCGGGCGCGCCGCAACCCCTCGACGAGGTGCACCCTGAACGCGGTGGCCAACCCACCGGCGATCACCCCGCCCCGAGGCAACATACGCCAGGCAGCGCCAGCGCGCGCCGCCCGGACCACCGTTCGGTCAAGTCGTCTCAACGCGACCACCTCGAACTACTTCGTGGCCGAAACGATATCCGTTCCGGCTGAGGAAGACAAAAAATTTATTTCCCCGGCGGCGGCGCAGAAACCGGCAGTGGCAAGAGGTTAAGGGCAATCGCCTGATGTATCGGTGGGAGCATCGTCAGTGTCGCGCGCAATAGTGCGGCCGCGCTCAACCGCCAAGTTCGCGGCCGATCGGCGGCGGGCGAGGATCCAGCCAGTTCGGCGCCGTCACGGCGTCGATGAACGGTGCGAAATGATCGCTCGTCCAGCTGGCGGGATGAAACAGCGCGAGCAAACCGCCGCCGACCGACAGGCGCTGGCGGTAGGAGACTTCCATCTCCGCGATCGGGTTCTCGAAGACGATGCGGGGTCCCGGCAACTCATCCTCGGCGAAGCGGGTCAGTTCGCAGCCAAACCCGTGCTTGGCTATGCGCTCGGGGGTGAGGAACTCGACCGGGTGCAGATAGCTGCCGATCGCGGCGAGCCGGGGTTCGCCGCGCACCGCGTCCAAATACGCCGCAGCGAGCGGAGTCCCATGACCGGACAGCGTCGTCACCGCGCCAAAATGGCGGCGAAACGATGCCACGATCTCGGCCAGGTGAGCTTCCGCCCGGCGCCGTGCGTCGCGCAGCACCGGCGCGCCATCGCCGTCGCGCTCGAACGCCGCCAGCCAGTTGTACATCAACCGGCGCGCCGCGCCGCTCCTGACGAATTTCTCGATACCCTCGCTTCTGCCGTCAAAGCGCTCGGCGATCAGCCACGCGCTCTCCGGTGCGCAATGCAGACCGAACTCGACATACCGGCTATCGAACGCCTGCAGCTTCAAAAACAGATCCGATGCGTCGGCCTCGACTCGCGAATGCTTCCACAGGTACGGCGTGGCCTCCCGGCCGAGGGGTGGGTGGACGTGCTCGGCCCAGATGTCGGACTTATAGCCAGCTTCGCGGAGCACCCGGCGCGTCTGAAGGGTGTGGTTGCCGATGGCGTCATGCGGGGCAAGAGTCGGCAGGTACTGGTCGATCCTCACTTTTCGGTCCTCACTGTTCGGTCTTCCTCGGGGTTGTTTTGCTGGGGGTGCGGGCCGCCCGCGCGGGCGCCGGCTTTGTGCGGGCAGGTACGGCCTTGGGAACAGTAGGCACATGCTCGAGGCGTTTCAGGCGTTCTTCGACCGCACCGAGGCGAACGGCCAAGCCATCGGAGACCGAGGCCAGCTCGTCAGTCCTCTTGGCGAGCGAGTCCCCGAGGTCCGACACGCTTTTCCCGAATGCGTTCAGCTGTTCGGCGAGGTAGCGCATGTACCAAACCGATAGGCGTTTCACGCCTGTTTTGACAAGCTCCAGCTCGCGCCGGCGGCTCGCAACTGGGACCTCTACGTCGAAAGTGGCGACATCGCGCACCGCTTGCACCGCTCCGCTGAGGTCGTCTGGAGCACGCTCCCGGGCGCTCAGCCGCTTCGTTGTCTGGCGGACCTTCTCGATGTACAGGAAGGCCTCAGGGCTCAGGTCAGGCGCGTTGACGGCGGGCGCGCGTCCGCCATTGCTATTTGGCATATGGGATAGTCAGGTTAGCGCTTGGCGCTCCTGCAACAGCGCGTTGTACCCGAGACCTGGACTGCTAGCGTTTGGAGGTGGCGCTCCCAACTGCCCCGCCGCAACAACAGACCTCTTCGCGGGGCGCATTTCGAAATACCCCCCGCGGAGCCGTCGGGCAAAGGGCTGGCGGGCCGGCCGGGCCGGTCGCTCAGCTGGCTGGCGGTTGCCTTGGTGAGCGCCCTGGCGACATTGTTCAGCTGGCGGACCGATCCTTGGCGCCCTGTCTTCGCCGGGCTCAGCTCCTGGCAGCAGGGCCTGGCACTCGGCTTCGAGCACCACCTCCAGTGGGGGCCTCAGGTCATCTTCACGTTCGGGCCGTACGGCTTCGTCGAGGACATCCTGTCGATGTTCTGGGTCACTGCGGCGCTGGGCCTCCTGTACGCCCTTGTGGTCACCTGGGGCCTGGCAGCGCTGATCGTGTCGGCGCTGCGAAAGCCGTGGGGGCTCCTGCCCGCAGGCGTAGTGGCGTGGGCCTCCGTGACTATTGCGGCCAACCTGCTCGAGGCATCCGAGCTGGCGCTCGCGACGGCGCTTGGGCTGGCGCTTGCATCGCTCAGGGCGACGAGCGAAAGGGGACGGATTTGCCTGCTCGGTGCGCTCGGGGCACTGGCCGGGTTCCAGATCCTCGTGGAAATAAACGTCGGCATTGTGACCGCGGCCCTCGCAGCACTGACGGTCGTAGGAGCCACCGAAACGAGCCCTGGCGCGTGGCGTGAGCACCCGCGGGTACGGGCGGCTTTGGTCGCCGGAGTGCCGTTCTTGGTGGTCCCTGCGGCGGCCCTGGTCGCTGCTGGACAGAGCCTCAGCAACTTCGCAAGCTATGTCCATGGTTCGCTCGCTGTGGCGCTCGGCTACGCACCGGCGATGGGCTCCTCGGGTGGGCGCCACGCCGAGAACTGGTACGCCGTGGTGGACGTCGTCCTGCTGGCAGGCGTGTTCGCCCTCGCGCTCGTCGGGAGACCTCTGCGGGAGAAGGCCGCCATTTCCTTGATGCTCGCGGGATGGGCGTGGGAGGTAGTGAAGGAGGGTTTTGTGCGCCACGACCTTCACGACTTGACATTCTTCGGGCTCTTCGTAGTGGCGCTGTGCCTGGCCCGGCTCCCCCGATCGCTTGTGCCGGTACAAGCCGGTGCGATCGCCCTGGCCGCTTTTTTGGCCTGCACCGCCAACGGCGGGCCGCCTCCCTCGCTCCATTCTCCCCGTGAGGCCGCTCGCGCTCTTGAGCAAGAAGTGCGCGACCTGGTGGTCCCCTCGCGGTGGGCCCATCAAGAGGCGGTTGCGCGGGAACAAACCCGCCTGACCGGCGGCGCATTAGCGCCGGATCTGGTCAGTTCGCTGCGGGGGTACTCGGTGGCAACCCAAACGTGGGAAGACAGCCTCAGCATCGCCTACCCGGAGCTCCACTGGGACCCTGTACCCGTGCTCCAGTCCTATAGCGCCTACACCACCTACCTGGACGACCTCGACGCGTCCTTCCTCTCCTCGGCTCGTGCCCCGGATCGGCTCCTCTACCAGCCGGCAACGATCGACCTGCGCGACCCCTTTTGGGATCCGCCCGCCGCTATCGAGGCGATGTACTGCCACTACGAGCAGGTTGGCGTGAGCGAACAATGGCAGGTGCTGGCACGGGTGCCGGACCGTTGCGGCCAGGCGAGGGTCATCGGCGTGGCGAAGGCCACCTTTGGCCAGCCGTTCGCAGTCCCGGCGGCAAACGGTGAGATGGAAGTGGCTACATTTTCGCTCAGCTCGCCGCTGTGGGCCCGGGCCGAGGGAGTCCTCCTGAAGCCGCCGCAACTCCAGCTGACGACGTGGGCTCAAGGGACGGGCAGGCCAACCACTTACCGTTTCATTTCCGGGACTGCGGGCGACGCCCACGTGCTGGCGGTCCCTGGCTCCCTTGGCTATTCGCACGAGTTCGCACCGCCGACGGTGGTCCAGCTCCAGGTCACAGGAGGCGGTTGGTCGCTCGGGCAGGGGTCCGTACGCGTCACCTTCCTTGCGGTGCCGATGAGCCGGCAGGCAAACCAACCTTGATGGGCAGCCACGTGAGACCGTCGTCGGCATGGCTCGCGACAAAGCGGCCCATGTCAAGGGGCGACGTGACGATCGTGGCAGCGCTGTTGGCTGTGGGCATTGCAATTCCGGCCGCACATCGCAGCCTGGCTGGGCGCTTTCGACATCCCGCGCAACGACAGTTGGTCTTA
>CAVTGB010000046.1:0-11449 GCA_963734125.1 uncultured Alphaproteobacteria bacterium
TCGGGGGCTTGCGCGTGACGGAGGCCGGCTCGCTCTTCTGCGCCTCGCCGACGAGGTAACAGACCTTGCCGGTCTTGTCCTCCGAGGTGTAGGCCGACCACCCGTCAAAACTGCCGAGCTCGTGCGCCACCGGAGCGGCCGGGGCGGCGGGCGCCGCGGCGTGGTGCTTTTTTTTCGACTGCGCGGCCGGCGCCGGCAACGTCGCCATCAGCAAAGCCGCCGATACGGTCAGCGCGCCGACCAGACAGCATCGGATCGTGATCATCGCGGCACCATAGCGGCGGCGGCGCACGATTGCCAACCGCCGGCGCCAACTCTCTAACCCACTCCCCACGCGCCGCAAAACCGGGCACAATGACGCGCCATGGACGAGATTACGATCCGCGCCGCCCGACCCGGGGATGCCCGCCGCATCGCCCGGCTCGATGTCGAAACCTGGCAGGCGGCCTATGCCGGCATCCTGGCGACGCCGTTTCTGGTCGGCCTGTCGGCGCAGCGGCGCGAGCTTGGATGGGCCACCGTCATCGAGCGCGAACCCCGCGATGTGCGCGTCGCCGTCGATGATGACGGCAACATTCTCGGCTTCGGGAGCTGCGGACGCTGCCGCGGTGGCGCGAAATTCGCCGGCGAAGTCTTCACTCTCTATGTCGCGCCCGACTGGCAGAACCAGGGGATCGGCCGCGGGCTTCTGATCGCCCTCTTCGAGCGGCTGGTCGATCAGGCATGCGGCTCGGCCATCATCTGGGTGCTGCGCGATAATCCCGGGCGGTTCTTCTACCAGCGCCTCGGCGGGAGGGAAGTCCAGCACCGGATCTTTGCCGTCGGCGGCAAGCGGATCGAGGCCGCCGGCTACGCCTGGCACGATCTGCCGCGGTTCCTCGAAACCGCCGCCCAGGCCAAGGACGAACCCGAGCCGTAAGCAGTCGCTACTTGGACGCCGGCAGGGCAACCGGCTTCCCGGCCGGCAGGGTCCCGCCCTCCTGCCAGCGCCCGGCCTTCTTCAGCGCATCGGCGACTTCGGGCGGCATGTATTTTTCGTCGTGCTTGGCGAGGACGGTGGTCGCGACAAAGACGCCGTCACCGCGCAGCCTGCCCTCGGCAACGACGCCCTGCCCTTCGCGGAACAGATCGGGCAGCACGCCATCGTAGACGACCGCGATGTCGGTCTTGCCGTCGGTGACGCGGAAATCGATGCGGCGGCCATCGGCTTCGCGCGCAAGGCTGTGCATTTCGACCAGCCCGCCGATGCGGACGCGGCGCCCGGGGCCAATCGCTTTCGCGGCAAGATCGCTCGGGCTGTAGAAGAACACCAGATTGTCGTTGAAGGCGGCCAGCACCATCGCGGTTGCCGCCCCGAGGAGGCCCAGACCCAGCGCCAGCGCCAGAAGGCGGCGCCGCTTGCGGGTCACTCGCGCGCTCCGGACTGTCCCTGCAGGCGGGCGAGCACCTCGCCGCTGCGCCGATGCCGCCGCCACGACCACAGCGCGAGGCCGCCCAGGACGCCGGCGGCGACGCCATAGGCCGGCCAGACAAAGGCGGCGTACCCGCCCATCGCCAACCAGGTCTCGAATGCGGTCATGTCGGTCCTGTCGCCAGGCCGGGTGAACGGGCGGAAGCGCTGTCCCCGCGGCGCGCGGCCGGTTCGCCATAAAGACTCAACGCCCGCGCCTTCCTCTCGTTGAGCGCGGTGCGCATACGCAAGAAGAGGAGCCAGACGAAGAGGAGCGCAAACCCCGCCGCCATGACGAGGAGCGGGAGGAGGAGCGACTTATCGATGCTCGGGCCGCCGAGGCGTAAGACGCTCGCCGGCTGATGCAGCGTGTTCCACCAATCGACCGAAAACTTGATGATCGGCAAGTTGACGACCCCGACCAGCGCCAATAGCGACCCGGCGCGGGCGCCGCGGCTCGAATCGTCAAATGCGTTCACCAGCGCGATATAACCGAGATAGAGAAAAAACAGCACCAGGACCGAGGTCAGTCGCGCATCCCACACCCACCATGTGCCCCACATCGGCCGCCCCCACAAGGAGCCCGTCGCCAGGCACACCAGCGTGAACGCCGCGCCGACGGGTGCTGCGGCCTGGGCGGCGATCTCGGCCAGCGGGTGGCGCGCAACGAGCGCCACCCCACTGGCGACCGCGATCAACAGATAGACCGAGAGCGCCATCCACGCCGCCGGCACATGGACGAACATGATCCGCACGCTCTCGCCCTGCTGGTAGTCGGGCGGCGCAATGACGAGCGACCAGACGAGGCCGAGCGCCAGCACCACCGCGCTGGCGCCGCCGAACCACGGCAAGAGCGTGCCGCTCACGCGCATGAAGCGCGCCGGGTTGGCAAGGCGGGTCAGCATCGCGGCGCCTTTCTTGGTTCGCAGCCCGACATTTTAGCGCAACCTCGGCGCGGCGTCAGCCGTGCCCAGGGTCGCAGCCGGAGGTCGCAACGGGGCAGCAGTCAATCGAGGGCCTGGCGCAGCGCCGCAGCGGTCGCGATGGGCGCGAGCGGGAGGGCGGCCACCGTGATGGCGCCGAGCAAGAGGAGGTGGGCGCGCGCTCCCTCCGCGGAGAGCACAGCCTCGACGGCGCCGGTGCCAAAGATCAGCACCGGCAGGTACAGGGGCAACAGGAGCAGCGTCGCAAGGATGCCGGGCCGGCGGGCGCCCAGGGTCAATGCGGCGGCGATCGCGCCGAGGAGGCTCAAGGCCGGGGTCCCGATCAGGAGCCCCAGCGTCAGAACCGGGATCGCCCTCGGGTCGAGATCGACAAACACGGCGAGGACCGGGCTGATCAGCGCGAGCGGCAATCCGGTCGTCACCCAGTGCGCCGCGCCCTTGGCGATGACCACGAGTTCAAGCGGCGCCGGCGACAACGCCAAGAGGTCAAGCCCGCCATCGGCATGATCGACCGCGAACAGGCGCTCCAGGCTCAACACCGAAGCCAGTAGCGCCGCCACCCAGATGATCCCGGCGCCGATCCGGCCGAGGAGTTCGGGTTCGGGTCCGACGCCGAACGGGAACATGAGGACCGCCAGCACGAAAAACCCGAGGACGAGGCCGATGTCGCCCCCTTGCCGCAGCGACAGCCGCAGGTCGCACCAGAAAAGGCCGAGAAGCGGCGTCATTGCCACGCCGCGAGCGCCGCCTCGGGCGAGGCTGCAAAATCGTCGAGCACGATCGTATCGGCGTCATCGAGCCGCAGCGGCTGGTGGGTCGCGACCACCACCCTGCCGCCCGCTCTGCGGTGCTCGGCGATCAGCTCCGAGAGGCGCGCTTCGCCGTCGCCGTCGAGCGCGGCCGCCGGCTCATCGAGCAGCCAGATCGGCGCCGGGGCGGCGACGAGCCGGGCCAGAGCGAGGCGGCGCCGCTGCCCGGCCGAGAGCCAGCGGCACGGCCGATCGGCAACCGCGCCCAGCGCAAAGGCGGCCAGCGCCGGTTCGATCGCGGGCGCCGCAACTCCGCGCAGCGCCGCCCAGAGGCGCAGCATCTCGCGCGGGCTGAAGGCCGGCTTCGCCGCGTCCTGATGGCCGACATAGTGAACGAGAGCGCGATAGCGCGCGGCCTCGCGCATGACCGGCGCGCCACCCCACCAGAGAGCACCCGCGGCGGGCACGAGCAGCGTTGCCAGGAGCCGCAACAGGCTCGATTTGCCACTGCCGTTGGTCCCGGTGAGGACGAGCGCGCCGCCTGCGGCCAGCCGGCAATCGACCCCGGTAAACACCAGCCGCTCGCCGCGCCGGCAGGCGAGGCCCTGGGCGACAAGCTCGCCCGTATCAACGTAGCCGCTGTCCACCCGGTATCCCCTCAAGTGTCCGGGAACACGACTTTATAAACCGGTAGGACGCGAGCAGAACTTGCAAAGCGGCGATCTACACCGCAGGCCGGACAAAAAAGCGGCTCCGGAGGGGGAGTTCCGGAGCCGCTAGCCGGCCGGCCGACAGGAAGGGCCGGCGCGGAGGTTTGGGGGGACAAACCTGTAAGGACAAACCCTACGCATGGCACCTTCGTTCCGAATTGGGTCTTTGATTTGCGGAAATTGCGGCGTTTTCGTGATGAAACTTATCCGATCGGCCGCCGATCCTCGATGATTTTGCCGTCGTTGGGGAGGCTCCCCGCGGGCACCGGCGTGACCGTACCGCGCAGTTTGGTGACGGCCTGTACGGTCTCGGCGATGGCACTTTCCGCCTCGGCTGGTTCCATCAGCTCCACCAGCAGCGTCATCTGGTCGGCGCTCGCCGGCCGCTCGATCACCAGACGCGCGCGGATGATCGATTTGTGGCGCCGCGCGATCTCGGCGATTTGCTGCGGGTGGACGAACATGCCGCGCACCTTGGCGGTCTGGTCGGCGCGGCCGAGCCAGCCGCGGATCCGCCGGTTGGTGCGGCCGCAGGGGCTCTGTCCCGGCAAGATCGCCGACAGATCGCCGGTGGCAAAGCGGATCAGCGGATATTCCGGGGTCAAGGTGGTGACCACCACTTCGCCGACTTCGCCCGCGGCGACCGGGTCACCGGTGCCGGGGCGCACCAGTTCGACGATGACCCCCTCGTCGAGCACCATGCCCTCGCAAACCGAACCATCGGGCGCCCGGCTCTCATAGGCGATGAGGCCGAGATCGGCGGTGCCGTAGCACTGCATGGCGGCGATGCCGCGCGCCGCGAACTCGACCCGTAAGGCCGCGGGAAACGCCTCGGCGCCGACCATCGCCTTCGTGAGAGAGCCGATGTCGCTGCCCTCATCAGCCGCGCGGTCGAGGAGGATCTTGAGAAATGACGGGGTGCCGATATAGGCGACCGGCTGCAGGTCGGCGATCGTCTTCAGCTGCAGCTCGGTCTGGCCGGTGCCGGCCGGAATCACCGGGCAGCCGAGCGCCTGCGCCGCGCTCTCGAGCATCGCCCCGGCCGGGGTCAGGTGATAGGAGAAAGTATTGTGCACAAGGTCGCCCGGGCGGATGCCGGCGGCATAGAGCGCCCGCGCCATGCGGTAGAAATCCGGCCGCCTTGCCTCCGGTTCGTAGATCGGCCCGGGCGAGGCGAAGATGCGCGCAACCGCGGCGACCGGCACGGCGCAAAATCCGCCGAACGGCAGAGTTTTCCGCTGCAATTCGATCAGATCGGATTTGCGGGTGAGCGGCAGATCAGCGAGGGCGCGCCAATCGGTGATCTCGGCGGGCCGCACCTTGGCCAGGCGGTCTCGGTAGGCCGGGGCGTGCTGTTTCGCCGCCGCGATGATTGCGGGTAGCGCCGCCATCAAAGCCGATTCGCGCTCCAAGGGATCGCGCCTCTCCAGCGCGTCATAAAAGACCCCGTCCACCGACCGCCTCCTCCTGCCCGCCTCTGTGATGCGCGCACAGGGCGCGAGATTGCTCTGGGTTTGCCACCGGCATCAAGAGACCTCGACCGTCTGCATCGCGCGTCCCGGTTTTTGTTCGCCGGTAGCGCGGCATTGATTGCGAAACAATCTGTGGTTCGCTACCCTCCTGCGTTGCGTGTGGTGGCCGCGCGGGGGGCGGGGTGACAGGTTTTCTCAGGCGCATCATCGATGTGCTGCGCAATGCGCCCCGACCTTGGCGCTCGCTACCGCTGGCCCTGGTCGTAGTTGGTCTCCTTGCCGGCCCGTCATCGGCTCAGGAACTGTCCGCCGCCGAGCGCGCCAAGCTGCAGGCCGAAAAGGAAGCGCTGTTCCAAAAGACCCTGAAGGATCCGAGCAACCTCGACGTTGCCTTTGCCTATGCCGATGTCTCGGCCAAGCTTGGTGACAACGAGGCGGCGGTCTCCGCGCTCGAGCGCATGCTGCTGTTCAACCCGAACCTGCCGCGGGTTCAGGTCGAACTCGGCGCGCTGTATTTCCGAATGGGCTCGTACGCTATCTCGCGCACCTATTTCCAGCGGGCGCTCGACGCGAACCCGCCGGACGAGGTGAAGCGGCGCATCGAGAGCTATCTCGCCCAGATCGAGCGGCTGAGCGCACCGCAGCGCTATTCCGGCTTTTTCTTTTTCGGCGCCCAGCACCAATCGGACGCCAACATCGCCGGCTCACCGAGCATCGCTTTCCCCGGCGTCGTCATCAATCTGCTGCCGCAGTTCGTCAAACAGAGCGATTGGGATGTGTTCGCGACGGGCTCGGTTCTCTACTCCTACGACCTGGGCAACCAGGATCGTGACACCTTCGAAGTCAGCGGCACCGGCTTTGCCAACCACTATAGCCGGGTCACCCGGCTTGCCATTGGCTTTGTCGAGGCGACGGTCGGGCCGCGGTTCAACTACGCCAACCCGCTGCCGGGGGTGAGCTCGCTCTCGCTCAAGCCCTATTTGATCGGGAATAATGTCACTCTGGGCGGCAACCAGTACTTCACCACGGGTGGCGTCGGGGGCGAGTCGACCGCGCAGGTGTGGGACGATGCGCACCTCAAGGCAGCGTTTGAATTTCGCCAAAAGAGTTTCACCAACGCTCCCGATCGACCCTTGTCGACCGGCTTCGACGGCAGCGACAAGATCGTCTCGCTCGCGTTCAATAAGCCCATTCCCATTGTCCCTCAATCCGATCTGAGCCTCGAATTCGACTTTCTCAACCAGGACACCTCGCCACTCCCCGAGCTGGTCGGCCCGCCGCTCCCGTATTATTCAAACAATACGTTTACCGGCGCTGCCGCCTATCACATCCGCTATGACGACCCGACCGGGCTGCTCCGGCTTCCCTGGGACACCACCTTGTCCCTGAGCGGCAGCTGGGCCAACTACGCCGCGCCCGACCCATGCTGCGGCGTCGCCAGCAATCGCTTTGACCGACGCTGGCGGTTTGCGCTCACGCAAAGCTTCCAGGTCGGCGAAGCTACCGCCATCGTCATGCAGCTCGAGCGCGACGTCGTATCGTCCAACGAGGCGCTCTACCATTACACCAACAACAGCGTGCTGGTCGGCCCGCAATTCCGCTTCTGACCAAGGGATTGCGGCGCTCTCGCGGCGCCGGCGCCGGCGTGGCCGATGCCCTCCCCGATGACAAGCGGGTCATCCGGAGCTATTGTTCAACGCGTTGATTGATCCGCGCGCGGTTTCGGCGGGCGCGCATCGCCACTGATCGGCGCATCAGGAGGGGTTTTATGCCCGGTTTTGCTCAGCTTTCACGGCGTGTCGGCCCATTGCGTGCCGGCGTCGTCGCCGGTTTGTTGCTAACGGCAGCGGCGGCGAGCGCGCTTGCGGCCGAAGAGCGGATCGGGATCAACAGCGCGGTCAATCCCGACGCGACCGGGACGCCCCCCGGCGCGACGGCGCGCAGGCTGGTGATCAGCCAGGATGTCATCTTCAACGAACACATCACCACCGGCCCCTCCGGGCAGACCCAGATCCTGTTTCTCGACGAATCCTCGATGACGATCGGCCCCAATTCGGACCTGACGATCGATCAGTTCGTCTATGACCCCAAGGCCGGCACCGGAAAATTGGCGATGAGCGCGACCCGGGGCCTCTTGCGCTATGTCGGCGGCAAGCTCAGCAAGAACGAAGATGCGGTGACGCTGCGCACCGCCACCGCGACCTTGGCCGTGCGCGGCGGTTCGTACCTGACGAAATTCGATGCCGACAAGACCGAAGCCGCGTTCCTCTACGGCAATCAACTCAAGGTCACCGGCGCTGTCGGCGAACCGCAGATCATTAGGCGACCCGGCTGGGGCTCTACCGTCCTCCGCGGCGGCGCGGCTTCGGACTTGTACCGGGTGCCACCCCAGCGGCTGGCGCAGGACACCCAGCAGCTCGACGGGCGATCCGGCAGCACCGGCGGCGCCACCGTGATCCCGACCGACGCCACGGTCGTCAACAGCGGCGTCCCCAAGACGATTTCGGGCGACTTCTCCGACAGCCTCCAGCAGGCCGAAAACCAGGGCGGCACCTCGAACACCCCGACTCCGAACCCGAACCCGCCGCCGACGATTAACACGCTGCAAGGCACCACCTCTCAGGGCTCGACGGGTGCGACGCAGCCCAGCATCCTGTCGCCGACCGGTACGACGCGGATCTTCGCCTTCTCCCTGGCGGGGTCGCCATCGCCGAGCAACATCCCGTTTTCGCCCAATGATGACGCGCCGATCCCTGCGTCGCTGACGCCCCTCTACCTGGTGGCGCCGGCGTCGACCGCGATCGGCAACACCAGCACCGCGAGCACCGCGCGCGAGCTGAACGCGACGGTCGCTTTCCTCGGGCAAGGCAGCTCGCAAAGTTCCACCGCGGTCGTCGAGGGCGGAGTCGTGACGACGCTCCAGAGCAATGGCGCGCCGATCATCGTCGGCGCCGTGCGCGGCGTCGAATTGATCTCTCCTGGCGGCGATTCGGAGACGATCACCTCGCCGGTCAGCGGGGTCGTCAACGCCACCAGCAACAGCCTCGGCTTTACGCTCGACCAAACCAAGTACGACACCGTGTCGGACAGCAACCTTGTCGCCACCGGACCGGCGGCGTCCCAGCCCGGGGCCGTCGAGACCGAATTCGTCGCCACGAACCCATCAACGGAAGCCTTCACCTTCTCGCAGTCCGCAGCGCAAACGACAGTGCCCGCCGGTGTCGGCACCAGCCGGACGACGCATACGCTGACCGGCTTTTTCGGCGGACTGATGACGACCACCGCGACATCGACACCCTATGCGCTGACCGGGACAGCCACGATCGCGACCGATAGCCTCGCCAATACGGTGACCGCCAACTTCACCAGTGACCACTCGCTCAACGCGGCGGCAACCGGCGGGGTCACCTCGATTTCGATGAATTTCGGAGGGACACAAAGCGTCTTCGTCGACGACAATATCTTCGGCGCCTTCGAGAACACCGCCGCCCCTCAGCAGATCAACGGCCAGCCGCTGCAGGTCGACGGCAGCACGAAACACGCGGGCCAGCTCTATCTGGTCAGCTCGGCAACAGCGACGCTGCCCACCGCGCTGCTGCCGAGCGGCGCGTCGTTCTGCCAATGCGCATACCTGAAGTGGGGTTATTGGGGCGGCGATCTGCGGACCGATAACGCGAGCAACAACACTCTTTCACGCATCGACCACGGGCATATCAACTTCTGGGCCGCCGGAACCCCGACCCCGGCCGGGGATCTCAATACGCTGGCGAGCCAGAGCGCATCAGGAACGTATAACGGCGCCGCGATCGGTTCGGTGGACAATGCCGGCGCGCGTTATGTCGCCGCCGGGGGCTTTACCGGCACCTTTAATTTCGGCACGCACACCGGCACGTGGGCGCTCAACAATTTCGACGGACACAGTTTCAGCACCGCCGGCACCGCGACCGGAAGCAATTACAGCTTCAGCGGCGCCGCCGGCGGCTTCGCCGGCTCGGTCAATGGCAGCTTCTATGGCCCGATGGCGGCGGAAACCGGCGGAAACTTCTCTTTCCACACCACGACCGGTCCGGTCTACCTCGCCTCCGGGATTTTCGCCGGCAAGCGGTAGGCTCTTGATGCGGCCACCGGTTGAAGTTGAGCCCACTGTGCTTTAGGGGGAGCCGGTTGGCGCATCGATGCGCCGTTTGCTGACTCTCCAGGGATTAGCAGCAGGTTTTTCGATACAGGCTTGCGCCAGTGTGACGGAGCGGGTCGAAATCCGCGCAAAATCCCCATAATGTCTGCCGATCATGGCTATCGACCGGTCGCCTGTCGCCGCGGAGATCCGCGCGACGCTTGCTGTTGCCGCGCCCTTGGCGGGGGCGAACCTGGCGCATATGTCGATGAGCGTCACCAACGTCCTCATCGTCGGGCATCTCGGCGCGACCCCGCTCGCGGCGGCCGGGCTCGGCGCAGCGATCTATTGGTCGCTGCTGATGCTGTGCCAGGGCATCCTGACCGCGGTGGCACCGCTGGCGGCGCACGCGATCGGCGCCGAAGACCACCCGACCGCGGGACGGGTCGCCGGGGCTGGGCTGATTATCGCCGCGGTCCTCGCGGTGCCGGTCATCCTGATCCTGACGGTCATCCCCGGGCTCCTCGCCGGGCTTGGTTATGAGCCGGAGCTCGCCGCCGAGCTGGCGCGCTTTCTGCGGGTGATCCGCTGGGGTGCGCCGGCCTTTCTCGGCGTTGCCGTCTTGCGCTTCCTGCTGGTCGCGGCGTTTCGCACGCGGATCGTGCTGGTGATCCCGCTCGCCGCGATCCCGCTCAACGCGGCCCTCAACTGGGCGCTGGTGTTCGGGCATTGGGGCCTGCCGGCGATGGGCAGCGCCGGCTCGGGTGCGGCGACCGCGATCGTGCAATGGCTGATGCTGCTGTCTTTCGCCGGCTTGATGGCGACGATGCCGGGGCAGGTGCCGGTCAGGCTGGCGATCCGGGTCCTGGCTGAGATCCCCCGCATCCTGCGGCTCGGCCTGCCGATCAGTGCGCTGATTGGGCTGGAGACCGGGTTGTTTGTGACGACCGGCGTGCTGATGGGCCTCCTCGGGCCCGATGCGCTTGGCGCCCACCAGCTGGTCTTCAACGTCGCCGGGCTCTCGTTCATGGTGCCGCTCGGGATCAGCCAGGCGGCGACGGTGCGCGTCGCCTTCCAGCTTGGCCTCGGCGCACCGGCGGCGGCCCGCCGGGCCGGGTTTGTCGCGGTGGCGCTCGGCGCCCTGTTCATGGCGACGATGGCGGTCTTGTTTTGGACGGCGCCGCGCATGCTGGTGGGCGCCTACGTCGATCTCGCTGACCCGGCCAACGGGGGCCTCGTCGGGATCGCGGTGCGGCTGTTTTTGATCGCCGCCCTCTTCCAGGTGTTTGACGGCGTGCAGGTGATCGCCGCGGGCGCGCTGCGCGGCTATCGCGACACCGCGGTGCCGATGCTGATCGCCGCCATCGGCTATTGGGCGATCGGGTTCGCCGGCGGCTGGCTCCTGGCGTTTCCGCTTGGGTATGGTGCGGTAGGGTTGTGGCTGGGATTGGCGATGGGGCTCGGTGTGGTGGCGGTGTTGCTCGGCGTGCGGCTCTATTTCTGCGCCCGCTCGCAGCTGCGCGGCGGCGCGCGGGCGGCGCTGGCCAGCGAGGCGCGTGCCTAGCGGCGGGCGACGCGGCCGCTCGCCGACAGGTGCGGCGCATCGAGCCCGACCCCGACGAGATGACCGAAGAGGGAGGCGATCCGGGCGCGGTCGGCTTCGGGGAGCGGCGGCTTCAGGATCGATGCGATGTTGCTGCGGAGGTGCGCGAGGTCGCCGGTGCCGAAGAGGACGACATCGGCGCCGGGCTCGTGGCGGACAAAGCGGTAGGCGGCGTCGATGACGCTTGATGCGCCGCCCTCATGGACGAGGAAGCCGAGCGGGTCGGAACTGTCGGCGAGGGCGTCTGGCACCAAGCCGTCCAGGGCGAGAGCGCGCAGCGTCGCGGCGAGGCGCTCAGGCCGCGAAAAGATGTTGCGCACCGCGAACATCATCAGCGTGCCGATCTGGTGCTGGCGGGTCCGCGGCAGGACGCTGGTGCGCGCGTTCTGGTTCATCATGTGAAAGGC